>JAKAJC010000002.1 GCA_021814005.1 Microcaldota archaeon
CATATGGCGACCATCATCGTGGACGCCGACTGGGACGTGAGGCTGCCTGAGGACTCCAACCGGGCCAATAACCACGCCATCGCAATCATCAACTGCGGCCGCTCCCTGATTTGCCCTGATTACACGTGAGCCCTTTTCTTTCTCCGAAAGAAAAGTGCTTCACCCCAAAAGAAAGAGTCTAGCTGGCGCTTACGCGCCAGAAACGCAGAAGTTTGCCGTTTTTTCTCTCCCCTCTCCCGTCGGCCGGCCGAGGGCATGTTTTTATATGCTCCAATCGAATTTTGGCTTATGAAGCTCCCCGGCAGCCCGTTTTCAAAGAATTCTGCCGCCGTTCCCGGCTCTCCGCCCGTAAGCCCCGAAGAGGCTGCCGCCCTGCGCAAGCAACTGGCCGAAGCGCGGCTCATGCTTGATTTGCATCATCTCATAATCGAGCGCTACCGCAAATTTGTCGAGGACAGCGAGGCCAAGTCAATCGCCGACCTGCGCGCCCTTGTGCGGCCCATGGACGCCACCGTGACAGAACTGAAAATGTCTGTGCAGGACCAGTTCCACCCCTTCCTCTATCAGGAGCATTTCATGCAGGCGGTCGAGAAAAGCATGGACGCCGTCTTCTCGTGGAAAACCGTGCAGCTGCCGGTCTCGTTCTGGGTGTCTTTCGCCGACATGGCACACCTGAAAGCTGCCGACGACATCGACCGCGCCATTCTGCTCTGCTCGCTTTTCCGCTCACTCGGCTCCGAATCCGCCAAGGTGCTTATAGGCAAAAACAAGTCGGCGTGGGTTGCTTTCAAATTCAACGAAAAGCAGTATATCGTCGACATCCAGCGCCGCTCCATGAGCGCCTTCTCGGCCGAGGACGACGGGCTCAAGCAGTTCATGTACTCGATTCTGTACTCGTTCAACGACCGCGAATACGAGGATTTCTCAGAAGGCTGATATCATGGAGGAACCACGCCACCGGCATCTGGACCCGCGGGTCAAGCTGGTGTGGTTTCTGCCGGGCCTTGGCATAATTCTTTTCCTGTGGATGACCGCGTCTGTGCTTCTGTTTCTTCTTCAGCCGAACACCCCGATATTCGGCCTTAGCGGCATGTCTTTCTCCGGCACTCTGCTGGTTTTTGTTCTCATCTTTCTGGCCGTGCCCCTCTATGCCTACCACCACATGGAATACATGTCATTCACTTTCGAGCTGGCTCCCCGCGAATTCATCATAAGGCAGGGCGTGTTCACCCGCGAAACTGCCGTCATCCCGTATGAGCGCATCCAGAACATCAACACCCGGCGCACGGTGGTGGAGCGTTTCCTGGGCCTTGCCACCCTTGTAATCGACACTGCGGGCACCAACCCGCAGGCGGCCGAAGGCCTGCTGCCCGGCGTGTCGAAAAAGGAGATGCTTGTGCGCGAAATCATGGACCGCGTCGAGAAGGAGAAGGCGCGCGGTGACCGCACATTTGACGCCAATGGCCGCCTTCAGCCAAGCGCCGGCGAGGGCCTGCCCTCCGAGCGCCAGCTGCTGGCCGATATCCTTAAAGAGATTGTGCAGCTAAAGAATAGCATTAACACTCTAGGGGACACCCGCAAAGCGGATGAAAAATCACGCCATCCGGGCTTCCTCTCAAACCCCCCTCCGCCGGCCCCGTCAGGGCGGGCGAAGGATTCCAAACCCTGAAAATTTTGTGGTGATTTTGTGGAAACTCCGACATTAAGCAAATACGAGATGGCCCGCCTTATCGGCGCGCGCTCACTGCAGCTCTCTTTCGGGGCCCCGCCGCTTCTCGAGGTCACGGGCAACACGACCTGCATGCAGATTGCCTTCCGCGAATTCGAGGCGGGCATCATACCTCTCGTTGTCTTGAGGTAAAAAGAATTGCGTTGTCACTTTCTTCTATTCTTGCGCAGTTTTATTCTCCTGTTTTTGTGCAGTTTTATTCTTCTGCTCTTATACAATTTTTTTCTCTCCTTCTTGTGCAGTTTTTTTCTCTTCTTCTCCAATTTTTCTTCTCCATCATTCACGTGCGCGCCCATGCCCGCCGGCCTGAACTGATAAGTCTCAAACCCGCCGGCCTCCAGCGCCTCCAGCACTGCAGGAATTCTCTCTTTTTCCACAAGCGCAATCACCACGCCGCCAGGCCCGCCCGCGCCTGAAAGCTTTGCCCCGAGCGCGCCGAAAGACTTGCATATCGCAACCGCCTTCTCGATGCCGGGCGAGCTGACGCCCATCTGCGACACCATCTTGTGGTTTTCGTCCATCAGATGGCCTAGCATTCCCCACTCGCCTTTCTCAAGCGCCTCGCGCGCGAAAACCTGCAGCGGCGCGTATGCCCCGAATACCTTTTCCCTCTCCTTTTTGCTCATCTCGGCGGGCTTTTTGCTTATTCCATTTGCTTTTGCAAACGCCGAAATAAGTTCGGCCGTGCTCCCACGCGCGCGGTCCACGCTGTAGGTGTTGACGAGCACGAACTCCACAGCAGGCATTGGCGCTATTTTGATTGGCCTGATTTTCGGCCTCGCCAGATTTTTGAAATCTTTTGAAAATTCAAGCACTCCGCCGTATGAGGCGGCGGCCGCGTCAATGCCCGAAGGCCGCCCTCCGCCGTGCGCAACCTCGTCAGCAGTCTGCGCATCACCAAAAAAAACAGAATGCGCGGCCGTTTTCTGCCCGCCGATTTTTCTCAACCCCGCCCCCAATGCCGCGCCAAGCGAGGCCGAATTTCCCACACCTTTGAGCGGCCAGGCAAATTTCACCTGCGCGCGCACGCGCATTTTCTGCAAAGGGGCGAGATGTTTTGCCAGCTTGTGATAGAGCACCGCATACGGGTGGGCAAACGTTCTGTCTTTTTCTCCAAATTCAACGTCGATGTCATTTTCTTCTATTGTGGAGCGGTATTCAAGCCCTGCTCCGGCGGCATCGGACTTTGTCGACTCCATCTCAATTTCATTATACGGCTCGATGGCTGCCACGAGCCCCGTTGCTCCGTACACCACATAGTGCTCTCCGAACAGGATGACCTTGGCCGGCGCGCTGGCGACAATCCGCATGCCGGAATTTGGCCGATGGGCTTTATTTATCTCTCCATCCACCCCATAACCATGTCATATGACCTGACCCTGATTGGCGGCGTTGCCGTCTCCATAGCGTTTCTGGCCCTGCTCGTATGGCTGATGGTACGCGCGGCCAGCAGCCCGGAATGGTCACAAATCAGCCAGGGCACGCGCCGCGCGCGCGACGCAGGGGAGAAAAAACCATGAAAAAAGAAATTTCCAGCACAGCCAGACATTCAGCCCGGCATCCGGCGCCAGCTTCGCCCGCTTCCAAGCCAGCCCTGCCTTCAACAGCAAATTCTCCGCCGCGCAAGGATTTGCTTGATTCCATGCGGGGATGGGGCAAATCTTTTGCAAAGCAGTTTCTCCTCTTTTCAGCCATATTCCTCTTCATTGGGCTGATTGTCTTCTTCCTCTCGCCAGCATTTCTGCCGCGCCCTTCGTGGAGCTGGTCTCTTTCAGAGGAGCCTCTTGCAAAAAACGCCTATCTCAACATCAGCCCCGGCGAGCGGTTTGTTTACCTGCTTACTGCCGACGGGCAGAGCCGGGCAATCGTCCTTGAAGCAATGTCGTCTCCCAACTGCCCCGGCGTGGTGCTGGTCGATGTGAGCGCCAGGGAGGCGGTCATCGGCCAGAACTCAATTCGGCCGGGGTCAAGCTCCTCCCCATCTGCAATCGATTCGTCATTTTATTCCGTATGCCTGGACCAGAACGGCGTGGAGCGCTCGGCCGCAGGCCGGCTCTTGGGCACAAACATTTCGTTTTCCAACCTGAGCTGGCCATATTTCCAGCCGTGGATGCTGGCCCTTTCAGACAATTTCAACTGGTCTGCAAACGCCACGCTCACCATACAGCCGTTCAACATCACTCAACTCACCTCGTACAACTATGAAGTATCAGGCCGCCCAATGATTTTGGGCAGGGATGCGTTTGAAGTGCATGTCTACAGCCGCACCCTCTCATCAGGTTCCAGCCTGCCGCCTCTGCCATCGCAACAAATGAATGGGGAGCTGCCGCTGCGGCTCTTTGTTGACTCGCAGAAGCGGGTGCTTCTGAAGGCCGAGTTTTCTGATTCAAATCTGACGCTCGTGGAGGCGCCGTTCCTTCCTCTTAACGCGACGAATTGAACGAAAGAAAAGATTCCTCTTCAGCAAAATGCATTTTGCTTGGAATAATAATTGCCGCCGGCCCTGCAGGCTCATTTGCATCGGCGGAGAACGGATATTTCTCTCTTGTTCCGGCCCACACCTTCTGGTCAGGCCAGCCGACATGCCACAAAACAAAAATTCTGGTTTCGGGGGAAAGAACAGCCATATTGCCCCTGCTTTGCGCTTTTTCAATCAATTCAAGCGCATGCGAGGGCTTCATGGGTCCAAGCTTTGGGTCTATGTCAAGAAGGCACAATGTGTGCGCGCCCCTTGCCTGATTTTCGGCGACAAGGTCGACGAACGAGGTCGGCTCGTAATTCTTTCTCCAATAGGTGATTGTAGCCGTTTTGCCCATTTTGTAGATTTGCAGGCCTGCCGCACCCGGCGCGGCCGTGAAAATAGAAGCTGCATGTAAAATATGCACCTGGATATGGCGCAGATTAGCGGCGGCCACCAAACTATTGTGCGTGGTGGCTGTCATCGGGTCTCCTGGCACAAGAAGCGCCGTGGGCCCCAGAGCGCAGGCCTCGAGGATTTTCTTTTCCTCCTCCACCTCTTCGCGCGCAAGCAGAACGATTTTGCGTCCTATCCTCTCCTCAAGGCGGCGCAGGGTTCCCTCTCTCATCATGTTGGTATAGTTTTCTGCAAAAACCGTTCGGCAGGTGCGCACTACCTCGATGGCGCGCATGCTCATGTCATTCTCGTCGCACAGGCCAAGGCCGGCGAGAAAAAGCGGGCCTTTGCTGTTTTTGTTTTCATTCATATGGAAACTTGCTCCTGCAAAGCATTTAACCCTCCCTCACCATAGCTTTTTCATGGACGTTGTCCGCCTCTGGTCTGAGGCAAAAAAGAAGGGTGCGCCGGACAGGAGTTTGCCCAGCGGGCGCTCAGCCGATGATTTGTGCCCGTCTTGCCGGTGCAACGGCCGCGTCTACTGCCCCCACAAGCCGCTTCTGGCCATTGCCGCCGAGCTGGCCGCCCCTCTGCAAAAGCAGGATTTCTTCGGCCCCAGCCCGCCCAACATTTTTGTGGGCCATTACGGCTGGCCTTCTGTGAATTGGGGCCCCATGGTGGGCCTGGCCGACGACATTCCCGACAACCCCAAAGACTGGTATGGCTGGGGTTTTGACGAGATTGTGCGCGCGCGCTCGATGCAGGTGAGGGGCCAGTCAAAAGGCTCTGTGGCGGCAGCCTCGCAGCCCAAAAGCGCCGGCATGGGGAGAGAGACGCCGGTGCCGAGAATGCTTGCAGACGCGCAAGAGGCAGCCATGTCTTTTTCGCCAATCGACTTAGAAATGCATTTTTCCAAAGCTCCCAAACTTGCTGTCGAATTTCATTCCATCCACCAGCCCATGGGCCCCTCGGCTCCGCTTGAAAAACTGCGTCTGGCCGAGAATTCAAAAATTCCTGACAAAGTGGACGAGCTTGTGGAAGAGGGCGTGAAGGCGCAGATGGCGATGGGTGAATTGGCAGTGGCCGGTTTTGACGAGCATTATCTTGTGCGGCTGCTGACCGCCGGAGTGCTGGGGAAAAAGCAGAGCCGCAAACTCGTGCCGACAAGATGGGGCATCACCGCCGTCGACGACACTCTTGCCAAATTACATATGGAAAAAATCCGTGAAATGAAGCAGGGCAGCGGCTTTTTGCTTTATTTCAATGAATATCTTGCAAACCGCTTCTCGGTCCTGCTCATGCCGGGCGCATGGGAATACGAGGGATTTGAGGCATGGTGCGGGCCGATGAAATGCAGCGGGGCAACGCAGGCGGCCGGCCAGTCATTTGCCATTTCTGAAGAATACGAACCATTTGCCGGCCGCAGCGATTATGCGCAAAAGCAGGGCGGCGGCTATTATGCCGCAAGACTTGGCGTGGCCGAAGCGCTTGCCAATGACATGCACCAGCAATACCGCGCCCTTGTCATCCGTGAAATAATGCCTGAATATGATTTGCCTGTCGGCGTGTGGGAAATAAGAGAAAACGTAAGGCACGCGATGAAAAATGTCCCGCAAAAGTTCGGCTCATTGTCCGAAGCCCTCTCCGCCCTCTCAACACAGCTCAAGCTGCCGCTTGGCGAATACAAAAAACAGAGCCAGCTGCTCTCGCAAAAAAGATTGTCAGATTTCTGACAAAATATTGCCAGACTTTTAATTTTCAGTCCAGCTTCTATTTTTCCATTATCTTCTTCACAATCTGGGCCGTCTTCTCCCTTTTTTCTTCCGGCGCGCCGATGATAAGCTGCGAGCGCGATTCGGCCGCCCGCTCCAAAGATGCCACAAGCGGCGAGGCCTTCTCAAGCTTTTTCGGCCCGTCATCTGTCAAAATCTCGATTGTGGTGCGCGAGCGGAACGGGTCTGGCACGCTCACCAGAATGCAAACTCCGCATGCCTCGCTCAATTCCTGTGACAGCTCGCCAGACTTGGCGCGTTTCTTTGTGTTTGCATCAAGCCCGCTCCAGTGCCCTGTCCACGCCCTCTTGTAAAGGCGGCGGTTGAGCAAACCGTCTGCCAGAGCGCGGCCTGCCGGCAACTCGCGCAGGCGCATAAGCATTGCCGTGTCGCCCTCTGTTTTCGCCGCCTCCCAGTCCATGCGCGGGTCGTCCAGCGCCTCGCCGATGGCCTGCTGCAGCATGGCGCGCGCCATGCGCACGGCGTGATGGTAGTAAACAGCATGAAACATTTCAAAGCGCGCCATAATCATGGATTCGGCGGCCTCGAGGCCGTTTCCGCGCAAAGCAGGCCTGCCCTTCACCCAGCGCAGCGTGGAGAAAATGCGCGGCCCGTCCACCACTCCATATGCAACTCCGGTGTAATACGCGTCGCGCAGCAAATAGTCTATTCTGTCTGCGCCGACATCAGACGTGATAAGCTGGCCATAAGAGTAACCCTGCATCCATTTTGCAACCTGTGTTGGTTCATCCTCTTTTTCGATTATCTCGGCCAGAGGCCCGCTCCGAATCATTTTTGCTCCCCGCTTTTCATGGTCCCCGAACCTGTGGGCAGTAACGCACTCGGAATCATGTGAAAACGGCAGATGCCCTATGTCATGCAAAAGCGCGGCCATGCGCAGGCGTTTTCGCTCGGCTGCCGGCAGCTCGATTGCGCGTGCCATCCTCTCGGCCAATTGCAGGCTGCCCAAAGAATGCTCGAAGCGGGTGTGATGCGCGCCCGGATAAACAAGATGGGTCATGCCGAGCTGGCGGATGAAGCGCAGGCGCTGGAAAACCGGCGTGTCGATAAGGCGCGCCTCGAGCGGGCTGAGCTCAATGGTGCCGTGCACCGGGTCGCGGATTATTGTTTTCTCTGAAAATGCCATATCTTCGCCTTTCTCAATTGTCAATTCTCAGCCCTCGTCCCCGCATTCTAGGCCCTCTCCCATTCCCCCCGCCTTTTTTCAATCACTTCTCCCTCGTCTGCCATAATCATCAGGATAACACTGACCGCCTCGCCCGGCAATCCGAGCGCAGATGCGATTTTCTCGGCAGTGGCCGGGCCGGCGTCAAGCTGGGCCAGCACAAGGCCTGCATACTGGTGCAAAAACGAGCGGCGCAGCACATAATATCGTTTGTCAAATCCGCGTATGCCGCGCACGTCGTCGCTTTTGAGCATGGGCGCAATCTGCATCATGGCCATCTTGGCCTCTGTCTCGGTGTTCAGCACCATGTATCCGAATTTGGCCAGATGGTCTGCGCTGTTAATCGGCGGCATGCCTGAAGAGGAAGAGGGATAGGCAAGAGGAACAGACGCAACCGCTGTTTTTGCTGCAGATTCGGATGCGGGTTGTTCAGTTTTTTTGGAAGAAATTACAATCGGGGGAGAAACAGCCTCATACACCCTCTGGCTGATGTTGTACACTCCCTCCTTGTATTTGGCGCTCTTGAACACCTCGATAAGGCGGCGCGCCACCAGCGCGTCAAGCGTTTTCTTCTCGGCCGCATTGATTTTTTTCGCCACCTGCGGCACCGTGCGCTCCTCAAAGCGTATTGTGAGAAGTTTTCGCACCATTGAAGTTTCTTCTGGGGAAAGAAGCACCGCCGGAGAGCGGGATGCGGCCGCGCCTGCGGATTTTTTCGAAACAGCAGCGGGCTGAATTTTTTCTTTTTCAGCCCCCTCCTCCTTTTTCTCGTCAAATTTCTCAAGAGCGCCGGATTCTGTGAGCAGCACCACGCCTTTGCGCAGCACCCACACATCCACCTCGTCGCCGCCGGAGAGCGCGGCCAGTGCTGCAGGCGGCAGGGTTATCTGTCCGGCCGTTGCGGTGCGTTTGATGGTGGCTCTCATGCGCGTCGTCTCCTTTTCATCTTTTTTCATCTTGTTTTCTTGTTTTTCTCATTTTGTTTTTATCAGCGGACAAGGGGCTTTTTCGCCACCTTTCCTTCAGGCTTTTCCTCTGCAAATATTTCAGCGCCAAATGTCCAGATTTTCGCCGACGGGCTCTTCCACATGTCCCTTGGCAGACCCGCCTTTTCGCAGACAGCCTCTAAGAACTCTTGGGTGGTGAAATTCCACTCAAGCGCGACCTGCGGCAGCAGCAGGCCCGAGGCTCCGCCGTATTGTATGATGAGCCCGTCCTGCCCTATTTTTACCGCGGCCCGCCGTCCGGCCTCGTCTTTTGCCTTGATTGGCGCCGGCACCGTGAGCGCGCTCACCTCGAAAATAACAGAAGGCAGCTCCGCGCGCGTCATGGGCGCAAAGCGCGTGTCCTCCAAACCGGCCAGGCGCGCCGCCAGCTCAGTTGCCTCGTAAAGCCGATGGTCCGGGCGGATGAATCCGATGCAGCCGCGCAGCTCCTCTTTTGGATAAGTGTGAATAGTGACAAAAACCCCCCGCGGCTCCTCAAGCGAGGCCGGAATTTCGGGAGGGGGTTTTGCGATGCCGGCTTCCTGTACTCCAAGCGCTTTTGACAGCGAGCGGCGGGCCATTTTAACGAGCATGGCGCCTTCTTCGCTTTTGAGGGCAGGCATGCTCTGCTGTCGTGACCAACCCTTATATCGATAGCGGAAAAATCCGGTTTTGTTTCAATTCAATTTATTTGGTTTGCCGCCCAACCGCTTCTCATGGAACTTGAGGAAGCGCTTTTGCACGTCAAAAAGCCGGACGGACCGGTGCTCGACGGGCTTGAGCGCGCGTACGGCGATATCGCACAGGCCTACGGCTACGTGCCGGTCCAGTCCCCTCTTTTCGCCATGTTCGCCAAGCCCCAGAACGGAACGCTTGCAATCGAGGTGCAGTTCGGCAATGCGCACGAATTCGAATCCTCGCTGCGCCGCCTGTCCGAGAGCGGGGCGGATTTGTGCGTGTTTGTCACCTCAAGCCGCGTGCGCACCATGCGCCTCGAGGATGCGCGCGCACTTCTTTTGCGAAAATTCCAGACAAAAGGCAGCCGCTACATTTTCATCGACATCGAAACCGGCCGGCACGCCGAGGCAAATTTCGAATGGGGCAAATTCGAGCGCGAAGTTGACCGGCCTGACTGGAGCAGGGCCGGCCCCGCAACGCCGCCAAGGGATTTGTTCCGCCACCAAACGCCCCGCTCAAAGCCGATTTATGGAAGGCGGGGCGAGCACAAGGAACAAGATTAGGGAAAGAAAGCCCTTACACATTTTTACGCATTTTACAAAAGCTTTATATAATCCCCCGCCCATATTCTATGAGGTAAATTCGAGGTGGATTGTTTGCGTCTGATTGCGCTTGTGATGGGCTTTTTGCTGCTGCTCAGCGCAATTCATGCGGACACAACCGCCAGCTATACGCAAGACGGCCTTTTGATTGAGCGCACAATGCAAATCCGCCCAATCAACTCCATCAGCACAACAACGGGAGCGCTGCGCGCGCTCAACGGCACCATCATCACTCTTTCAGTCACCAACCGCGGCCCGTCAGACAGGCACAACCTCACTCTGGAGGAAGACATCACATATCTTCCGTCATACATCCGCATAATCTACAGCATCAAGCCTTCGCAGACCGACGGCCGCAGGGTTTTGTGGAATGTCGGGGATTTGCCGGCAGGCAGTCGTTTCGAGGTGTCTTTCAGCCTGCCAACTCCTGTATCAGACGCAGCCGTTGAATCTGCCAAGCCCCCCACAGTCCGCTCGGCGCGGCCCCCGGCCGAAATCATTGTTCCTAACATTGTGGACCGGGGTCAGACCGTTGTGCTGCGCCTCACCACCCCCGACGGGGTTCCGATAAACGACGCGCAAGTCGAGCTCATAAGCCCCGGTGGCATCCGCTCGTCAGGAACAACTGATGCGATGGGCCGCTTTGTCTTCGTGGCCGACCAGGCCGGATATTACACTTATAGCATTCCCGACTTCACGGCCGGCGCAATTCCGGCAACAGAAAGCCGCGTGCCTGTCGTGGTGACGCCGCCAACCACCGGCGCAATCACCCCGGTCTCAAACGCCTCAAGCTCCACTCCGCTCTTTTCATTTGACGCTCTAATCGGCCTGTGGCCGCTGGTCGGCGGGCTTCTCATCATCGGCCTGCTCGCGTTCGGCATCTACAGCTATTTCAACCGCCCGAGCGACGACAGCCCGACCGCTCCCGCGCCGGCATTCCGCCCGCCCGTGCGCGACGGCGACGGCATGACGCCAACAGCCTCCCCTTCCTCAACCGTGCCTGATGCTTCGGCATCCATGCCCTCCTCAACAAGAACAGCGCCATCCCCCCCGTCTTCAACCTCTTTTGGTGCATCCAACCCGCAAGTCGTCTCACAGACGCGCGGCCTGCTCGCGGCAAGGCGCGCAGCCAAAAACGGTGATGATGCGCCGCAAAACCCGGCATCGTCTGGCACAAGCGCAGATACCGACGACGAAGAGTCTCAAACAGGCAAACATCCCGGCGAATTCGACTTCAGCTCAAAGCCCCGCTACAGCGAGGAAACAACCGCGATTTTGGAAAGCGGAAATCTTTCTGACTCAGGCAACGAAGGAAAAGATGAGAATGAGACCGAACATTTCACATCAGATGAAACAGAGGAGAGCGGCGACTCTTCGGATTCATCCGGCTCTCCCCCGCCGTCATGGATGACTCATGAAGCCCTGAACGGCGAGCGCGCCGAAGTGGATGACGAAGCAATCACCAAAACCATCTCGGAACTGGAGGCCCTGCGCTCGGAGCTGAAAAACCGCGCCAGCGCCCGCGCCGCGTCAGGTGAAGAGCAGTTCGAGCCGTCTTCGCAAAGCGGACAGTCGTCCAGAGAGCGCCATCTCAAGGAGGCATTCAACGAGCTTGGAAATCTCGGGCAGGAGATGGACAATGAGAACACCCAGGAAGCATCTGATGATTCGCAAGTAAGTTCGGACATTCTCTCCCAAGCAGCAGAGCCTGAAGCGTCTGACGAGGAAATCACCCAATCCATCGCGCCTGAAGAGATTCCAACAGTTTCGGAGGCCGCCGCGGCGGATGAGCGCGGCGAGGGCGGCGAGGGCGAAGAACAGGGCGCCCAGAGCTATGAGCCGCAGCTCCCAGAAGCCGAAGAGGCGCCGCGCATCATCATGGAGCCTATTTCAATTTCGCCCATTCCTCCGCGCATGAGCCGCGTGGCCAAGAGGCCGGCCAAGCAGGCCGCCCGCCGCTCTCCGGTGAAAACAGCGAGCGCGAAAAAGAAATCAGCAGTTTCACAGGGCAAAAAAACTCCTGCTGCCCAAAAAGCATTGCCTGCCAAACGCGCTCCCGCCAAAAAGCATGCGGCAAAATCGAAAAAACGCTAATTTTACACCGGCGTGTGCAGCATTATTCCAAGCACATATCCCGCGGCCGTGGCAAGCCCTCCAACTATAAGAATTTCAAGGCCTGAGCGCTTCCAGTCTCCCACAGTCCATTTTGCCTTGAGGGCGCCGGTGCCGAACAGCACCGCTCCGGACAGGATGATGGAAGCCGGAATGGCCTGGCTTGGCTGCAGAACAAAATACGGAACAAGGGGCACCATGGAGCCGGCCAGAGTCGCCAACCCAACCGACACCGCCTTGGAAACAGGCTTTGTTGCGCCGGCCTCGTCATCATAATGCATGAGCAGGCGGGAGCGCACGAATGCGATTTTCTCTTTAGGCAGTCTTTTTTGCAGCGTTTTTATCGTCTTCTCCACTTCGGCCCTGCCCATGCCGGCCTCGTCAGCCCGCATTGTCTCGTAATCCATCGCCGCCTTGGTGGAAGTGTAGGCAACCGCGCCCATGGAAATGCTTTCGGCCATCATGCCGGCCAATCCCGCCACCACAACCAGCTGGGCCTGCGCTCCGGCGCTGGCCACGCCCATGGTGAGGCCAAGCACATTGACAAGTCCGTCCTGCCCGCCCAATATGACGTCTGCCATGTGGCGCGCGCGATTTGAAGACATGCATTTTGGTTCATACTTTACATTTAAAGAACTGCCGTGCATTACCTTCGCATGGACGTGCAGAAGGCGGCCGACATACAGGCCATGGTGGAAGACATCGTGGTCACGCTCGACAAGCCCTATCTCAACCAGTACAGGCTCATCTGCATGCGCAGCAGGGGAAACAAGGCGCGCGCATACGCCCGCATCTGGAACCTGCCCGACATCTGGCAAAAGGCTCTTGACGTTGGGCCCTATTACATCATCGAGGTGCTGGCAGAGCATTTCGACTCTCTTTCTGAGGACAAGAAAAAGCAGGTGCTTATTCACGAGCTGTTGCATATTCCAAAAACTTTCTCAGGCGCGCTTCTTTCCCACGGCCACCCGTCCGCGCCGGTCAATGAGAAGGCGGTCAAGGTGCTGTGGAAAGAGTATTTGCAGAAAAAAGGAATCTCTCCGAAAAAAGAGGGGCTTGCGCGCTTTTTTGATTTTGGTGAAGACTGATTCGGACTAGCGATTTCTCAAATCGGCGGCTTGGAAATCTTTATCATGACCGGCCTGCCGTCGCGCACAAAAGCCATTCCCAAATCAAGGCGCAGCAGGCGCGACACCGCCAGCTGCTTCTCAAGGCTGTCGAGGCTGACAGACCAGTTGGGCGTCACGATTGAGACCATCATCTGCGGCCTCTCCTGCTCGCGGCCCACCCCTTTTTCATAAATCCGCCACTGAAGCGGCGAGGGAGCCGAGAATCTCACCAGCCGCCCGCCTGCGCGCAGGCTGCGATAAATGATAAACTGTTCCGAGCGCGGGGGCGCATTAATTTCATCGGGCTTTTTTGCCGGTTTTGCGGATTTCTTTTCTTTTGTTTTTTTCTCTGCTGACGGCTCTGCAGTCAAATCCTGCCATGTGAGAATTTTCTTCCCGTCTTTCACTTCCAAAAGCTTGCGCTCAGAAAGATATGCGGCCTCGAGCCAGTGAAGCTCAACCCCGTTCTCAGTCTTGCGCCCAAACCCCATCTGCATGAGTTTGAGCCCGCCGGCCGGCTCTGTTTCGACAATGCGCCCCTGGATTAATTCAGCCATGACAAACTATGGGCAATAACCCATAAAAGCCAGCACGTGCAATAGGTTTTCATGGCATTGACCTTGCAGCTTCACAACACTCTCACAGACAAAATCGAGCCGTTTGTTCCGCGCGTTGCCGGCCATGCGGCCGTCTATGTATGCGGCATCACGCCCTATGACCACTGCCACATGGGCCATGCGCGCACTCTGGTTGCCTTCGACATACTGCGCCGCTGGATGGTGAATTGCGGGCTTGATGTAAACTATATTCAGAACGTCACCGACATAGACGACAAAATAATCAAAAGAGCCAAAGAGAAAAAGCAGCCGCCGCTTGAGCTTTCGGCCCATTTCGACAAGCTCTCGCGCGAGGACATGGCCTCTCTTGACATCATCCCGCCGAACCACATGCCGAAAATTTCCGAGCACATTCCCCAAACACTTGAGCTGATTGCAAAAATAATCGCCAACAAGCACGCCTATGCAACAAAAAGCGGCGTGTATTTCGACATCTCCTCATTCCCCAACTACGGCAAGCTATCGCGCCAGGATTTGGCCAACATAAAGGCCGGCGCGCGCATTGAAATCAACGAGGACAAGCGAAATCCCGAAGATTTCGCCCTGTGGAAGCTTGAAGAGTCGGAAGGCGCAACATACGACTCGCCATGGGGGCGCGGCAGGCCGGGCTGGCACATCGAGTGCTCTGCCATGTCTTTGCATTACACGGCCGGCCATCCGCTTGATTTGCACGGCGGCGCGCGCGATTTGATTTTCCCGCACCATGAAAACGAAATCGCGCAAAGCGAGGGGGCGGGAGTAAAGCCGTTCTCGCGCCACTGGGTGCACACAGGCTTTCTCACGGTCAACGGCGAGAAAATGGCCAAATCATTGGGCAATTTCATCACCATCCGCGAAGCCCTCAAGAAATGGGACGGCCAGACGATTCGCCTCTTCTTCGCACTCACCCACTACCGCTCGCCAATCGACTTTAGTGAATCAGCGCTCAATTCGGCGAAAAACACGCTCGACAACGTGCGCCGCTCGCTCACTATGATGGAGGGCGAGGGGGCGCAGGCGCCCGATGCCGCAGCCGAGCGCAGTTTAACCGCCTCTGTGGACGGCCACATTATTTCATTTGCCTCTTTCATGAACTCGGACATTGACACGCCGCAGGCTCTGGCCGAATTGATTGAGGCATCGAAGATGGTTGCGCGCGCAAGGGCTGAGCACAAATGCTCGCGCGCAGTGCTTGAATCGAATTCGAAAAAAGTTGCAGACGCTTTTTCCATTTTGGGCTTGAGCGTTGCAGCCGCGCCAGCCGCCCCATCGCTTGCGAACCCGCGCCTTGCACCTGAAACAATAGAGCAGCTCTTGGCCGCGCGCGAGGCGGCTCGCAAAAACAAGGATTATGCCGCCGCGGACGAGATTCGAAAGAAGCTGGCTGCGGCCGGAGTGCTTATTGAGGACTCAAAAGAAGGCGTAAAATGGCGCTATGTCTGATTCTTTAGAATGGAATGAAACAGAGATATGCTTAAAACTTCATTCTGTGTTTTATTATAGGTTTTTATGTCAACAAACTCAATGACCTCCCGCGACCGCTACGGCGGCCGCGAATATATCCTGCTTAAGAAAATCACCCCTCACTATAAGTTTTATCAAAATCTGGTCGGCCTCACGCTCGCCAGCCATTTTGCCAACGCCAAACCCAATGGCAGCATCAAAGTGCTAGAGATTGGCTGCGGGGATGGCTACACTAGCCGCATTCTGCTGGATTCAGACCCGCGGGTGTCCCTGACCGCCGTAGATATCAGCCGAGAGCGACTGTCTTTGGTGATGGAAAACTTCGGTGCAGAGCTTTCGTCCGGCCGCCTGCGCATCGTACTCTCAGACGCGCTCACCCTCATGGAGTTGATGGCAGACCGGACTTATGACGCGTTCGCATCTGCGGCCACGCTGCACAATTTCGACAAACGCTACCGCGCCAATGTCATCTCCCAAACCGCCCGTCTGCTCAAGCCGGGCGGGCTCTTTATCAATGCAGACAAATTCGCTGTCGACGACCCGTTGGAACACGCGCAGCATTTGCAATGGAGCCTGGACATGCTCAACCAATTCGACAGGCTGAACATTTCTGAGCTTAAGGCTTCCGGCTTTCCTATCACCCGCGCAGATTTGCTGCAGTTGAAGCAAACCTGGCACGACCATTTTCTAGAAGATGAGAAACCTGACATCATCCAGCATGAGCGGGCGGCCATCGCGAGCCTCATTCAGAGCGGGTTCGTGGACATTCGGGTTATATTCCGTGCTCAGGTGGATGCCGTGCTCACGGCCGTCCGTGCCAAGTGTCCTGAATAAATGCCTTGTTTTAGGTTTTTTAGTTACATCTTCAACTCGAATTTGAAAAAGAAAGCATAATAAACCCCCTTTTGGCATAATAACTTCGGTGATATCTTGATTTTGCCGAAAGCGCCGGTAGAGCGGCTTATTAGAAAAGCCGGCGGCGAGCGGGTGGCAGATGACGCCTCGCTTGAGCTGGCGGCAACGCTGGAAAAAATAGGCCTTGAAATTTCCGAGAACGCGAACAAATTCGCCAAGCACGCCGGCAGAAAGACTGTGGTGCAGGAAGACATCAAGCTGGCTGCCGAAGAATGGATGAAGTAATTTCTTTTCAATCTCAATTAATTTTTATTTTCCATTTTTTCTTGTCTTTGTCTATTTCTTCCATTCCCGTCTTTGGTTTAGCTCCGGCCAATAATTCAAGGCGCCGCGCTTCAAGAGGAACAAGATAGGTTTCCAGCTGCTGCGCCTCGGCCGATTTTGACACTATTTCTTTTTCGAGGCTCTCCAATGCAGACTGCTGTTTTTTCAGCCGGTGGCGCAGGCCTTTGAGCTGCGGCGGCTCGGAATCTTTGACTTCTTCCTTGTAATGCGCAAAGAAATATTCAACCGCCTGCGAGAAACTGGGGAATGGGCGGGCGGAGAAGCCTGATGCCGGATTTTCATATTCTGCCAAAGGCACGAGCGAGAGTTCGAAAACAACAAACTGTTTTGTGTTTTCATCAATTTTCTCATAAACGCGCGGTTGCGGGTTGATAATCATCTGTGCGAGGCTTTGTAGAAGTTTTTCCGCCTCCGCCTCGCTTACTTCACCGACTTTCTTTCCAGCCATCCCTGCCTGCATCAGCAATTCATCAGTATATCTCTTGCCAATCGGCCACTTGGACAAGAAGACTGGTAGCGTTGCAGCCGCCTTGTCTTTTGCCTGCTCTTTCCAGTCATCTATTGTAGGCGGGAAATTGAAAGAGGCAGACGGCGGGTATTCGTATTTTCCGCCCACCATAAATGTGTGTTTGCTGTCGGGCTTGAAATGATAAGGCCTGATGATTTTGTTGTTTTCATCCAAGAGGAACAGATTGCCGTTGACAAATTGCTCAATCAAGAGACGATGGCCCGAACCAAGCGTGATGATGTAAATTCTGTCGCTCTTGTACTGCTCAAACGAGGCCAGCCGCTTGCCTCCAGCATATTTTCTAATCGTCATTGCCATCGCGCTGGGGTTCATGGGCGCGGCAGGCGGGTCGCGCGTGAGGTAAAAGCACGTGCCAAGATGAATCATCAGAGACTCGTTGGTGGAGAAGTCAAGGCGGAAAATATCCGGCTTTATCTCGAAAACCTTGTCAAGGTGCTTGCCGGCCAAGTGCTGGCCTTCGCTCACCAACTGGCGGTATTCCCAATTAGAAAGCGTGCGGGCCATGTCAATCAATTAGATTGCCACCCCCCAGCTTTTTATTCTCCCTCCTCTTTTTCCATGCGGCGATCAGTTTGGAACCCGGGCTTGTAATCGGACTATCAGTTGTCATAATTATGCTCTTCTCGCTCCTCATGGAGCGGGTCCGCCTACCCATGGTGCTGGGCGTTCTTCTGGCCGGAGTGATGATGGGCCCGGCAAGCCCGCTGCGGGGCCTGCAAATCGGGCCAATCGATTTGAACATTCTGGTGGTGAGCGAGCCGGCCACGGTGTCGTTCTTCGCGCTTTTGGGCTCGGTCCTCATCCTTTTTGGAATCGGCCTCGAATTCTCGGTCTTGAAACTGGTGCGCATGGGGTTCACCACATTTCTGGCCGCCCTCATCAAACTGGGGCTCACGTATGTGGCCGGCTATGTTATCGCGAATTTCATGGGCTTGGGCGGGCCTGGAGCCGTGCTCTTGGGCTTCATCCTTTCATTTTCCTCCACTCCAATCATCATCAAGATTCTCGAGGGCCATGACAAACTGCGCAGGCCCGAATCCACTTTCATTGTGGCCGTGCTTATCATCGAGGATTTGGTGGCCGTGGCCCTCTTGGGCATCATGGCCAGCACTGGCTTGGGCAACCAGTACGAAGTGGCGATGGCTCTTCTCAAAGTGGTTGTGGTCTTCGCCCTTGCCTACGCAATCCTCTCAGAAGTGATGAAGCGCCTGCTTGCATATGTGGACCGCTCGGACGAGCTGCTTGTGCTTTTCGTGGTCGGCGTGGTGCTGATGATAAGCTATCTGTGCGCGGCCATCGGCCTGGGCTTCTCGGTCGGCTCGTTTTTGGCCGGCTCGGTGGCGGCCGCAACCCCGCAGGCGCGGCGCATTGACGAGATGATTCGCCCCTTCAACGCGCTTTTCGCGTCATTCTTTTTCTTCTCCATTGGCATGATGGTGGACCCGGGCGCCGCGGCCGCCAGTCTGCCGCTGCTTTTCGGAATTCTTGTGGTGGCAGTGGTGGGCAAGCTCATCGCATCAGCCACCGCGGCCTATCTCATAGGCTTTTCCGGCACATCCGCCGCTTTTGCCGGCTCGGCCCTTCTGCCGCTGGGCGAACTTTCTCTGCTCATCGGCTCTTTTGCCGTAAGCCAGGGGCTGCTGCCTTCAGGCCTGATGGGCCTCTTGGGCCTTGTCATCATCATCACCTCCATCCTCTCGGTATTTCTCGTGGGCCGTGAGGGCGTTGTGTACCACATGGGCAAGGAGCTCACGCCTGAATTGGTGAGCCGCAACATGTCAATGCTGCGCTCCACCTCAATCGGCGTGCAGCGGGTGGTGGAGGAGAATTCGCGCTATGAGCGCATCATCCACCGCCTGCCCTCCATAGGCCGGCATCTGGCAGTGTCATCGCATGAGCGTCTCGAGCTCACGCTCAAGAACGCATTCCTGTTTCTGGTTTCAGCCGCAGCCCTTCTCCTCGCCCTCTGGCTCTTCGCTCCGGCCACTTCCACCCCGACCTCGCCAACTTCCAGCACCTATGTGATGATTTTCCTCGGGTTTTTCATCACCGCAACGCTTGCCATGGTAAACGCCTCATCCACATTGCGCATCTACATCCGCATGCTGCGAAATTCGGGGCGCACGGCGCTGGAAATGACCATGCATCTGACCGGCGTGGTGTTTTTTGTGTTCATAGCCGCGGCCGCGGGAATGGCCTCAATCTTTTTGCACCAGCCGTCCATACTCATCCTGCTGTTGCCTGTGGTTATTCTTGGCGCCGTGCATGTCATTGCCATAGTCTCGCACATGCACAGGGCCGTGCGGCGCTTTTTCTAGCCAAATCCCAAAGTGCGGGGTTTAAGTAGTCGGGCCGGTCCAATTCTATTATCCTAAAGCTAATAGCCGGTGTCCGCGTTCATCGCCTGCCACCTGTTTGCTCATCCTAAAAATAGTGAATGAGCGTGGCCGCGGAAAAACAATTGGCTCGTGCAATTTGCTTCCTTACACGAAGTACTCTCTGCCCGAAGACCCAAACTGTGAGAGTGAACAAGATGAAATTCAACGAAATGGGCTTGTCCAAGCCTCTATTGGAATCGCTGGCAACAATGGGCTTTGCCACGCCTACCCCTATTCAGGAACAGGCAATTCCCCTGCTGCTAAAAGGCCATGATTTACTCGGTCAGGCCCAGACCGGCACGGGCAAGACGGCCGCATTCGGCCTGCCTATATTGGAGGCATGGCTGCGAAACAATTCGCATCACACTCACACCAGCGCCGATGGGCATTCCAGCGCCGGCCATAACCAGCCCGCTCAGCATTCCAATGCTCATCATCCAAGCGGCCCTCTTACCCAGCACACCAGCCGTTCGGGCGCGCAATACAATTCACGCGGCCCCCAAGCGCCTGCGCGCAATGGAATAGCAACCCCGACCGCCCTGATTCTTGTTCCCACCCGCGAGCTGGCGGTGCAGGTGCACCAGTCGCTTCAAACCATGGCAGGCCGCACAGGCGCGCGCGTTGTGCCTGTTTATGGCGGACAGGAGATGCGAAAGCAATTGCGCGCCTTCCAATATCCTCTCGACATTCTGGTCGGCACTCCGGGCCGCACACTTGACCACATGCGCCAGGGCAGCCTGAATCTGGACAAAGTGCGCGTTGTGGTTCTTGACGAGGCGGACCGCATGCTTGACATGGGCTTTATCCGTGATGTAACCATGATTTTGGAAAGCACTCCGACGAGTCGGCAGACCATGCTCTTTTCGGCCACAATGCCGGGCGCAGTGTCCAACATGGCGCACAAATACATGAAGAGCCCGCACACTGTCAAAGTTTCGGACGAGCAGCTCACAGTGAAACTGACAAAGCAGCTTTATGTGCGCGCAAACGACGCCAACCGCTTCGGCATGCTGCTGGCCGCAATCCGCACTCTCAAGCCATATCTTTCTGTGGTGTTTTGCCGCACAAAGCACGGGGCAAACAAACTCTGCCGCCAGCTTAACCAGCAGGGCATCAAAACCCAAGCCCTGCACGGGAATTTGCGGCAAAATGCGCGCGAGCGCACCATGGCCCAGTTCCGCGACGGAAAAATAGACGTGCTTGTGGCAACAGATTTGGCCAGCCGAGGTCTTGACGTTATCGGCATTTCGCATGTGTTCAACTATGACATGCCAGACGACCCCATGACTTATGTGCACCGCATCGGCCGCACCGGCCGCGCCGGAGCCGAAGGGGTTGCTGTTTCATTCATCTTGGGCAATCCGTATCGCCCTGTTGAAATAATTCAGGATGCAACAGGCTCGAAAATGGAAGAGCTTGCGCTTACGGCTGACGTGGTTTCCATGAGCCCTGTCGAAGTCAGTGAATTTGAGGGCGAGGAAGATGAGGGCTATTCGAGCCGGGAGAGACATCCGAGTCATGCCCGCACTTTTGGAGGCAACCGCCATTCGGGCCGGGAACGCAGTTTTGGAGGCAACCGCCATTCAGATTCAAGCCGCAATTTCGGTTCGGAGCGCCATTCTGATTCGGATAGACATCCTTCCGCCCGGCACCATGAAGGCGGCGAGGAATATTCTGGCGGCAGTCGGCATTATTCCGGCCATCGCCGCGAAGAAGGCTCGTCCCAATACGAACGCGGCCCGTCCCGTCACGGCGGCCACCGCGGCGGACGTTCAGACAACCATCCTTCCCGCAACAGGGGTCCCCGCCCGCCTCCGGGCGCGCATCATCATTCGAGCCATCGGCGCTATTGATTTGGCGGAAAGCCCCTCACGATAGCGTTTAATTGCCTCGCGCAGAAATTACGGCGTGGATGCCACTATCTCCCAGTCTCCAGTTCTCTCACCTCTTCTCTCACCCTTAGCTCCGCCTCCGCGTCTCTACCAATCATCCATTTCCGATGCCGTGCTAAAAAACGGCTCCACTCTTGTGGTGCTGCCCACTGGCCTTGGAAAAACTCTGGTTGCAATTCTGGTGGCGGCAGCCAAACTGAACGAGGGCGGCCGCGTGCTTTTTCTTGCACCCACCCGCCCTTTGGCAGCGCAGCACGAGAAAGTGTGCCGTGAATGGCTCAAACTCGCGCATGATGAAATCATTTCAGTCTCCGGCCTCATATCAGCCGAAAAAAGAAAGCCGCTTTATTTGTCACCTGTCCGCCTCGTCATCTCCACCCCGCAAACCATTGCCAACGACCTTGAAGCCGGCCGCCTCACATTTGATTTCTCTCTTGTTATTTTCGACGAATGCCACCGCTCGGTTGGAAGATATGCCTACACATTTGTCGCAACTGCAGCCAAAAAGCACGGCTCTCTTGTGCTCGGCCTCACCGCCTCTCCGGGCGGTGACAGAAAGAAAATAACCGACATCCTCAACGCATTGGGCATTACACATGTACAAATCCGCACCTCGGAAGATGCGGACGTTGCGCCCTATGTCAAGCCGCTTGAAATCGAGTGGATTAGGGTGGAATTGACGCCCGCTTTGCTCGAAGCAAAAGAAGTGCTTGGCGAGCTTATCCGCGCCCAGACAGAAACTTTGCGCAAAATGGGTTTTGTGGGCCAGTTTACATCGAAAAAGGCGCTTTCTGAAATGCGCATGAGAATTCTTGCATCCGGCTCGCATCTGCGCTTCTCGGCTCTCTCGCATCACGCAACACTTTTCTCTCTTGTGCATGTGCAGGAGCTATTGGAAACACAGGGCGTGGAATCTGTGCAGCGCTTTGTGCAAAGGGTGAAAGAGCGCGAGCCGAGCAAAGCTCAGGTGCGCTTGCTGCATAATGCAAAATTCATGGCAATGGTGGAGAAATTGAATGGAGCAACCGAGCATCCAAAGCTCAAAAAACTGGTTGAATTGGTCAAAGGCAGGCCTCAAGGCGAGAAATCCATAGTCTTCTGCCAATACCGCGACCAGGTCGGCGTGCTGGTAAGAGAATTGGAAAAGGCAGGCCTGCGCGCAAAATCATTTATGGGCAAAAAAGAGGGCGTGACAGCCAAAGACCAGCAGAAAACACTTGCAGATTTCAGGGAGGGCCTGTTTGATATTCTCGTGGCCACTTCCATCGGCGAAGAGGGGCTGGACATTCCATCTGTTGACAATGTCATCTTCTATGAGCCTGTTGCGTCAGAAATCAGGCACATTCAGCGCCGCGGGCGCGCGGGCAGGGCGAAACTTGGCAGAATGTTCGGCCTGATGACTGCCAACACGCGCGACCAGGCCTTCTTCTGGTCATCGCGGAGGAAAGAGGAGAAGATGAAGAAAATAGTCGGCGGCCTTGCGCTTGCATCTCCTTCTGATTTCAAATCGGTGCTCAATGCAAGGGGAAGACCAAAGAAAATAGTGCCGGATTTGCCAAAAGAAACTAAAAACGAAAAAACAGAATCCCCCTCGCCTGTTATTTCCGCTCCAAAAAAGAAGGGGCAGAGCAAGATTTCCGATTTCTAAATGCCGCTCGCCTGATTTTTCAGATGTGGCACGCGATGTCGTGCTTGAGATAATATTTCTGGTGATAGTCTTCGGCAGGCCAGAATGTTGTCAGCGGCTCCAAACTGGTGGCAATCGGGCGGGGAAATCGTTTGGAGGCATCGAGCTTGGCAACGAATGCGGCGGCCTTTTCTTTCTGTTTTTCATTTGAATAGAAAATAACGCTTCGATAGTTGTTTCCAACGTCAGGCCCCTGCCTGTCTATCTGCGTCGGGTCGTGCAATTCAAAAAAGCGGGCAAGAAGCTTTTCGTAGCTTGTTTTCCTCTCGTCATATTCCACTTCAACGCTTTCGGCATGGCCTGTTGTGTGCGAACAAACCTGCTCATAAGTTGGGTGCGCAATATGCCCACCGCAATAGCCGACCCGCGTGCTCACAACGCCCGGAGTTTTGTCAAATGCCGCCTGCACTCCCCAGAAGCATCCTGCGGCAAAAACGCACTTTCGGGTTTTGGCGGGACTGGTCATTTCAACACCATTTATGCTTACTTAACTACGTCATTGTCTGCATATTTGGCCGCGCCGTCCTCCGGCAGTCTTTTTTGTCTCAATACTCGACTTTCTGCATCCACACCAGCTTCTTGGCTTCTTCCCAGACCAGCATCAGCGCTCCTGCCGCCGCAATGAATGCCCAGTCGTTTGCCACCAGCGGCAGTGTGTTGAACATGCTCTGGCCTATCGGAGTGTAAAGAATGGCCATTTGCAAAAAGAACGACACCAGCACGGCGGCCAGCAGCCAGCGGTTGGCAATAGGGCGGTAAAATGCCGAGAGATGGGAAGAGCGGCAGTTGAAGGCGTTCACCAGCTGTAGCATGATAAACACCGTAAATGCCATTGTGCCGGCCCGCGCAGCCATGGCCGCATCTGGCGACCTTTCGTAATATGCGAAAAGGCCGAATGTAAGCAGAAACATCAGCAGGCCCGAGCTTACTATGGAGAGCAAAAATGGTTTGCTCACAAACGGCGTGTCTTTGCGCCGCGGCGGCCTGTCCATTGCGTCCGGCCTGCCGGGCTCAAGCCCCAGCGCAAGTGCCGGCGGTCCGTCCATGATGATGTTTATCCACAATATTTGCAGAGGCAAAAGCGGCAGGCCCAAACCGGCCAGCGGCGTGATGAACATGAGGGTGAGGGCGGCCACGTTTGTGGTGAACTGGAAGCGCACGAACGAGCGGATGTTTTCGAAAATCGAGCGCCCGCGGTCCACTGCGGTGACAAGAGTGGAGAAATTGTTGTCTGTGAGCACCATGTCTGCCGCGCCGCGCGCAACATCTGTGCCGCCAACGCCCATGGCCACTCCTATATCGGCTTTCTTGATGGAGGGCGCGTCATTCACCCCGTCTCCGGTGACTGCCACCACTTCTCCCGACTTTTGCAGCGCGGTGATGATTCTGAATTTATGGGCCGGAGTGGCGCGGGCCAGCACGCGCAATGTCGGCAGGCGCGCCGCCAGCTGCTCGTCATCCATCTTTTCGAGCTCTTCGCCGCTCATGAGGCAATCGTCACTCTGCTGCGGGGGCAGCAGGCCCAATTGTCCTGAAATGACTTTGGCCGTCGTTGGCGCGTCTCCCGTGAGCATGATAACTCTGATGCCGGCCTTCTGGCAGAGGCGCAATGCCTCGCGCACTTCTGCGCGTGGAGGGTCGAGCATGCCGACAAGCCCCATCCACACCAGTTCATTCTCGACTTCCTGCGGTTTCTTTTCCTCCCCTCTCTTCAGGCGGCGGCAGGCAAGTCCGAGAGTGCGCAGCGCATCTGATGCATAATTTTCAACCTGCGCATGAATCTGTTTTTTCATCTGCGGGGTGAGCGGCACCACGCCCTCTTCTGTCATGGCCGAAACGCAGCGCGCCAGCACCTTTTCGGGCGCGCCCTTGACATAAACAACATGGTGCTTCTCTTCAGAGCGTATTTGGGCCATCATCTTGCGCGTGTAATCAAACGGATTCTGGCCGTCAAGCACATAATCTGCGCGAAGGCGCTCGAAATCCAGCCCCATCTTGGCGGCGCCGATAAGCAGCGCCACTTCTGTCGGGTCTCCGCGCGTGCCGATTGTCCCGTTCTCTCTTTTCTGCACGCCCGCCTCGTTGCAAAGCACAGCCGGCCTCATGGCCTCCCGCACCCTGCCGCGCTCGTCTTCAGAAATCGGCTGGCCGTCCTCGCGCGAGAGCTGGCCCGACAAATCCATCGGCCCCCCGCCAAGCCTATAATCCACTCCGGCCAGATGCGCGCGCACAAGAGTCATGCGGTTCTCGGTCAGCGTTCCCGTCTTGTCCGTGCAAATCACGGATGCCGAGCCGAGAGTTTCCACAGCCTGCAGTTTTCGCACCAGCGCCTTGTCAGCCGCCATGCGCTGCACGCCGAGGGCAAGAGTGATGGCCAGCACGGTCGGCAGGCCTTCGGGAATTGCGGCCACTGCCAAAGTTACGGCGGTGAGCAGCAGCCTGTCCCACGGCTCCTGAGCCTGCCACACTCCCACGATAAAGAAAATAATGCACAAAAGAATGGCCGCCTGCCCGATTCGCGTGCCAAGCTCGCCAAGAGATTTTTGCAGGGGCGTCTGCTCGCTCTCAACGCTTGCCAGACTTTCGGCAATGCGCCCGAACTGGGTGGACAAGCCTGTTGCAAACACAGCCGCGCGGCCCGAGCCGTGCACAATTGTGGTGCCTGCATAAATGACATTGCTGCGCTCGGCCATGGCAGCATCTGCCGCAAGCGTGCCATGATGCTTGTCAATTGGCACAGACTCGCCGGTGAGCACCGACTGGTCAGAGCGCATTTGCGCGCCGGGCAGCAGGCGCGCGTCTGCCGGCACCAAATCCCCCTCGGTCAATAGAAGTATGTCGCCCGGCACAAGCTCGAGGCTGGGAATTTCCTGCTCCCGCCCCTCACGAATCACCCGGGCGGCGGGGGAAGTCATTTTTTGCAGGGCGCTGAGCGCCGCCTCGGCCTTGTATTCCTGCAAAAATCCGAAAATAACCGACAAAACAACTGCCGCAAGAATGCCGACTGCGTCTATTGCATGGCCCACCCACGCGGCCACTCCGGCCGATGCGATGAGCATGAGAATGAGGATGTTCGACACCTGGCGTTTGAGAATGTCAAGCCACGTCGCTTTCTGCTCTATGCTCCAGGTGTTTGCCCCGAATTTGGCGCGCGCCGCCTCGGTCTGCGCAGAGCTCAATCCTGTCTGCGCATCTGCCCCGAGCTGCGAAAGAAGCTCCTCCTCGCTTATCGAGTGGGCCGAATCCACAAGAGAATGAGGCGGCGGCTGAGATGAAAAACTGGAGGGCGTACTGCTTGTCATGCCCCCATTTCGGGGGTGAGGTTTAAGGGTGTTTTGGCCTTCTGACACGCGAAGAGGCCGGTCAATCCCAAAATCTATCTCTTCTCGCTCTGCGGCGCATCGGGGTCAAGCAAGAGCGGCGAGGGAATTCCGGTGAAAATCGCGAACGCCTCCAGACTCTTGTCAAAGCGCTCGTCAATGCGCGCGCCCCACACAACGTTTGTGTCGTCAGCGAGGCGGGCGGTCAGCTTCTCGCCGACATCATTTGCATCTCCAAGCGTGAGGTCGGGCCCGCCGCTCAAATGAAAGAGCGCGCCCGAGGCCTGACTCCAGTCAACGTCAAGAAGCGGGTGGTCCAGCGTGTTGGTCACAACTTCTTCGGCGCGGGCGTAACCCGACGCCTCTCCATGCGCCACCATGCCCAATCCGCCGCCGTCCATCAGAGTTTTGACATCTGCGAAGTCAAGATTCATGAGCGAGGGTTCCAAAATTGTGCGGGAAATTCCGCCGACAGCCTTGGCCACCACATCATCGGCAAGTGCGAACGCCTTGTCGATTTGCATGTTGGGCACCCACTGGTAAAGCTTGTCGTTCTGCACGACCACGACGCAGTCGCACACATCTGCAAGTTTCGCCGTGCCGGTGCGGGCCTTTTTGATGCGGGCGCGCTCAAGCGCAAAGGGGAAAGTGACCATTCCGACAACAAGTGCGCCGTGGTCTTTTGCTATCTGGGCAATGACGGGCGCGCTGCCCGTGCCAGTGCCTCCGCCCATGCCTACGGTGATGAAAACCATGTCGGCGTCGGAAACCTGCTGCTCAATAAGTTTTTTTGACGCAAAAGCGGCCTTCTCGGCCAGAACCGGGTCTCCGCCGGCTCCAAGCCCTTTGGTGAGGCTGGCGCCCAAAAGCACGCGCTCGACGGGGTCAATCATTGTCTTGAGATGCTTTTTGTCTGTGTTGAATGCGACAAGGCGGGCTTTGCCCCCGCCCAAAGCTGCGAGCCGATTGACAGTGTTGCAGCCTCCGCCTCCCGCGCCGGCCACAAGGATTTCAATCCCGCCTTCGTTGCTCGTCATGCTCCCACCTGAGCCGTTCCACTCGGTTGAACTATAAAAAGGGTAGGCTCAAAGGAGACTGTCCGTTTCTCCAATGGGGCCTTGCCCGCCTAGTAGCCGTTGTTTATGATTTGCGCCATTTCCTTTCTTTTCTTGATGTCGAGGTTCATGTTGTGCAACTCATTGGGGTCGATGTCGAATCTCCCCCGCTCGTCTTCTTTTAGTGCGGCCTGTTTTTCTGATTTGGCTTCGATTGCCTCTCTGTGGTCTTTGGCGCGCTGAACCAGGGCCTGCACTCTGGGGTTCATGTTCACATCCATGGTCAAGAGCTCGTTCCTAACCCGCTCAATGCGCCTGGCCTGTTTTTGCGCCTGACCTTCAAGTTCTCTCATGCGAATCTCTTTTGAGTGCTCATCGATCTTGCCGCGTATTGCCATCTCTTCAACACTCCTCTTCTCGTCGCTGTGCCAGTACAGAAGGTAGCCGTCGGCCCGCTCGCAGAAGCGCAGGGCAACGGCGGTGCTGTAACCCGTGACCAAGTCGGCGATGGAAAGCGACATCTCTATTTTCTCGGCTTTGTTCTTCGCGCGGCCGATATCGTCCTGCTTGTCGTTAAATATTTCATCGAAGCGCGTTTTCTCGTGCACAAGCGTCTCGGTCCAGGCCTCGGCTTTGTGGTAGCTGGAGGTGACCAGCTCAAGGGCTTCGACATAGAGGCCGATGTTTGTCACCTGCAGCTTGCCGTTTCCGTTTCCGTTCACGCGCCTGCCGTTTCTGGCTATGACGATAAGGCTTTCCGCGGCGACAGCATTCTGGCCGAGCTTTTTCGCCTCTTCAGTCACGTTCTTGAGCAGGCCCATCGCGGCAGCCGCATCTCCCTGTTCAAACAGCTGTTTCACGCGCGTATTCATGGCGAACAGAAATACCCCGACACTCTCCATGCTATTTGGCGGGGATTTCTTGAACTGGGCAAATGTTGTCTCCCACTCCTCCCGTCTTTTCATGGCAGGGTGCAGGGCGAGATTGACATTGTGCAAAAAGTTTCTGACCTTGCCGGCTTGTTTCACTTCAACGGGTTTGTGCCCGTTATTGCCTAAGCTAACCTTAGAATCAGTCATCTCTATCCCTCCTTGAGAAATAAGCGGTGCGGGATGTTATTTTCCAAACTGAGTAATCTGACGCATCAGGGGATGCAAAAGCTCTCAGTTCAGTCATTAGGCTGTCCCTCGCCACACTGCTTCATTTTACAACACCGAAGATTAAAAGCGTTTGTTCGGGCGGGGGCTGGGGGATTTTGGTGGGAAAAATAAGTGGTAAGAGCAACCATCATTGCCCAGACGCCGGAGGCCAGAATTCAGAAGTGTCAGCTCCGCCTTGTATCTGCACAGCACGGATCCGGTCGCTTAGGGTTGCACCTTCCGGCCTCACCCGGTTCGCTTCCAAGACCCGTCCGCGCAGGCAGGGCCTCGTCGCTTATCTTCTGCTCACGACCGCCAGCGCACTGAACGCCGGCAGCCTGTCGGTCCCGTCTAAAGGGGGTTTACGGCGAGGAGGGGCCCCTGGCCCCCCGACCACTCTTACCGGGAAAAATTATGCATTTCGTGCTTTAAATAATGCGCGCCCCGGGGCGCGCAGCGAAAATCAGTCCTGTTTTATCTTGTTTTTATTCTCGAAAATATGCAGCGGGCCGTTGGTCCATCTCTGCTCGAACGGCGCGGGCACCATGCTGGCATTCTCGCACGCGCCAACCCGCATCACAACATAATCATAATCCTCGCCAATCCGCGTCCAGTTGAGCGTTTGGTAATACTCTTTCCAATACTTGCATTTCTCCTGTGTTGGCTTTGCAAACACCTTGTATGCCAAATCCCCGATTGCGCCGTTCAATTCAAGCCTCTCGTTTGCCGCCGGCTCCTTGAACTGGACCGGCGTATATCCTTCGGCAAATATGTATGGCACATATACCCCTTTTTGCACCACCCAGTAGCCCCACGCGTGGAAATAGGGGCTCACACCGCCCTGCTCGCCGCTCATGGCAAATCCCTCGCCAATCGGCAACACCGTCACATTTGACCCGCCGGCAAGATGGTCTGCAACCGACGCGATTGCCTCAATGTGCGGCTGCTCGGCCGCCCATCCGGCCATCATCACGCCCATTTCGGCCAGCGTGAAAATGAGAAGTGCAATAGTCAATTCCGAAATCAGCTGTTTGGCGCCCCGCTCGGCCAGCGGCTTGAACATGGCCGCCGCCATCGCGAAAATAAAGAAAGGCCACAGGCGCGGGGCCGCAAACTGCCAGCTTGCCGTGCTCTCGGGCAGCAGCATTGCGCCCGCGGCCAGAAGCGCGGCAACCGCCAGCCACGCGCCGGCAGGCATTCCGCCTTTTTTCTCGGAGCGCATCCAGATGATGATGTCGGTCGCCACTATGACGAAAAAGATTATGCTGAGCGCCGGATTCGGCGGAACGTGGAGAAGATAATTGAATTTTTGCAAAGCCCCGCCCCAAACCATCTGCCCGCCCTGCTCGGGGGCAAGAATGGGGCCGAGGGAGAGAACCGCAATGGCCAGAACAGGCAGTGCAAATGCCAAATCCCATCTGATGTTTTTGAAAAGAGAATCAAGGCCGTCTTTCGCGCTCTTTCTTTTCCATGCCGCCTGTCCGGCTTCGACAAGGCGCATCACTCCAATGACTCCGACAAGCACCGCTCCGGCCACGATATGGGTGATGGTCGCAAAAACAGAGAGAAAAACAGCCAGCACAATGCTTTTCGCGCCTCTTTCCCCCGCCGATTTCATCCAATATCCTGCCGCAATCAAAAACAATGGTATGCACAGCGCGTAATTGAGAAACCCCATGAGGAAAAACCAGTTGTAGGCCAGCGCAGCGCCAAGCGCGCCTCCAAGCGGCTCGAGCGTTGGCTCGATTTTGCGCATGAAATAGGCGGCCCCCCAGATGCTGAGGATTATAGTGATGGAAAGCAGCAGCCGGCCGCTTGCCTCCACTCCGGCAAACGGGCCCAAAACCCGCATGAACCAGAAATCTGTCGAATTGGGCAGAAGCAGGTTCGGGTTTGCCTGCATGTAAGAGGGCCTGCCGGCATCGTTTTCAATTACCATGCGCACTCCGGCCAGATGGTTGGGCCAGTCGTTGAGCGGCAGGAAATGGAAATACCAGATTGGGATGAGAAGAAGAATTGTGAATATGGCGAGGGCCCAGAACCACCATGGTTTTGACGGAATTCGCATGTCATTCTCTTATCGCAACTGCTTTAAAACCAAAACCGCCTATATTAACATCTATTCGCGCTGGGGTCGCATAACCCGGTATTGCGGCAGGTTGCTAACCTGTTGGGGCGATAGCCTCTTACGAGTTCAAATCTCGTCCCCGGCGAAAGGCTTTTCTTTTCCCTCCGGGAAAAGAAAACCCTGGAAAAGAAAAGGAGAAGTGCGGCGCTGCGCGCCGTAAGGGAGGAGGGGAACGCCCCTCCCCCCGCCCGCCTTCGGTCTCTTTAATTTTGTGTATTCCATTCTTTTTCGGGTCCTCTGTGCATGTTGAAGTACTTTCACCTTCTCCGCCAACAGCTCAAAGAGCGCAATTTCATGCTGCTCAACGCCATCTCCATAGCCGGCACGGTGGTCGGCATGGGGCTTGCCTATCTTTTCCAGCCCATCGCAACCCGTTTTCTCACTCCGGCAGACTACGGCATTCTTGCCATCATGGTGGCCTTGTGGTCCATGCTCACACTCCCCCTGAACGCCATCACCTCCACTCTTGCGCGCGAAATGTCGGCGCGCGAATCCGACGTGCCTGCAATCAATTTTCTGCTTAGAAAATATTTGCAGAAGTTCGGCCTATATTCTGTCATTGTCTCGCTGCTCGCGGCCGCTCTTTCTTTTTTGTTTAACCAGCCGCTTCTTGCCCTGCTTTTTTTGGGCCTTCCTGCCGCAGTGCTCATTGCCATCGGCAGCGCATGGCTGCAGGCGCGCGAGCGCATACTTGAATTGACAATAGTGCAGAACGGCCAGAACCTTCTGCGCGTTGCGGCCCTGCTGGTTTTCCTCCTCTTGGGCTGGGGTTTGTTCGGGGCAACTCTCGCCCTGCCTGTCTATGCATTTGCCATGCTTGTCCTTCTTCTGGTCTTTCTGCTGCCGCAAACAAAGAAGCAGAAAAATGTTGTCATCCACCTTCGCAGCGCGTTCGGCCTTCTCGTTGTTTTGCAATTGGTGCAAATCGTTTTGCTTTACGAAGATTTGTTCATGGTCCAATTATTCTTGGGGCCCGTGCAGACCGGCATCTACAATGTTGCCGAAATAACGGCGAAAATCCTCTTCCTTCTGGCCGGCGCAATCGGCCTTGTGCTTTATCCAAAAATAGCGAAACTGGCCGGCAGTGCATTGCGCAAAGAGGGCACGCGCCTGCTGCTGTTGGGCATGGCGTTGCTGGTGCCGGTGTTCATCGGCTTCCAGCTTGTTGCAGAGCCGTTCATGACATTTTTCTATCCGGGCCCCGTCTATTCGGCCAGCGTGGGCCCTTTTCGCATACTCGCCGCCGCCATGCTGTTTGCCGGCTGGGCGCAGCTGATGACATTCTTTCTTCTTGCGCGCCACGGCGAGAAGCCGATGCTGCTTGTGTACGGTCTGCTGCTGGCGCTTAACGCGCTCGTGCAATGGTGGATAGTTCCGCTCTTCGGCCTTGCCGGCGCGGCATGGGGTGCGTCTGCAAGCATTCTTGTTCTTGACATCTTGCTGGCACTGCTGGTGTGGCGGCAGCTGAAAAAAAGCAAATGAATTCGAAAATAAGCGAGTCTGTCTATTTATCTTGTTTTTTGTGAAATCGTTTTTCTCAGGCCTTCCAATCCCAGAAGCGCGCATCTCATCCTTGTGGGGCCGGGGTCGATTCCCAAATCTGCAAGCACCTGTTTCTTGTCTATTTTTGCGGCCTGCGCAAGAGTCATTCCAATCAGCCTGTCCGAGAGCATGGAAGCCGAAGCTGTTGAAATGGCGCAGCCGGAGCCGAAAAGGCCGACAGCCTGTATGCGGCCGTCGTGGCCGAGTTTTATGTCAATTCCTATCTCGTCGCCGCACACTGGATTTGATTCCGAGTGCGACAGGTCTGCTTTCGGCAGGCGGCCCCAGTGGTGGGGCTTTTTGTAATGCTCCAAAATGTTTGCGCGGTAAAGCTGTTCGCGGACCGAAGACAATGGGGAAGGGGAAGAGGCCATGTCAATCACACTGAAAATATCTTTTTCACTTCACGGAGGCCTTCTTCCAATGCAGTAATGTCATCCATGTCATTGTACAAATAGAAAGAAGCGCGCGCAGTGGAAACAACATTCAGCTGGCGCATGAGCGGCTGGGCGCAATGATGCCCAGCGCGCACTTCCACCCCGTGGCGGTCAAGAATGGTGCCGACATCGTGCGCATGCAGGCCGTTCACATTGAACGAGATGACTCCTACGCGGCCGCGCTCGCTCGGAAGTCCGTAAACCTCAATGCCGTCAATTCCATGCAGCATGTCAAGCGTTTTTTTGACAAGTTTTTTTTCATGCGCATGAATTTTGTCAATTCCAATTTTGCGGATGTAGCGCATGGCCTCGGCCAAACCGACCGCAGCCGCAACATCGGGCGTGCCTGCCTCGAATTTGGCCGGACCGTCTGCCCAAGTGGATGCGGTGTCGTCCACGCGGCCAATCTGCCCCCCTCCAGTCATAAAGGGCGGCAGGCGTTCCATCAATCCATCCGCCATGTAAAGCACGCCAACTCCGGTCGGCCCCAGCATCTTATGGCCCGAAAAGGCGAGAAAATCGCAATTCATTTTTCTCACGTCAATTTTCATGTGCGGCGCAGACTGGGCGGCATCCACAACCACCGGGCATTTCCAGTTCTCGTGCGCGAAGCGGGCCATTTCTTCAACATCATTTATTGTGCCCAGCACGTTGGAGGCATGCGCGATTGTGAGCAGTGATGGAGTAATTTGCGAATTTATTTTTTCAAGATTTTTGGCTGTGATTGGTTTTGTCACATCGAACGGGACAAATGCGAGCTTTCGCCCAGTTCTTGCGCTCATCTGCTGCCACGGCACAAAATTCGAGTGGTGCTCCATTTTTGAAAGAAGAATTGGGCCGTGCGAAATTTCGGCGGGCAGAACATAGGACAAAAGGTTGATGCTTTCTGTCGTGTTGCAGGTGAAAACAATTTCGTTTGGTTTTGCCCCAATAAAGCGGGCCGTCTCTTCTCTTGCCTTCTCATATTCTTCGCCAGCCTCGGCGGTAAGGGTGTGCACTCCACGCCCCGGATTTCCATTGTGCCGCTTGTAATAATCTGACATGGCGTCAAGAACGCACTGCGGCTTCTGGCTGGTGGCTGCATTGTCCAAATAGACAAGGCGGCGGCTGTTCACCTTGCGCGAGAAAATGGGAAATTCTTTTCGTGCGGATTTTCCAAGAGCCATCTCAATCACGTCTCACTCGTCCGCTATCTGTATAAGGCCTGTGTGCGCGCTCGGCCGGGCCTCAAGGCCCGGAACGGCCAGAGGGCGCGTCTTTGTGCGGCGTGAGGGACGGCGGGCGCCGGCCGTTTTCTTTTCTTTTTTGCCTCTTTTTTCCTCCATTTTCGGCAGCCGTGTGCCGACAAGGCCGGAAAGATAGCGGCGGCTGCTCTCGCCCCAAATCTTTCCTATCAGCTCGTCGAAATAGCCGCGCAGAATAAGCAGCCGCGCGTCCTGCTCATCAAGCCCGCGCGAGCGGAGGTAATTCACTTCAGCCTCATCCAGCGCGCCCACGCTTGCCCCGTGCCCAGCCTCCACCTGGTCGTTGTCCACCTGCAGCGAGGGGATGATGTTGGCCGCAGAATCGGGCGAGAGAAGCAAAGCAGAGCCTGACTGGTGGCTGATGGTGTTCGGCGCAGCGCGTTCTATGTGAATGCGACCGCGGTAAACCATGCTGGCTGTTCCGTCAAGCGCGCCGCGGCATGTCATCTCGCCAGACGTGTCGGCGGTCATATGGTGGGAATGTGTTTCCATGTCCATAAATTGCGAGCCGCGGCCGAAAAACAGCTGGTATGCGTTTGCCTTCGCCCTGCCGCCGCTCAATTGGTTAAGCGTGCGGGTGCGGCTCACTCCCGCGCCGAAAGCTCCGGCCACGTGCGTAAGCTCTGCGAATTTGCCGAGAATATGGCCGTGATAGCCGAATGCCCAGTCATTTTCGCCATAGCGCTGAATGGTGGTGAAGCAGAGCTTTGCATCAGCCCCCAGAATCGCTTCACTTACGTCGGTGTGAAGACGGGCGGGAGTATTGGCAGACTGCGGGAGCCGGGCGGGGGAATTTTCTTCATTCTTTTTTTCTTCCCCGCCAATCATTTCCAATATCACTTCAGCAGTTGCGCCATCTTCCAAAATTATTGTGTGATGCAGGGCCGAATGGCCGGCCGCAACCGAGCGCAGGTAGATGAGGGGGGCGCTCACGCCGGCCGCCACGCGGATGACAAATCCGTCCTGCGCGTGCGCGCCGTGCCATGCCATAAGCTTGTCCTGCTTTGGCGAGGGCTCAAGGCCGGGAGATGAGAGAAGTTTGCTGCCGATTGTCTCGCCCTCATTTTCATCCATTTGCGAGAGCCGCTCGATGCGTACGCCTTTTGTCATGGATTTGAGGCGGAATTCCAGCTGCGCCGCGCCGATTCCCTCCTTCTCTGCCCGTGCAAAATCGAATTTTGTAAAGTCCTGATATTCGCCGTCAGCCCAATTGAGATTGGACCAATCTGCGTAGCGGGCGTGGATGGAATTGAGAAATTCTTTTGCCATTTAGAGCCCCTCAATTTCCATCTCAATGAGACGGTTGATTTCGACCGCATATTCAAGCGGCAGCTGCTTTACCACCGGCTCGATAAATCCGGCGATGATGAGGCGCGTTGCCTCCTCTTCCGATATGCCGCGCGAGCGCAAATATGTCCGCTGCTCGGCCGAGATGCGGCCCACCGTTGCCTCGTGCCCCACCTTGACGTCGTTTTCCTCTATTTCCATGCGCGGCACTGTGTCGGAGCCGGAAAGTCCGTCAAGAATAAGGCCGTCGCAGCGCACATGCACGCTCGAGCCATGGCAGCCCTTCTTCATTTTGACAAGCCCTCTGTAGCGGGCAATGCCTCCGCCGTGTGAAATCGACTTTGAAATGACTGATGAGTGTGTATTTGGTGCAAGATGAATGACTTTTGCCCCCGTATCCTTGACCTGCCCCTCGCCAGCCAATGCAATTGTGAGATGGTCGGCACGCGCGCCCTCGCCGGCCAGCACCGAGCATGGGTAGAGCATGGTGGTGCCGCTGCCCAGCGTGCCGCCCACCCATTCCATAATCGCGCCGGCATCAACAATCGCGCGCTTGGTGTTGAGGTTGTAAACATTTTTTGACCAGTTCTGCACCGAAGTGTAGCGCACGCGGCTGTTTTTTTTCGCAAAAATTTCAACCACTGCCGAATGCAGGCTTGCCGTGTCGTAGTGCGGGGCAGTGCAGCCCTCAATGTACTGGACCGAGCTGTTTTCTTCTGCAATTATGAGCGTGTGTTCGAACTGGCCGTATTCAGGATAATTCATGATGAAATAAATCTGAAGCGGCCGCTCAATCTTCACGCCTTTTGGCACATAAAGAAACGAGCCGCCAGACCACACTGCGCCGTGCAGGGCCGAAAACTTGTTGTCGCCAGCAGGCACGCACTTTGTCATGAAATATGGCTTTACCAGCTCGGGATATTCGGCCACGCCCTGGTCCATGCCCATGAAAATTACTCCCTGCTCCTCCAAATTCTTCTGAATCGAATGGTAAAGCACCTCGGAATCATATTGCGCCGCCACTCCGCCCAAAATGTCGCGCTCTGCCTGCGGAATTCCAAGCCGCTCGTAGGTCTGCTTGATGTAATCCGGCACTTCGTTCCAGCTTTTGGCGTTTTTGCGCCCCTCCGGCTTGACATATTCTGTTATGTCGTCAAGATTGAGGCCCGAGAGGTCGGGGCCCCATGTCGGAATGGGCTTTGTCTGGAAAATGCGGTAAGACATCAGCCGCTTTGCCAGCATCCAGTCAGGCTCGCCCTTGCTTGACGAAATCTCGCGGACAACGTGCTCGCTCAAGCCCTTTTCATCGACCTTGAAAGAGAATTTCGGCGGATTGCGAATGGTCTCGTGGTAGTTCTCCAGATTCGCCACTATGGACTGCACCTGCGCCTCGTGGCCCCAGGGCAGTTGGGGTGAAGAAGAATCCGAATCAGCGCCACTTTTTTTTGTTTTTGTTTTTGGCGCTGGTTTTGGCGAAAGAGATTTGGCCATCTCTTCACCTCTTCTCTCCCGCGCCGGCTTCGCTCTCAGCATCGGAGCCGAGCAGGCCCGCATAGCCCTCTCTTTCTATCCGCGCCGCGACTTCTGGCCCGCCAGACTTGACCAGCTTTCCCCGATGCAGCACATGCACATAATCGGGCTTGAGGTGCTGGAGAATGCGGGCATAATGCGTTATGACAAGCACTCCGAGTTTGCGCTCTGTGCGCAGGCGCGACACCCCATCGGCAAGAATCTTGAGCGCATCAACGTCAAGGCCGGAGTCAAGCTCGTCAAGAAGAACATATTTCGGCTGCAAAAGCGCCATCTGCAGCACTTCAAACCGCTTGCGCTCCCCGCCCGAGAAACCGTCGTTGAGATAGCGCTCAAGAAAAGATTCGTCCATGCGCAGGCGCGCCATTTCCGCCTTGACCAGTTTCTCGAAATCTGGAATCGTGATGGATGGGGCGGGCGCATGCGCCGCATTGTAGATTGTGCGCAGGTAATTGGCAACATTCACGCCGGGCACTGCCGGCGGATTCTGATAGGCGAGAAAGAGGCCGGCGCGGCTGCGCTCGTCTATGTCAAGCGGCAATATGTCGCGGCCGTCAAGCAGAACCTTGCCCTGAGTTTTGAAATTCGGGTCTCCGGCCATGGCATAGCACAGCGTGCTTTTGCCCGAGCCGTTGGGGCCCATCAATGCGTGTATTTCCCCCGGCTTTATCTGCAAATCAAGGCCTTTCACAATCTGCTTGCCGCTGATTGACACGCGCAAATCCTGAATGAGAAGCGAAGGTGCTGACGTCATTGAATCAACTTAATATGATACGATTTTCATGTTTATAATAGTGAGCAGGAAACCTACTTCCGCCTCTCCAGTCTGCCGTGGCCGGGGCAGAGGATTTTCCACTCCACCCCCTCAAGCAATTGCAGGCTTTCCTCCATCCGCTCCTCCGCGCCCAGCCCGCCCAAATCCGTTCTTCCGTATCCGCCGTCCGCGAATTTGGTGTCCCCAGAGAAAAGAAAGCCGCTCTTCTCCTCGAAAAGGCACATGCTTCCCGGAGTGTGGCCCGGCGTGTGGATGATGTTGAAATGAAAAGGGCCGAAATCAAAATGCTGGCCGACAAGCGGTTTGGAATTTTTCGGAATGTTCATGAACGGCAGAGAAGAATCTTCGGCCGGGTGAATCCATACCTCTTTCCAGTCCGGCTTCACGCCTCTCGTGTGGTCAAAATGGCCGTGCGTAAGAAAGACCGAGTCGGGCGTGAAATCCAGCTCGTCCTTGCCATCTCCAGAGTCAATCATCATTGTCCTGTTTTTCTTCTCGTCCACGGCCAAATAGCGGGTGGAGCATGTGCGGTTTTCAACCTCGTAAAATAAGATGCCCTTGACGCCTTTGTCTATGGGCCTGAAATCGGAAATGGAAATCTTTTTCATTGAATCACGAATTTTCCGCCCGGCAGAAGCGGCGCGACTTCTTCCACACTGGCGCCCAAGCGGGCCGAGAGAATTTTGGCTGCTTCCTCTTTCGGCATTGGGCCAGGCGCGAGCGATGCAGCCTGTTCCAATTCCTGCGGATGGATTGCGGGCAGCATGGCGAGCTGTCCGTCCAGATTTCCTATTCTCAATTTCAGCGGCATCTGGCGGAACCATTCCCTCTCTCCAGTCAGAACAAAACTGCCAGGGCCAACATAGCCGCCGCCGTCATGCTTGCTCACTTGCGTGGGGGGCACGGCAAACACGTCAACGGCCGAGGCGCCCACTTTCCATGCCGAAGAATAGGCGCCAGCCCACTGCGCGGCCTCCCTTTTTTCCTCTTCGCTTGCTTTTTGCCCGTCCTTCAAAATGACTGTGGGCGCGCCCTGAATGTCTGCATGGAAAAACAGGTCTGCGGGAGAGAGGTGCTTGGCATACAATTCGTCGTTCTGCTTGGCATTTCTGCCCGCCACCACGCGCCGCCCGCCCGAGCCGACGAATGTGAGATAGGGCTCGTACCAGTAGGTTTTCTTTTTCGGCTGTTTTGATTTCGATGAAGATGATTTTGTTTTTTCTTTTGTTTTTTCCCCTGTTTTTTCTTTTTTCTCAGCCTCGCCAATCTCTTTTTTCGTCTGCTCCATCGCCGTGAGCAGGCCGGCCTTCTTTTCTTTAAGCTTGCGCAATTCGGCGTATTTGTCCGACAGATTCTGGCGCGCGCTTTTGCGCGCATCAAGCTCGATGTCCATGCCAACCGGTTCATCTTGGAGTGTTATAATCCTGCCTTTGCCTGCTCAGCTTTTTCGGGCCAATTAAATCCCTTTTTATATTTTCATCCCATCCATTTGCTTTAGTGAACTCTATGCCCTTCCTTCGCAACTTCATGCAAACCCATTACAAGCATTTCAATTCCGCTGTCGTCGTCGACGCGTCAGATGCCTATATCGACCTGCTTGACAAGAAGCACGGCAAGATGTTCATGACTCTGGCCGGCGCCATGTCCACGGCCGAATTGGGCAAATCTTTGGCGGAAATGATTCGGCAGAACAAGGTGCATGCCATCACCTGCACGGGCGCCAACCTCGAAGAGGACGTGTTCAACCTCGTGGCCAACAAGCTCTACAAGCGCGTGCCCGAATACCGCTCGCTAACGGCCGAGCAGGAAATGGAGCTCTACAAAGAGGGTTTTAACCGCGTCACAGACACCTGCATTCCCGAGGACGAAGCGTTCCGCAAAATCGAGGGCCACCTGCTCACTCTCTGGCAAAAGGCCGAAGCAGAGGGCAAGCGCTATTTCCCCCACGAATATTTCTACCAGCTTCTTCTCTCCGGCCTGCTGAAAGGCGAATACCAGATAGACCCCAAAAACTCATGGCTTCTGGCCGCGGCCGAGAAAAATCTTCCAATGTTCGTGCCCGGCTGGGAAGACTCCACCATGGGCAATGTCATCGTGGCGCGCATGATGCAGAAGAAAATCAAGAGCACCGCAATGGTCAAAACCGGCCTTGACTACATGCACGAGCTGGTGCGCTGGTACAAAAAAGAGGCTGCCGGCGGACCAATAGGCTTTTTCCAAATCGGCGGCGGCATTGCCGGTGACTTCCCCATCTGCGCCGTGCCGCTCATGACTCAGGATTTGGAAATGGATGTGCCGCGCTGGGGATATTTCTGCCAGATTTCAGACTCGACCACTTCGTACGGCTCCTATTCCGGCGCGGTGCCGAACGAGAAAATCACCTGGGGCAAACTTGGCGTCGAAACCCCCAAATTCGTCATCGAGTCTGATGCGACCATTGTGGCCCCGCTGATTTTCGGCTATGTCCTGAACTGGTAGACAAGCTGTCACCGCCTTCTGCCGACCGATTGCTTTATTTTCTCCCATTCCCCTCTTCTCTATGGTGAATCCATGCGTGGGATGATTTTTCTAACTCTGGCAATTTTCTTCACAGTTCTGCTGCCTCTTGCGCACGCGCAGTCTGTGCCGAGCGAAATCGCAAGCACGATTGAGCTCAACATGGACCTCACATCGCAAACGCTCTCTTCTGAAGGCTCGTCAGTGCAGCTTCTCTCGCTCGACGGCCGCCCGAGCTTTATAGTCGAGAACAACCTGCTCGTGCGCGACCCTGTCCGCATTCAGGCGATTTTGGAAAAAAACATCTCCCTCACCTCGGGCTTTTATGGCGCAATCGCCACAACGCGCGATTCGCTCAACGATTTGCAGGCAATCCGCGCCGCGCCCGAAGCCCACTGCGCCCAGTATATGGCAGTGGACCGCTTCCCCTGCTTTGACAAGACGAGCTGTGTCAAGGCGGCGCAGGCAAACCCCCAGACCACAGTCATGATAAACGCCGAGGGCTTCTGGCAGGCGATGGTGGACTGGCAGATGCGCCGCACAGACTTCAATGACAGCATCAACTCGCTCAACGCAACGCTTCAATCAATGTCGCCGACGCCCGCTTACTCGAGCGGAGTGCAGGCGGGCATGAACGACGTGCAGGCGAAATTCGACGCGTTCATGCACAACGACCTCTACCGCACCCGCTATGACGCTGACTGCACCAAATTCAACCGCTCAACCTGCTTCGAGTTCTGCGCCCGCACCAACTGGACCGGCTACTCGAACTGGACTGCCACCGCCGCCTCATGGTCTGCGGTCAACTCGCGCCTGAACAGCATGGGCTCGCAGTCCTCGCGCGCGCAGGAACTTGCGCAGGCCACCTCCGACTGGCTGAACTATTCCAAAAACCGGCAGGCGATTTGGGCCGCCATGAACAATGACATGGCCGCGCGAACTGCTTCAATTGACGGAAACATAAGCGCGGCAAACGGCTCCTGGTCCGACCCCGGCCTCTCGGCCGACATCTCGGCATGGAAAAATTCGCTCAACAGCACGCGCGCTCTCGCGGTGCAGGGCCGCTTCCGCGCCGCTCTTGACACCAAGCCGCAGCTTGTGAACCAGTCCGACCGGCTGCTGAGCCGCATCACAGACCACCAGACGCGCATGGAGCACATAACCAACAGCATCAAATCAACCCGCTTGGCAGTGGCTCAGCTGGTCAAATCATCAAACAACCAGTCGGCCACCTTTGCAGCCAGCCTTGCTTCTCTTGAGCAGGCGGCCAAGCCGCCGATTCCGTCAGACCAGCTTCCCGCCCTTGAAAACCAGTCGTCAAATCTTGAGCAGCTGACCCTTTCCGAAGTCGCCCGCGCGGCCCTCGGCGCCCCGCCGGCGGCCCACGACACTGGCGCAGAGGCGCAGGCAATCGCGGCAAATCTTAGCAACGGGACTAACGCAAGCGGCAATGCGACACTGGCGCCATCTGCTGTCAAGATTTCCCTGCCGTTCGGCCTGCAATGCCCGGTTTCGATAGGCCTCATCGGCCTCATCGGCCTGCTCGCCGCTCTTCGCTCGAGGTAACGCTATGAAATCAAAGCTCCCCCCGCTTCCAAAAGGCCTGCTTTACTGGCGCAACCGCCTAATGGGGTTCAAAGGCTCTTTCGACATGTCAGACAAAAAACTCAAAACCGCCACGATTGACAGCTCCGACCAAATCCGGCGGGCAAAGGAGATGAATTCGCGCGAAGCGTTCGACTTTTTGAGAAGCGGGGGCACATTGCACCCCGAGGCAGTCCACATTGCGGCTGGCAAGCTCAGCTCCGAGCAGGCCGAGTTTCTGCTGGCCTCAAAACCGGCACAGGAAATATCGATTCCCCTTCAGGTCCGCCTGCAGGAGCTTCAGCACAAGGAAAAGGCCTGATTTTATGCGTCTCATTCTTCTTGACACCAACTTCTGGCTCATGCCGTTCGAAAACGGCGTTGACATATTCTCGCAGCTCGACCGCTTGTCAGAAGATTCGCCCTACGAAATCGGCCTGCCAAATTCGGTCAAATCCGAACTTGATGCCATGGCCGCCAGCCCCCTGAACAGAAAACGCACAAGGGCGGCAAGGTCAGCCAGTCGGGTTATAGAGCAGCTGATGAAAGAGGGCAAAGTAAAGCTTCTTGCCTCAACCGGCCCGGCCGACGGCTCGCTTATCACGCTTGCCCTGCAGACGGGCGCGTGGGTTGCCACCAACGACCGCGAGCTGCGCCTGCGGCTGAAGGCGAAAAAAATAAAGGTCGTCATTTTGCGCGACGACCACATGCTGGCGTTTGTGTAGTTTTTTCTGCCAGCTTTTGTGCAACTCACTCACTTCTACACATTTGCCGGCAGGCTCTGTGCAGCCACAAAACTGAGTATTCCCATCAGCAGCTGGTACACAAATGTCATGAACACCGCGCGGTTGAAAGGCATGCTGTAAACAACAGTCATCACTTTTGCCAGCGCGTAAATGAGATAGATGTTCATCACAATGTAGCCGATAATCACCGGCAGGCCGGCCAGGCTGGACACTATTCCCACAACAAGAATTACCGGAATCAAAACCGACCATACGGTGACGGTCAGTTGCGCCATCCGCTCGTAAGCGCCCTTGCTTCCTCCGATGCCGGCCATCAGATGAAGGACTGCTGAAGCCAAAATCACCATCATAATCAGGCTGGGGGCAAGCTGGAACGCAACTATGATTGCCGCTGCCGGCACTATGGGCAGGGGCAGCTGCTCTGCAGCCTTTGCGTCAAGCAGGCTTCCGGCAGCCATGATTATTCCCAAGGCAAGCACGAGCATGAAAGTAAGGCATACAATGTCGAGAATGATGGCCTTCCATCCGGCGGGCCTCTCCATTGATTTTTGGGCCGCGGCCGCCGGGTTTCTTGCCATTGCAACCGCGCGCGAGAAGAAATCCACTATTCCGGCCGGTATGCGGCCTATTGCGCGCGGCACGGCCATGACAATGTCGCCGAACTGCTCGGTCACACCCTTACGGGGTGCCGGCGCGGCCGCTTCTGCCTTGTACTGGCGTTTTTTCATGTTTCATCCCCTCGATTTTGAAATGTGGCCAAGGCATAAAAGGGGCTAGGCCGGATTGCGCGGCACGGAATTTCGGCGCTCTATGTTGACAAACGTTCGCTCGTCAATCTGGCCTGACTGGCTGCAGACAAATCTTCCGGGCCGCCTGCCCTGCATTTTGTAGGAGCATTCCTCCTTCGTGTAGCACTCCACAATAATCGGAAACGGCTTGAAGACCGAAAGAGAGACGACTTTGGTGTGGCCGTTGGTGACGCAGGTGTAGACCTTCAGCGCTTTTGGCGGCTCGTTCATCCAAAGCCCGCTTTTTTCCCACAAAACTTATAATGCCGCCAGAAAGGAAAAATGAAAAAATTCTAGAGCGGGATATCCATCCTCAGCTCGATGCGCTGGTCGGCCTGGCCGGGCTTGAGAATTGAGACAAACGCCTTGTAGCCGTTCTTGAAATAGGCGCTCGTGCCAATGCGCACCCTCTGCCAAATTGAGCCGATTTTCGGCTCTGGCTTGAGCTGAGCATCGGCTTCCACCACCAAGCGTGTGCCGTCGCCAAACGTGTGCGGGTAAGCCCCGAAGCCCACGAACATTGCGTCCGGAGCGTTGAGCAGGTCATTGTAGCGGAGGTTGAGCGCGAGCGAAGAGAACGGATTGGCTTCGACAACATATTCAACGCCGCGCTTCTTCTCATCACTCGACTGCTTTAGGGTGACAAAGCCGCTTGCGTAAGGCGTGACAAAGAACAGCCCCTCTTCGAATGATGAAACGAACGGACTTGTCGCGGGAGCATGGCTCCACTGGCCTTCAGCACGCAGCTCGGCATCGATATGATACCCCTTAGCCAGCGTGCGGCCCGCCCCAATCTGGATAAAGTGGGTGCCGGTCATGAGGTTTTTGCCAAGGTTGGAGCCAACGCCCAAACCCCCGATAAGTCCGTTTGAGGAAAGATTGTAATTGGCTTTGGCGTCACACCCGTTGTTTGACTCCATGATGTCGAGCCTGAGGGATATGGCCGGAGGCCGGCGCCAGAAGTCCTGGGCGCGGGCCGCCGCGCGGTTGAATGTGATGACCTGTGCCTGTGACGGGCTGGCGGATGCCATGATGCCGCCGGCCATCAGCGCGAATGCAATCGTTCGGATTTTGCCATTTTTCATACTGCACCTCTTCTTATACAAATTAACACATCTGGGCGATTTAAATAGATGTAGTAATACCATTACTGCATATGCTGGAAAAAGACGCACTCGGCATGGCCGACCTCACCCCCACGGAGGTGAAAGCGCTCTCCGCTCTTCTGCGCCTCGGGCCCAGCCCGCCCTCAATCATAGCCCGCGAGGCCGGTTTGTTCCGCGCCCAAGCCTATGACGCCCTCGAGCGCCTGGCGGGGCGCAACATGGTCTCATTCATACTGCGCAACAACCGCCGCGTTTATTCGGTGACAAACCCGTCAGTCATAGTGGACACGCTGCGCAAAAAGCAGGAGCTTATCGAGAAAGCCATTCCAAAGCTTCTGGCCACCTACTCCGCCGCCCAAAAAGAGAATGTCACGATTCTCTCGGGCGTCGAGGGCCTCAAACTCATGCTCAACACAACGATGCAGGAGATGGAGCGCCAGCCGTCGCAGAACGTCTACCGTGTCATGCTCACTGATGCAACGCCAATCAATCTGCTCAAGGGCTGGCTGCGCCGCTGGCACAAGACGCGCGCCCGGCGCAAATTGAAAGCCATGCTCATTTTCACTCCCGACGCCGCCTGGCGCGGAAAACAGCTGGAAAAGCACGCGGCCACGCAAATCCGCTACGCTCAGAACATCCAGAAGATTCCCATGGGTCTGCACTCGTGCGGCCGTTATGCCTGGGTGATATTCTGGGGGCACGAATCCCCGTTCTCGATTCAGATAGAGGACGAGAAGATTGCCCGCGCCTTTGACGAATACTTTGAGCGGCTGTGGGCCGCCGCAGACAGGAAAGCCCCAAGCTCGCCAGAAAGAAAAAAGAATTAGGAAAATAAAATGAAAAAGAAAAATAAATTAAAAATAAAAAAGAAAATCTGCCTGTTTTTGCGCCCTTAGATGAACAGCGCCGCCAAGACCAGCGTAATTGTCGCCAGCATCTTTATCAGCACGTGCAGCGAGGGGCCGGCGGTGTCCTTGAACGGGTCGCCGACCGTGTCGCCGACAACTGCGGCCTTGTGGGCGTCAGAGCCCTTGCCGCCGAGCGCGCCGGTCTCGATGTATTTCTTGGCATTGTCCCATGCGCCTCCGGAGTTGTTCAGCACCGTGGCCATCAATATGCCCACGATTGTGCCGACCATCAGGAAAGCGGCCATCGCCTCATACTTGAGCAAGAAGCCCACCAGTATGGGGAAGAGAATGGCCACCGCGCCGGGCAGCACCATGTTGCGCAAAGCTCCCTTTGTGGTCAGGTCAACACAGGATGCATAGTCCGGCTTGACTGTGCCGGCCAAAATGCCCTTGTTCTTGAACTGGCGGCGCACATCCTGAATGATGTACTGCGCCGTGTCGCCGACCGCCCGAATCGCGAGCGCGCTGAACAGGAACACCAGCATGGCTCCCATCATGGCGCCGACAAAGACCGGCACCTTGGAGATGTCGACCGCGCCGAACGCGTGCCCTGTGATGGCTGCCACCTCGTCCATGTAGGCCGAGAACAGCAGGAAGGCGGCCAGAGCGGCGGAGCCGATGGCATAGCCTTTTGTCAGCGCCTTGGTGGTGTTGCCCACCGCGTCGAGGCGCTCAGCCTTTTCGCGCACATGCTTTGCCGAGCCGCTCATCTCCACAATGCCTCCCGCATTGTCTGTGATGGGGCCGAATGTGTCCATGGCCAATATGTAGGCTGCTGTTGCGAGCATGCCCATTGTGGCAATTGCCGTTCCGTAAAGCCCTCCGTGGGGCACGCCCGATGTTTCGCCGAGCCAGAAGGACACGATGAGGGCGATGGCAATCGCCACGGTTGCCGCAAACGTGTTCTCAAGGCCGACCGCAAAGCCGGCGATGATGTTTGTCGCCGGTCCCGTCTTCGAGGCCTCTGCAATTGATTTGACGGGCCTGTATTTGTATTCGGTGTAATACTGGGTGATGTAGACAAATGCCACCGAAAGCAGCAGGCCCACCATTCCGGCATAGAAGAAGTTGAGGTTGCCGCCCAGCAGCCATTCAACAGCCACATAGAAGAATATGGCTGCAAGCACCACCGTCACATAAAAGCCGCGGTTGAGGGCGTTCATGGGGTCCTCGTTCGGCTTTGCTTTGACGCACATCACTCCCACAATGGATGCGATGATGCCGAAAGAGCGCGCCACGAGCGGGAACATGATGCCCGCAATGCCGAACACCGGCCAGAGCGCAACTCCCAAAATCATGGCGCCGATGTTTTCGGCAGCCGTCGACTCGAACAGGTCTGCGCCGCGCCCCGCGCAGTCGCCGACATTGTCGCCAACCAGGTCTGCAATCACAGCCGGGTTGCGCGGGTCGTCCTCCGGAATTCCGGCCTCGACCTTGCCCACCAAATCGGCGCCCACATCGGCCGCCTTGGTGTAAATTCCTCCTCCGAGCTGTGCGAAGAGGGCCACGAACGATGCGCCGAAGCCGAAGCCCACGATTTGCAGCGGGGCCGTCTTGGCGTCAGTGCCCAGGAATGCGAACACCAGAGCCACACCAAGCAGGGACATGGCCACAATGAGCAGGCCGCTCACCGCGCCTCCGCGCATTGCAAGCGTGATGGCGTGGGGGACAGAAGAGTCCACCGCCGCCGCCGTGCGCAAATTGGCGCGCACCGCAATCCACATGCCGATGACTCCGGCAATGGCAGAGCAGGCCGCTCCGATGATGAAGGAGACGGCCGTCTTGTACGCGTAGTCGGGATTCTTGGCCAAGAACGCGTATGCGCAGTACAGTATTACCGCGGCCAGAATCGCCATCATGGCGATGGTGGTGTACTGGCGCCTGATGAACGCCTCCGCGCCCTCGCGGATTGCATCGGCTATTTCCTGCATCTTGGCAGAGCCTTTGTCTGCGTCAAGAACGTATTTTGCGAAATACAAGGCCACGGCAATGCCCAGCATGCTGATTACAAACACAATCAGCAGCGGGTTTGGCATGGTCATGCCGAATAGTAATGGTATGGCAGTGGGGTCCACGAATTCAACCTCCCTAATTCGTTTTTGTCGAGATGAGGTTGGAGAGCCGGCTTTTTAAAAAGCTTGCGGCCAGTCCGAACCGCGCCAAAAAGCCAGCTCCCCCCTTCAATCTATTTTTTCACGTATTCAAGCGCCCGTTTGGCTTTTCTCACAACAAGAATGCTGCCTTTGCGAATGGGCCTGTGCATCTGCCCGTCCACCACCGCGTCCGCGCGGCAGCGGTTCATCAGTTCTATTCGGCAGACGGTGGAGGCGGGAACGATGACGGGCTTGAAGGCCCGCCGGTAGGGGGCGATGGGCACCACCTGATAGCGGTTGTCCGTCGTCCTCATCTCTTTTCCGCCCGCCGAGTAGGCATAGCCGGTGGAGCCGGTGGGTGCCGCGAAGATGAGCCCGTCCGCCGAGAAGCGGAATGTTTTTCTGCCCACCCTCAATTTTATGCGCAGGACGCGGTGGTGCTGGCTGCGCACCACCACTTCGTTGAGCGCGTCTGGCAGCGCTTTGTTGTTGAGAGTTGCCGAGAGCATGAGGCGCCGCTCGACCGAAAAGCCGCGGCGCACGAGCGGCTCCAATTCTTTTTTCCATCTTTTGCGGTTCGACTGGCAGATGAAGCTGGTGTCAGAGCCGATGGCCCAGACCGGGCGGCGGTAGCGGTTCTTGTTGTAGAGAATCGTGCCGTCCCCGCCTATGGTGATAAGCACCTGGGCGCGCGCTGGCGGGCGTATATGCACTCCATTCGAGCGCAAAAAGCGGCTGATTTGCCGCCGCAGGCCCCGCGCTTTGGGCTTTTTCGGGTTTGTAGCGAATCCGACGCTGGACAGAGGGTGGCGCATATGCAACTCTCCGCGCTTTGGTTTTTTATAGTAATGCAAATTCTATAAATTTCCGGTAAGAGAGATCGTCTCGCACAAGCCGGATTTGGGTGACTTGAAGAAGGGGACTGTGTCCGAGGGGGCTGTATCCGAAAAAGGGTAATATTGCATACGTTTTTAATCTATTTTTCACCATTACTTTGTTGAGGTGGTTCGGATGTTCGTATATCAGGGGGTCACAGTCGAAAAAACGAAAAAATCTGACGAAAGCAATAAGACACCGATCCATCGGAATGTAATAGAGGCATTCATCGTGTTGGGACCTAGCGGCAAGCAGTTCAGGTCAGAAAGTGACAAGCAACTCTGGATAAAGGTCGATTCTGCCCAATTCTATTCGCAATTAACCCCGCAACAGCGCAAGGAATTCGACGAATTTGACAAAAAATATGGTCATGACTCAACAAGTGCAAAATCTGATACACTCAGAATCGTGCCAAAAAAGAAGTAAAAAATAATCCGAACCAGCATTTCCTTTCTTATTCCACTCGAATACTGATGGGGATTGTGATGTTCTCGCCCGGCAAGTCCGAGCCGGCGGCCGGCACGGCGCTGATGGTGAGGTAGCCCGCCCGCAGGCCGGGCGTGATGGAGGAAATCGTCACAATGGCCGTCTGGGCGGCCCCAGATGCGAGGTCCCCGTTCGTGCCGTCATAGGCGCAGCTGACGGTTCCGGAAGGGCAGCTCAGCGTTTGGGCGAGAGTATAAGTCACGTTGGCCCGGTTGCTGATGAGCAGGCGGGTGGAATTGGCCGGCCCGCCATTCGGGATTCTCATGTAGATGCCAGTTATGTTCACCACCAGCCCTCCAGCCGGGCGGATGAGCACGTGCGTGCCGTTGTTGTAGACCGAAGCATAGAACCGCCCCGTCTTGAGCGGCCACTGCCCGCTCACGTTCATCGGCAGCGAGCGCGAGACGTCTCCAATCCCGCTGATGTTGAGCGAGAGCGTGCGGCCGGCTATCCTGCTTGTCGCCAGGTCGGCAGCATCGGGAATGTCAACCGTCATCTTCTGTTCTGCCCCTGCCCCGGCCGCCCAGACCTCCTGCGCCGCCCCGGCCAGCACGCTTAAACTGTGCGCGGCCGTGCGCTGCTGCACCACTATGCCCTGCTGCGCATACTGGCCCATGAACACGATGACGAGGACGAGCAGTATGAGCAGCATGGCCGCCGTGAGCATGAGATACTCCAAAGAAACTTGTCCGCACGGGGCCCGGCCCCGCGAGACCTGAGCGCGCAGGACCTGGCCCCGCGAGACCTGAGCGCGCAGGACCTGGCCCCGCGAGACCTGAGCGCGCAGGACCTGGCCCAGCGAATTTTGGCCGCGTGGTGTTTTCATATACCTGCTTCGAGCGGGCGGTTTTTAATTCTGGAGGCGCTTATGGCCTTTATGCAACTGGCGGTCTATCCTCCCCTGCGTCCGGCGCTTGATTTGGCCCTTGCCATCAGCCGCTCCGGCGGCGTTGTGGTATATCCCACAGACACGGTCTACGGGGTGGGCGGGGACGCCACCAATGCCGCCGTGGTGTCGCGCATCATTTTGCTCAAAAGCCGGCCAGCCAACCAGCCGATGACCGTGCTGTTCCCGGACTGGGCCATGGCGCAGGACTATGTGAAAATGGATTCGGCCCTGCGAAAAGCCCTCGAAGAACTCACGCCCGGGCCCTACACCTTCCTCCTGCCTCTTGCCAAAGCCCTGCCCGTCACCTCCAGCCCCCTCATCGGCTGCCGCGTGCCCTCGCACGAGTTCTGCCTTGCGTGGGCCAAGGGGTTGGGCAAGCCGATTATCACCACCTCGGCCAACCGCCACCAGTCGCCCCCCGCGCGCGCCATTGAGGAGCTGGACGAAACTATCGCGACCGGCGCGGACCTCATAGTGGACGGCGGGCCGTCGCAGAGCGAGACCGGCTCCACCATCATCGACGTTCCCCGCAAACGGATTTTGCGCGAGGGCGCGGAACTCGCCAAAGCCAAAGCATGGCTGAAGAAGTTGTGAAAATGATATTCGAATTCGGCGCAGTCTCGCTCGATTTATCAATTCCTTCTTCTGTCTATCTGCCCAGCGACGACACCGAAATGCTGGCATTGGCCGCATTGGAGCAGGTGCCGGCCGGCTCGTCTGTTTTGGAAATCGGAACCGGTTCGGGAGTCGTAATCCTGAGTCTGGCCAAAAACAAAAAGAAATTTTCAAAACTGGCGGCAGTGGACATTGAGCCATCGGCCGTCGAGACAGCAAAAAAAAATGCAAAAGAAAACAAAATAGATTTCGTTCAATTCGTTCAATCGAATTTGTTTGATTCATTGCCCGCCAACTCGAAATTTGATTTTATTTTGTTCAATCCGCCTTACTTGCCCACCGCCGACCTTGACAAAGTGAAAGGTTCGCTGAATTCTGCGCTGGACGGCGGAACAGATGGCTTGGATGTGGTGCGCCGTTTTCTGGCCGAGGCAGGCGAACATCTTACACAGGGCGGAAAAATCCTCATCGTTGTCAGTTCCTTGCAGCCCAAAGACAAATTGGAAAAGATTCTGGCCGAACACCGCTTCCTCCATCGTTCTCTTTCTTCCAAAAGCTTTTTCTTCGAAAAGCTGGAAGTGTGGATGCTGGAACAAAGGACTAAATAGTGCGCAGGAGAGGTCTGCCCCATGCACGAGATACGCGTCATCACCAAGGGGGCCGATTTGCTCAAAATCGGGCCGAAGGCCTTCCGCGTTTTCATCACGCCGTTCGTGAAGGAGAAATCCTATCTGTCCGTGCAGAAAGCGCCCACACTCGCGCAGCAAAAAGCATGGGTGGTCGCCAGAGCCAAGGAGATTGACAAAAAGGCTCTCTTTTACGTCATGCTTTTCAGCGACAGAAAGCTCGTCGGCGATTGCTCGGCTCATCTGGCCAGCGAACGCCAGTCGGAGTGCCACAACGTGTCTTTTGGCCTCGCCATCTCCAAATCCCATCGCGGCATGGGCTGGGGCGAGAAGCTGCTGCGCCGGGCCATAATCGAAGCCAAGAAGCGGTTCAAGCCTCACCGTATATGGATTGAGCACACGGAAGGCAACGCGCCCGCGCGGCGTCTTTATCAGAAAGTCGGATTTGTCGAAGTCTGCCGCCTGAACGAGTATCTCAATCACCATGGCGTCTGGAAAGACAAAATCCTGATGCAATACAAGCCAAAGAAGAAGACGCGCTGATGCCATGCCGCCCTCAAAACCCTCTTTCCGCATAATTCTTGTGCGCACAGAATACGAGATGAACCTCGGCTCTGCCGCGCGCCTCATGGCCAACTTCGGCCAGTCCCCCCTCTATCTGGTCAAGCCCGACTGCATGGTCGGCTTCACGGCCAAAATGTATGCCAAGCACGCGGCCGGACTCTTGGACAAGGCAGTCATATGCAACACGCTGGCCGAAGCCACCCGGGGCTGCCGGATGGTGGTGGGCACCACCGGCGTGCTGCGAAGGCACCGCGATGCATTGCGCCATCCGCTCATGGTCGAAGAATTCCGTGAAATGGTTGCCGGACAAAAATGGAAGGCGACTGACACAATCGCCATTCTTTTTGGCGCCGAAGGCAACGGCCTGACCGAAGACGAAATCAAGCACTGCGACGCGCTCATCACCATTCCCACCACCAGCCGCTACCCTGTCATCAACCTTTCCCATTCCATTGCCGTGGTGCTCTATGCGCTGATTGGCCAGCAAAAGAAGCTGCGCCACAGAGGCGAGGCGGCCGACGCGGCGCAGGCAAAGGCGCTGGCAGACACATTCGACCTGCTCACCGACCGCTATGCCTCCAATCTGCGCGACCCGCCCAAGGTGAAACTGGCTTTCAGGCGGGTGCTGGGCCGCGCCGTGCCCGACCGGGTGGAAGTGGCGGCGCTCATGACCGTGCTGAGGCAGGCGTGGCGGGAGCTGGAGAAGAAGAAATAAAGCCGATAAATCAATGGAAAAATAAAAATGAAATAGAAAAAGGAAAAAGCGTCACACTACTTCTTGCGTGTTTTGACAATCTTCACTTTGCTTGGTGTAAGCAGAATCTTGTCCTCATCAATGCGCGCAATGTCCCCGTTAATCTTGGAAACATGGCTCTTGATGTTGTCGATGATCATCTTGAGTTTCGCCGTGTTGCGCTTCATGGGCGAGACGTTGAGCAGGATTATGTTGCGGGCTTTGAGCTCCTCCATAATCACGTTCACGTCGCCCTCGGATTCGAGCGCGATGGGTTTTACGTAGTAGTCTGCAGCCTCGTGCAGCACGTCCACGTTCTCCATCTCAACAGTGTTCATGTACTCTTCGATGTTCATCTCCTTGGACATGCCTAAACCCTTGCTAATCTTTTCAAATATGCCCATGATGCCACCTCTAAGGTGCCGCCATTGACGCGACGATGCACTTCTTAGTGCTCCTTAATAAGTATTTTCTTATAAAGCTTTGCGAGGAACGCTTGCGCCGACGACGTGGCGGGCAGAATTCAAACATAAGGGGGACCCATCGACGGGGCTTTTGGCCCTATCGGCCCCCATCTCCCGGCCGTCGTATAACATGTTGGCGCATGGTTCATGTGTGTGGTAAAAATGCCGTCTTTCGATGACATCCTGTCGGCCCCCACCCTGTTCGCAGACAGGGGCGTGCTTTCGCCTCACTGGGTGCCGGATGTTCTGCCTTTCCGCGAAAAGGAAACAACGCGTATCATGACGGCCGTGGCCCCCGCCCTTGCGCACGAGCGCTCCCGCAACCTTTTCATCTACGGCAAGACCGGCACGGGCAAGACCTGCACGGTCCGAAAAGTCATGGCAGAATTCGAGGCAAGAAAATCATCCGCCCGCTCCTGCTACATCAACTGCCGCATGTACAATTCGCGTTATCGTGTCATCCAGAAAATGGCCAAGGATTTTGTTCCCGAACTTGACCGCTCGGGTTTTGGGCTCAACACTCTTTACGAGAAAATGATGGAATGGATTTCGCTCGACGAATCAGCCCCGACACCAAAAACCGGCAGGCGCGTGGTGGTTGTGCTTGACGAGGTGGACATGGTGCGGGATTTGGACGAGCTGCTCTACACCCTCACACGCATGAATGACGAGTTGCAGGCCGGCTCCATCTCCATAATCGGCATAACAAACCGCCTCTCGTTCAAGGACGCGCTCGACCCGCGCTCCAAATCCTCGCTTTGCGAAACAGAAATGGTGTTTACCCCCTACTCCCCCAGCCAGCTGCGCGAAATATTGGCGCGGCGCACAGAAATGGGATTCAAGAAGGGGGTGGTGGAAGACTCGGCCATAAACTTGGCTGCCGCCATAGCCGCGCAGGAAACAGGAGACGCGCGCTATGCGCTCAAACTTCTCTTGCGCGCAGGTGAAATTGCCGATGAAAAGCACCGCCCGCACATAACTCACACTGAAGTGGAGGAGGCGCGCCGCTCGGTTGATGTTGATTTGGCTGCTGAAACCATTGCAACCTTGCCTGTTCACCAGCAGCTGGTTCTTTTGGCTGTATGCAACTTGTCATTAGAGGGCCAGCGCTATGCGCGTCTGGGCGGCACGCCATCCAACAATCAGGCAGACGGCGAGCATCATCTCATGTCGGGCGAAGTGTATGAAGAATACTCGCGCCTGTGCCGCACATACAAAAAGCCCAAGCGCTCGGCGCGCTGGTATCGTGAATATCTCAATGATTTGGAAATGCTGGGGCTCATCACCACAGTGGAATCAGGCCGCGGCATGCGCGGGCGCACCCGCCTTATCCGCCCAGGCTACTCGCCCGAGCAGATGAAAAAAATAATCGAAAAAAGCGCCGCCATCCACGGGCCGGATGACGCCATGCCTGATTTGCCGGAGGGCAAGGGCGGCCATTCCTCACTTTCCAAAATAGACGGCCAACTCTCTCTGGGCCGCTCGGACGGACAGGTGTCGAATTCCAAGCCGGCGTGGTGAAGATATGAAAAAGGATTCTCGTTTGGCTGATTTTCTATTCGAGGCCGGCCTGCTCAAGACAACTGGCCGCACTGGCTGGGAAACCGTTCGCGCGCCGCGCGAATCTGTGGCCGAGCACTCTTTCCGCACCGCAATGGTGGGCTGGGTGCTGGCCAAAATGGCCGGTCTTTCCCCATCTGAAGAAGCCTCTCTTATCAAGGCCTGCCTTTTCCATGACTTGCACGAGGCCAGAATCGGTGATTTGCACCGCTTGGCCAAATTATACGGAAAACTTGACGAAAAGAAATGCGAAGCAGACCAGCGCGAGGGTTTGGCGCCAGCAATGGCAGATGATTTGATGCGCTCTCTCAACCTTCTCCCGCCCCGCCTCAAACAATTTGCATATGAGGCTGACAAAATCGAGTGCGCGATTACGGCAAAAGAATACTTGGATGCGGGCTATAGGACAAAGAAATGGATTGAGCACACGCGCCCGATGCTGAAAAGCAAAGAGGCAAAGGCGTTGCTTGCAGCCATCGAAAAAACCGATTCTATTTCGTGGTTTATTGACAATCCCAAATGGGACTCGGGCAAGTGAAGATATATGGACAAATGAAACATCCTTTTCCATACCTTTATATAAATATTAACACAGAATTCATCTCATGAAAACCAAGCTTATTGATATTCCTAGAATGAGCCAAAAGGAGCAGCAGAAAAAGTATCCTGGCATAATGACGCATACGGAGTTCATCCGCAAACGGGACTTTCCCCTCCTTGACCGCGCAGACCGGGTATATCTTGATTCTGGAGCCACCAGTCAGGAGCCGCAGTCAGTGAAGGACAAGATTCACCAGTACCGCAGCACCCATATCCGCGGCAGCAACCATTCTGAGAATTCGGCAGAAGCCAAGGAAGCGCAGATGCAGATTGAAAATGTCAGGGACAATCTCCAAAACTTCTTCGGCGCTTACGACTATTCCGTCTCCCTCACATCCGGAACAACCGCCTCGTCAATCGCGGTGGCTTCCCGTTTCAACTTCCACAAAAACGACATTCTTCTGCTCAGCGAGTCGGAGCACAACTCCCAAATCCTGTCCCCGCGAAATTTTGCAGGCGAGGCCGGCGCCAAGGTGCTCTACATACCGGTAGATTCGGAGGGCCGTCTTGACCTCGACTTCGTGCGCAATCTCGTTGCCAAAAACCCAGACGGCTACATCCTGCTCTTTCTGGCCCATGCCTCCAATGTGACCGGCATCGTCCATCCTGTGCAGGAAATCCGCCAAATTTTGCGCGACAGCGACTTCATTTATCTTGACATGGCCCAGTCGGCAGGCCATATTCCTATTTCTCTTGATGATTTGGGCGTGGATTTTGCGGGCGTTTCGGCCCACAAGATGTACGGGCCGTTCGGAACCGGCGCCCTTTTCGTGCATCCATCCGCCGAAAGGCGCCTTGGCGACCGAGTCAGCGGCGGCAGCGCAGTGCACTGGGTATCCAAAGGGAACGAAAGCATGATGGACTTGCCGGAGCGTCTCGAGCCCGGCACCCAGAACATCGAAGGCGCAATCGAGTGGGGCTATGCGCTCGATTATCTCAAACACATCGGCATGGCCAAGATTGAAGCCCATGACCGCGAGCTCGGCCGCTATTTTGTCGGAGAGCTCGAGAAAATCAACAGCACTAAAGGCCCCGTCCACATCTACGGGCCCAAGACATTCGAAGACCGCATAGCGGTGGTCACCTTCAACATCGGGCGCGAGGACAGCAAGAATTTCGCGCTGGTGGCCCAGAAACTCGACCAGATGGACATCAGCGTCCGCGACGGCTGTTTCTGCGCCCACATCCTGATGGCCAAGCTGGTAGCAAACGGCTACTTCGAGGAAGATGAAAAGCCTGGCGCGGTTCGCGCGTCATTCTCGTTCTACAACGACCTCAACGACGCCTACAAGGCGGTTAAGGCAATCGATGATTTGGTCGGCCTTTACCTGGAAGGACGGCTGAAAAAGTCAGGCGGCTGCAACTGCTGAGCAGAGACCAAAAAAGAACGTATTTTTTTTACTTTTTTTACTGAAGGCCGTCCATTATTTCAAGCGCCTTTTTGACAGACATGCCTTCGCGCACGCCCATCTCCTCGGCCCACACGGTCATGCACTTGATTTTGGCGTGCTTCAAATCGTCAAAGCATTTCACGCCGGAAACAAAAGCGGCAACGTCGCCCAAGTGTTCGCACGAGGTCTTGTCCAAATACGAGCACGCGATGTATCCTTTGCGGGCTTTGACAATCAAAAGCGGCATATTGCCGAGGCTGAACACCATTCCGGTGTACGAACGGCCCTCCATTACAAAGGTCTGCTCAGTCATGCCGCCACCGTACTCGTTTTTCATGCCGAGTCCTGGTTGCCGAATCTCTCCTGGGTGCCCCAGCGGTCCCCGTCTTCGCGGTCCTGCTGGCCCCATCCGCTTCCCGAGCGGCGCGCCATCATGCGCGCTTTCTTTTCGTAAAGCTTGAGGTGCTTCGCGCACGAGGGGCAGTAATGCATCTCGCGGCGCAGCATGGTGCGCACGTCGTCATTTGTCTTCAAGTCGGTTGAATACACTGTCACGCGGTCGTAGGCCAGCGCCTTGTCTTTCGGCACTCTCCTCCCGCACGATGCGCAATTGATAAGCTTGATGCTTCCTCGGACGCGTCCTGCCATCCGACCACCTCCCTACTTTTCCTTGATTTTGATTGCATAGCGGCCCGGAGCCTTTACGCCCAGGCGGGCCGCGATTTCTGATTTGGCTGGATCGAAAATCTGTGCTGTTGAATTGAAGCGCTCTGTGAACTCGGTGCCCTGGCACAGGGGGCATGTCGTTTCTGTCTCGACAATCAATCTGCAATTTTTGCAAGCTTTGCTCATATGTGCCAACTCTTTTACTTCTCTTTCTTTTCCTTCTTGGCGGGCTTGGCCTCTGTCTTGGTGTCCTCGCCGCTCTTGTCTCTCACTGCAATCCAGTCCTCCTTTCCAAGGCCTTCGGGGCGCATGGTGAGGCCGATTTTGGTGTCAGAGAGCGTGGCCTTTATCGACACAGTCGAAATCTTGGCCAGCACGTGGTCGCCTTTCTTGAGAATCTTTTTGCTCTCCTTGCCTGTGAAAGCGGGAATCTTCTTGTTGTATGTCAGGAAATCGTTTGCAATCTGTGAGAGGTGCACAAGGCCCTCCAACGAGCCGATTTGCACGAACGCGCCGAACTCGACCAGCTCGGCCACCTCGGCTTCCAGCACTTCGTTGACGCTCGGCATGTAAGCAAGAGCGTCAAAGCTGACATCATAATATGCGGCCGGGTCGGACGGGATTACCAGTCCGTCGCCCTGCGGGCGGATGTTCCAAATTGAGAGCACCATTCCGTGCTCCTTGTCTATGCGGCGCTCGTAGCGCTCGCGCAGGATCTGACGTAAGCCGTCCCCTAATTTCATGGTGAAATTCTGGGCAGGCAGCCGGACGCGGTCTGTTACGGTGACGATTTGATACATGGAGTAATCACCAAAAATCGTAAGTGTGCCTGCCGCTTATACTCGACCAAACTTTATAAATACGCCGTGAGAGCCGGCCGCGCCGAAAAGAGACTGCGAACGGCCTGCTCCCCGAACTCTTCTACTTTTTTTGTCCGGCCCCACCCGGTTTTTCGTAGGCCGCCATGTCCAAGAGCCCGTGGCCAGAGAAATTGAAGAGCAGCGTCGCCGCCGCGCCTTTGCGCTTGGCCTCCAGCGCCGTGCGGACCACAGCCGCGATGGCGTGCGTGGTCTCGGGGGCCGGGATGATTCCCTCGCTTTTGGCGAACAGCTCCGCCATTGGGTTCACGTCGGCCTGCGAAACGGTCTGCGCCTCCACCAATTTGTGCTTCACCATGAGCGACACGCTGGGCGCCGCGCCGTGGTAGCGCAGTCCGCCGGCGTAAATCGGCGGGGGCATGAAATCCTTTCCAAGAGTGTGCATCTTGATGAGCGGCGTGAGGCCTGCCGAATCGCCGTGGTCGTATTCGTACTTGCCTTTGGTCAGCGACGGAACGGTGTCCGGCTCGACCGCAATGAGGCGGATGCCGGCCTTCTTGTTCCTGTTTAACTCGTAGAATGGAAACGCGATGCCGGCGAAGTTGGAGCCGCCGCCGAAGCAGCCGAAGACGTGCGTGGGCGTCTCGTCAGCCATTTTCATCTGTTCGATGCATTCCTGCCCTATTATCGTCTGGTGCAAACACACGTGGTTGAGCACGCTGCCCAAAGAATATTTTTTGCCTGTAGTGACTGCGCGCTCAATCGCCTCCGCAATCGCAATTCCCAAGGAGCCGCTGCTCCTGCCTTCAGCCAGAAACTTCCTGCCAACCTGCGTGGTGTCGGAAGGGGACGGCTTGACGTCGGCTCCGAACATGTTCATCATCACCTTGCGGTAGGGTTTCTGCTCATAGCTGCAGCGCACCATGAACACTTCCACGTCCATGCCAAAGAGCATGCCCGCGTATGCCAAAGACGAACCCCACTGGCCAGCGCCCGTCTCGGTGGCATATCCCTTGACGCCCTCTTTCATTCCATAATAGGCCTGCGCCACCGCCGTGTTGGGCTTGTGCGAGCCGGTGGGGGAAAGGTCCTCGCGCTTGTAGAATATCTTGACATCGGGCGGCAAGCCGAGATGCTTCTCCAGATTGGTGGCGCGCACCAATGGCCGCGGGCGCAGCAGGCGTTCGATATACACCTCGCGCAGCTCGGCAGGAATGGGAATGCTGCGGTCATCGTAATTCATCTCCTGCTTGAGCAGTTCGATTGGAAAGAGCGCTGCCATCGCCTCCAGACTTGCCGGCTCCTTGGTCTTGGGGTCCACATATGGCGGGATTTTTTCCGGCAAATCGGGCAACACGTTGTAGAAACTCTTGGGGAACTCGTTCTCGTCCAGGTAGATGGCGCGCGACATATGGATACCTCTCAACATTTTCTTTTGCCCGCTATCCCTTGAAGGCGTTTTCATTATTAAGCATTTATGAACAAAAATGGACAATGAAGAAACGAATGGAAAACCGACCCGGAATCAAATTCGGATGCTCATCCTATCCACGGCGGCAGTGCTGGCTGAAAAAATCCTGCGCGCCGCCGCCTGTGTTTGCAGCCTGTCTCCCTTTGTTTTGCACAGGTTTGCGGCAAAATGGGTGAGGTAGAGGTGCCCCGCGCCCGCATCTTTGGCCGCCTGCGCGGCCATTTCGGGATTGAGGTGCGGCCATGAGGGGGAGCTGGGCTGGCCGCTCATCAGCCCGCATTCTGTAATAAGAATGTCGGCATTTTTCGCCAGCGCGCCAAGATTTTCGCACGGGCCGGTGTCTGTGCAATACGCAATAGTCTTTCCTCCCAATTCGAACCTGTACCCCCAGCAGGGGTCTGCGTGCACCAGCGGCGCGCAGCGCACAGAATATTCGTCAATGCGGTTGTCGCCCTCGCGCAATTCGTTTATCTGCACGTCAAATCCGCTTTTGCGAAGCATATCGTATGATGCAGTGTAGGGGCTGGCCACCAGAGCGCCCAGCCACTTCTTGGTGCCGGGCATTCCGAAAATTCTTATCTTGTTTTTCATCAGCCTGAATTTGGGCTGTATGTGCAGGCCGATTGTGTGGTCAAGATGAAAATGCGAAAGAAAAATGTCAATCGGCTTGGAAGAGTCTACTGCATATTCGTCGAGACGCCAAATCCCGTCACCTGCATCCAACACAATATATCTTTTTGGTGTCTCGATGAGCGCGCACACAGTGTTTGCAAGCGGAGTGGCGTACCAGCCGTTGGTGCCAAGAAAAACAAGGCGCATGTCTGTCATTTCATTCCCTCTACGCTCTCCACTTTATCGAGCAGCCGCGGCTCGGCTTGAATCCGCCCGAAGGCATGCGGCCCATCAAAATGTCGTCGAGCGCAAAAGCCAAATCAGTTGTCGTGGGCTGCGCTTCAGGGCTCATCGCGTCATCTATTCTTCCGTGATATGCAAGCCTCATGCCGGAATCAAATATGAACGGGTCGGGCGTGCAGACCGCGCCGTATGTTTTGGCAACGCTCTGGCTCTCGTCAAACAAATAGGGGAATCTTATCTGGTTTTCAGAAACAAATTTCTTCATGTGCTCAAAATCATCCTCGGGATATTCGGGGTTGTTGTTTGAATTGATGCCAACAAAAGCCACATTGCGCGGCCTGTAAGTTTCATAGAGCTTTTTCATGCTGGGCAGTTTTGCAAGCACATATGGGCAGTGGTTGCACATGAAGAAAATCACAAGCGCGTTTGCCTGCTCGAACTCCCCAAGCGAGTGTATCTTGCCGTCTGTGCCGGACAGCGAGAATGCCGGAGCCGGCTGGCCTATTTTGAGCTTTTGCGCGGATTCAGTCAGCACCATAAACGCACCCTGCATGCATCAGGACATCAATTAAGATAAACCCGCCGGCAACCATAAAGTAAGCCGTATCCGGAGCGGATAACGAACATTTATTAACCTAAAATACCACAATAATATCATCTCTATGCGCCCGAAATTACTCCTGTCTACAGTCGGATTGGGCCTTCTGCTCAGCACAGCCACTCTCAAATCACAGGAGAAAATCTTCAATTATGCGTCCGACAAGCGGGAAGTTGCAGCCAAGACAATTGATGTCGGCAAGTCCAAACTCTTTACAGCCCCGATTTGCGCCGACTCGCTGAAAAACTGGCCTGTTTGGAGCAAGGCTCCGGTGGATTCCCTCTATCTCGAGATGATGCGCAGCGCGTTTATCGACGAAATATCCAAAATACGCCTGGAAAGCGGGCAGAGCCCCGTAGTCTCCGAGCGCCATTTCACCCGCCATGCCCAGAAATATGCCGACACGCTGGCGCTCCTGCCAGACAGCCAAATCAGCCATGACGTGACCGGACAGGCCGAACGCCTCTCATGGCTGCTGCCATTTGCAAAAAGCGTGCGCGAATGCATTCACCGCGGTTCTGTTTTCACCTCGATATCGGACACTTCGGCCATCTTGTCTGAAATCCGCCAGTCCGCGCGCCGGCTCATGAACAGCCAAAAGCATGCAAAAGCAATTCTCAACCCAAGCCCCGGCCATGGATTGGGCGGCGTTGGAATTGTTTTCTGCCAAACCCCAAATTCTTCAGGCTACAGGCTTCTTATCGTCTATACCAGGGGTTGCCATCCAATCCAGCCGCTGAATGCAGGCGCCATTGCCGGGCCTTAGCTGCTTGCGCATTCACGTCTTTCGGGCCCCATAACGCACTCTTATAAACGGGCTTTGGGAAATCAAATCCATGTGGCTTCTGCAGGCTGAAATCTTCAAGCGGGGCGGGCCGGCGCAGAAACAGCCATCCCCATTTTCAGAACAGGGCCTGTCTGTGCAGGGCCTTCAGGCGCAGGATGTTTTCTTCTGCGGCTGGGATTATGCATCCAAGCCCCTGCCTCCCCTCGCATCCATTTTCAAGCCAGACCCCAACTTCGTGCTGCAGGACCCGTCAGTCATTAAGATTTCGGGCAACTCGCTCGTCACCTCAATCACTGTGCAGGGGGTGCAAAAGCAGCAGTTTGAAATGCCGTCCTACGTGGCCGGAACGCGCTCCAAGGTAAAGCACACCGGACAGGCTGCAGACGCAATCCGCGACCTCGACGAGCGGCTTGCCGAGTACGGCCACCTGTCAGGCGGAGAGAGAATAGTCGTCCAGCTGCCCCTCGAGCTGGCCGGCGCGGCAGGCCAGCAAATCAACGATGACGTTAGAAACACCCTGATTTCGGGAGTCAAGCGCTCGATTCAGCGCCATGCCGGCGTGGCAGATGCTGACGCCTACATGCAGGCAAATAACATCGAAATCGAGGTGCGCGCAGGCACGGTGTCGGGGCCCCAGTTCGCGGCCTCTGTGCTGCGCCTGGATTTGGATGCAGCCGGATTTGACGCGCTCAAAAAAGGCCTGGCCGAATACGCCGTTCTTCCGCCCGAAACAATCGCATTGATTCATGGGGCCAAAACCGGGCAGGAGCTGGCCAAAATACTGGGCGCCAACCAGGGCCCGGTGCAGTTTAATCAGGGATATCAGAAATATCCTGTCATCGACCGAGTCTTCGACCTCTCGCGGCAGGTTGTGGTTTACAATCCGTTCGAATTCCATGTTGAAGTGCAGGCAGACGAAATCAGGGTGCGGCTGCAGCACCAGCCCAACGACCCGTCTAAAATATCAAAACGATTCGAGGAGCTCAACAACCAGCGGGTTTTCCTCTTCTCCTACGACGCCAACGGAAACGAAATCCGCACCCAGTGCAAGTTTGTTTACAGCAAATCAAACGGCGAGGCAAGCGTGTGCGACAACTCCGGCAGGCCGGTCCCGCTCAGCTCGTTTTTGGCCGGCAGCACGGAGCGCCCGGTTCCGGTCGGCTCCAGCATCGCGCTCTCGCTCGAAGGGGTGAATATCGAGTACCGCCTCTTCAAGATTGGCGAGACGCGGGTGCCGCCGGTAATCACAAAAACCATTCCAAAAATGCCTCCCAATGTCCCGCAGTTCTCCGGCCTGCTCTCAAGCGAGCTGTCAATCCAGTACGGCGCGCTGGACAACACCGGCCCGGGTTTCAAGGACAAAGACTTCGATTTGGTGAACAGGGGCATGCAGTCCACCCCGCACTCATTCCCGATAAAAACCGGCACGCAGGACCAGTCGGTCATCGGCATCAACGAGGTGCATGTTGGCACCTATCGCGTCGTGATGCAGGAAGAGGGTGACGACTCTTTCAGCATTGTCCTCAAAAACGACCAGTTCGACCGCCTTTCCAGCCCCGGCAACAGGCCAAAAGACGATTACGGCCGGATTCGCGTGAATGATTTGCTGCACCAGTCAAAACCGCCGTCGCGCGTGGACATCAAAGACCCCCACGTGAAGCATGACTCCAATAGCTTCTATTACGAAATCTCTGACCCGCTTGTGATGATGGTGGACATCTCAAAGCCGTTGTCGAACTTCCAGTCGCAGGGCGGGGAAGTGAAGACTGCCGCGCTGCAGATGTTTGTGGACGACTTCCAGGCCCGCAAATGGGGCAGCCATTTCACAGTCATGCTCAACGGCATGCCTGCGCCTTTCATCTCCAATGTGCTCAACCAGCTGGACCAGTCGGGCCCGGTGGAGCAGATGGTAACGATTCCAATCCCGCCCGAATATATCGATGCAATCAAAAGCGGCAAGCTGACCATCTCAATCAACGAGACTACTGGCAAGGGAGACGGCTATGCTATAGACGCGCTCTTTTTGTACATCAACCCGGACCAGGCCATGCTGGACAAGCAGGCGGCGACCGAAGCCAGAAGCAGGACGGCCACACCGCAGAACCAGCCAGGCAGACGCCGCTAGATTTTTCTCCACCCAAAAACCCTGACACTTTCGTCAGTTTGATAAACCTCCTCCTCCTTCTGCATCTTGATGGCCTCAAACATTTTCAAGCAGATGGCGTCCTCGGGCGGCATCTTCCGTGACGAGTCGGTGCTGCAGCCCGATTTTCTCCCCGAAGAAATGCCTGGCCGCGAGCGGCAGATGCGCGATTTGGCCTCATTTCTGCAGCCCGTCACCCGCAATCAGGCGCCCTCAAGCGTTCTCATAGTGGGCTCGCCCGGGCTTGGCAAAACCACCATGGCAAAGCTTGTGCTAAAGCAGCTTGGCGAGGTTTCCAAGCGCGCCCTGCCCATTTACATCAACTGCTGGGAAACCTCCACCCGTTTCGGCATACTCAACGAGCTGGTTACTGCTTTGGGCGACATGCTGCCGCGGCGCGGCATAGCAGTCGACGAAGTGGTTGCGCGGCTCAAGGAAATCGGGCGGCGCGAGCAGTGCCCGCTTCCAATTGTTGTGCTGGACGAGGTTGACCGCCTTCTTGCCTCAAACGCGCGCGAAGACCAGGTGCTCTATGATTTGTCGCGCAGCGCCGAGGCGCTCGGCCTGCCCTGCGCTGTCATCGGCATCACAAACGATGTCGAGCTGCCAATGAAACTGGACGCGCGCGTGCGCTCCTCCCTTACAAACCATGTCATCAATTTCTCGCCCTACAACCCGACCGAGCTGAAAAGCATTCTAGGCGAGAGGGCGAAGCGGGCTTTCCAGCCCTCAGCCCTTGATTCCGAAGTCATTCCCCTGTGCGCCGCAGTGGGGGCAAAGGCGGGCGGAGACGCGCGCATTTCCATTCATCTTCTCTGGGCAGCGGCACGGGCAGCCGACAGCGAGGGGGCATCAAAAGTCGGCATTGCGCATGTCAAGGCAATGCAGGCCTCGGCGCTTGAAGCAGCCGCCATTCCGGCTTCGCGCAAAATAAATGATTTGGACGAGATGGACCGCAAGCTGGTTCAGCTGATTTCAAAATCCGCCGATTCAGGCCTTTCATCTGGCGAGCTTTATGCAAAGCTCAAGGCCGGAGAGGCCGAACAGCGCACTTTGCGCAACCGCCTCGCGCGCCTTGAAAAAGGCGGGCTTATCACAGGCGAGGAAATCGACAAGGCCGGCGGGCATACGCGCAGATGGAAGATTCGAAAGACTGCATAATTTTGCGGTGAAACACCATGCTTCGCATCGGACCGGCCGGCATTCCGCATTCCACCCCCAGCCCCGGCGGCACGCTCGAGGGCGTGCGCCACTGCCGCAAAATCGGGCTGGGCGCGATGGAAGTGGAATTTGTGCAGGGCGTGCGCATGAAAGACGAGCTGGCCGAAACGGTTGGCGAGGAGTCGCTGCGCACCGATGTTTCCCTCTCTGTCCATGCGCCCTATTTCATCAACCTGTGCAGCGACGAAGAGTCGAAGCTGGCAAATTCGCGCAGGCACATCCTGCAGTCTGCGCGCGCCGCCCATCTCATGCACGCCTCACCCGTAGTGTTTCACCCCGGATTTTATCAGGGAAGGCCGAAGGCGGAATGCGCAAAGAGGGCGAAAAAAGAATTGCAGCGCGTGATTGATGAAATGCAGCAGGTCGGCTGGACTGACGTTGTTCTGGGGCCGGAGCTGACGGGCAAAAAGAGCGCCTATGGAGACCTTGATGAAATTATCGAGCTGTCACGCCATTTCGGAATCAAGGCCGTGCAGCCTGTCGTCGACTTCGGCCACTACCATGCGCGCATTGCAAGGCTGAAGCGCTCCGACGACTTTGTCAAAATACTTGAGCAGGCCGAAAAAGTCCTCGGCTCGGACTACAAACAGGCATTCCACTGCCATTATTCCGAAATCCAGTTCACTGATGCGGGTGAGGGAAAGCATCTTCCAATCGGCATGGGCGGGCCGCCGTTTGCCCCTCTATTGGCTGCTCTTGAGGAGCGCGGCTACACCGGCAAAATAATCTGCGAATCACCCAAATTGGAAGAGGACGCGCTGATAATGCAAAAAGCATACGACAAAATGAGGACGAAATAAAACGGGGCCGGGGTGGTGTCATGGATTCAGACCAGATTGCCCGCATCGGATACAACCTTCTCGCGCCGTTCTACGATTTCTTTTTGGGCTCTGATTCGAAAATAGGGCTGCATATGCGCCAAGACATAGCCCGCCGCCTTGAACTTCGCAAAGGAGCCCGCATTCTCGAAGTGTCTGTAGGCACAGGGGCAAATCTTCCCTTCATCTACAAAAAAATCGGCAGGACAGGCAAAATATTCGGGCTCGACATTTCGGAAGGAATGCTTGCCAAATGCCGTGAAAATATTGTCAAAAAAGGCATTCCGGCCCAGCTTGTCTTGGGCAATGCCAATAATCTGCCATACAAAGACAACAGCTTTGACGCCGTGCTGCATTTCGGCGCAATAAATTTTTTCTCAAACAAGCGCAAGGCAATATCTGAAATGGTGCGGGTGGCAAAGCCGGGGGCGAAAATAGTGATAGGCGATGAGCGCCTTCCCCTCATGCGCAGCACCGAGCCGCCAGTAAACCTGATTCCAAAAAACGCTGTCAATCTCGGGGTGAGCGAGGAAAAACTAATCTTTCAGGGCTTCTGGATGCTCGAATTGCGAAAATTGCGAAAAGCAGAGAAATAATTCTCAAACCATCTCGAACAAGTCGAGGCGCATTTCCACTCCCAGAGCTCCGGCCAGCGCGCCTGCAGTCACAATGCTTATCACAAGCGAAATTAGGGGATAAACAATTGCGTAAAGATTTAGCACGCCCAAAAATGCTGCCACGGGAGCGTAAAGATTTAGCGAGCGGGCGGCCAAATCCTTGCCGTCCACCCCCATTGTCGCATTCATCATGTCGCCGGGCTTGTCCCAGTCAATGATTGGCAGTGTCTGCATCACCGCCTTCTCATTCTGCGTCCATGCGTCCATCACCGCCCCCTGTGCCGCGGCCAGCGGCCCGCCGGCCACTAGCGCCGCATAGAGCATCGGATAAACAAGGAAAAACGCAATTGCCGCGCCCATTATCGCCGCGCCAAGCTTTCGCGTTGGGAAAAACATGCGCAGCAAAAGGCCGGCAGGCAGGAACAGGTTGAATCCCTGCATTGCAGTCATAGCCAGAAATTCGCGCTGTGTCTGCAAAAGCGCCTGCGTGTTTGCAAGAGATGCGGCCCAGTCTGCATAAGTTCGCGCCGGCCATTCCAGAGCCTTGAACGGGGTGGAAGTGAGCACATTGGCAGAAAGAGTGAGGCCAGACAAATAAGCAAATTTGTATGAGTGGCTCATGAGCGCCATGCTCACATTCTGCGCCCCGCCGGCCGCCTGCTCAAGTGTGCAGAGCGATGCATTCATTGCAGAATGCGTTGCTGCCGAAGAAATGTTGGCTGTTGTGTTGCAGTTGAGAATTGTGCCTGCCGGCACTGTGGATGAAACAAACACGCTGGATGTCACGGTGAGGCCGACAAGCGCGCCCAGAATGGCGGCATTGAATATTGCCTGCCCCAATTCTTCGGCCCCCCACGCCCACAGCTTGCGGCTGCCCAAAGCCCTGCCTATGCCCAAGGCAATGCCCGCGAAAAGAATGCTGATAACGACTAAATCAATTGCCAAAGTCCAGGCCGAGCCGCCTGGTGCGAGTTCGGCAGCCAAAGCCATATCTTGGCCTCACTTGAGAAGAGTGGACGATGTGTCGGCAATAAGCTGCGCCGCGCCGGTGAGAGCAGCCACGATTATGCCGCCGATTATCATGCCCATAGCCATTGACTGCCATTTGCCTCTGTTTTCGGCCGGTTGTGTCTGCGCAAGGCCGTAGGCAATGGCGCCCAATACAATAAGAATGATGGAAATGCTCGGGCCCAGCATCAGAAGCGTTGTCTTTATGCTTTCAACAAGTCCGACTACGCTTGCCATGGGCTCACTTCTCCAGCCGGCTCACAATCACGGTCGTGAGCGCGGCGCCGATGGCGGCCATCACCATGGTGACAAAGACCATGACAAGGGGCAGGGCCACCAGATAAGTAATGTCATTGAACGAGGCTCCGAGCGGTTTGCCGACTTTGAGCATTCCGGTCGCGATGATGACGAGCGCGCCGAGCATTGCGCCGACAAGGCCGGCCAGCGCGGCCGCAATCACGCCGCCCCTTACCTGCAGGGTGGTTGTGCCCCGCACGCGCTCGAGCATGAGCGCGCTTATCGCGCCCACCACAAGCGGCAGAAGGCAGACAAGCGGCAGATAGACTGCGGCATACATTTCGTTGCCGCTCGACTGCGCGCCCCAGATGTTGAGGCCCGCGGCCAAGACTATGAAAATGAACTGCAGCGCGCCGCCCGGAATAGCGGACAGCACGATTTCGCCAATGGTGCGCACAGGCCCCGCGGGCAAAAATGTCAGGAGCGGCTTGCTCGCTCCGGCCGTCTTGGATGAATCAGATGGGGATGCCATGGGCTAGCTATCGCGCTTTGATTTTTAAAATCGACGGAAAAAGAAAGGGAAAAATTTGGGGTTATTCAGGCGCCGAGCGCAGGAACTGGTCGAAGTATGCGCCGTAATCCTCGCGCTCGCGCCCCCTGTGGCGTTTGTGGTGGCGGCGCGACGCCTCCATCATGTGGTAATATGTTTCGCCGAAAGCCACGCGAAGCTGCACCATTTCCATGCTGTCCTCGCTCACTCCGGCCGACACAAGCGCGTAGAGGCGCTGCAGCTGCGCCATCGCCTGCTGGCCTGTCCGCGTAAGCATGGGCCCGCGCAGGCGCGAGAGAATGGCGGTGATGCGCGACGCCCAGGACAGAAGCCATGCACGCAGGCGGGCTATTGCGGCTCGGCGCGCAGGCCTGCTCCTGCTCTGCGAAATTGCCTGCACAGGCGGCAGATGAACGGGGGCGTTCACTTCGGCCAGGTCAACCTGGCGGTGCATTTCTAATTCTGAAATAAGGCCGTCTTTGAGAAATGCCGGAGGCGCCTCGGCCACCTGCAGCGGGGATGGATGAACTTCGCGCGTTTTTTCTTTTTTGGAATATATAACATGGCCCGCCAGTTCAGGCGTGGGACCGGGCCTGTGCGCGCTTTTTCGCTCGCCGGCCTCTTTTGCAGCCGCCTCGGCCTTTGCCTGCATCACGGCCCGCTCGTGGCGGCTGAACTGCTGCACTGTTATCTGGCCCGGGCTGTCGGCGATGTTTGGATAAATCGGCTCGATTTTGATTTCCTTTTGCGAGAAGTGGTCTGCTTTTGCTTTTACGGCAGATGCACGCGCTTTTCTGGAGACCGGGACTTTTGCGCCGTATCTCTCCTGCTGAAGCTGTTCGTCGTCCGAATTTTCCAGCCGGTTTTTCTGGCGTACAGCCATATCTGCAATGCCTCCTGGTCGCGAATGAAAAATGCGCGGGGGTATTTAAAAAGATGGGGTAGACGACGAGAAAAGGGGCGCGCTCACTATTCTCTCTTTTCTAATCTTTTTTCTCTTTCTCTTTCTGCCTTTTCAGTGCGGCTTTCACAAATCCCACAAACAGCGGCGCCGGCACTTCGAGGCGGCTCTTCAATTCGGGATGCGCCTGCGTGCCAACGCCCCAGCCCTCTTTCCACTCGGCCATTTCAACAATAACGCCGTCGGGAGAGCGGCCGGAGAAAATGAGGCCCGCCTCCTCCAATTTGGGCACAAGCTCATTATTCACTTCAAAGCGGTGGCGGTGGCGCTCGAAAATCTTCTCTGTTCCATAAGCCTCAAACGCCTTGGTGCCTTTCTTCAGGTGGCATTCCCACGCGCCGAGGCGCATGGTGGCGCCCTTCTCCTTCACCTTGAGCTGCTCGGGCATGATGTGAATTACGGGATATGGTGATTTCTCGTCCATCTCGGTCGAGTTGGCTCCCTCCATTTTGGCAACATTGCGCGCATATTCCACAGTCATGAGCTGCATGCCGAGGCACAATCCCAAATATGGCACGCCCTTCTCGCGGCAGTATTTGATTGCCTTAATTTTGCCCTCGATTCCACGGTTGCCAAATCCGCCCGGAACTATGATGCCATCATATTCTCCAAGAAGCTCGGACGGCTTGACGTCGTCTTTCTCCAGCTTTTCGGTATCCACCCAGTCGATGTGCACGCGGGTGTTGTTTGCGGCCGCCGCATGCACCAGCGCCTCTTTGACAGAAACATAAGCGTCCTTTACAGCCGTGTATTTGCCCGAAATGGCCACCTTTATCTCGTTTTTCGGGTCCTTTATTTTGGACACAAGGGCAGACCAGCCCTTCAAATCCTCAGGCGCAGGCTTGAGCCCGAAGTGGGAAAGCAGGCGCTCTGAGAATTTCTGTTTTTCCAGGGCAATGGGAAGCTCGTAAATAGTCTCAAGGCTCGGGTCGTCGAAAACATCCTCGGGCGAAACATTGCAGAAAAGCGAAATCTTCTCGCGCGCGTCCTTGTCAAGCGGCTCGTCGCCGCGGCAGAGTATGAGTTTGGGCTGAATTCCCATGGAGGTGATGAGGCGGTTTGCGTGCTGCGTCGGCTTTGTCTTGAGCTCGCCCGGCGAGAGGGCCGTTATGTAGGTGAGCTGGATAAACAGCATGCGCTCGCCCTCTTCGCGCGCCATCTGCCTCATGGCCTCGATAAAGTAGGCGTTTTCCAAATCTCCGACCGTTCCGCCAACTTCAATAAGCACAAAATCTGATTTCTTTTCAGCGCCGACATTTCTTATCCACGCCTTGATTTCATCTGTCAAATGCGGAACAATCTGCACGTCGCGGCCAAGATATCCGCCCGCGCGCTCCTTCTGGATGATGCGCTGGAAAAGTTTTCCGCCCGTAATGGAATTTATGCGGGTGAGCGAATTTCCCAAAAAGCGCTCATATGTTCCGAAGTCCATGTCGCATTCTGTTCCGTCGTCAAGAACAAACACCTCTCCGTGGCGCAGGGGGTTCATGGTGCCGCAGTCAACGTTGAGATATCCGTCGAATTTGATGGGCGAGGCCGAGTATCCTTTGGACTGCAAAATGCGGCCCACCGATGCGGTAACAATGCCCTTGCCAAGGCCCGACATGAGCGAGCCTAAGACGACGATATAGCGCGGGACTTTGTCTCCCATGGGATTGCATTTTAGTCCCAAAATTTATAAGCGCCAGCTTCTCAGCCGTTTTGTCCCCGCATGCGATGATTTATATTCATGAGTTATCATAATCAATAACATATGTCCGCGCGCTTTAGGGGAATCCCTGTCGCCCCGCCCGGTTGATTGCATGAGAAAGGAACGCAAAATCATAGACCCGGTAATTCTTCACGCACGCATGCCAGCCCCGCACAGGCTTGCGGGCGACGGGTTGAGCGCAAAAGACCGGGCGGATTTGGACAAAATAGAAAACCCGTTCATGCGCGCAAGGGCCGAATACCTGCGCCGCGCCGGCAAGGTCGCAAATGCGCTCGAGCTGTTTGTGAGGGGGCATGACATGCGCGGCAAGCTCATGCGCAGCAAAGTCCTCACTCCATTGTTCTATCAGAACGGCCGCCCGCTCTTTGAGTCTTACCAGTATCCGCAGGAATTTCTGCCGGTTCTCGACGCCATATTAAACGCGCCTTATCTGAATCAGGACTATTCATGGCCCAGCACAAACGACGTTTCGGCGGTAAAGTCAAAACTCGATTTTGTCTATGAGGGCGGGCTGGTTCCAGAGCGGCCAGTTCTGCGCCTCGCAATGTTCGGCGCGCGCAGCGAGGTTCTGGCGACGGGCGAAAAAGCGTGCAAGCTGATGCTTGCATCAGAACTGGATGTGGCCGCCTCTGCCGCAATACTTCTCTTTGCCTTCAAAAACAGCCAATCGCAGGAGTTTGCCCTTGCCAAACTGCTCTACTCGGCCAGCGCATACAACGACGACGAAATCCTGTTCAAGGCGGCCGACACCTATCTCAAAGCCATAGAAAACGGGCATAGGCCGTCTTTCTAAAACAGTATTTTTCAATTCCCACATCCGGCCCATTTGCAATCATAAGCATCATCTTTTTATCCTGTGCTTCCGTCGCTCCCAATATGTCCTCCAAAAACGTCTCCTCCATAGATGAAAAGGGCCGCGTGCTCATCCCGCAGTCTTTGCGCGAGCAGGTCTCGCTGGCTGCGGGCGAGAAAGTGCTTCTCTCGGCAGACCCGGCCTCGAAAATGATTTTCATCGAGCCCGCGCACGAGAAAAAGCTCCTCTCGCTCTCAATCGAGCTGGCCGACACGCCGGGCGCGCTGGCAAAGGCCGCGCTGGCGCTTTACGACATCAACGTCGACCTTGTCTCCACGCGCTCGCGCTCGTCGAAAAGGGGCGAGGCTGCTGTGTGGCTTGTGGAATGCAACCCGCAGGGGGCATCGATTGCGCAAATCAAGAATGCGCTGGGAAAAGCCGGGGCAAAAATCGAAACAGCCAAATGGGAATAAAAAAACATTTTTCCAACCGGCTGTCTCATCTCTTTTTTTAACTCTTTGTTACATTCATCACATTCATGCCTACAGTCGCCCATCTTGTCAGTTCCTATGTGCGCGAGCTGCCGCACCTTGAGCAGTTCATCGAGCGCGACCTTGTCTCATTCCACCGCCTTGCCCGCTATTTGAGCCCCCGCCTCTCGGCCGATTTGGGCCGCGAGGTTGAGGAGGGCGCCATTGTGATGGCCCTCTCGCGTTTGCGCGACAAGATGGGGGAGCGCAGGTCAGAACAGCAGGCAAACCCCCTCTGGGGCCAAATCCAGCTCTCTTTGCGCGAGGGCGCGGTTGAAATCGATTTGAGAAAGGGGGCGCGCACCGAAGAGGCAACCCACCGCCTGCGTTCGCTTCTCGACGGCTCGCCCGACGACATATTCAACATAGTTTCGGGCCAGTACGAAATCACGCTCATCACCTCGGCCAAATATGAAAAGAAATTCTTGCAGGCGCTAAAGGGCGAGAATGTAATCCACATCGAGCGCGACCTGTCATTTCTCTACCTGCGTTTTCCGGCCGAGATTCTTTACCTGCCCGGCTTTTACGAGCGCGTGCTTTCCGAGCTGGCGTGGGAAAACATCAACGTGTTCGAGCTTGTCTCCACGCTCAACGAGCTTATTCTGGTGCTCAAGGCAAAAGACGCCGCGCGGGCATATGATTTGCTGCGCCACAGGCTGAAGGAAAAACCGGCTCAGAAAGAAAAAGGCGCCAAATCAAAAAGCGAAAAGTAGCTGCCGAGCCTACATTGTTTTGAGGCATTTCTGCACGGCGTAGTTGAACAGCGCGTGCTTGTATGTGTGCACCGCGTCCGCCCTGCGCTGCTTTGTCGGGAAGCGCCGGGCCTTCTCAATGTCCTCCTGCGCTGCCTTGACATGGTGGCGCTTGAACAGCTTGTCGACTCCCATGGGCTTGCCTTCCAGAAGAAGTGCCTTGTTGCCGAGTGCACGCCCCTCATCTATGCGCATCTTTGTGCGCACCAGCTCCGCGCTGAGAATTGACGAAATCTCGTGCACGCTGTTTTTCTCTTTCAGAAGCAGGCAGTCAACCTCGTAGTTCATGCCGCCGTCCATCACCGAGGCGGCGATGCTCTGGTATTCGCTGCGTATGTTGTTCAGCGGTGCGGCCAGTCCGGTCTTGAACGGCACTCCGTACGCGCCCTCCATGAGCGGCAGGAGGAATGTCTGGGCCACCTCATCGCTCATGGGCTTGAATTTGGTGGAAAACTCGATTTTGTGGGCATTGTCCTGACAGTGAAGCTCAAGCATGACTGGCTGGTCTCTCACGCCCCCGTGCTCTGTCATGCGGGTTTCAAGCTGAATCGCCTGCGTGCTGAAGCCAGGATACTGCTCCTTGAATTTTTTGGGATTCACCATCTGGTCGCCCAAGGGGTCGCGCTCCATGAAATAGAGGGGAATGTCCTCTTTCGGCCAGAGCGCCTTGCGCACTTCGGCCTGCCCTATCATCTGCTCGATAAACACGAGTCCGTTGGCGTTGGCTTCCACAAGCTCGCGGCCGAGCTGGCTGATGACCTCTACCCCCTGATTGCGGGTCGATGTTGAATTGTTTTTGGCCAGCTTGCCGCGGCCCTCTTCAAACGCCTTGGTGATTTCGGTGTCATAACCGTCAATGCCGCAGAGCGCCAGAGCGTCAAGGGGATGCTTGCTCAAAACGTCCAAAAACTGCAGGGCCGCCTGCGCACGCCTCTCCGGCGTCATTTCGTAGAGGCGGTGCAGCCCGAACTTGTAGGGTCCGTGCATCTGCTTGTCGCGGTGCACAATGTGAAGCATGGCCAGCCCGTCAATCGGGGCGTCGCGCATAAGCCATGCAATCTGTGTCAGCATCTGCGCTTCCAGCTTTTTTCGCGTCTGCTTGTAATCCTCGCCTTCACCCTGCTTGGTGAGGCGGGCGTAGTCCGCCTCAACATGAGTTTGCCAATCTTTTATTTTTCTGGCATAAACGCGCGTTTCGTCTTTCGGCCAGCGCGGCAGGCCGAGTCCGCTGGCCTCGTTCAGCATTTTCTCCTCCAATGCCGCGTCTGTCCAGCTCACTTCGAGTATGACGTCAACCAGCATGCGCCGCGCGCCGTGCAGAAGCATGCTCTCCACAGTTCCCGGCTCCGTGCCGTTTCCGGCCGCCAGACTGCACAAACCCTCCTGCGCGGTCTTGAGCACAATGTCGCGCGTGCGCTGAAGCTGGTTCAGAAATTCCAAAGTCTTGTAGTCATGCGAATCCGCTGCCAGCCAGCTGGGCAGGCGGCGGCACAAATTCTCGTATTGCAAAAAGCTCTCCACCAGGCGCAGGCTCCATTCGCCGCGCGCCTCCCCGACCACTCTGGCCTCGACCAGCGCGTCTATGGCGTTTTTGATGCTCATGCGCAGCCGGTATTTTGGCGCGCGCGGCTGCCATTCGGCGCACATCTTGAGATAGCGCACTGCCCACTCGCCGGCAAGTTTTGAGAGTGCCGGATCCCTGAGCCCTTTCTTGAGCGCCCCGTTCTCGTAGCTTTCGCAGACCGGCCATTCGGGCCTCACCTGATGTTCCCAAAAGGTTGTGTCATAGTAGTGGCGCGCGCGGAAAGCATCCTGGCTTTTCTTCAGCTGCTCCCAGGTGGTGCGTATGCTGAGCACCATCGGCTCAATCTCCTTGTAGCGCCGGCCCTGCACGCGGTCGATTTCGTCCATCAGAGCCTTTTCTATTTCCAGCTGCTTGCCGGTATTCATGTAAAGCGCGCTCAAAGTCGCCAGCAGGCCGGCCTCTTCCGTTTTTTCAATCAGCTTTGCGAACTCCTTGATATCGGGCTTCGGCTCGTATTCAAGCATGAAACGAAGGGGCTCCTCTCCGTTGATTACATGGTCGCGCATGGTTGTCGCAAGAATGGAGGCCGGATGCTTTACCCCGACAATCCAGGTGTCGTTGTCATATTTGAGGCGGAAGCGGTCCTTGAGCGCGTCGGGCGGCGGCTGCAGCTCGACTTGGAGCGGAATGTCCTTGAAATAGACCTGCTTGATGTCGAGCGTAATCTTGTAGGCGCCCTCCCTCATCAGCCTCGGGGCCGTTTCCTCGCCCATGGCGGACCTGGCGCGTCTGGAAAAGTCTGCATCAATGTACGCTTTTTGCAGGTCGTTTACGAAACGCATTTGATGAACTAGGGCTTCAAGAGTGGGCTGCTCCATCTCTGACTGGGCGGCCAGCAGGGGGTCTTCTGAGGAGGGCTCCATGACGATATATATTAAAGTGTTTAAATTTATAAATACGTGGTATTACAGCCAAAGCTGGTTTTATGGCTTTCATCCGACGTGCGTTTGCACGCTTTTTGGCCCTGTTTTTGGCTTCTGGCCATTTGGCTTTTGACCAGTTGCTTCTCTTTTGGCCATTTGTCTGGCCATTTAGCCGTTTGCCTCTAATTCTGCCGGCCAACGTAGTGGTGCCCGCGCGAATCGCCTTCAGGTTTCGACGGCTTGAGGGGCCTTTCGCGGATTTTCTTGAGAGTCATGGGCGAAATCGGGGTTCGTCCGCCGCCCATGGGCGCATCTCCGGAGCGAGGGCCTGAATCATGGCCGCGGCCTCCAAAGCCTCCTTCGCGTCCGCCGCCATGCCCGCGTCCGCCAAATCCGGAGCCGCCTTCACGTCTGCCGAATCCCGAACCGCCTTCGCGGCTTCTTCCTTCGCCGCCAAATTGACGGCTGCCTGAACTGCGACCGCCAAATCCGGAGCCTCCCTCGCGTCCGCCAGCGCCTGAACCGCCTTCACGATGTCCAAAGCCGCTTCCAAAAGCACGGCGTTCACCGCCGGCTCCGCCGGTTGAATGGCCCATTCCGCCGGCAGGCCGGCCGCCGAATCCGCCGCCGAAACTTCTGCTCACTCCCGCATGATGGCTGTGAGCAACCGGCTCATTCTGCGCGCCGCCAAGCTTGTGGCTTCCGCGCCCGTATCCGGCGTGAACCGGCGGGGCGGGGCCCTCGACTGCGCCCATAGGCTGCATCAAACTCGGCTCGGGCAGGCCTTCAATCTTGAGCTGGTTTATCACTGCCCCGATTTGCTTGCTCCAGTCGGCCATCAGCGTTGTCTGGTCAGGGAAAACAAGCGAGATTGCCTCGCCTGCAGCGCCCATGCGGCCGGTGCGGCCGATTCTGTGCACATAAGTGAGATGATCTTCGGGCAAATCGTAGTTGATGACATGGGAAACATCAAACACGTCAAGCCCGCGGCTGGCCAAGTCTGTTGCAACCAAAACCTGCAGTTTGCCGGTCCTGAAATGGTCCATTGCCTCGTCGCGCTGCTTTTGCGTCAAATCCCCGTGAAGCGCCTTGGCCTTGAAGCCCGCGCCGCGCAGCATCATGCCGACGCGGTCCGCGCCGCGCTTGGTGCGGCAGAATATGAGCGTGAGGCCCGCGTGCCGGGCATGCAGCACGCCTTTGAGCGCGCGCATGCGTGTGAGCGCGTCCACAACAACATAGTGCTGCTGGATTTTTTCCACAGCCAATTGTTCGGGCGTCACCGTGACGCTTTGGGGGCTTTTCATGAATTCGTAAGCAATGTTAAGCACTTCGCGCGGCATGGTTGCCGAGAAAAGCGATGTCTGTCTTGCAGCCTGCGTGTGGCGCAAAATGCCCACAACGTCGTCAACAAAACCCATGTCAAGCATGCGGTCCGCCTCGTCCAGCACCGCGACCTGCACATTCTCGAGTTTCAGTGTGCCGCGCTCCATGTGGTCCATTATTCGCCCGGGCGTGCCGACCACGATGTCGACCTGCGACTGGAAACGCTTCATCTGCTTTTCCATCTCCTGCCCGCCGTAAACCGGCACCACGTTGATTTTTGCAAAATGGGCCATTTTCTCCATCTGCTCGCACACCTGAATGGCAAGCTCGCGGGTGGGGCACATCACAAGCCCGAACGGCTGGGCCACTCCCGAATGGGTTTGGGGCCTCTGCTCGGGCGGCATGTGCAAAAATCTGTCCAGCATGGGCAGGCCGAACGCGGCCGTTTTGCCGGTTCCTGTCTGCGCCTGACCTATGAGGTCCTCGCCCTGCATGAGAAGCGGAATTGACTGCTCCTGAATCGGGCTGGGGGTTTCGAATCCCATTGCTTTGACGCTCTCCAGCAATTTGGGGTGGAGGCCGAAGTCATCGAATTTCATCTTATATTCACCTGTGTGTGTGCTCGGCAGCTTTCAAAACTTCGGAAAGCGGCAGCGGCGTTGCCAATCTAAGCGGTCACACTTACTCGAAAAAGAGCTTTACTCCAAATCTCGCAAGCGTTACGGGCGATTAAGCCAAACCGTTATTCGGGCGCATGTTACGTCATACTTGGCGGGCATAGAATACAAAAAGGTATGCCTTTTTCAGCGCTCTTTTTTTGGCAAGCCTTTTTTGCCGTCCTTTTGGCCAAGCCTCTTTCCCTCTACCAGTCCCGCCAAATCCTGAACTTGGCCGCACCGGCAACATAAGTCGCGCTCGAATCAACGATGTCGAGGCATTTGAAATGGAACGCCTTTATGCTGTCCAGCTTCGTGCCTGTGCTGTCGACTTTGGTGTACGCATACGCGGTCACCATGCTGTCTCTTGTAAGCCAGTATTCCCAGTGGTTGTACGCGCTGGTTGTGTCGTCGATAAACACGTCCGCCACGCGCGTGGAGTCGGTCAGGCTTTTCGGAAGCAGGTAGCGGCCCGTGATGCGGTATTTGCCAATTATTGTGTCCTGGCCGAAGCCAAGCATTTTAGTGGTGTTGTCAAACGCGATGTCAACCGGTCCGCTCGGGCCGGTAATCGGGGAGCAGCCGGCAATGGTTGCAACCATTGCCACGCCGGTGATTGTCTTGCGCGTCGCGAGCGAGAAAACGGCGCGGGCATTTTCCAGCCTGTTTGCCACGTGTTCAAGGAGCCTGCGATAAAATGCGGGTTTTGAGCCGAGGCTGGCCGCAGTGTTTTGAATATCCAGCTTCTGAGAAGAATTGGCTATTTTTCGATTAAACATAGGGACACCAATTTGTTTCTAATAGTGTTTAATTGAGGGCTCAAACCTTATAAAGGTTGGCACCAAGACTCTTTTGGTCTTATGTCATTGCCAGAAAGTTCGCTCATTCGACAAGAACACATTGTCAGAGACATGCAGCTGCTCTCGGAAGTGAAGCTCACCAAACGGGGGCTTATCCGATACCTTGCTCTTTCTCTCGGCCTCATTTCCCCCAATGAGAGCCGCACGCTCATGCTCGACATTTTGGAAGCCCTTTTTGGCGCGCACTTTGCCCATGACGAGCCGGACGTGAACCAGCTGATGGAAAGAATCAACGCCGTGCGGCCTGCCGACTCTCCAGCGCAAATCAAGGCTGTGCGCTACCATTTGCACGTGCTCAAAGAGAAAGGCATTTTGCAGAGAAAGGCGGGCCGCTACAAATTCGCCCTACCGCCAATGGCCGAGCGGGCTGATTTGGGGGATGCGCTGGAATATGTGTATTTGACCAATGCGAAAAACGCGCTCGAGAAAACAAAAATTGCGCTCAAAACACTCGAGCACATGGATTGAATTGGCAGGTTCTCGAATTCGACTGTCAATCCGACTGTTTATTACACTCTCGCGCCCAAATAAAGTGCATATGACTTCTATCCCCGAGCGTGCAAAAGCCATACGCGCCTCGCTTGCGCCCAACATCCGCCTCGTGGCGGTTGGCAAGGGGCACACTGCCGCCGAAATAGAGCAGGCCGTTTCTGCCGGATGTTTTGAATTGGGCGAGAGCAAGGTGCAGGAAGCCGAAGGCAAGATTCCTCTTCTCAAGGCCGCGCATCCAAATCTAATTTTTCACATGGTGGGCCGCCTGCAGAGCAACAAGGTGAAAGAGGCGGTCGCCCTCTTTGACGTCATCCAGTCTGTTGATTCGGTCGCTCTGGCGCAGAAAATCTCGCGCGAGGCATCGGAGCAGAAAAAGAAAATCGCCGTCTTTATCCAGTTCCGCATTTCGGGCCGCGAAACCCAGTCAGGCTACACAAGCGAGGCCGAGCTGGCGCAGTCAATCGGCGAAATCCGCAAGCTCGAGCAAATCTATGCCCCCTATTTCAAGCTCGAGGGGCTTATGGGCATCGCGTCGCGCGAGAGGCCGCGCGAAGATTTCAAGCGTTTGAAACAGCTGGCCAAATCATTTGCCCTTCCTCTTTTGTCGATGGGCATGAGCGAAGATTATGAAATCGCGGTGGAAGAAGGCAGCACCATGGTGCGCATCGGCAGGGCAATATTCGAAGGATAAACTAATCGAGTTTTTCCTCTCTTACTATTTTTTGCGCAAATGCGTCAATCATCCAGCATTTCGGCGCGCGCGGATACTGCTTGCCCAGCAAAAAGTTCAACCCTGCATTTGCTGCCAGCACTCCGGCCAGATTGGTTGCCGGCCCCCACGCGCTGCGGCACTGCGGATAATGGACAAGAGAAGACTCGACATCTTCGTCCTCCCGCCCGCGCGAGGGCAAACGCAGAATTTTCTCCAAATCATTTTTCCCATCAACAATTGCCACCATTCCCCGCTCCCCGCTCGCCGCAGCATAAACGTATGGAATGCCGGCCTGTTTGCACATTCTCCACAAAAGCACCCGCGAGCCGGCGTTGTCCATGGTGTCGATGACAATAAGAGGGGCAAAAGCGGAAATAGCACGAGAGAAAAATTCGAACGAGGCATACTCTAGCTTTTTGTTTATTTTTTTTATTTCAATTTTCTGGTTTATCGCTTTTGCATGCGCCGCGAAGACCGATGCTTTGCTCTTTCCAATTGTTTTTTGGGTGGCATGAATTTGGCGGTTGAAATTTGAATGCTCGAATTTGTCGAAGTCGGCCACCATAATCCCGCCGGCTCCCGCCCTCACCAATAATTCAGCCGTTATGCCGCCCACTCCGCCCAATCCAAATACGGCGATGTGCGCATGGGCAAGCTTTCGCTGCTGCGCTGGCGTTATTGCCCCTGCATTTCGCGAAAAACATGCTGCCTTGTCCATGTCATCTTTTTGCGCGCCCATGCGTATTTAATCCCCCTCTCCCATTTCAATTCTTATGAAGGGCGCAATTCTTTTCTCAACAACAAATGCAGCCTCGCTCAACATAATGGCGCATTTGGAAAAAGACTGGAAATGGAAAAAGAAGAGCGGCACGCTCTACTCATTTTCTGCATGTGGCAAGGAAAACTGCTGCACCGGTTTCGAAGCCCGCGGCTTTGAAAAAATAATCATCGACATCGAGCCTCCTGCTGACTTGGAAGCCGATTATTTCCTCTACGCCAGCACGCACAAATCCGAGGCCGGCACGCCGTCCCTCACGGCGCACGTGCCCGGCAACTGGGGCGCGGCTGAAATGGGCGGCTCGCCCCGCACGCTCAACATGGCATATGCCTCCAAGCTCAAGCAAATTTTGCAACTCTTGGACGAGTCTGCCAAAAAACACAAATTAGACTGGCCGATTAACATGGAAGTGGACCACCACGGCCCAACTCCACAAGGCGGAAAAAAAGCTCTTATCTTCGTCGAAATTGGCTCAAGCCCGGAGCAATGGGCAAACGAAAAAGCAGGGGCTGTTGTTGCAGAAGCAATGATGAAAGCCCTCATGCGCCCCGCGCCCGATGTAAAAGCATATTTGGGAATCGGCGGCGGGCACTATTCGCCCAAATTCACGCCATTCATGCTGGGCAGCGAGGGGCGGGCAGTCGGCCATGTGTTGGCCAAATACCGCGCAGCAGATTTTGACGAGCACATGCTCAAACAGGCAATAGAAAAAACAATTGAGAAAGTGGAAGGCGCGCTCATTGACTGGAAAGGAGTCGGCAAAGAGGAGCGCGAGAGAATTATTTCGGTGCTTGACAAAGCCGGAATGAAGTGGGAGCGAATCTGAATTATTTTTCTACATCGCTCTCAATGCCTTAATTCTCTCGTCCAGCGGCGGATGAGTTGAAAACCATCCCGCCATGCGCTGCACCACGCCCTTCTTGTCGCCGCCGTGCACGGGGTCTGAAATAAACAGCGAAGCGGTTGCATCTGACGCGCTTTTGAGGGGCGGCGTGCCTTTCAGTTTTTCCAAGGCATCTGCCAGCCCGTCGGGATTGCGGGTCAATTGCGCAGCCGATGCATCCGCCAATGATTCGCGCGAGCGTGAAATTGCAAGACGAACCAGTTGCGCCAGAATGGGGCCGAAGATGACAAGCAGAAGTCCGATGACAACAAGCAGCATGTTTCCGCCGCCGCGCTCGTTTCTGTCCGAGTGCCCGCCGCCAAACCAGAACATGCGTCCAATCATGTTGGCCATTATGGCCACAAGGCCGACAAGCACAATAGTAATTGTCATAAAGCGGGAATCAAGATTTCGCACGTGCGACATTTCATGCGCCAGCACTCCTTCCAATTCTGCGCGGTTCATGGTGTTGAGCAGGCCGGACGTGACGGCAATTGACGCGTGCTTGGGGTCACGTCCTGTTGCAAATGCATTTGGCGACGGATCCTCGATAACATACATCTTCGGCTCGGGAATGCCTGCAGCCAGCGCAAGGCCCTGAACCGTGTTGTACAAATAGGCGTCTTTTATTGCATCGGCCGGCCGCGCGCCGTGCACCGCCAGCACAATCTTGTCGCCCAAGTAATACCCGCCGATTGAATATGCAATTGAAATCACAATGGCAACCGGCAGGAGCCATTCGCCTCCGCCAACCAGCTCGCCGGCAAACCACACCAGCACAGCCACCATGACCAGCACTACGCAGATGAGCAGGTAAGACTTGGTCTTGTTGGCTTTCTGCACATCCCAAAAGCTGGCCATAAAAAATCACCGCTGAAAAAAATTTAAGAAAAAAGAAAAAACCTAGAATTTGACTTTTACCGCTTCACGGGCGCCCTCTTCGGCCTTGAAGTATTCGCGGGGTCCGAAGCCCAGGGGGCCTGCGATGATGGCGTCAGGAATTGTCTGGATGCGGGTGTTGTATTCAAGCACCGAGTCGTTGTAGAACTGGCGCGCGTAGGCAACCTTGCTCTCTATTCCGTCCAGCTGCTCCTGCAAAAGCTTGAACTGCTCATTCGCGCGAAGCTGGGGGTAGTTCTCGGCAACCGCAATCAGCGATTTGAGCGCGCCTGCAAACGAGGCGTCGGCCTTGGCCTTCTCGCCCACAGTCTGCGCGCCGGCCCACGCCGAGCGGGCTTTGGTCACGTTCTCAAACACTTCCTTCTCGTGTTTGGCATAGCCCTTCACGGTTTCGACCAGGTTGGGCACAAGCTCGTACCTTTTGGTGAGCTGCACGTCGATTTGCGCCCATGCGTTGTCCACGCGAGCGCGCAAAGACACCAGGCCGTTGAAGGCAAATATGAGAAACAGCACGACCAGCACTATGACGCCGATCACGCCTATGAGCAACATATCGAGAGCCATTGTTTATCACCTGAACACAAATGCGAACCCTGACTAAATAAAGCTATTCCCAAAAATCAAAATTTGTTTTTATTGACTTGCCGTAATCTTCACGCCGGGCCGCTCGGTCCCGGCCGCATCAGGTATCCACTTGTAACGCAGATAGGCCCGCTGCGTGTAATTGCCGGCATCCGCTTCCACGGCGCAAAGCACTGTGCGCGAATAATTCCAGCCTTTGCGCGAAATCGTGAGATTTTTCGACAAATCGTCATAGCTCAAAACAAATTCCACCGGAGCCAGCGCCACGCTGCGCGCGTTTCCCTCGCCCATCACGCATATTTCATCCGCATAGTGGCCCATTTCCTCGGCTTCCATGCGCAAAATGTTGCGCTCGGCCAAATCCGTCTGTGCGCCTGATGCGTGCGTTATGGCGGTTGCGGCTATGGCAAGAAGGGAGAGGGCGAGAAGCGCAAGCATGAGCCATTCGGCCGTAAGCTGTCCACGAAAAAAACGAAAAGGCGGATTGGGGCGGCGGGGCGTGTGCGCTTTCGGCATAAATGCGCCCCCGTCGCTCTACTTTGTTTTGTATGCGCAGTGCTCAGTCGTGTCGCAAACCAGATTTCCGCTGCTGCCGCACTGGCTGTCATCCGAACACGCGTTTCCGACCAGAACCGCATCGTCTGTCTTGGCCTGCATGCCGTCTCCGGCGGTGTTCACGGCCTTCGTCATGTAGGTGAAAGCGATGGCAACAAGCGCCAGCACAAGCACAAGCAGAATCAGCATCTCGGCCGACAGTTGTCCCCTCATTCAACCACCTCGTAATTCTGCCCTCGCGCAGCTTTATAAGGATTTTAATATCATTCGGTTGATATGCAGCGTCGGCAGGGTTTTGTCTTCTCATTGGACGCGTTCGTCTCCTTCTCGCTCATCGTCATAGCCATTCAATCCATGGTCATCATGGCGTCGGTGCCCTCCGGCTACTGGCACGGCCTTCTGCAGGCCGAGAATCTGGCCAAAGACACTTTGCACGTCGTTTCCAGCACCATGGTAAGCTCGGGCGTGACAGTGGTCGGCCAGGCATCGGAGCGCATCATGGCCGGCACGAACTTCAGCTCCGGCGACAACATCATCATCATGACAAACCGCCTCATCCCGCGGCCATATTCCTATGCCTACAACTACTACGATTTGGGCACTCACCAGTGGGTTCTGCTCTACAATGCCTCCGACCCCAACTTCAATCCAGACCCGGCAGACCCGCATTACAATGTGACATTCCATCGAGTGTCGGCCAGCTCCCAAATGCTGGTGCTTGACTATTCCTCGCCTGTAATCCGGCCCCAGTCGCCCTATTGCAATGTCTACTGCCACGGCTGGGACCCGGCAACGCACACTTATCGCGCCCCGCAGGACTGCGTAGAGACTCCGTGCACGGCAATGCCGGCCTCCACTTTCCAGACGGGCAATCTGACCTTCGGCCTTCTGCGGCTGACGGTGTGGGGTTGATGAAAACATGAAACCAGCCCCAATTTCCCAGACCGGCGGCAAGCGCGGATTCTTTTTCACAGTGCTTGCGCTGGTCATCCTCACCTTCATTTTCATCTCGATCCAGCTGTGGGCTCAGGCCCAGACCGCGGCCGAGAACCACGCTGCGGAGCGCTTCCGCGCCGAGGCGTTGCAGACAGCGCTCAGCATGGTGAGCAACGAGACATTCACCAAATTCGTCAACGCTTCGGCCATTTACGCAATCAACAAGCTGGCCACCTCATTGGAGGAGCAGCCCGACTGCGCGATTCGCGGCATCCCCTACGACACCGGCCCGTCCAATCTGTTCCCTGACGGCACCTACTATCTCAACTCCAGCATCTACGAGCTCATGACTTACGGCAACACCAGCGCGCATCTGTATTCCGACAGCACGGGCCTCTATTTCTACCAGACTCCGCACAGCAACCTGACCTACAGCGGCGAGGAGCACAAGTACGATTTGAACAATTTCTTCAACCAGACGCGCGCAGCCGTCGAGACTCTCGGCTACCGCGTGCAATGGGGCGAGGTGGAGAACTTCACCTTCAACCAGAGCGACGCGTGGAACATGCAGGTGAGCTTCCGCGTGAGCATGAACTTCAGCGATTCGCGCGGGCTGGTCAACATAAACCGCATCATGCAAATCAACCTCACAGTGCCGGTTGACGGCTTCACCGACCCCTCGATTTTGCGGGGGGACATCAAGCACCGCGACTCGCTCTGCTCCGACCTGTCCTGCAGCACCAAAATCATCACCGCGATGTCGGCGCGCCCGCACCGCAACGTCTACCGCGGCATCGACGCCTCAACCGGCGCGCTGGTGATTGACAATTCATCGGACGCGCAGGCGTCCCTGCTCAAATACGGCGACGAGGGCCTCGGCTGGTTCTTCGGGCCTGTTTCGAGGGAAAAGAACACTTCTTTCAGCAACACAAGCTACCGGTACAACCTTTCCACAATACGCTCCTACATCTACCAGACCGACAACGCGGCCGATGCGCTGGAGCAGTCGGGCTATTTCGGCGGCATCATCCTGACCAAAAAGTCCGACCTGAACATCACGAGCGAAATCAGGGGCAATTGCACTTTCACGAACTACACCCAGACGAACTGCCTTTACTGCATCTCTTACCAGACCGTGACCGGCTCCCCCTGCCCCGCCCCCGCGCCGGCGTTTATCGTTCCCCAGACAATTCCAAACGACCCCTACATCCCATACATCCAGACGGACGGAGACCCGCCATTTATCGCAACCCACAAGAACTACCGCACCGGCCTTGACGAGGCGCTCATTGCCAACAACCTCAATGCCACCGACCTGTGCGGCTCAACGTTCAACAGCACCAACCGGGCCTGCGCTTCGGGCAACGCCGACCCCACGCCGCTCAGGCGCAAGGAGACATCGGAAAGCAAGCTGTGGGACATCACAGGCCCGCGCGACATGGCCATCTGCGGCTTTTACGTGCGCTCAACCTACGGCCCCTCGTACACGCAGAGGTTCACCGACTTCTGGCCCCACATCGACGCCATAAACGGCAACTATTCGCGCCTTAACCAGGGCATCGAATCATTCGTGCTGGGCAAGTGGGCCGGCGGCGCCGACGATTCGTGCGCAAACAACGCCCCTGCCGCCGGCATCGAAACCTACTCGAGGGTGGACTACCAGTTCTATTCGCATGACCTGACCGGGCAGACATGCAGCGGACCGTATGTGCAAGGCCTGCCGGGCTGCAAGCAGATAGGCCACTGCGCGTCGGAAGGCCCGCTGGTGAACGGAACCGGCCGCTTCGCCCTCTGCATCGCAACCACCGACCCGCTCAACACTCCGAGCCCGGCGCAGCGCTACAATACAACCAACCTGACCTTTGTGCCAGGCGTCAACCCCGGCTTCCAGGTGTGCAGATGAGCGACGGGAAAAAATGCGCATCCACGCTTCGGGCGCAGGCTGCTCTCGAGACTCTTCTCATGGTGGGCATAGTATTCGCATTCGTCATTCCCCTGGTGCTGGTTTTCTTTTCATCCACCGGCGCGCGCACCCAGGCCCTCAACGAGGTGCAGGCGATGGCGCTGGCGCAGGTGATGTCAGACACGGCCGGAGAAGTGTGGTATGCGGGCAACGGCACGCGCATGATGCTGCTGGTGAGCTTCCCCTCCGACATGCACAACATCTCTCTGGGCGGCGACGACGTTCTGGATTCGAGCCTGCCGATGCAGGGGCATGAAATATCCATCGTGCTTGACAATTCCCCCATAGGCGTGGACGAGATAATGATTGTGGCGCCGGCGCCGGTGCGCAGCGTGCCGCCTCTCCTGGCGCCAGACGGCACTTTCCTCACGCAGGCGGAACAGAACCGGACGCGCCTTGTCCAGCGCGTATCCCAAACAAGCCCGCGCCTGCGCTCCGGACTGGTTGCGCTCATATTTGAAAACAAGGGGAATTACGTGAACATCATCCGCAAGGTGGACAAGATCAGCTAAACGAAATTTTTTGGAACGTGAACAGATGACAGGCAAAAAAACAGAATGCATCTCCCGGGCTGTTTCGTCCCGCATGCCGAGCCTGTCTTCCGCCTCTTCGCCCGCCGTTCGCGGCCAGTCGTCGGTCGAGGTGATGGTTTACCTTGGCTTTTTCATGCTCATGTTCGTCTCGCTCTCAATCCTTTTCCTCTCGCAGGTCCATCAGGACATTTCCCAGCGCGAGATACAGGCGAGCCAGAGCATCGCCTCGCAGGTGGCCCAGAACGTGGACCTCGCCCTTCTGGCAGGCATCGGCTTCAATGCGACCTTCCCGATTCCTGAAAACATCAACGGCAGGCAGTATTCTCTCAATTTCACCAACTCCAGCTCGCTCTATGTATACATCGACCAGGGCCCGCTGAGCGCGCCCGAGGTATTCTACTTCCCGCTCTCCACGCGAAACATACGCCTGGGCTGTTTCGACCCCGACCCGCTCTGCCCGGGCAACCAGCAGTCGACCTACACCGACGTGCAGGGCAATCTGCGCCAGGAATGGGGCGTGAACGCATCCAAGGGAACGCTTCACATCGAGACAGTGCAGGACGCCAGCGGCGCGCTGCTTTTGGAGGTGAGCTGATGATGCCGATGCGCCTGTTCCCAGCAGCGAAAAAAGGCCAGTATTTCTCCGCCGACGCCATCATCGCGGCATTCATCTTCGTGATGGCCCTCTCGCTCCTTACTGCGCAATGGTTTGCCCTGCGCTCGCAGGCCGACTCCCAGTCGATTTCGCTTCTCGAGGACGCCAACCGCGTATCCGACCTTCTCATCACAGTGGGCAATCCGGACAACTGGTATCTCTCCCCGGCCGCAGCCCGCTCGGCCGGATTTGCAATAAACGGCACGCGGGGCGGAACGCTTAACCAGACGATGCTGGCGCTGGCAGGCCCGGCCTTCAGCAACATGGCCCGCTACAACCAGTCCAAGCTGCTGCTGGCGTTGCCTGTGGATTATTACATCGAATTCAACCTGACTTCGCTGGATCCGGCAGCTCCGGCCTATCCATCTATTGACTTCCCCTACATCGCCATCGGCCTTCCTCCCATGCATCCCACTCAAAAGGTGCAGGTGTATCGCGGCGTGGTGGTTCCGGCCACCGACACAATGACGCCATCCACAGTTTACTATTACTACGGCACAATGACCGTGACGCTGTGGACCAACCGCTCGAACATGTAAAAAAAGCCCTGTTCTTTTTCTCTAGTCTTTCTTTTTCTCTTCCCATTCTACAGGCAGGCCGCGGCCAATCCAGTCTTTTTTCTTGAGCTCGATGATTGTGGAGGCCTGCACGCCCTCGGGCACCGGCCCTGCGCCAAGCCTCATGGCCGCCTCTTCCAAACTCGAGAATTTGACAACATGGCCGTCGGCCCGAATCACGCAGCCCTCTTTTTCGCTGGCCGTTATCTCGTCAATCTTGGGCCTTTGTGCAGGTTCCATCCATTCCATAAGCAGCCGTCCGGCAGAATTAATGTGAATTTCACCGCCCCTGCGCGTGCCGTTCTCTATGCCGACCTTTTGGCCCGCTTTCAGCTGCCCCGCAAGCCCTGGGCTGTCCCACAAAACAACGCGGGCCTTGCCTGACTCGTCCTGCAGTTCAAATGAGGTCATCAGCGCGCTGCCCGCCTCGCCGCTCAGGCGGCTCTGCCCGCGCCTGTATGGAAAGTCTCCGAACACAGCCGTCACCACTCCTTCGAAATTTGCAATCTGGTTTGGAATTTCTTTTTCCTCTTTTATTTTGGCGCGCACGCCTTTTTGCACGCACGTCAGCACGCCGTTGCCCAGCAAATGGAATTCTCCCCCCCGCACGCGCACGGGGCCTGCCTGCAGCAAATCTCCGGCCATCAGCTCGCGCTCAAGCGGCGCGCACGCCGAATCATAAACAACAAGAGTGCCCGCGCCCGTCTGGTCGGAGAGGGCCGCGCGCTGGCTTTTGCTTTTTCCCCCATTTTTCTCAATAATTCTTGGCGGAAACACTCTTTCTATTCTTGCCTGAAGAATAACCGGAGAATATGACTGCAGCGCCCTCGCCAGTGTTTCTACGCGGGCCGCCGCGCCTCCGCTTTCAAGCGAAATAAGATAGAGCGCAGCATCGCGGGGGATGAGCTGGTGATATTCCTTGAGCTTTGCGGCGAGGCGCTCCTCGAACTCGTCGCCCAAGAGCTTGCGCAATTCCTCTTCAAGTGGCATATGGGGTGGAAAGGAAGGCAGAGCTAATTAAGATTCGGGCGGCGATTTTCCGCCGCATTTGCAAATCTTTCTTTTTTATTTCCAGCTCTGCCGCCACTGCATCTTCATCTGCTCCAATTCCCACTTGCCCCACACAAATCCCAAAATCAGTCCGCCCAAATGCGCGGCTGAAGCAATGCCGGAGCCTGTGTTGAATGTGCCGACCGCCTCAAGCACCACCCACAGCACTGCCGCCTGCCTCATGGTGAGCGGCACTATTCCGAAAAGCAGCACAACCAATTCCGGCGTGAGCACGGCCATGGCGCCAAGCACGGCATAAACAGCGCCCGACGCGCCAAGCGCCGGATATGCCGGCGTGATGTGCATGAGGATTGTGGCATAATAGCCCAAAGAGCCCGCAATCCCGCCGGCAAAAAAGAGGGCCATGAAATTTCTGAACCCTATTTTTCTCTCAAGCACGGGCCCGAACATCCACAATGCATAGGCGTTGAAGAGAATGTGGATGATGTTGGCGTGAAGAAAAATGCTTGTGACAAACATCCACGGCATCAGGTTGTTGGGGTTGAACATGAAATTTGTGGTGACGCTGTGGTCGATGTTCTGGGCTATGAAGGCCAGAAATATTGCGCCCAGAAGAATCTGCACGGCCGTAAAGCCGTGCGGCCTCGGCTGAATCGTATGCATCATCGGCATCTTTTAGCGGGCAGAGAATTTTTAATGAGAGCAATTGGATATGTGTTTTATTCAAAGTGTCAGAAGATGGATAGATATATAAACTCTTTTTGCGTAATTTATTTATGAAAATGAAAAACCTTACCCTAGCCGTTGCAGCCGTTGCCATCATGACAACCAGCGCCCTTTTCCCAAAACGGGCCAATGCACAGGAGCTTTCAGCCCAAATTGTCGGCGGCTCTTACAAGAACGGAACCGAGCAGATGGTAGGCCTCGGCTTTGCAGCCAAAAAGCCGCTCAACGACAAAATAACGGCCGGCTTTGACCTCACATTCGCAGTCTCCAAATCAAAAGACATTGTCGAGTCAGCGCAAATCTGGGCCTCTTTCAAGCTTGGGGGCAACTCAAATATTTCCCTTACTCCCTACCTGTGGAAAAACAACTTCTATGGAGTTGACCCGTACGGCGTGGGCCTGGTCGCCTCCTTAGGCAACATCGACGTTATTGGCGAATACGACAAGCCCAAGACCGCAGCTGACCCGAATACATTTGCCGAAGCCGTCTGCTACAAACTGAGTCTGGGCAAACTGAACCTGTTCCCCAAGCTCATTGGCGTGCAATTCAGCAACAAGGTTTTCGACATGCTCGGCCTCGAGCTGAAGGCGTCGTACAACGCAGGCCGGGGGATTGCGCCCTTTGTAATAGTCAAGACCATGGACCTGCTCGAGACTGGAAAATGCTCCACAAATCTGCAGGGCGGCATGAGCGTCCAGCTCTAAATCAGCCATGTTTGACCTCAAGCCTGAGCCGAAGGCATATAATCCTCCTCTTTCTTTTCCCCCCATGGCCTCCCTCGACCTTGTCTGCATCGGGCATCTGGTCTATGACATCCGCGACTATGTCGAGGCGTTCCCCTCTGCCGACCGCACCGTGCTTTTGCGCCGCGCACCCCAAATATCGGCCGGAGGCAGTGCGGCCAACGTTGCCCTCAACGCCATCCGCCTCAACCATTCTTCCGGCCTTGTGGCCAACGTGGGCGACGACCAGCACGGCCGTTTTCTTCTCTCCGAACTGGCGCGCGAGGGAATAAACAGCTCGCATGTCAAGCTCGTGAAATCCGGACGCACCGCACTTTCCATTATCTTAATCGACCCGCAGGGCGAAGTGATGGTAGTGGAGGATTTAGGATGCGTGAACGACCCGCGCCGAATCCCGGCCCATCTTCTTGAGAGCGGCAAATGGGTGCACCTCTCAGGCTGCACCCTGCAGTGGATGAAAGACACTGCCAGAATCGCGGGCAAGGCAGGCCTGCCGCTCTCGTTTGATCCGGGCCGCGCGGCCTCGCGCATGGGGAAAACTGCGCTCGAACCCATACTAAAACACGTCGACCTTCTCATCATCAACCGCAAGGAGCTGGCCGCAATCACCGGCTCGTTTTCCCTTGACGGCGTCAAGGAGCTTTCGCGCGAATACGACTGCTCGGTGGTGTTAAAGCAGGGCAGTGGGCCGGCCCTCTCATGCACGGGCGGGCATGATGTCTTTTCTGTCAAATCTTTTCATGCGCCCGAAGTGGTGGACACTCTGGGCGCGGGCGACGCATTTGACGCGGGCGTGATTTGCGGCAAGCTGGAAAACCGCCCGCTTTACGAGTCAATCAAGATGGGCCATGCATGCGCGGCGGCAAAAGTGATGCATGCGGGCGCGCAGTCCATGCCGAAAAGAAGCATGGTTCGAAAATTGTTCAAATTCTGATTTTTTCGGGCGCAGGCGTGGTTTTTTATCCCTTATCTCCCACTACCAGCCTATGGCCTCCAAAACAAAAGCACTCTTGAGCATAGCCAAAATCCTCATCTCACTAGGTTTTGGCTACGCTGTCTATTACTACTGGGCCAGCTGGCGCATAAACACCGGCAAAGGCCTTATGCCGGGCGAATCAATTGAATGGGCTTATGCAGCCGGCATAATCTGCGCAGTCATCGTCTATGTGATGCTGGGCAAAATCAACAAGGGCGGCGACGCGGGCTAAGGCCGACGATTGGCCGCAAGCGCGAATCCGCCTCTTAAGTTGGTGCTATGGCCGCAACGCGAACACACTCCTCGTCAAAGCATGAAGTGGCCAGCGGAGCCAAGCCGGGCCGCGAAACAGCCGGCAAATCATCTTCAGCGCAGGCCGGCCGCAATGCCCGCCACGGCGGCGAGGTTCTGCGCCTTGACACAGTCACCAAAGTCTATGACATGGGCCCGATACAGGTGCGGGCCCTCCAAAACGTCAGCCTGTCGGTGAAGGCCGGAGAGCGCGTTTCCATCATCGGCCCGTCCGGCTCGGGCAAGAGCACGCTTTTGCACATCCTCGGCCTTCTGGACAAGCCGACCAGCGGGCGGATATTTATCGAGGGGGCGGACACATCGCAATTCGGCGACGCGGAGCTGTCGTCATTTCGCGGCTTGAAAATCGGATTCATCTTTCAGGCATTTCATCTGGTGCCTTCGCTGAACGCGCTGGAAAACGTCATGCTGCCCATGATGCTCTACAACGTTCCTCTTGCCGAGCGCAAATTGCGGGCGGAAAACGCCCTCGCCCGCCTCGGCCTCGGAGACAGGGCACACCATCTTCCTGCGGAGTTGTCGGGCGGCCAGCGCCAGCGCGTGGCAATCGCCCGCGCACTTGTCAACAACCCCACCATCCTTCTCGCGGACGAGCCGACCGGCAATCTCGACTCGACATCGGGGCGGGAAGTGATGGCCATCTTCGACCAGTTGCATGCCGACGGCCGCACGCTGATTGTTGTCACCCATGACCCTGGAGTTGCGGGCCTCTCGCCGCGGGTGGTGGCTCTGCGGGACGGGCTCATCGAACACGATGGAGGCCCGGAGCATCTGGGCCGCTCCTATATTCAGAATGTCAAGCCGGTCAAATAGAAATGATGATGTACGATAGAAAAAGGCAAGTATGATAAACAGCGCAATGGTGCTAGTCATGTATTTGGGCCGAGACGCCGGCAATGTATTGAAGCGGGGTGTGTGCTGATGTTTGCAAACAAGAATTCAAACCAATTCAATGCAGCTTTCGCGGCCCGTCTGGCCGTGTCATTCATTTTCATGCTGCTGCTTCTTCCGCTCTCATTTGCCGACCTCTCGGTCTCCGATGTGTCCACCCTGCCGGCCATCATCCGCCCCGGAATGTCGGGCGTGGTGGTGATGACGGTTTCCAACACCGGAACCGGCGAAGCGCTCGGCGTGCTCATCGAGGGGCCGAGCGAGGCCGGCGCAATCAACGCCAAGGGCCAGGTTTATCTCGGCGATTTCAACACCAGTCTTTCCTCTTCAGTGACATTTCCGTTCAGCGTGCCGTCCACCACCGAGGCCGGCGTCTACACCATTTCTCTGAAAATCAGCTGGTCAAGCTCAAGCGGCGCGCGCTACAAATACGTCCGCCTGCCCCTTGTGGTGACAAATCCGGCCATTCTCTCGGCTGACGCTGGGCGCGAAGCCATTTCCACCACCGGCGACTTCAGCCTGCCGCTGCGCATTTCAAACAGCGGGGGCGCGGCACGCTCGGTGCGCCTCTCCCTCAATTCAACCCAGTTTTTCCAGACAGGCTTCAACCCCCTCATAATCAGCGACTTGGACACCGGCTCAAGCCAGAACGCGACGCTGGGCGTAAGTCTTGCCTCCAACGTCACTTCGGGCGCCTACTCGGTTCCGATGATAGTCTATTATGAAGACGAGGCCGGCCAGCAGACTTCGGCCCTCGTCTCCCTGCGGCTTCTGGTGAAGCGGCAGAGCCCCCAATTCTCGGTCTCGCTGCTCAACACGGAAGGCCTCTCGCCCGGCCAGCAGCTGCAGGTCAGGCTCAACATCAAAAATTCCGGCGACGCGGCCGCCTACTCGGTGCGCCTGCGCCTCGGCAACGACTCGGTCCTCACTTCATTGGGCGCGTCCGACGCGCAGGTGGGCGACCTTGCGCCGGGGGAGAGCAAAACCATTGTGATGGAGTCGGGAGTGAATGATGTCACTCCGGGCTTCTACAATTCCGATTTCCTGATTTCATACAAGGACGTGCACGGCGACGAGCAGGCGCAGGTTTCTGTTCCGGTCGGCCTCAGCGTGGAGAGCACGTCTGACATAAGCGTGTTCGTGACCGCCAAGCCCTCGCCTGTGGTGTCGGGCGACATGCACACCCTCTCGGTGACAGTGTCCAACACCGGCTCGGCCAAAATAAAGGCGGTGGCGATTAAGATGCAGCCCTCGTCAGTCTTCATCCTGCAGGAGGCTCAGGACCAGCAGTTTATCGGCGGCCTCAACGCGGACGATTTCTCGTCCGTGCAGTTCAAGGTGCAGGTGGCCGACGTGCCTGACGGCAAATATCCGGTTAACCTCACCCTCACATTCAAGGATGCCTACAACCGCGAGAGTCAGGTGAGCCAGAAGGTGGAGCTGAGCGTGATTTCCAAGGCCTCGGCCGCAAAGCTGAGCGGCAACGGCTCTGGCTCGCAAATCATTCTGCTGGCCGGAGCTGTCGTTGTAGTTGGCGGCGCATACCTGCTCTGGCGGCGCTCTCACGCCAAGAAAAAGCAGTCCGGCTAGCGGGCCTGCAAGCGCGCCCATCATATTGCGGGGCTCATTCCCCGCATGAGGAGTCTTTCATATGGCGTCATGGGGCGACCTTCTGAATTACGCTTTCATCTCCCTGCGCCACCGCTCCCTGCGCTCCTACCTGACGGTGCTGGGCATCGTGATAGGCGTGGCGGCGGTTGTTTCACTTATTTCCATAAGCGACGGGCTGATGGCCAGCGTGGCAGAGCAGCTTGAGGCATTCGGCCCCAGAAACGCCGTGGTGACGCCCGGCGACATATCGGGCATGGCCATGAGCGGCGGGGGCTATGCCCCGCCCAGTCAGGGAAAACTTTTTGAAAAAGACCTTGAGCGGGTGCGAAGCATTCCCGGCACAATCTATGTGTCACGCACGCTTTCGGTGCGCATGCCCCTCGAATTCAAGGACGAGACAATAACGGCGACCGCCAACGGGATAGAGCCTGAGCCGTTTTTGAAAATGATGAAAATTTCTGTCTCGGAAGGGCGGTTTTTGGACGAGAACGACCACGGCACGGCGGTAATCGGCCGGAATTATGCAGACAAGTCGATTTTCAAGCGCAATGCGATGTCGGTCGGCTCGGTCTTCTATCTGGGCGAGAACAAAAAGAAATTCCGCGTGGTCGGAATACTGGACTCGTCGAGTTCGGTTTCAAAATCCATGCTGGTCATCCCCTTTGACGACGCAAAAGAACTGGCCGGCGACACCATTATGGAAAACGAGCTTTCCTCCATCCGCTTTGCGGTTGCCGAAGGATACAATTTCGACGCAACCATAGACGATGTCACCTGGACTCTGGCCTCCTCGCGCAGCGTGAAAACAGACAAAAAGGATTTCTCCATCGTCACATCCGCGTTCATTTTGCAGCAGGTGGGGCAAATCATCGGCGTGCTCACGGCATTTTTGGGCTTTATCATCGCCGTGTCGGTTGTGGTCGGCGGGGTGGGCGTGGCCAACACAATGTACATGGCAGTGGTGGAAAAGACAAAGGAAATCGGCACCCTGCGCGCAATCGGGGCGTCGAGCCATGTGATTCTCATGCTCATTGTTTTGGAGAGCGCCATACTGGGCCTTGCCGGAGGGGCGATAGGCCTTTTCATAGGCTGGCTCATCTCGCTCATTGTCTCGTTCTTCGGCTTCAAGGCCGTAATTTCGGTATGGCTTGCATTCTCCGCCCTTTTGTTCAGCGTTCTGCTCGGGGTGGTGTTCGGATTTTTGCCTGCGCGAAAGGCGGCAAAGCTTTCGCCCGTGGTGGCGATGGGGCAGGGTTGACATGGTTTCCTTTGTCGAGCTTGTGTGGTACTGCTACCGTTCCATCGCCTACCGCAAAATCCGCTCCTACCTCACAATTCTGGGCATCATCATCGGCGTGGCTGCCATCGTTTCCCTCATCTCGCTGAGCGAGGGCCTCGACTACATGATAAACGACATGATTTCGGCGTTCGGGGCAAGCAATGTCATGGTGATGCCCGGAAGCCTCTCAAGCATGTTCGGCGGCGGCAGCCCCGGCGCCAGCCCGCTCATAGGCAGGCTTTTCGAAAAAGACCTCAACACCATTTCGTCGGTTCCGGGAGTGGAAAAAATAACCGGCATACTGATGGGAGGCCAGCCGGTAAAATTCAGGGACGAGGAATTCACAATAACGTTTATGGGCGCGCGCCTAAGCTCGCTTTTTGACATCTACGGCGGCTACTATGTTCTGCGGGAAGGGCGTTTCCCGACCGATTCCGACCGCGGCGTGGCGCTTTTGGGGGCCAGCGTGGCCGACGATGTTTTCGAGCGGCCAGTCTCGGTTGGCCAGTACCTCTATGTCGGCAAGGAGAAGCAGCCGTTTAGGGTAATCGGCATACTTGAGAAAAAAGGTTTCGGCGCGGAAGACAATGACAATTCGGTAATAATCAATTTTGACGACGCCAAGGAGCTGATGGCCGGCAAGATTGCAAAAAACGAAATCAACTACATCGTGTTCAGCGTTTCGGAAGGGGCCGATGTTCCATCAGTTGCCGGACGGGTGGAAACGCAGCTGGCGTCGGCCCATCATCTCAAAGTCGACGACAAGGATTTCAGCCTCCTGACCTCGGAATCCATGATGGAGCAGATAAACACCATAACGGGCCTTGTCTCAATCTTTCTCATATTCATCTCCTCAATCTCGCTTGTTGTCGGCGGAGTGGGGGTGATGAACACGATGTACATGTCTGTCATGGAGCGCACGCACGAAATCGGCACGCTCAAGGCAATCGGCGCCTCCAATGGCGTCGTGCTCGCCCTCTTTATTGTGGAAAGCGGCATCTTAGGGCTTTTCGGCGGATTTATCGGGCTTTTCATTGCCTGGCTTCTCACCGTTGTCATCAGCCTCTTCGGCTTTCATGTTGTGGTGAGCCTTCCGCTGGCCTTGTTCGCGCTCGGATTCAGCTTTTCAATCGGCGTGCTTTCCGGCGTGCTTCCGGCGCGGCGCGCGGCAAACCTTGACCCGATCGAGGCACTGAGATACGAGTAAGAAGAATTAGAGAATAAGATAATTCAGCGCGCCTGTTTTGTCAACGCGCCTGTTTTATTTCCTTAAGCAATTCCCGCGCCTCTTTCTGTTTTTTCTCGTCAATTTCCACCCACACCATGCCCGCATTCGGCTGGCCGTAGAGAAGCACGCTGCCGATGCGCGCATAAGCCATGACAACAAGGCTGGCCAAATCGTCCTCCCCGTTTATTTCAACCCAGCCGCTGCCGATGCCAAGGCAGTCGCGCACGCTGTCCTCCATCAGGGCATTGACCGTTCCGGGGGCGTTGAATGCGCGCACCGCGCCGCCCTCGCGCCTTGCGGCCGCCTCAAGCTTCTTTTTCCATTCGGGCGGCACCTCTTTTCTCTGGCAAAGCAAATCGAATATCCCGATGTCGGGCGTCAGGCCGGCGTCAAGCAGATGCATTATGGTCTGGTCGCCCACCGCGGCAAGAAGGGAAGGGCGCGCCGAGCGAATCCGGCCCGCCACATCATTGAAGTCCAGCACCTCGCCGAACGGCTTTGCGAGGCGTGCACGTAATGTTTCGTTCATTGGCATGGGCATGTCTATCCACCGAACGGATTTAAACCAAAGCCCGCCTAAGCCCGAGCATGAAGAAATCATCTGCGGCCACGCCGCCCCGCACTCCGGCCAAAAAATCATCAAAAAAGAAAACAGCCAAAACATCCACAGTCAAATCTTCGCCGTCCGCCCGCAAATCTTCCCCCGTACCTCAGGTGCATTCTATCGACTGGAAAGCCGAGCTGGCAGCAGCTCTTTCATCAGCAGCCGGCGTGCCGGTTGAGCAGGCTGCCGGCAGCCTCATGCCGCCCTCCACCCCCGTGGCCGACTGGTGCTCCAATCTCGCGTTTTCGGTCGCAAAAGAAAAGAAAACAAATCCGGCCAAACTCTCTGCAGAGTGGGCCTCCTCTCCAAACGCGAAGTGGCCCTCTTTTATTTCAAAAGTCGAGGCAGTCGGACCCTATCTCAATTTCCATTTCGCCTCCTCATTCTGGACAGCCCTCCTCTCGCAGGCCGTTTCCAGCCCCTCATGGGGCAAGGGCGAGCCAAAGGCAGCCAAAGTACTTGTCGAATTCCCCTCTGTAAATCCAAACAAGCCGTGGCATGTCGGCCATTTGCGCAACGCTCTCTTGGGAGATTCAATTGCGCGCCTTCTGGGCGCGTCGGGCCGCACTGCCGAGCGCATGGACTATATCGACGATTTGGGTTTGCAGGTTGCCCAGTCTGTTTGGGGAAAGCAGAAACTTGCAGGAGTTCAACCTCCAGCAGGCTCGCCATTCGCAACGAAGCTCGACCACCAGTTGGGCTGGCAGTATGTTGAAGTTGCCAAGAAGCTGGCCGACCCTCAAGTCGAAGAAGAGGTGCGCTCTCTTCTCAAGCAGGTGGAGGAAGGCCACGAGCCAATTGCCTCGTCCGCCCGCGCGCTCGTCGAGTCATGCGTGAAAGCCCAATACCAAACAGCTTTCTCTTTCGGCATCTACCATGACGCGCTCATCTTCGAATCGGATGTCATTCGTACCATATTCAAAGAGGGCCTGAATAAAATCATCTCATCGGGCATGGCCGTGAAAGAGACTGAAGGAAAAAATGCCGGCTGCCTTGTGGTGCGCTTGGCCGACCAGCCGGAATTCGCTGGCATGGAGAATGCAGACAAAATCCTCGTCCGCTCAGACGGCACCGCCACCTACACCGGCAAGGATGTGGCATTCCAATTGTGGAAATTCGGCCTGCTGCAAGACAAATTTGTCTATTCTCCTTTCATGGTTCAGCCTAACGGGCAGACCGCCTACAAAAGCTCGCGCTCAGGCGACCCGTTCCCGTTTGCCCGTGCGCAGGCGGTGGTCAATGTCATCGGCGCAGAGCAGGCATACCCACAGAAGGTCATCGCGGCCGTCATGCGCAAGATAGGCTACAAAACGCAGGCCGCCGCATGCATACATCTGGCCCACGAGCTCGTTGTTCTGCCCGAAGGAAGATTTTCCGGAAGGGCGGGCACATGGATGTCTGGAGAAAAGGGCGGCCCCGGCTTTACAGCCGACGAGCTGCTTCATGAGATGAAACAGCTTGCCATTGAAAAAATAACAGCGGAAAATTACTCTGCCGAAGAAAAGCAAATCATCGCAAACGGCGTCGCAGTTGCATCGATTCGCTTCTGGTTTTTGCGCCCCTCAGCAATGCAGAAAATCACGTTTGACTACGAGAAAGCTCTTTCATTTTCCGGCGATTCCGGCCCCTACATCCAGTATGCCTATGCGCGCGCCGGAAGAATAATGGAAAAAGCCGAAGAGGCGGGAATAGCGGCCAAACTGCCTCCCGCAGATTATGTTTTCAACGAGAAAGAAATCGCCCTCTTGCGCCTCCTGCTGCGCTGGCCCTCGGCAGTAGAGCACGCGGCCTCCAAATATCAGGTGCACCCGATTGCCGACTATGCGCTTGACGCCGCCGGCAAATTCAACGAATTTTACACCACAACTCCGGTGCTGGGCGAGAAGGCGGGCGGGCATTCATCGTCGCGCCTGATGATGGTTGCGGCGTCGCGCGCGCTTTTGGGCCAGAGCATGGACATTCTCGGCCTGCCGCGGCTTGAGAAGATGTAAAAACATTGTAACCGCGCGCACCCAAAGCCTTGATAAAGCCAGCCTTCCTTTTTTCAATGGGGCGATTTTCATGCAATTGGCAAAAGCTGTAACCATCGAGGCAAACGAGCCGCTCTCAAAAGCCGTTTCCCTTATCGAAAAGAACGGCGTGGGCGTGCTGGTCTTTGAAGGCTCAAAATACCTCGGCGTAATCGAGGAGCGGACCATCCGCCTGGGGGCCGACAATCCGCGCACCACCCTGTGCCGCTCGGCAGCCGTGAAAACCCCGATTCTTCTGCCCTCGGCATCGGCATCGGACGCATGCGGGGCATTCTTCACCGGCCGCTTCAAGACACTGCCTGTCATGGAGGGCTCCAAGCTTCTCGGCTCGGTCACGCGCTGGGAAGTGCTTGCCGCAATGCGCGAGGACGGCCTGTTCAGCGGCCACTCCGTGCGCTCGCACATGACAAGCCCCATTCTTACCGTCGACGCGCAGGCTCCGGTTTCTCTGGCTGACGCCATGATGAAGCAGGCGCACGTGCGCCGCCTCGCGGTGCTCTCAAACGGCCATCTGGTCGGCCTTGTCTCCATATTCGACCTTCTCAAGGCCAAATCGGGGCCGAAGCAGCGCAGGCCCCAGATGCGCACGGGCGCGCGCGGCGAGCTGAATTCGTCGGTGTCCTCTTTCATGAAGGTGGAAGTCGAGACAATTCCGCCCGAAGCCAGCCTGCTGCAGGCGGCCGAGAAGATGCTGGACACTCAGGTGCCGGCCCTCATAGTTGTCGACGGCCAGAGGCCTGTTGGCATAATCAGCGCTAAAGACATATTCGAATCCGCCCTCTACCACGAGGACGAGCGCAACGTGCTGGTGTCAGGGCTTTCGGCTCTCGACAGAGAGGCTGCAGATGCAGTGGTGGACGACGGCCGCAAGATGCTGGGCAAAATCGGCCACAGCCTGCCTGTCGAGGCGCTCACCTTCCATGTCAAGAAAACCGGCAAGGAATATTTTGTGTCAGGCCACATCCGCGGCCCCGTCGCGCAGCTGAGGGCGTCGGCGTCTGATTACGACCTCATGGGCGCTGTCAGCATGGTGCTGGACGAGCTGCGCACGCAGGCGCTCAAGCACAAGCACAGCGGAATAGAGAGGCGCAAAAACAAGCGGCTCGGATAAATAAACAAAAGTCAATTTCTTCTTTTTCTTTTCTCTTTGGCCAGCTGGCGCGCCCAGCGGATATGTTTTTAATCTCCCCTTCCCCATCGCCGTTTATGCGCACACGCGGTCAGGCCTCATCCGAGTTTCTCATGGTATTGGCCCTAATCTCGGCCGCCATCCTGCCCCTTCTTCTCATGCTTGCCTGGAATTCGCGCGCCTCGCCCGAGCAGCTCTCGGTGGGCGTTGCCACCTTCTCCGCCTCGCGCCTTGCCGCGGCAGTCAACGCCGTCGGCTCACTCGGCCCCGGCGCGGCACTGCGCACCCAAATAGTGCTGCCGCGCACGCTTTATGCCAGCGCGTCGGGGCGCGAAATAGTCATAGATTTGAACACTTCATATGGCGAGGTGGCGCTGGTTCAGCCCACGCGCTTCAACATCTCCTCCGTAGGCTTCGAGCGCATCAATCGGGAAGGCACATATATCATTGATGTGCGCGCGCCAAACAGCACCGACTCGCCAAACGTGACACTGACGCTGCCTTGAGCATCGTTTGTCATGAGCAATAGGCCTCTTTTTTAAATGTGTTCAGATAAATAATTTCATGAATATTATCAGCCAAGCCAGCCTCAAGACTGACCGGCAGGTGGGCATCGTCATCCCGACAGCCCTGCGCCACGACTTCACGCCTTTTCTTCACAAGCTGGAAAATCAGATGGTCCAAAACGGCATGAAGCCGCTCTTCTTTATCCAGGCCGCGCCGCTTGCAGACGCAGAAAAAGGAATTTCCGTCATTCGCTCCCAATTCCCGCAGGCCGAAATTTCAATCGGCCCGGCCCCGGTCGGCCAGCGGGTGCAGATGGGCCTTAGCGCGGCTTCGAAAAAGACGGACGTGATGTTTTTCACATGTGACGATTTCGACCATCTTTTGGGCAGCGCGCAGGGCATCACGTCTGCCTCTCTGCCCGGCTTTGCCAAACAAATCGGCGAAAAAAACGACGTGCTTCTTGGCTCATGGGACTGCCTATCTGCCAGCTATCTGCCCTATCCGATGTGGCTCAACGAGGCCGGCATATCGGCAGCAGTCACCTATGCGCGTCCGAACCACCCCGCGTCATTTGTTCCAATCCCCGATGTTATTGCACTTGCTCCAGACACGGCCCTGCTATTGGATCGACTGACCGGAATGGGCATTATTGGCGGCATGGGCCCCGACCTGCTGCCTGACGGCAAGCCTTTCAACCGCTCCTGGCTGAATGCGTTTATCTCAAAATCAAAAAACTTCGGCACATGGGTGCAGGTCTATATCGGCGTCGACGGCATCGTGTCAGGCAAATGGGACGGCATTCATGCGCGCATGCACCATCTCTTCGGGCACGAGTCCACGCTGCCATGCCTGTATGGTGTCGGCACCGAAGTGGGAATCCCGCTCGCCGCTTTTGACATGCACCTGGAAGTAGGCTCATACAAGATGCGCAAGCGCTTCGAGCATTCCATCAATGTGGAGAAAGGGAGTGTTTCTGAGACGCAATTTGCCAAGAGCCGCCAAAACCAGTTTCTGGACGGCGCGGCCGTCATCCTGCGCTATGTTGTCTCCACACACCAGCCTGAAAAGGCCCAGTTTCTCTATTCTTATCTGAATATTTTATCCAGCGCGATCGCATCCGCGCCTTTCCACTGGCCGGGGCATGAAAATTGGCCGAGGGCAAGCGACGCGAACAGCGAAATCAGAACCGGATTCTAGTTTTTGGCTTCCATTCCCGCTTTCTAATCCCTTACTGCAGCGAGTATCTTTCTTTTGCGTGCTTTCTCAAGTCAAGGCGCTCGGTGCCGATCATGGGCGCGCGCTGAATGGGCTTGCCAAAGCCGGGGCGCACAAGAAGCTCGTTGTCCCACACCGCCTGCTCGCCGCGCAGCACCACTCCCATGAGCTTGCCGCGCAAACGCCAGCCCTCGTAGGGCGACCAGCCGGCCTTGCTTCTCAAGTCATTGATATTCACGGTCCAGTGGTCCTGCGGATTGAACACGATAAAGTCGGCATCATAGCCTGGCGCAATTCTTCCCTTGGTCTGCATCGTAAATGCAGATGCGGGCCCGCTTGCGAAAAGGCGCACAGCCTCCTCGAGTTTGAGCTTGCCGCCCACCACTGCATGAAGCAGCAGGGGAACCATTGTCTGCACTCCGGGAAATCCGGGCGCTCCTGTCTCCTTGTCCGCAGGCAGATGCGGGGCGTGGTCTGACGCAACCATGTCCACCTGTTTGAGCATTCTCCACAGCTTGGCAACTTCCTTGCGGTCGCGCAATGGCGGGTTGCAGTTGCCCCAGCCTTTTAGGCGCTCCAAATCGGCGGTGGACAGGAAGAGGTGGTGCGGCGTAACTTCCACTGTGTGCAGGGGCAGGCCCTTCTTTTTCTTGTCAAATGTAGGCATGAAACCCGCGCCGGCCTTGGCCAGCTTCACTTCAGCCGCGGTGGTGAGATGGCAGAAATGCATTCTGCGGTGGTATTTCTTTGCAAGAGCGGAGGCAGATTTAACGCCGGCCACTGCCACTTCGATGCTTCTGATTTCCTCATGCTTGTCATATTTGGCGGCCCGCTTTTCGGTCAGCCCGCGGTCCTCGCAATGCACGCACAGCGGCTTGGTTGCATCCAAACCTGAGCATATGCGCTCAAATCCGGAAGGCGTGAGGCTGAGCGGAGAGCCGGTGTCGGAGAGAAATGCCTTCACAGACGGCGGCTGGAGGCGGCGGATAAGGTCTGCATTTTCATTGCTTGCGCCAAGATGAAATCCGAAGTCTGCAACGCTTTTTGCGCCCGCCGCCCTCTCCTTTTCGGTGAGTGCGCCCACTGTTGTGGTGGCTGGCGAGTTGTAGCACGGCATGTCAAGATAGGATGTCACTCCCCCGCAGAGGGCGGCGGATGAGCCTGAGAAGAAATCCTCCTTGTGCGGCGCCTCGGGCTCGCGCATGTGGGTGTGCACATCCACCGCGCCGGGCAGAATCAGCCAGTTGCCTGCGTCCAGTGCTTGGGAGGCCATGTAGGTGTAGGAATGAATTTCACCAATGTGGCCCGAGTGGACCGAAATGCAGGCGGGCTTGAGTTTTCCGTCGAGAAATACGCGTTTAGAGCGAATGAACATTTTTTCAACCTCCAAATGATTGGATGAATATGAAATTTTCAAAATCTCAATATTTGATTTTTCGTCCGGCTCTGTCGGTGTGATATACCCCGAATGCCGGATTTGCCAGCGCTTCCTCGCCGTCAATCGATGGGCCGTCTATGCATGAGAGCCAGCCGCCCATGGCGCAGTGGCCGCACACGCCGAATCCGCATTTCATGTATCGCTCGACCGACAATTGGGAGTGTGTGCCGTATTTCTTGGCCATTTCCGCAACTGCCTTCATCATTTTCTCGGGCCCGCATGAATAAACGCAGTCAAAATTCATTTTTTTGTCAGCGAGCAGGGGTTCGAGCACGGCAATCACATTTCCTTTCTTTCCGGCCGAGCCGTCATCCGTCGTGATATGGTTCTTTCCGGGCGCTTCTTTCATCAGCAAATCCTTTGTCCGCGCGCCGCAAATTGATTCCACGCTGCAGCCGCTGTCCATCCCCACTCTTGCCAAAAAGCGCAAAGGGGCGAATCCATACCCGCCGCCCACCATCAGCCATTTCTTGCCGACAGGCCAGAATGGTTTTCCAAGCGGGCCGCGCACAAAAATATATTCTCCAGCCTTTGTCTCGCTCAATTTCTTGGAGCACGGCCCCGCAGCCGCAATGGCCAGCTGCAGCGAGGGTTTCACTTCGGCAATGCTCATCGGCTTCTCGTCCATGCCAGGCTTCCATGCCATCACGAACTGGCCCGGCAGGGCGCCCAGATGCAAATCAAGGGTGAGCAGCGACACGAGCGAATTTTCTTTCTCGTTTTTGATGACCTTGGCCCGCAGCGGGAGCAGCGAGAGCGAAGACAAGTAACCGCTCTCGGGGTTGGTTTTCATTCTCTTGGTTGCGAGTTTTTTCATGCGGGCCCTCTGTTTTTTCTATTCTTCCAATTTGATGTCAGACAGTCTGTGGTAACCTTCCTCTTTCATGAAAGCCGCAAGCTCGGCTTTTATTTCGCCGAACGCATCTGTCCTGTACCAGACAGCAGAGCCGATTGACACTGCGCTCGCGCCTGCCATGAGCATGCGGGCGGCATCCTCGCCAGAAGTTACGCCGCCGCCTCCGATAATCGAAATTGAGGGGCAGGCCTTTCGAATAGAATTCACGCAGCGAAGCGCCACGGGCAGAAGCGCGGGACCTGACAATCCGCCGTATTTGTTTGCCAGCACAGCCCTTCTTGCGCGCACGTCCACCCACATCGCAGGCATGGTGTTGATTGCAGTGATGCAGTCTGCGCCGCTCTTTTGGCATTCTGCCGCAATTGCGCCGATGTTCGGAACATTTGGCGCGAGCTTGGCTGAAATCGGGATGTTTTTCACTTTTGCCTTGACCGCTTTTGTCACAGCGCCTGCCGCTTGCGGGGTTGACGAGAACATCTCGCCCTCATTATGCACGTTGGGGCATGAAATGTCAAGTTCAATCATGGCCGGCTTTGCAACCGCAATTCGGGCCGCAACATTTGCAAAATCGTCAACAGAGCCTGCGAAAACAGATGCAATGACAGGCACGCCCGCCTCTTTCACCGCCTCTTTTATCTCGTCTATTTCAGCCTCAACGCCCGGATTTGACAAACCGATTGCGTTGAGCATGTAAGTCGGGGCGGCTATCGCGGTGGGATTTGCGTGCCCTTCGCGCGGCTGCAGTGAGCATGATTTCGAGGTGACCGCGCCCGCGCCCTCTTTGGCAGCCCTAATCAGCAATTGCGCGTTGTTGCCCCGAACGCCCGAGGCGAGCACTAATGGGTTGCCCAATTTCACGCCGGCGAGGGTGGTAGACAAGTCGATCATAATCCTCGTATATCCTCTTTATCAAAAGGGGTTTATATAGCTGTCCCGCCGAAGCTCCGTCGTGCATCGGGGTGAATTCGGGCTGTTTTTTCATAATGTTGTAATTTATATACTCTTGGCGATAAAATATTGTCATGTCATTGCGTCCAATCGAACAAATAAACTCCGTCAGCACGGGCCTTGGCGAGAAGAAAAAAGAAGACAAGACTGGGAACGGCTCGGCCGCCGGCGCATGCCTCACCGAGCGCATTGTAAAATCCGTTTCCGCGGCCCTGCGCACCCCTGCATATGAGCATGAGGCGTACCGGCATCTGCGCTCATTTTTCTTTATGCGCGGCCCCGTGCTGCAGTTTCATGTGCAGTGCGCAAGCGATTTTGCCCAAACAGCCCGCTTCTCGCCGCAGGATGCGCACAAGCTCGTCACATTGCGCAGGCACATGGCAATGTCGGCCGATGCAATAAGAGAAGCAATTGGCAATGAAATCGAAGCCGCCGAATCCGCCGGACTGGGCGAGCACGATGCGAGACTTGACGCAATTTTCGGCCTGCAGCATCTTTTCGGCACGCTTTCCGCCCCTGTTTGCACCTATGCAGACCTATTCATGGCCGTCAAGCCGGAGCAGAGGGCGGAAATTCTTGACAAGCTGGACAACTCGATTGTGCCGCTTGCCCAAGTATACGAAAAACTCAGCACATTAGCCGCCAACCAGCAAAACGCGCCAGACTTTCTCTACTCCACGCTAAACCCGAAAAATCTTGACGAAAAAGTGTGAGAGAGGCATGGCTCTTCGCCAGCCATTTTTGCCCCGCCGTTTTTTTGCCCCGCCGTCATCTATATAAATTTGCCCCGTGCCAATGCTTTTGTAACTTACCCCCCTTAGGGGACCAAACAATACAGATTTGTGCGGTGCATGTCATGACGCTTGAAGACAAGGCTCTCGAAGACCAGCTGCCGAAAGAAATCATCGTATCTTCCGACGACGAAGAATTGCTCAAATTTTTGGAGCAGACAAAGCCCAAAATATATGTTGTGGGCACAGGCGGCTCGGGCTGCAACACCCTTGCGCGCATGACCGAGCTCGGCATCGAGGGCGTGCATTTCGTCGCCATGAACACCGACGTGCGCCATCTAATCAAAATGCGCGCAGACAAAAAAATCCTGCTGGGCAAAACAACCACAAAAGGCATGGGCGCCGGCTCCAACCCAAGCGTGGGCGAGGCGGCCTCCAAGGAATCGGCTGCCGACATCAAGGCCGCAATGGGCGACGCCAGCATGGTGTTTATCGCCTGCGGCATGGGCGGCGGCACGGGCACGGGCTCGGCCCCCATCATTGCCGAAATGTCCAAGGCGGCCGGCGCGCTCACAATCGCCGTAGTCACATTGCCGTTCCTTTCCGAAGGCCCTGTGCGCATGCGCAACGCGCTCGAAGGCCTTGACAAGCTCCGCAAGCATGCCGACACCGTAATCGTGGTGCCCAACGACAAACTGCTCTCAATCGCGCCCGACCTGCCCCTCAACACCGCGTTCAAGGTGTGCGACGAGGTGCTGGCCGGAGCTGTGAAATCCATCGCAGAGCTCGTGACGCGCGCGGGCCTTGTCAATCTAGACTTCGCCGATTTGAGGACCATCCTCTCGTCAGCCGGCTGCGCCGTAGTTGGAGTGGGCGAGGCGTCTTTGGATGCCAAGGCCGACCAGCGCGCAATCATTGCGACCGAAATGGCCCTCTCATCCCCGTTGCTCGACGTGGATTTGTCCACCGCCAACCGCGCCCTTGTGAACGTGGCGGGCGGCGAGGACATGACGCTCAAAGAGGCCGAGCTCATAGTGGCCGAGGTCTCCAAGCGCATCGACCCGTCGGCGCACATCATCTGGGGTGCGCGTGTGGAGAAAACCACCAAGAAGTCATCAATTCGCGTGCTTGTGGTCATCGCGGGCGCCAAGTTCCCGCACTATGAGGCAAACGCCTCCCGCGCAATTTCGACGGCCGAGTCGCTCGACCTCGATCTGATATCGTAGGGTGATTTCCCATGTTCAACGTTGCTGAAGAGTGGCGCAAAATCGACCGCATCATGCGCGTGGCCAGCCGGCCCCGCCTGCGCGATTTTGAGCGCATGGCGACCGTGACCGCAGGCGGCATCGTGGTGATGGGCGTCTTGGGCGTTCTCATCTCATACGTGTTGAGCATCCGCTAAAAACGGCGAAAAATCAAACAACATTCTCATGATGTGATTTGTATGGCGATTTTCATCTACAGGGTAACGGCAGGCCAGGAGCGCGTGGTCATGGAAATGATGTCCAAGCGCGTCAAGGCCGAAACGCTGGGAATCTATTCAATCGTGCATTTCGAGGATTTGCGCGGCTACATGATTGTGGAGGCTGCCGACGCGCTTTCCGCGCGCGCGGCCGGATTGAAAATCCCGCACATCAAGGGCGTGCTGGACAAGCCGGCGGCCCTCTCAGAGCTTGATTCGCTTCTCTCAGCCGCCAAGCCGGTTTCGGCGCAGGTGGCCAAGAACGACATCGTGGAGCTCATCTCCGGCCCGTTCAAGGGAGAGCGCGCCAAGGTTATTCGCATCGACGAAAACAAGGACGAGCTTACCGTGGAGCTGACCGAAGTGGCTGTGCCTATCCCTGTCACCATCAAGTCGAACACGATAAGGCTTTACCAAAAGGCCGAAGACGCGAACCAATAGTTTTTTTCTTTTTAATTTTCTTATTTTTATTTTATTTTTAATTTTTATTTTTCCGCCCTTACTGCACTCGGGAATAATCAGTCGGCGCAGCCACTCTTTTCTTGCGCGTGAGAAGGAAATACAAAAGGCCGATGACCAGCATCACGCCGAGCACCGCAATGCCGACAAACATTCGCTGGTCTGCCTGCACGCGCACGACCGTTACTGCTGTCTGAAATCCTGGCTTGTTTGCCGTGATGTTGTAGGTGCCTTCTGTCGAGGGCGCGGTGAGGGTGAACGGGCTCGAGAGCGTCTGCTTCTTGCCGTTGAATTCCACTTCAACGTCCTGCATGTCATATGCGCCGGGGTTGCGGACATAGACGCTGATTGTTTTGCCCGGCTCCGCCGCCTGCGGTGCCGTGATGCTCATCTCGGCCTGTGCCGCCGTGAAAGAGAGAATTGGCGACGACTTGCTGGGCCCGTTGTCCACTTCGCTCGAGCCGTCCCGGCCGTCAGCCAGGCATCTGATATCAACCGAGCCCTCAGTCAGGCCGCTGAGGTCGAGCATGGTGCGGAACGGGCCTGACTGGTTTACAGTTACATCCTGTCCGCGGCCCTGCACTGTGAGTGAAACGCGGCTCACTCCGTCCCACGCCCAAGCGCGGCCGTTCAGTTCGACGAACGGGGCTATGGGCTGCAGGCTGCGGGGCGAGTCGATGGTGCACATTGGCGAAAGAATTACCAGATAGAGCATGCGATCGCGCGTTGCGACCGCGCCGAACCGCGAGTCTGACGAGACGGCCACATCCGACGCCCAATCGGAGAGCGGGTAATTCCACAGAAGCGCCCCGTCGGCAGCGCTGACCGCCGCAATGGAGGGCGCCTGCGTCGGCACAAGCAGGATTTTGGCGCCTCCGCGCGTCACTTCGCTTATGCGGCCCATGACCGGCGCGCCGAGGTCTGTGCTCCAGCGCAGGCCGCCGCTGTCACGATTGAGCGCACGCAGGCGGCCGTCGTTTGCGCCCACTATGACCATATCTCCCGACACCAGCGGCGTGACCATGGGCCAGCCGTTGAGCGGGTATTGCCAGGCAACGTTTCCGCTGTCGGAGCGAATCGCCATCACATATCCTTTCGTGGTGGCAACATACACTTTCGCGGCGTTCTCGTCAACCGCAGGGTATGTCTTGAAGAGCGGGCCGGTCTGCAAAGTCCAGCCTGCGCCGCCCGTGGCCGAGAATGCCCTGAGCGTGTCGCCGTCCATCACATAGAGCCGGCTGCCGTCAGCCGCCGCCGGACCCGCATCATCCAAAGTCCAGTTCCTCTGCACATGGCCGGTTGTCGCATCCAGAGCTATCGTTTTGTTGGAATACACCGCATAAACGCTGTTTCCGCCCAAGACCAGGGAGCGCAGCTCAAGTGTTTCGTTGCCCTTGTTCGCGCCGCTAAAAGAGGATTCGGCGCTGTTTGACAAGTTGTCAAGCTGGCCGTTTTTTGTTTCCAAAGGTTTTGCGGGATAAGTCCACAGTTGCTGCATCTGCTCCCTATCAAACGCCTCGATGCGGCCGTCGTCCGTGCCTATGACCAGCGTATTGCCAAAAGCAAGAGGTTCGACATGGGTGGGTTTGCCAAAGTCGTAGGGGCGCTGTGGCGTGCCCTGCGCAAGCTCGTAGATGTTGAGCCGCCCGTCCACGCCCATCACATATACGCTGCTGGCCGTAAAGACTGGCGCGCCGACCGGCTCGCCTCCGAATCGCGCCGTCGGCCATTTCAGGCCGGCGGAGAGAAGGCCGGCGCACAGGAGAATGGCGAGGACTGCAGCCATTATCGGCATCGTTTTTCGCAACGACATGGCTTCCCCTATGCCCGCATAGAATAAAAACAAACCGCCGAAGGGGGAAATTCAAAAATAAAAGAAAAATAAAAATGAAAAGAAGATGGCCCGCCCGAGCGGGCCCCGAGGCCGGCCTGCAGGGGCGCTCGAGCGCCCCGTTGCTTTTGTATTTTATTTTTTGTTTTTATCCTACGAGAACTGCGTCGTATTTGCCGGCGTCAACGTCCTTTTTCACGAGCTTGGCGTCCTGCCCGTTCACGGTGATGCCCATGGAAACGCAGGTGCCGATGACTTCAGACACTGCCGCCTTGGTTCCCTTTGCAAGAGTGCCTGCAGCTTTTGCCTTGGCCACCTTGATTGCCTGTTCGATTTTCAAATCGCCGACAACTTTGGGCTCCTCGCCGCCCCCTTTGCGGCCCTTCTCAAGCCCGAGCTCTTTTTTGATAAGCTCCGAGGTGGCGGGGAAGCCGACCTCGATGCGCCAGGCCTTGGTTCCCTTGTCAACAAACACCTTGACAGGCACCTTGACTCCCTTGAATCCGGCGGTCTGCTTGTTGATTTCAGCGATAATCTGGCTGATATTGACGCCCATCGGGGCGAGCGCGGGTGCGAGCGGCGGGCCGGCTTTGGCCTCGCCTCCATCAACAATTGCGGAAATGGCAGTTTCTGACATAAGCATCAATCCTCCTAAATCTTAGAAGACAGTCGTACTTGGTATCTAAAATTAATAAACCCGCCGACAGGCCGCCTTCGTGATTGGTTTTTTAAAGTCCAGCGCAGAATGCAAAATTACTCTTCATGGGAGGGTATTTCATGCCCGACACTTCTGCTGATTCCTTTGATGTCATCGTCGTTGGCGCCGGCCCGGGCGGCTCTTCAACAGCCGCATACTTGGGCCGCTTGGGCCGCAAAGTCCTGCTTTTGGACAAGGCATCCTTTCCGCGCGACAAGACCTGCGGCGACGCCCTGTCCGGCAAGAGCATGCGCGTAATCCGCGAGCTTGGCCTTGTTGCCGAGGTGGAGAAGCTTCCCCACGGCTCCATCACGGGCGTGACTTTCTCCTCTCCCAATAGCACGCAGGTGTCCATTCCATTCCAGTCAAGCGACCCCAACCGCGAGGGGGGCACGGGCTACTGCATCCGCCGCTACAACACAGACAACCTCTTTTTCACCGCAGCCAAAAAAACGCCCAATGTCACCACAATGGAAAAATTCCAAGTCAATGAGGTGGTGATGGAAAACGGCATGGCAGTCGGCGTCAAAGGCATCGCATTAACCGACCCCGCCCGCGCAGAGCGCATCTACCGCGCCAAGGTAGTGGTCGGCTCGGACGGGGTGAATTCGGCCGTGGCCCGCGCCGTGCTGGGCGAAAAAGCGCAGCTCGACCCCTCCCATTCCTGCGACGCGGTGCGCGCCTATTATTCGGGAGTAAAAGGCATGAACGGCCAGATAGAAATTCATTTTGTAAAATCGGTTATGCCCGGCTATTTCTGGATTTTCCCACTCGACAACGGCACAGCCAACGTTGGCCTCGGCCTCTTGTCCGGCGATTTGGCCAAGAAGATGAAAAAAGACAAAACAAACCTGATTTCGATGATGAACAACATCATCCAAAATGAGCCCATGTTCAAGGAGCGTTTTGCAGACTCAAAGCCGCTGGGCCCAATTACTGGCTGGCGCCTGCCGTTCGGCTCCAAGCGGCGGCAGCTGGCCGGAGACGGCTGGGTGCTGGTGGGCGATGCGGCTTCTCTTGTCGACCCGTTTTCGGGCGAGGGCGTGGGCAATGCCACCAATTCAGGCCGCATAGCGGCCCAATTCATCGACGAGGCCATTGAGCGCAATGATGTTTCGCGCCTCTCTCTTGCACGCTACGAGGTGGCGGTGTGGGACGAGTTTGGCAAAGAGCTTTCCACAAGCTACAAAATGCAGCAATTGGGCCGCCACTCATGGCTTCTCAATCTTGTGGTGGGCAAGGCGGCCACAAAACCGAAAGTTCGCGAGCTTATTTCGGCCTCTCTTTCCAACGAGGAGGCCAAGAAGAAATTCGAAAATCCGCTCACTTATCTGTGGCTGCTTTTGACGTGAATGAAACCGATGATTATATGCCTCGCATCAGGTTCCATGGGCGAGTATATGCCCCAAAATCCCTGGAGCGTTCGCTTTGGTTGGAAACCCAGAATAGAGATAATCTTCAGTGTAGACTATGGACGTCTGATTGCTGAACCGAATGCTTTGCATTGAGCGGAGCCTGTCCTCGTGTGCTCTATTTTGGCCTCCCCTTTAGCATCTCCTTGTACGCAGGCATCCACCTCTCCTCTATCATTATCAGGTGCTCGTAGTTGCGAATCACATGCGGGAATCTCTGGCGCATCTCGTTGATAATGGAATTGAACTGCTGGTAGTTTTCCACCACGAACTCGAACTCCACCTCCCATGGGGCGAGGGAGCGGATGGCATACAGGCTTGACGGGTGCATCTTCATCCACACGAACAGGGCTTTTTCATCTTTTGGCGACAACTCGCGGAAATAGATGATGGCCTTGAAGAATTCGAGCCCTAATCGGTTGAAATCAACGTCTATTCTGTGCGAGAGAATAATCCCCTTCTCTTTCATGTGTTTCATGCGCGCGCGCACGGTCTCCATAGATGAATTGACTTTTCTGGCCAGCTGTGCTAAAGGTATTCTTGCGTCATTGGCAAGGATGGCCAAGATGGCGAAATCCAGCGAGTCCACCCTGTTATTTACTGTGTCTCCTCCGAACATGACCTGGTCGCAGTCTTCCTCATTTGTGAAGAATTTCTTGTCATACTGCACCGTATCCACCATGGTGCCCAATACTTTGCTCACCACAAGATGCTTGTAGCGCGAGAGCAGCGCGTTGATTTTCTCGAAATAATCTGTCACGTCATGGGAGAGGATGATGAATACGCAGTCAAACGCGCCGTCGGAGATGCCCATCCAGTAGATGTCCTTGTTGCGCTTGAGTTCGTCGAAGAAGCGCTCGCGCTCTTTGGGGATATTCTCCAATTTGAGGTAGACCTTGAACATGCGATACCCCAGCTTGTTGGGATTTATCGACGTGATGAAGCGCAGCAGGACGCCTTTCTCCTGCAATTGTGCTATGCGGTATTTGACCGCCTCTCTCGACTTTCTGACCTTTCGCGCTAATTGCGCATTTGAGATTCGGCAGTTTTTGTCAAGCTCGGCCAAAAGACGGCGGTCGGTCTTGTCAAGCACAATATGCTCCATAATTGACCGATATAACTGATAATTTTTAATATTATCTAAAAAACGGTCAAAAATAGCTCATAACTTTAATATCTGTCCGGTGCGCCAGAAAAGAACAGGTGATTGATATGAAGCAGAAAGAAAAATTCAACTCCGCGAACGTAGAAACAACCCCCGTGCAGCCAAAATTGTTTTCGGCCATGAAACTATTGTCTCCAGATTCCCACGCGGCATTGCAGTCCATGATGAGGGACGTTTACCCTAAAGACGGTGTTGGTTCGAAGTTTGGGGAGGCCCGCGACGCTCTGATTGGCGGAAACGTGGAAACGGCAATTAAAGCCTGTCAGAATGCCATCGAAATCATAGCGGGCGGTGTGAATCACAACAAAAGCACATTGAATCTACATGTAATGTATGCCACCCAGATGGACGATAATTTCAACCGCGCCAGCAACTCCTATCAATGCGAATTTCTCTATGCCCATTCAGTGCAGAATCTGGCGCAGGCTTTCATAAGCGACCTGGACGGAAACAGTCTTGGTTGCAAAATTTGTCTTTCATACGCCAAGTCTGACCTCCATAAAGTTCTCTTTGTAATGAATGACATGCCCGATGTTTTAACCTCCCCTCTCTCGTCATTCGCAATCGACATCAAAACCTGCGAGTCCCAAATCAGCGCATTAAATGAGTTGGTCGGTCTGTTGAACTAAGAGCTGATGGTTATGCGCATGTGGTGAAAAGATGGAGCAAGCTCCCAAATTCTACTCCTGCCGCCAGAAGTTTCTCAAGGATGCAGGAGCGGCCGTCTGCCTCGGTGTCATCGCCATATTTTTAGAGCAGGATAGAGATAAAACCAGTAAAATTTAGGCAACAGGCATTTATTATCTCCACAATCTGGCTTCTTGCCAGTCTTCAAGCTCCTGTGCTGGGAGGAACATTTTTATTTATCTTTTTCCAATAATTGTAACATGCTTTATCATCCGCCAGTCGCCGGCAACACTCCTCTGCGCAAGCTGCCCGCGCTCTGCAAACTCTACGGCATTTCCAATCTTCTTGTCAAAGACGAGAGCGTGAATCCGACCGGCACGCACAAGGACAGGCGCAGCCAGCTTGTTGCAAAAGATGCCGGCACCCTGCATCCCGACAAGCTGGTCATCATCACCTCGGCCAATTCGGGCATCAGTCTTGCGCGCGCCTGCCGATTGAGCGGCGCGCAGATTGTGTGCATCGTGGATTCCGCAATGAAAAAAGAAACCAAAAACCGCCTCTCGGCGCAGGTTCACCGCGTAATCGAGAAAAACCTCTCAACCGGCATTCTTCTTACCGAACAGACAATTGCGCTGGCGCGCGAAAGCGAACACGAAGTAATCTGGGATGTCACCAACAATTATCATGAGGCATATATGGGCCTTGTTGCCGAGCTTGTCAACGTCCAGCCGTCGCACATCATAGTTCCGGTCGGCAGCGGGGAGCTTTTCGTAGGGCTGTACATCGGCCTCAAAAAATACGGCCTGAACTCCCGTCTGGTGGGAATCGGCGTGAGCGATCCGAACAGCGTTGCAGACAAGCTCTATGCCAAATGGACGCCGTATGAAACAGTCATCAAATCCATTGCGAGGGACGGGCACATCTTCGCGCGCGCGGACGAGCAGGCTGTGCGCTCCGCCATTTCAAAATCTGCCTCATTCTCGCTGCGCGCCGAGCCTTCCGCGCTGGCCGCTTTCGCTGCTTTCGAGATGTTTGACATTCCAAAAGACGGCACAGTTGTCTATGTGAACACTGGCAAGGGCATTCTCTGAGCGGCAAGGGCATTTTCTAAATCCGGCGTTCTATTCTGTCAGCCGCGTCTTCTCAATCAGCTTTTCCACCAAATCTTTTGTGCCCTTTTCCACCGCCGGACTTTTGGCTATGAACTGCTTGTTGAAATTCTCAAGCATGACGACACAGCCCGCTTTGTTGAGCGCCACCGCCTCAGCTATTCTGTTGCGCGCCTCGTCTGGCTTGCCCAGAACCGCCTGCACTATTCCCAGCGCTGCGCTTGCCTCCATGCTGTCGGGCTTCAGTGATTTGGCGTATTCGAGATACTGCACAGACTCCTCATAGCGGCGCAGGGCGACAAGGGTGTAGCCCATGAGCAGCCACACATCCGGCGAATTGTTCTGAATCGATGCGGCTTTTGAAAGGGCGGCGAGCGCCTCCTCGTGCTCGCCTGAAATATAATGCACCTTGCCCTTGAGATACCAGACTATGGCGTCTTTGGGGTCAACGCGCGCGAGAGCGTCGGCCGATTCCGCCGCCTCCTTGTTTTTGCGGGCGTTGAGATAGCCCTGCGTCTTGGCGATTATCTGGTCCTCGAGTTCGTCTGTCATAGCCTAGGGAGCCCAAGCCAGCTATTTAAAGATTGCCCGCATCGGCCTTCTCATGGCAATGGCTTCCCAAGCACAGGCCCGCGCGCCGGCCGCACCGGTTTCGGCGCCTCTCTCCGACAAGGCAGTGGCCGAATATCAGGCGCTTAAGCGCTCGCTCAACGAGCTGGCCTCATGGGAATTGAGCGGCTCGGGATTTGACACATGCCCCATGATGTTTTCGGAAAGCGGCAACGAGCAGCACGCGCGCAATTTCGCGCAGGCATTGCAGTAAGAAAAAAAACAAAAGAAGAAAAACAAATTTCGCGCGCCCGCAGGCGCGCTCTCGTTACATAAACACTCCAAGGAATTCGTGCAGGAACGTCTTTACCCCAAGATAAACCAGATATGAAACAATGGCCAGCGGCGGCCAGTACTTAAGCCCGAAAAGCACCTTGCCTTCCGAAATTACCCCGACGAATATGGCCACAAGCAGCGCAGTGCCGACTATGATGACCGATGCCATCTGGTTGACAAAGGCGGGAGAGAGGTTGAGCGAGGGCGCCAGCATGCTGCCCATCATTTTGACCGAGTCTGTGTTGATTTCAGCCTGCATTTTCGAGAATATGGCCAAGAATTCTGTCGAGATGGCCAGAAGCAGCGGCAGGCCGCCGATGAGAATGAAGATGAGGAAAATGGTGTATGTGCGCGTGTTTAGCACAGTCTCTTTTCGCAGCTCCTCCAAATCACGGATTTCCTCGGCAGCGGTTTCAAGCAGGTTGGCCAGCTTTCCTCCCGAGCGCAGGCCGTTTTCGAAGAACGAAATCGTGCGCCTCAGAACCGGCGAGTCGATGTGGTCTGCCAATTGCAGCAGGGCGTCTGTAAAAGTTTCGGTTCCTACCGAGCGGGCCGCAATCGTTTTGACCTCTTTTTCCAGCGGCCCGAATTCTGGGCGCGCGGCCGCGTTGAAGGCGGCGAAAGGCGTCAAGCCGGCGTGCATCTGCGCCGCCACCATCAGCAAAAAGTCCGGCAGCACCTCTTCAACACGCCGCGTGCGGTCATGGATGATGTAATACAAATGAAGATAGACCAGCGCCAGCACCAGCGCGAAACCGGCCAGCGCCGACAGAACCATGTACCCTATCATGAAAGTGAAATTCAGCTCGCCCGGCACCCCGAATCCGATGTCGCTGTTGCTCACATACACGACTATGGGGGGCAGCAGCAGCGCGGCCAGCGCCACGCTGATGGCAAGAAGCAGGCGCGAGCCAAGCCAGATTTGCGGAGGCTGCTCTATTCCGGCCATGCCGAGCAGGCGGCTCAGCGATGACCCTCCCGCGTGCGGAGCCAGCGGCACGAAGCGCCTTTGCACAATGATTCTTGATGCCATGTCTTCACTCTCAATCTATTCATACAGCCGCGGCCTGCGCATGAACACGTATCCGATAATCATGCACTGCATCGTCATTCCGCCCAGCACCAGCATTGTGTATAT
>JAKAJC010000029.1 GCA_021814005.1 Microcaldota archaeon
TAACACCAACACTGCGCGTTTATGCCTGTCCATTTATGCCCCCCACATGAGAGATTTGGGGGCACTCAAAAAGAGCAACCCAGGCTAATCTGGGAGAGACGAAATTATAAAAAGGGGGAGGGCGGCACGACGATGAATTTTCAGTTCTTTATTGCCGCTTCTATTTCTTCGGCGAGTGAAAAGTATTCCGACTTGCCCTCGCTTGTTTTTCTGCCCGCGCCCTGCTGGCGCATTTTTGCAATCAGGCGCGAGAAATGCTTGAATGTGCCGGCCAGCACGACGTCGGTGTGCGGCTTTGAGCAGTCCACGCTCCATTGCGACACCGCGGCTTCGGCGCCCATGCCCAAGGCTTCTTGTTTGAGAATGTTGGCCATCGGCGCGCGGACGCGGTGGATTTTTACGACATAGAAAAGAAGTTTCGGGGCCATGATAGGAATTGATTCTTCACAGGGCTCGACCGAGCGCAGGGCGGCCTCGGCCTCTTTGCGCGTGCGGATTGAGAGGCGTTGGACATTGAAGTGGGTTAAAGGCGGTGCGCCGGCAGTTTTCTTTTGAATCTGCATAACGAACCCCGAGTTAGTTTTTCTCCAATCATTCTTTGCAGCAGTCCACAGCCTTGCTCACCATGGCGGTGAGGTTGTCGAAGAATCCGCCCTTCTTGGATGTTGAAGATGGAGAGGCTGGCACGGAAGAAGCCGAAGAGGCAGATGACAGCGGAGAGCCCATTGAAGATGAATAGCTTGCATCATCATCTTTCTCCTTGGACTTGCCGCCCAGACCCATGCTGGATTTCAGCTTCGGGTCGCGCGAGGCGAGGTTGAGGCCCCAGAAAAGCGAGTAGAGGCGGTATGCTTTTTCGAAGCTGTCCTTGGCGGTGCCATGGTCGCCCTTGCCGAGCGCCTTGGTGCCGACCTCGATGAGGCGCATGGAGGAGGCGAGAAGATGCTTGGAAATGCACCAGACTTCGCCCTCGTATTCGACAACGATGCGCTTGAGCAGCTGTTTTCTCATCTCGCGCACCTCGTTGAGCAGCTCCATGTAGGCGTCCTTGCCGGTCTTCTGGTGAGTGAAATAGAGGTGCTCCTCAATCGAAATAAGGTTCATGATTGCGATGCTCAAATCCTCGTCCGAGGAGAGGTCGAGCTTTTTCTCTTTTGTGACCGCTTCGACTTTGGCGAGCAGTTTCTTGACTTCCTCTTCATTTGCCATGAAAATCACCTCATTCACTCACGCGACTAATTGCAGGGCCAGATAAGCGATAATTGTCGAGATTATCAAAAGCACCACAGGCACGACGACTTTCTGGTAGATTATCAATTGCTTGCAGTCGTTCATGCAGCGCAGGCGCTTGTCGATGACTATTCCCATGATGAACAGGATTGTGCCAATGACCATGCCGAACAGCATGCGGTCATAGCCGAAAATCGTGTTGTGCGGCGCGCCGATGATGCCAAGAGGGTAGGCCAGCGGAACAACCATCAGTCCGTAGATGAAAATTATGGAGATAAGGGTGCGGTAGGGAAAGTTTATGTTGCGCTTTTTGAGTTCGTCCAGCAGCCAGATTACGCTTGAGAGCACAAGAGCCCCGTACCACAGGCCAGTGAGCACGTCGTCCACGCCCCACCCGCGCAAAATTCCGACTCCTGCCGCGACCGCCACTGTGCAGACAGGGCAGACGGCCTTTGCGCTGGCGGAGAGAAAGATGATGGAGAGCGAGAAAAGATTGAACAGGCGGCGGATGGGGCCCGGCGCGACGGAAGCGGACGGCTGGAAGCTGTTCATGGTTTTTGCTCCATCATGCGTTTGAGAAATGCGATTCCGTCATCCTGCCCGACATAGCAGGAGTTGCGGTAATAGAACACCGGTATTTGGGCGTCGCCGGTCTGGCCGCACTGGTTCCACACTTTGATTAGCGCGTTGCGATTCTCGGTGTTGTTGTACACTTCGCGCCATTCGATTTGCAGCGTTGCATTGACGTTGTTGGCGCTCATGTAGTCCTCGACTATTTTGCAGTGCGGGCAGTTGTAGCCGTAGTAGAAGATGATGGAACTGGACTGCTTCTGGCTCACCTGCCAGTAGAGGCCGGCTATGACCAGAACGGCCAGGAGCAGGAATACGCCTATGGCGAGGTGTACGGTCTTCATGGTAATCATGGGGGTCGTAGGTGATATAAATAAATGAGGGTTTCCGGGCGGATACACCTAAACAAAGCTTGTTCTATCAGGGCGTGAGAAGGTTCGGGGCGAACAGAAGCATGGCTCCCAGAACGAGGAGGATGATTGCGCCGATGAGGTGGCCGTAGGAGGCGATGCGGTCGCCCACCGTGCCGGTGACTGCGAAGATGGCAAGCGAGAACACTATCATGTCATCGAGCATGAAGAAGAACACATAGAGCAGGATGTAGGCATAATACTGCCACCAGGGCAGGCTTTGCAGGGCCAGCACGTTGGTGAATGCGAGGGGGATGGCCGAGGAGCAGACGAATTCGACCGAATTTACAGAGAAGGCCAGCACAACGAGGCCGATGAATGTGGCCCATGTGAGCGGGGCGTTGAGCAGGTCCTGAACCTGCGTGCGCATTTTCTTTTTCTCGCCCAAATCGCCGGTGTGGCAGGCAATCTGGCCCTTTAGCTGTATGAATTCGCGCAGCTGCAGCACGCCCCAGAAGAGGGCGAACACGCCCACCGCAATCATTACCGGGCGCATCATGCCCACAAACAGCATGGTCTGAAGCCAGAAGGTCATGAACAGGAAGTATAGTATGCCAGAGGCGAGCAGGAAAGTGCCGACAATGAGCACAAGCTTGCGCCTGTCATGCAAAGTCATGGTGACGGAGATGAGGAAAATCAGCACCCACATGGCGCAGGGGTTGAAGCCGTCGATAAGGCCGAGCACTATGGTGAGGGCGGGCAGCGAGAGCTGCGCCGTGCCGATTGGGCCTATGAAAGGCAGAGTCACTATGGCCGGCAGCGGGGAGGACGGGGCGGGCATGGTTGTGTTGGTTGCCGCCGTTGTGTTGGCCGGCGGCGCGGCAGTGTTGTTGAGGGCGGAGCGGATGAGCAGGCGCAGGCGGTCGGGAGTTGTTGCCGGGTCGAAGCCATACACCACTTCCTTGCCGATGATTGTGACAGGCACGCCCTCGGCCTTCCAGCCGCGGTCTGACATCATCTTCTGGAAAATCTGCATATTGCCCGCTTCGCCCAGCTCGTAGGATTTCCACTGGACTGTCGGAAATTCGGTTGCCAGCTGCTGGTTGACCGGTATCTGCTGCTTGCAGTGCGGGCAGGTGTTGAGATGGAAGAAATGAACGGTGACATTGCCTGAACCGAACTCGTCCGGCCCGATTGAGGGGCGGATGGCCGGAGGCACGGCCACGAAAGCAAGAGAGTAAAGGCCCAAGAGTATGACAAACAGCATCAAATAGCGCTGGAACTCGTCGGCCCACACTGAACGAAAGCTCTGGAGAATGTCAAACATGAATTAAAACCCACTTAACGACAGGATGGTCAATGAGGATTTAAAAATTGCCCTCTCCGCCAAAAACCCCGCACGCTTATTATTCGCCCACCACTTTGACTATTACCCTCTTTTTTCTCTGGCCGTCGAATTCGGCATAAAACACGCGCTCCCACGGCCCCAAATCCAAGTGGCCGTTCGTAATCGGCAGAAGAACCTGATGGCCGAGCAGCAGGCGTTTGAGGTGCGCGTCGCCGTTGCTCTCGCCCGTGTGGTGATGGTGATAATTGGAAACGGGGGCGAGTTTTTCGGCCCACTGCATAATGTCTTCTATCAGACCGCTTTCCTCGTCATTTACATAGACTGCGGCCGTGATGTGCATGGCCGAAACAAGGCAGAAACCTTCCCGAACTGATGACGAAGCGACAATTTTTTTCCACTTGCTCGGTGATTGGCAAAATTTCCTTCTGTTTCTTGGTGTTGAACCACAAATATTCGGTGTGTGATTTCATTCGAAAGCATCTCCCAAATCAACCGGGGTAGTCCTGCTGGAAGTCTGCCTGCAAATCCAGCCATGTTTTCGGATTTTTCGCATCTTCGAGGCTTTTTCGGCAGCGGGCGGCATCTTCTTTGAGGTCGAGAGAGTCAAAGAGCGAGGCCGCTTCTTCAAATGCCCCGCCGTTTTCATATGCCTTGGCCGCCTTGTCGTTCATCCCGATTTTTTTGTAAACTTCGGCAGCCTTGACAAAAAGCTTCTTGGCCTCCAGGCGCTGGGCCTTGGCCAGAAGTTCGGCAGGCGATGAGGGAGAAGAATCCATGGGCATGACTTCTCCGTGCTTTCTTATATGGTTTTGGATTTATTGCAGAATGGAAAAACTTCCCGGCGATGCCAAAAACTCCCCGCTTGGCGGCCCGCAGCCCCGCGCATTATTTAAACATCGATTAATTATAGCGGAGCATGAGAGAATCTGTTGGGCCCGGCATACTGGACAATGTTCCCCAGAAAGTAAGAAGCGGAAGCGGCGAAGTGGTTGCCGGAAAAAAGCTTGCCCGCCGCGCCGATGACGAAGACAATACGCAGGAATCTGACAATGAAGTGATGGGCGACATTGTGGAGCAGGCGCGGCACGTGCAGCGCGTTGCAGAGAAAATATATTTCCTCTCAGCCCTCAAAAGATTTGGACTGGCTTTCGGCGGAATCCTGCTTTTGATGGGCGCGATTGGCGCGACCGTGTTCTTTTTGCTGTTTTTCGGGGTTTTCTCCACCGGCTTTCCAAGAAATATCGAAATGCTTGTCGAGATAGGGCTGGTGCTGGTGGCGGTCATACACGTTCTGGCCGGTCTGGCGCTTCTTGCCGGATAGTTCCGACTTTTTTGCCTGTGAGAAGAATAAGATGCATAGCGGACGCGAACAGGGCGACTGAGACCAGCAGAACTATTCCGTTAAGGTTGAACGAGTCTATTTTCGGCAAAAAGAATTGCCCGGCGTCTATCATGAGATAGAAGATGAAACAGACGATTGAGATGAGCAGCAGCATCCCGCCGAACGCTATTTTGACGCGGTCAAGCCCTATCACATAAAGATAGTAGGCAAACACTCCGGCCATCACCCAGAGGGTTCCGATGAGAAGCGACTGGGGCTGCATAAAGAAAATTGCCGCAAGGCTGAGCAGAATTGCCGCGTACGGAACATAGGGATAGAACGGAACCACGAAGGGCCGCTCAAGCGAGGGCTGGTTTTTTCTCAAGGTGATGAGGGCATAGGCCGAAATGGCGATGGCCATGAAGTAGGCGAAGTCGGTCAGGTATGCAACAAATGCGACCGCTTCGGTTGCCGCGAATACGGCGATGACTGCAGCGCTGGCGATAATCGCGTTGGCGGCGGTGCCGTATTTGCTGACGGCTGAAAGCCTGCGCGGAAGATATCCGTCCCGCCCCAAGGCGAAAGCGTTTGTGGTGGCGGCAGTCATTGCCGCGTTGAGCGAGGTGATGATGGCAAGAAGGCCGGCGAGGGTGAAGAGCAGGCGGCCGTTGGCGCCCATGGTCGCGTTCGCCGCGTCGAGCACCGCATTTTCAGAGCCGGCCACGGCAGAGAGCGGCAGCACCGCGAAAACTGCCAGAGAAACCGAGACATAGATGACAAGCAGGGTCACAAGAGTCAGGATGATTGCAAGAGGCAGGGTTTTCTTCGGCTCTTTGATTTCGGAAGAGACCGAGATGATGTCCTCGAAACCGATGAAGGCGATGAAGAGAAGGGCTGCGGTGGAGAAAGTGGCGCGCCAGTCGCCCGCGACAAGGCCGGAGAGGTAGGACCAGTCGCCGAGGCTGAATGTGGAATAGACAAAGATGGCGAGCAAAATTATCAGGGCGGCCACCATCACGTTTTGCACGCGCTTGAGAGTGCTCATGCCCAAGTAAATCAGGCCGCCCGCTATGGCCACGAACGAAATGGCGGTAAGGCCCACCGGCACAGGCACTATTAGTTTGAGGAAGTATGCGACCGCGATTGCATTGAATGCCGAATAGACGATGTTGCCGAACCACACAATCCAGCCGATGATGAACGGCAGCATGCCCTTGAACGCGCGCCTTGCGAAGATGTAGTCCTCGCCCGAAGTCGGAATGGCCGTCGCCAGTTCGGCGTAGCAGAGGCCGACGAGAAGGGCAAGCACGAACGCGATGACTAGTGATATTACGGCCTGCGTTCCGGCCAGCGCTCCGGCCAAGCCCAAGAGAAGGAATATTTCAGGCCCGAGAGCGCTGCCCACCCCCAGCATGACGCAGTCAAAAAGAGAGAGTTCGCGCTTGGCCATGGCGCATATTCATAGGCACTGCTTAAATTGATTTATGCAGGGAGAGCGGAAAATAACCAACCGGCCTGCCGGCGTTCGGCCTACCCCTTAGCTTTTTATCCCTAGCCCCGTCATCAGACGTTGTGAGAGGATGGCT
>JAKAJC010000017.1 GCA_021814005.1 Microcaldota archaeon
GATAATGTTTCCAAGTGATTTGGACATCTTCTTGCCGTCGGGCGCAAGCACGTTGCCGTTGAGCAAAAGCTCCTGGAAGGGGGCTTTGCCTGTCAATTCCTTGCAGCGGTAGATGGTGTAGAAAGCCCATGTGCGAACGATTTCCACTCCCTGCGGGCGCAGCGAAGCCGGATAGGTGCGCTTGAAGAATTTCTCGTCTTCGCCCCATTTTGAAATGGCAAGAGGCGAAACTGAGGAATCAACCCAGCAGTCGCAGGTGGAAGTTTCAGGAGTGAGCGGGCCGTGGCAGGTTGGACAAGTTTTTGGCGTGGTGGGAGGATTAACCGGCAGTTCCTTCTCATCAGCAGCCACGATTTTGTCGCATTTTTTGCAGTGCCAGAAAGGCAGGGGCGTGCCGAACACGCGCTGGCGCGAGATTACCCAGTCCCATTCAACAAAATTGGCCCAATCTTCAAGATAGGAGATGGCAAAAGAGGGAATCCAGCGCATGGTGCGCGCGGTTTTGACGATTTCATCGCGCTTGTCGGTGATGCGCGCAAACCACTGCCACGAAAGAGCAAGTTCGATGGGCTTTTTGCAGCGGTCATGAACCTTGATGACTTGGTTTAGCGGCTTGGATAAAAGCAATTTGCCTTCTGCCTTGAATTTTTCGAGAAGTTTTTCTCTTGCATCCTTGATGTTGAGGCCGTTCAATTCGCCGGCGTTGAGAAGCTTGCCGCGCTCGTCCATTGCGCGAATAAGCGGAAGTTTGTGCCGATACATCCATACAACGTCCTGCTTGTCGCCGAACGTGCACACCATGACAACGCCAGAGCCGAATGCCGGGTCGACATCTGCGTCTGATTTGAATGGAACTTTCACTCCGAGCGCGGTGATGGCGTGCTTGACTTTCAATTTGTTGTAGCGCTCATCTGTCGGGTGGTAGAGCACTGCAACGCAGGCGTGCATCAATTCAGGCCGCGTGGTTGCAATAGTGATTGGCTGGCGTGTGCCTTTGGCGTCGTCGAGCTCGAGTTCGAATTTTACATCATGCAGCTGTGTCTGCCTTTCGGCCTCTTCAGTGTCGGTTTTGGCAAGAGCAGACATGCAGTTGGGGCACCAGAACACGGGATGCTCGCCGCGGTAAATCTGCTTTGAGTTATACATCTGCAGAACCGATTTTTGGACAAGCTTGTGATAAGACGGAGACATGGTCTGGTATTCGTAACGCCAGTCGGCGGAAAAGCCGAGCGACTGCATCTGGCCGCGCATGCGCTCAATGCAGGTGCCTGTCCACTCTACGCAGAGCTTGCGGAATTCTTCGGGCGGCTTTCTTCCGTATTTCTGCTCCACTTTTGTTTCTGTGGGAAAGCCCTGACAGTCCCAGCCTTGGGGGTAATAGACATTGAAGCCCGTCATGCGCTTGTAGCGGGCCACGAAATCGAAATAGGCATAGGAAAGCACGTGCCCCATGTGCAAATCGCCAGAAGTGAATGGCGGCGGAGTGTCGATGGAATAGACTGGCTTGGAGGTGTTTTTTTCGTCGAAGTTGTAGAGCGAGCGCTCGGCCCAGAGCTTCTGCCATTTCTGCTCGTTTTTGAAATCAAGCCTTTCTGCAAGATTGTGCATTGAATCACGTAAGCGCAATTATAGGGAAGAACTCGACGTGGACAAATATAAACTACTCGCCCAGTTTGCTCTGCGCTTTTTCTTCCTGTCCGCCCTTGCCCTTCTTTTCCTTTTGCGGCCTAAACCAGCCGCAGCGGTCTGTGCAGTAATAGTAGCCGTCGCGGCCGGCAATGGTTTTCACGCCTGATGCGGATTCGATGCGCGCAGCCTCTGCCTCCGGCCCGGATTGGATAAGACCCATGCCCATGTGCGAGAGAATGCACAATTTTGGTTTGGCGGCTTTGAGCAATTGGATAAGGTGGCCGGAATGAAGATGGTCGGGTATGCCGTCTGCCGCCGACTTGAGATTGTTGGCAATAAGCACGTCAACACCGGCATAAGCGGCGTTGTGGATTGCCGGAATGTATTCGGTGTCTGAAGTGTAGCCAATCTTCACGCCGTCCATTTCGATTACAAATCCAAAGCCTGATTTGTCGTCGTGCTTTACTGGCACGCCGGAAAGGGTGAAAGAATTGGCGGGGGATGAAGGAGCGGAGCCGGATTTCGGCTGGCGCGAAATCTCAAATGTTTTTTTGTCGGCTGGGCCGAAATGAGCGCATTCTTTCACAAGCATCTGGTGGTATTTCGAAATGGACTTGTCTCCGTGTTTGTCGCCATCGAGCACCGACGCGGCCGCAATCAGCAGGCCGGCATGCTTGAAAGTGAATCCGCTCATCGCCTCCACCAGCGCGGGCGCGTCAGACACATGGTCGATGTGCATGTGAGTCACGATGATGGCGTCTGTCTTGGTCGGGTCGCGGTTTGCCTGCAGCAGGCGCAAAAGCGCGCCTGGGCCCGGGTCGACGTGAATGTTGAGATGACGGCCCATGAGCATGAATCCGCCTGTGCCGCGCAGCTGGCGCACGAGATTGAAACGGCCTCCGCCGGTTCCCAAGAAAAGAATGTCAACCATGAGAATCACGCATTGGGATTATGCGCCCGGCCCGCCTGGTGCTGTTGGAGGCCTGCGCCGGCGCAAATCCGGTTTTGGAAGTTCCGGCTTGGCCTGGCCGGCCCCGCCTGATTTGGAAGCGGGGGGAACAGCGTCATCCGGCCCGGGTCCGCCTTCTTTGCCAACCTCGGAATCTGAGCGGTAAAGCATGCGCAGCTCATACAGGTGGGAGTAGAGGGCCCCTCCGAAGAGGACGCCGAAGAAAATGAAGACAAGCAGCCCCGGCAGCAGCACGTTCTGGTTCGGGTCGTACAGACCGGCAAGCGGGGACTTGGGTGCGGGCGCAAAAAGAGGGGTGGCCGCAACAGGGCTGAACTCCAGCATGAAGCTGCGGCTGTGGACAACGCCTAAAACGTCCTGCCAGCGCACTGACGCAGGCTGGCTGCCGGAGCCCACAATCACAACCAGATTCCCGTCTGATGGAATTTCCCACAGGGTGCCGCCAAGCAGCAGCTGCGGGTGCCTGACTTCGCCGCTGATATTGAACTGCAGCGCCACCTGCCAGCCGGAATTCACGCGGCTCCGCGGCTGCAGCGAGTCGAAGACAACGTCGCCCGCCGGCCATATCTTGACAGGCATTGTGCGGCGCGCTATTTCGGTGCCGTCGGCCGAGACAAGACTCCATATGAAGACGAACTCGCCGCTCATCGATGGACGGATGGGGATGCGCAGGGTTTGCGAGGGGCCGGATTCAACATTTTCCTGCCCGCTCTCCCCGTTGCCAGACCATGCCAGCGTGAACGGGCGCGCCGCAGTGCCGGCATCGAGGTCTGCCAGCTCCACGATGAGCTCCGAGGTCTCGCCTTCAATCAGGGACTGGTTGGCAGATGCCGAGGCGATTGTCGGGGCGGGGACTGTGAGCACGGAGTATGACAGCGCGACAGGGTCGCCGCGGGATGAGAAGGCGTAGAGCGTGTGAACTCCGGGCTCGGTTGGAACGAATTCAAACTTCGCGGCTCCGGCACCGTTGACAGATGCGTTGAGGTTGAACTCCGGCGCAAGGAGATGGACTGTTTCTCCCGCCATTGATGCCGGCAGGTGGACGAAAACTGTCTGCTTCTCGCCCAGCAGAAGGTAGTTGCGCTCCACTTCGGCGGAGATGATTGGCCACGAACTGCCCACATCGTCCCGCAGCGAGATGATGGCTGTTTTGAGGGAAAGCGAATCAGAGTTGAGGGTGAGGGGGCAGCGGTATATGAAATGAGGATCGATTTGCGCGGCCGCCTGCACCAGCCAGATGCCGTAATATGTCTGGCCGGGAGCGGTGATGAACCTCTGTCTGGCAGGCGACGCGAGAGTGATAAGCGGGCTGCCAGTGCTGCTGCACGGAGCAAGCTCCATTGATATCACGCTGTAATCCGGCGCAGTATACGACACCCAGACGAGCGCATGGCCGGCGCCGGGCAGGGTGGATGACGAGGACGACAGGGAATAGCCGCTTTGAGGCGGCATCGATTCGGCGCTGACAAGATTCACGTTGTCCGCCCTCGAGCCAAGCGGGCGGTTGCCATTGAGGATGATTTGCCCCGGCTCCTGCACAAGGCCTGACACTGACACGAGGTTGAATTCAGAATAGCTGCTGCGGGAGACGACGATATGCGTGGCGTCGATGCTGCCCACTTCCAGCCATGTCGGGTCCACCGGCACCCATTCTCCAATCCATACTTCGGCCCATGAATGGGCCTGCCACACATTCAGGGTGGAGGCATAGGCATAGCCGTTGACAAAACGGGCGGGATAGCCCAATGAGCGGGCCAGCGTGACGAAGAGGACGGAATATTCTGTGCACACCCCGCGGCGCGTCTCGAGAATTGTGGCGGTGTTGGGGTTCGGGTTGGAGGCGGACGCGTCATAGGTGATGTAATCGTGCACCCATTCCGCGAGGAGGGCGATGCGCTCGAAATCGGTGCGGGCCCCGGCGGTGATGTTTGATGCCAGCTCTTTCATCGCCGGATCTGACGCAGGCATGCCCGGAGTTGAAATCAGGTAACGGCCGAAACTGCGCGGGATGCGCGTGTCGCCGCCCAAAGCGGTTAGCGGCTGGAACTGGGTATGCACCGAGAGGTTGTAGGTGAAATTGTAGGGCATGGACGGATTGGGCATGTTGATGTAGAGATAGGAGTTGCCGTCCGCGTCCAGCGCAGTGCTCGCGCCCGGCGGCACGCTCGTGAGCACGCCGTCTGCGGGTATGCTGGAGTTGAGCTGAAGGTCGGAGACGCTGCCGAACGTGGTGCCGACAAGATAAGTGTCATAGAGGTAGAAGTCAGCGCTTTTGATGCGCTGCGGGATAAACTGGTCGGCGGCAAAAAGGCTGAACAGCAGCAAAAGCAGCGCGAATAGAGTAAGCGCTCCCCGTGGATGAGGCCGGCATTCGGACACGCCCACCTCCCTCGCCTGCGCCTTATAAATCTCTCGCTGACCAAGAAATATCCATGCTCAGCATTAGACTTGACGGTCGGCCGAAAAAAGTGAAAGGGACTGCGGCCACCATAACTGAATTGCTTGCTCTGCTTTCGCTCAGCCCGCAGGAGGCGCTGGTGCGGGTGGACGGCAAAATAAGGCCGGAGGCGTTTCCTCTCGGCGGCAAAAACAAGATTGAAGTGATTCGCGTGGTTTTCGGCGGTTGAAAAAATGAAAAAGAAAATCAAAAAAAACAATTTGAATCTTTCATGCGCCAAATGCTCCTCGCCCGCATGCGTCGGCAGCGGGCCGCTTGCGCGCTGCGAAAAGCATTTTCTGGAGGATTTTGATTCGCACGTGAGAAATGCTGTGCGCGAATATCACATGATTAAGCCAAATGAGAAAGTGGCGGTTGCGCTGTCGGGCGGCAAAGACAGCACCGTGATGCTTCACCAGCTGGTGCAGTTGAGCAAGCGGCTTCCCATGCGCCTCATCGCCATTCTTGTCGATGAGGGAATTGCAGATTATCGCGCGCCCACAATTGCGGTTGCAAAAAAAGAATGCAAAAAACTGCGCGTGCCGCTGCACATTGTTTCGTTCAAGTCTGAATTCGGCTTAAGTCTGGATTCGATGCTAAAGAAAAAAGGACAGGCTGGAGCCTGCTCTTTTTGCGGCGTGTTCCGCCGACAGCTTTTGCAAAAGGCGGCCAGGAGGCTAAAGGCAGACAAGCTGGCTCTTGGGCATAATCTTGATGATGCGGCCCAGACTGTTTTGCTCAACCTTTACCGAAACGAGCCGGCGCGCTTGGCAAGATTTTGGCCCATAACAGAAAGCGAGGATAAGAAACAGCATTTTGTGCCGAGAATTCGCCCGCTTATTCGCTGCTCTGAAAAAGAAGTTGCCCTGTGGGCCGCGCTAAACAGCGTGCCGATTCATTACGGCGCATGCCCTTATGCCGTCGAGGCTATGAGGCAGACGGTGCGCGCGCAGCTCAACCAAATGGAAGACAGATATCCCGGCACCAAGGTGCGGATTTTCAACGCATTTGTGAAAATGAGAAAAGGGTTGGTAAAAGCTGTAGAAGCGGGCTTCTCTTCTTCTCTTTCCGTCTGCCCCCAGTGCGGCGAGATAAGCTCGGGCGGGTTTTGCGGGGCGTGCAGGATGCTGGAGAAGCTCAAAAGCGGGAAGAAATAGATTATGCCCGAAAGCCTCGGAGCGGCGTCAGTTTTATAAACACCGGAGCCGATAATGAATCCAACACTTAGCGAGTTTTCCCGCTAGACTATTCCACATGGAATAGGAGGGACATTACATGGACAAACAAACAATTACCAAAGCGCTTGAGAAAGCTCTCGAAAACAAGGGCAAACGCAAGTTTACCCAGTCGGTAGAGGTCATCTTCAACTTCAGAGGCCTTGACACTTCAAAGCCCGAGAACCGCCTTAACCTCGACATCAACCTGCCCAAAGGCAGGGGCAAGACAGTGCCTGTCGTGGTGTTCGGCGAGCAGCAGGTTGCCCTCGAGGCCAGCCGCTCGGGCGCCCACAAGGTGTTCGGCGCGGCCGACATCCAGAAGCTTGCGGCCGAAAAGAAAGAGCTCAAGGCAATGGTCAAGACATGCGAATTCATTGCCGCACCAAACATGATGATGGTGGTCGGCAAAAACCTCGGTCAGGTGCTGGGCTCCGGAGGAAGGCTGCCCCGCCCCATCGTTGGCTCGGTGCCTGACGCTATCAAGGCCGCCCAGACAAGGGTTCGCCTCACATCGAGAGGCAAATACCTGCCCACGGTGCAGTGCCCCATCGGCTCGGAAACCATGAGCGTCGGGGATTTGACCGAGAACTTCGAGGCCGCATACGACAAGGTGAAGGCCAAGGTCACAGAGCCTGTCATTCATTCCATTTACGTGAAATTGAGCATGGGCCCGGCCATAAAGGTCGAGGCTGTCAAGAGAGAGAAGTAGAAGGTTGATGTCCATGACCAAGCTCAAAGGTTCCAAACGCAAGGTAGCCGGCCACGAGAGACCGGCGCTCAAAGCCAAGAAAAACGAGGTCGCCCGCCTGCAGAAAGAGCTGACGGGAGCCAAGACGGTTGCCCTTGTTGACGTGCGCAACCTGCCGGACCACATCCTGCAGTCCACCCGCCGCAACCTGCGCGACAAGGCCTCGTTTATCATGGCCAAGAACACGGTGCTGATTCGCGCTCTGGAGAATTCCAAGAACGGAGCCGCGCTCGTGCCTCAGCTCAACACGCCGTCCGTGCTTGTTGTTTCCAAAGACATGACAGCCTACCAGCTTTTCAGCCACTTCAAGAAATCGCGCGCTTCGGTCGGCGCAAAGCCCGGCCAGCTCGCGCCGTTCGACATCGTGGTGAAAGAGGGCGAGACAGATTTGCCGCCCGGACCTGCATTGGCAGGCCTCAAGGCCGCGGGCCTCAATGCCCAGACCAAGGCCGGCAAAATTGTCATTGCCAAGGATTCGGTGGTGGCAAAGGCCGGCACCAAAATCAGCGACATTGCCTGCAAGGCGCTCCAGCAGCTGGGCGTCAAGCCCTTCTCGGCCGGCCTCAACATGCTGGCCGGAGTGGAAGACGGCAAATTATACTCATCTCAAGTATTAGACGTGGATGAGGCCAAACTGACGGTGGAACTCATCGCCAGCCTGGCTGACGGATACAATATGTCGGTCAATTGCGTTTATCCGACCGAAACAAACAGGAACCAACTGCTGTCCGGCGCGCTGGCTCAGGCCCGTGCGCTGGCAGAGGAGAGCGGCGCGTACTCCGATGCCCACATGGAGACGCTTCTCGCGCGCGCTATCCGCATGCAGTCGGCTCTTGAGGGCAAGGTCGGCAATGAGCCGAAAACGGCATAAGAAAAAAGAAAAATATGGAGGAGAAGACCATGACAAAAATAGATCCTTATCTGCACGCGGCGCTGCTTCTGAAGGGCGCTGACAAAGAGATTTCGGAGGCGCACATCGCTTCGGTCCTCAAGGCCGCAGGCGTTGAAGCCGACAGCGCGAAGGCCAAGGTTCTGGCCGAGGCGCTCAAAGGCGTGAACTTCGACGACGTCCTCAAGGCGGCTGCAGCCCCGGTTGCAGTTGCCGCTGCCCCCGCTGCTGCGGAGGCAAAGAAGGAGGAGAAGAAGGAAGACCCCGCCAAGTCTGAGGCTGCGGCCGCAGAGGGTCTTGCGTCCCTGTTCGGCTAGAAAATTAGCTGAATAATTTCTTTTTTATTTTTTAATTTAATTTTTATTTTTCATTTTCTTAATTTAATTTTCTTGTTTTGTTTTTCATTTTCCTTTAGCTTAAGCCATCTCTACGGCCCGCCGATGCCGGTGGAAGAAGACGAATTTTTGGCCGGCGCGGAAGGCGTGGTGTTGCCGGCGGGCGGGTTTTTGGGAGGCGGAGTTGTGCCGCCCGATGTGGCACCGGTGCCGGTTGTTGCGCCTGTGGTTGTGCCGGTGCCGGTTGTGGTGCCGCCGCTTGTTGTGCCGGTGCCTGTTCCGGTTGTTGCGCCGCTGGTTGTGCCGGTCGTTGCGCCGGTGCCGGGGGTGGTTCCATTCTTGGCGCCGGGGGTTGTGCCGGTTCCGGGTTCAGTGCCCGTTGGGAGCGTTGTACCTGTGCCCGGGCCAGTGCCGGTTCCGGGCTCCTTGCCAGGCGTTGTGCCAGTGCCGCTTGTTGTGCCGGTGCCAGTGGTGCCGGTTCCGGGCGTGCCGGGAGTTGTTCCGGTGCCCGGAGATGCGCCGGTTGTGGTGCCGCCGCTTGTTGCGCCTGGCGTGATAATGGATGCGCCGGGCGACTGTGGAGCATACGAGTTGGAACCCGGCACTTTTACCAGCGGCTTGGGGGTGTAGAGGGGCCAGCAGTAGCATTCTGAAAAGTTGCTGACAAATGTGCTGCCCTGGGGGCAGTTGTTGAAGCAGGCCGGAAGCGTGACATTGGCGCGAATCTGGCCAGGAGTGCCTGCCGAGGCCAGTCTTTCTGTCGATGCTTTGCATTTGCAGGTGGAAATATCGTAATACTGGCCGGCAGGGCATTCGCGGTAAATGCGCAATGCGGCGCGGCCGTTCGCTATGCTGGTGAAGCGCAATGAAATCGAGTTGCCTGATGCAGGGTCTGTTTGGCGGTAGAGCTGCGGATAGGAGAGAGTGGTGGCGCTGATTTGCGTGTTGTCCGAGCCGGAGAGGTAGAAGGTGACTGCGCCTGAGCGGATGTCTTTGATGAAGAAACTGAAATCGCCCGATGATGCTGATTCGTTTACAGCCAGGCTTACTGTTTTGACAGCCTGACAGTCACAGCCGCACTTTTGGGCTGCATCTGCAAAACCCAAACGGGTTTTTTCGTTAAATGATGCGCATTCGGTCTTCACGCGGCCGCACTGGCCTCCGCATACCGGATAGGCCGAGTTCACGCAGAACGCAGTGATGTTGCCCGCAGGCCCGTCAACAAGAGTGGCGATTGGAGAGCCCGGAGGCGGCCCGAGCACCAGAGTTGCAATTTGGGAGGATGAAGCGGCTGAAGTGGAGGCTGAAATGACGGCAACATCTGCCGCGCCAGCTAACGAGACGGCCAGCACGCAGGCCAGAAGAAACACGCCGTATCTGACATCAGCCATAGCCAGCACCTTCAGTCAACGCACGTGAATGGCGCGCTTCCCTCGATGCCGCGGTAGATTGCGCGGGCCGGAGTTGTGCCTGAAGCAAGGCATTTGCCCCACACCTTGGCCGTGCCGGCCGAATCAAGGGTTTCGCTCCTGCTGCTGGAGCCGAGCATGAATGTCACGGTTCCGCTGGCCGGAGTGCCGTCGTCCCAATAGACATGGGCCTGAATCGGGCCGGTGTCGCCAACCTTGATTGGAGTCTTGAGCACAAGAACGTCAACGTGCAGTTTGGGGGGCGAGCTGGTGCAGACGCAGGCTCCGCTCTTGGCCATGGCGCACCATGCGCCCGCGCCGCAGAAGCCGTTGCAGTCCGTAGTGTTCTCGCACGGCTTGTCAACAAGCAGGGGGCCGACGCACTGGCAGAGGTTGCGGCCAGACTGGTTGCCGAGGCTCTGGTTTGTCGAATTGTATCCGACGATTGAGCAGTACTGGCCTGGCGGGCATGCGCCGCCGCACATCAAATCATTTGCCGAGCCGCAGCAGAACTGGCCGGCCGCGCAGCCGCTTGTGCCGGATGTGCCGTTGGAAACGTTGCGCGTCGTGTTGGCCACGCACTGGCAGGTTTTTGTGTCGGCCGTCTGATTCGGCGGGCAGTTCAGCTTGGCCGCGTCGCATTCGCAGAAGCAGCCGCTGTTGCGCGCGGAGCAGCTGAATTCTGGCCCGAAGCGGGCGCACTGGTCGCGGCAGAACACTCCGCCGCCGGCCCACTGGTCGCCGGGCTTGATGTTGTTCAGCGCAGATGAGCCGTTTTCATTGTAATAGTTTTGCGAAGTCAGGTCGCCGGGGGCGTTGCAGTAGTATACATGGCCGAAGTCTGGGGCCTGGCAGCCGCAGGCCGTAGCCAGAAGCACGGTCTCGCCGGCGGAATTCCGCTTGTTCGAATATTGCGTAGGTCGGCAGTAGCCCTTGAGGGCATTGCCTTTGCCGTCTTTGCACGCGTCTCCGCTGCAGACGGAATTGGCCGCAACCCCTGCCGGCTTGAACGAGAATTGGCGCTCGCAGGACTGGTAGCAGCTGAAAGCTTCGTCCGCCTTGCCTGAAGATTCCAGCTTCTGGCAGTTTGCGGTGCAGGCAGAATAATCGGAGTTGAGCTGGCAGCCGGAAGGCTTTGGCAATTCGGGAGTTGTCGCGGCAGCACAGCCGCATTTTATTTCGTCTATTGAATAGGAGAATTGGGTGACCGAGTTATAGTAGCCGACCTTTTCTGTGCTCGGCTTGCATGCCTCGCCGGTTGCCGGGCAGGTGCCGGTGCAGGTGCCGTAGTTTTTGTTGCATGAGAGACGGCAGTTTGTCCAGTCGGCTAGATTTGACTGGTCGTCCGGCCCGAAGTTCTGGGCGCAAGAAGCGATGCAGGAGGAATATTCGGAAGAGGCTTGGCAGGTGCCGGGGAGCGGAGGAGTTGGGGGGGTGGGAGCAGGGCCTGATGAAACGCCGCCGTTTGACGGAGGGCTGGAGGCCGAGCCGCCGGCGCCGACAGAGCCAGAAACGCCGCTCGAAGCGGATGAAGAGACGCAAGGGAGCCCAAGGGCCAATTGCTTGGAGCAATCAGCAGAATTGACAACCGCGTTTGAGAGCGGAACTGCTAGAAGAAAAACAAGAAGAACTGCCACGCACCACCCGCACCGCATCCAATCCCTCCGAAAGAAAATTGTTGAAAATGCGAAAGAGGCAAATGTTATATAGACAACACTCAGGAGCTGGAATCAGATTTTGACGCCGGTCAGCAGGAAAATCAGCAGCGCCGCCAGCGCGCCCATGCAAATCGGGGGCAGGGCCGGCAATGCCACTCTTTTGTCAAGCACGAATTTGAGCAAGAAGTAGAGCGAAACCGTGCTGCCTGCCGCAATGGCCAGCGAGCCACCGAGGCCGGCCGCGCCATAGGTGGAAACGGCAAGCATGGCAGGAACCGCCAAATCACCTGAGCCCAAATCAAGGCGGTCAACTCCTGAGGAGGGAGAGGGTTTTGCTGCCGGGCGGGGGGAAGGGATGGAAGACTGGCGGGCGGAAGAGGCGGGCAAAGACGACTGGAAGGCCGGCATTGGCGTTTGATTTTCCTCCTCTTTTTTCTCGGCCGTGATGGTGAATGACAATTCCCTTGAGCCAAGATGCTGGGCCAATTGAAGCATGTGCTTGGTCTTGAACACTGCAATGTAGTCATAGAGCGAAATGGCGGCGATGAAGAGAAGAGCGGGCCAGAAGCCCATGGAAAATCCGAACAGCGCGCCAACTCCGGCTGATGAGAGGACGGCTGCCGTATTCTTGAGGCCCTTGAAAAAGAATTTGATTAGCGCAAAGAGCAGGCCTATTCCGCCCGAAAAGCCCACGGCGACAAGGAAATCCATGTGCACCACTCCGAGAAGGAATGAGAGCACAAGCACAGACACCGAGCCTGTCAGCATGGCAAATTCCAGCAGGCGGAAGGCGAGGCGGCCGCGCAGGAAGCGGATGAAGAGCAGTGCGAGAACTGCGCCGCCAAGCACATAGGCGATGAATACGGCTGCGTTGAGAGGATTCTCCGGCTCGGCCGGCATGGGGGCAACAGACACAAGGTTAACGTCGGGATTTTGCACTGCCGCGCTGATGAGAAAAACGCCGGCTGTGAGCGCCAGCGCTTGGGTGAATGCGAACATGAGCACTATGGAAAGAAGAGGGTCGAGGGAGGGAAAGCGGAAAAATGAAGATGATGGGGAAGATTGCGAAGACATAAGCGAAACACCTAAATCAATTATTTCCGTTTCTTGGTTTTGAGGGTGCGCAATGCTTTTTCAAATGATGCGACATCGATAAACGACTCATACACCGAGGCGAAGCGCACATAGGCCACCTGGTCGACTTTGCGCAAACGCTCCATAACCATCTCGCCGATGCGCGATGTGAGCATTTCGTGCTTGGGGCTTTTGCGCAAACGCTGCTCGACGGCATCGACTATTCGGTCTATTGCCTCGCGCGAAACCGGCCGCTTGGCGCATGCGCGCAAAATGCCTGCCGCAAGTTTCGGCCGCTCGAACTGCTCGCGGCTGGCGTCGCGCTTGATTACATAGAGCTCGTCAAGCTCCACGCCTTCGTATGTTGTGAAGCGCTTCTGGCATTTGAGGCATTCGCGTCTCCGGCGGATGCGCCCGTCGGTTGTGTCGCGCGAATCCACAACAGACGAGGTTGCGTTGGAGCAGTAGGGGCATTTCATTGGATGAAAATAGGGGTAGCAGTTTTATAAGGCTGGAGCGGATGCACTAAACCTATGGGTGGCAAATCATATACTGGCAAGGGCGATGCAGGAGACAGCGGACTGCCCGGCGGAAAGCGCGCGCGCAAAAGCGAGCCGATTTTCGAAGCGGTGGGAATGCTTGACGAATTGAATTCTGTCATCGGGCTTGCAAGAGTTGCGGCAGACAGGAAAAAGGGCTTGGACGAGCAGCTCGAGGCCATCCAGTCCGACTTGTTTGAGGCCGGCTCGTGTTTGTGCGGGTATTGGCCTGCCGAAAAATCCGAGATGTTTGTGCACAAGCTAAAGCGCGTTGAAGGCTGGATTGACGAGATGGACGCCGAGATGCCGGCTTTGGAAAATTTCATTTTGCCGGGCGGATGTCCGCTCGCGGCTTCTCTTCATCATGCCCGCACCGTGTGCAGGCGCGTGGAGCGGCGGGTGGAAGGAATTGACGTGCCTGCCAAAAAGCGCATTCTGCCCTACATAAACCGCCTTGGAAGCTATTTCTTTGCCCGCGCAAGATTTGAAAATCTCAAGGCAGGCGTGGAAGAGACTGTTTGGAAAGGAGAGAAGAGAGAGTAGAAAACGAATCTTGCTTTTTAGTGATGCGCGTGCGAATGCGTTCTAAGCGCGTTTGCAATGCCTTGCGGGAAAAGTTTCGGCCTCTCCTCAACTCCGAGCCAGAAATAGGCGTTCATGTGCAGAAGGAAACTGAAGTAGATTAAGAGCAGCTTGTGCATGCGCGGATGACGGCGGCCGCGCAGCAGGATGTAAAGCCATTGCAGCGCCAGCACAAAAGAGGCGGGGATGCCGAAGACGACGGCGTTGATGGCAAGAAGGAAAGTGAGGAACGGGCGGAAGAACAACTCAAAGCGCGAAACTAGGGGGGAATAGGCAAAGCGCACGCGAACCGCGTTTGGCGGCCACTGGTCTGAGAGCAGGAGGAAGAATGCGGACCAGTTCGAGCAGAGGGAAACATAGGACTGCGCCCGCTGCAAATCGGCCATTGTCCTCTCGTGGCGGATGAAAAGGATGAGGGCCGAGAAAGGCCAGATGATGAGCTGGATGAGTTTGTAGAGGGCAAGAAGAAACAGCACCGGCAGTAGGATGACAGGCCTGATGATGGCTGTTCGGCGCGAGGCGGAAATGCCGCCGTCCACCTGATAGGCGACAGACTGCATGGATTGGCCAAATCGGGGAGATTAAAAAAGCAGCAGGTCTGGGGAAGAACCACGAAAGAAGACAAGCGGCAATCAAACGATAGGCGGGCAGAAATCAGACTATAATCAGGTTGTCTGGCGCATATTTTTCGTTTTCCTCAGGCGCATGCAAAAACCGCCCAGTCTGCGCATTGAGGTTGATGGTGTAATGCTGGCCGGACGGGCCTTCGTAAAACAGCCAGGCGCCCTTGGAGCCCAGCACCGAGCCGCCGACAAATTCCACCTGCTCGGGGTTTTGCACGACCGGGTAGAGGGAGGAAAGGTCGTTTATCTCACCGCCTGACCAGTAGGAGGAAAGGGCGGTGTCTTCGCGCATGCGGGCGAGGGCGGATTCGAGTTTGGCGCGGGCTTTTGCTTTGTCATAATGCAGGCGGCTTAATTTCTGGTTAGCTCGAACCGCGTTGGCCAAATCATAGCGCTCCTGCAGCACGGTTTCGGCTCTGTACGCCTCGTCGGGCCCGTCGAATTCAAGCAATGAAACAGCCAAATCGGCTCCCTGCTCGCGCCAGCGCTCGCTCAAGCGCGAGAGGCGGGTGAGCCCGAGTTTGGTGATGTCTGCGCCGAACTGCGCGAGGTAAAGCACGTATTTTTCGCTCGAGAGCTCTTCGTGAAGATGGGGATAGAGGGTGAAATCGCCCACAGTATATACTCTTGCAACGTCTTTGAACTGGCAGGTGGGGCATTGGCGCACATTGACCGCGCGATTCGAGCAGGCATGCCAGCCCTTGTCTGATTTGTAGCCGACGCAGGCGCGGCCGGCTGAAAAACCGAAGCGCTGCTCGCCGGCAAGTGGGACAGACTCGACTTCGCCGTTGCTGCGCAACAGAAGGGCCGGATGCTCGCCAGGCACGAATTGCAGCAAATGTTTCATGGAATCGGCTAAGCTTGCAGATGGCATAATGATGCTCCAAGGGCTATTTTCCGCTGCAAGGATATAAAACCGAGCAAAAGAACTTCTTCGTCTTGTGCCGTAAATTTTCACGTCGTGGGGCAGTTATTTTAAATCTCAGCATATGCATCGTTGCGTGGTGATATTACATGCCTACTCTGGACAGCACGCTTTTGCCAATTATTGACGAGCTCAAACAAAAAGAGCTTGACTGGAAAGTCTACAAACTTGAAGGACCGAGCATGTCCCACGCCATTGTGAACGGCAAAAAAGTGCTCATGCTGGGCACAAACAATTATCTTGGCCTCTCCAACCACCCCGAGGTGAAAGAGGCGGCAATCGAGGCAATCAAGAAATACGGCGCAGGCTCGGGCAGCGTGCGCACGATTTCGGGCACAATGGATTTGCACGTCAAACTGGAGGAAACAATTGCCCGCTTCAAGCACACTCCGGCCGCAATTTATTTCCAGACGGGATTTGCCGCAAATCAGGGCACATTGCCCCAGCTTCTGGCCGAGGGGGATTTGGCCATTTCAGACGAGCTCAACCACGGCTCGATTATTGACGGCGTGCGCCTGAGCAAGGCCGAGAAGGCGATTTACAAGCACAATGACATGGATGATTTGGCCTCCAAGCTCGAGGCTGCGACAAAGGCCAGCAAATACAAGCGCATTTACATTATCACCGACGGCGTGTTCTCGATGGACGGGGACATCGCGCCGCTGGACAGAATACAGCGCGCCGCGCAGGCATTCGGCGCCTACATTTACGTGGACGACGCGCACGGAGACGGCGTGCTGGGAGACCACGGGCGCGGAATTGTGAGCCATTTCCACCTCGAAGGAAAAGTGGAGGCGGAAATGGGCACATTCTCGAAAGGGTTCGGAGTGGTGGGCGGATTTGTGTCGGGAAGCACGACACTGAAGGAATACCTGCACAACAAGGCAAGAAGCTATTTGCTGTCAGGTTCGGCGCCCCCGGCCACTGTTGCGGCATGCATTGCAGCCCTCGAGGTGCTGGAAAAGGACGACTCGCTTGTGAAAAAACTGTGGGAAAACACCAAATACTTCAAGGAAAAATTGAAGGCCATGGGCTTTGACACAGGAAATTCCGGCACGCCGATTACGCCCATCATGATTGGAGACTCAGCCAAGGCCAAGCAATTCTCGGCCGAGATGTTCAAGGAGGGCGTGTTTGCACTGCCGATTGTGTTCCCCATGGTGGCGCAGGGCAAGGCAAGGGTGCGCACGCAAATCCGCGCCGACTTCAGCAAAGAGGACCTTGATTTCGCCCTCGGAGCCTGCGAGAGAGCCGGAAGAAAACTGGGATTGATAAAGTAAGAACAAACCATTCCTTTATATTTTTTTACACACTCATTAAACCATGAATAGAACTCCTGTCGGCCGGTCTATTAGAAATCATGCCGGCCAGTTCAGACTTTTCATGCCTGAGCAGCTCAGCAAGCAGATTGTCGATGTCACAAAAATAGACGCAAATGGAAGGCTCGTCACAACAGCGCCGCTTGTGGAGATGGAAAAGGCCACAGTCAGCCGCCTGCGCAACCTGCTTATTGACAAGGCCCAGCTTTACTATTATAACATGAAAAAAGAGCTCAACAACCCGCTTGTGAAGCAGTATGGACTGCATTTCCAGCTCCAGATGTGGCCGAACGGGGAGAACTGGACATGGCCGAGCGAGAACATGCACTTGCACATCCAAAAGAGGATAAAATCAATAGTTCTGCAGCCTTATGAAACCAAGAAAGCGGCATGCCTGAAATGGGCCAACTATGACAGATGGGTGATTATGAAACTCGGCCGGCTCGACGAGCTTTTGCGCACCGGAAATCTGGATGAATTCTTCAATCGATGCCATACTGCTGAGGGCGTGTTCAGGCTGGAGAAGAAAAAACCGAAAGAGGATGCAAACCGCTCCATTCTCAAGCCACATTGGCCGAACCGCACGCATGAATTCCTTGCGCTTGAAAAAGAATGGAAAAAAGAAAACGGACAGATGAATAAAAAAGAGAACTGGCAGATGTAGACTGCTTTTCCAAAAGGTTTAGTATACTATTTTTCCAAGCTTGCCCATGTCGCGCGCCATGTTGACTTCGCGCGCAATGCGGCGGCCCATTGACATCGGCTCGTTGAAGATATAGCTTGAATAGGGCGAGCCCTCAGGATAGAGGTTGGTGCCCGCAACTATGCGGGCCGAGATTTCAAAGCAGTAGAATTGTAGATTCTCATCCACAATAAGCTCGAGGCAGAACGGGCCCGGAATGCCGCCAAAGAGGCGCTCGGCCGCTTCTGCGGTGTCGCGGCCCATCTTGAGTATGTCGCCCAAGAGAGATTCGCGGATTGCAACCGGCTCGTTGCCCACCACAGTGAACGACGGCTTGATTGGCACGCCGGCCATCAGTGTGCGGTAGCTCTCGTCCACGTTGCTTTCAAGGCGGCGGTCAATGGAAATCATTTCCAAATGTCCGTTGGCGGCGCGGTAGCCGTCTTTTGAAAGAGGCGAGTAGAAGTAATGCGGGTACGCCCGCACGCCGGTGAGATATTCCTGCACCATGACGTCCTTGCCGCCGAATTTTGACTCGAATTCTTCAGATGAGTGCACAATGGCATAGCCGCGGCCGCCTTTCGCGCCGGGGTGCTTTACCACGCAGGGGCGGTCGATTTTATCGGGGTCGATAATGGCCGGAGTTTCAAGGCCCGCGGCTTTCATCCATTCGAACATTTTGCGCCTGTCCTGCTCCCATGAAAGGGAGAGGCGGTTGCCCAATACAGGCAGTGGCGCATCTTCCAAACCTCGGCCCGCGTATTCGACAATGGAGCCGTGCGGAATGAGAAGTGCGTTTTTTTCTGCCAGCTCGGCGTATGGAATGCCTGACGGGCCGTCCACTTCTATGAATTCATCTGGCTTTGCAAGGGGAAATGCGTCATAAATCGCGCGCTGGGCCTCTGATGTGATGAGCCCGATTGTGGGAATGCCTTCTGCTTTTGCCCCGCTGAAAAGCTGCAAGCTTGTGTGCGAGCAGACTGTTGCGAGAGTCAATTTGCTCTGGTCATAGCCGGAAAGGATTTCGAGAATGCGTTCTTTTGTAATCATGTGAAAACACCAACAGGATTTTTTTAGGTGACAATTTCTCCGAGGCGCTTTTGGGCGGCCGCCTCTTTTATTTCCATCGCTATGCGCTCGCCCACCGAAAGTGAGCGGCCGTGAAGGTAGGATGAGTAGGGGGTGAATCTTGTGCCGGGCGAGCCGGGAACGCGGAATGACACGTCGAAGATAAGGATTTCCTCGCCTTTTTCTGCAGGGGCGATGGCTCCCTGCAATGCGAACGGGCCGATTGGGCCGGGCGGGTATTCTGCCTTGACTGTTTTGACAAACTTCTCGCCGACTTCGAAAACTTGTTCGAGCAAAGATTCGCGCAGGGTGCAGGCGATGTGGCCGACCTCGATGTTGTTGACGCGGACAGACTGGGGAAGCTTTAGCTGCTCTTTGGCCGGCAGGCGCAAAACACCATCCAAATTTGTCTGTCTTCGCGTGTCTATGCCCAAGAGTTCGAGCTCGCTGGACAATGGAGAAAGGAAAAAGTTGAAATTGAATTGCGCGCCCAGCACGAATTCCTCGATAAGGGCGTTCTTTAGGCCGTCGGCTGAAATAACTCCTGCTTCAAGCAAACGCTTGCTCTCTGCCTTGTATTCATCGTAATTCGAGGCAAAGAAGAAGGCGCGCTCATAGCTTCTTTTTGCTTCAGACGCCTTGATGATGCACAGGCAGTCGATTTGCTCCGGCTTTGCAAATGTTTTCGGCACGCGGATGCCTGCCTTCTGCAAAAGATAGTGCTGGTTTTTGGAAATGTTTCTCTCTTCTGCGCGCAAAAGCCAGCGGTTGCCGAAGATGGGGATTGTGAATTCTTTTTCGATGTTGTCATAGCCGACATAAACCGAGAAAGAGCGGTGGGGGATGAAAATGGCCTGTCTTTTCTTCAGCTCGTCAATGGCCGGCTTTTTTGCGATGTCTGCGAATTTGTCCAAAAGCAGAACATCCTCGACACAGCCCAAGATTGAATTGCCTGACTTGCGCAGTTTGTAATTTGAAGAATAGATTTTGTCGCGCCCCTTTTGGCAGACTACGAGGTTGGAAAGGCCTTGCGTGCGTGCGCCTGAGCAGATGTCAAGCGCTGAATGAGAGCCGATGACGGCGACAGAGGGCCGTTTGTAGGCGGCGGCTGAGGCCGACATTTCCGAGGAAATAGACGATTGTCCCATATAGAGATATGACGGGCAGAGTATAAAAAAACAGAGGTTGCCGAAGACAACCCGCCAACCCTAATCCGCATTAAGTTCCGGAAACTCCAGCGGGATATCCCTGAATTGGTCGATTTTGTAGATATAGGTCGGCTCGACGTGCTGGATGATGTCGGAAAATCTGTACTTCATCTCCTGAATTATCTTGCGGAATGGTTCGCCCCGCTCAACTTCTATGTCGAGCACCAAATCCCAATTGCCTATGACGCGCAGATGGTGCACGATATTCGGATGCAACTGGCAGTAGGTAAAAAGCTTCTTTTCGTTTTCCGCCGTCAGATTGGCGAGTTTGAAAAGAACCCGGTGGCGCGGTTTGCCAAGCAAAACGTGATCAGGCAGGGCCGTATAGCTTTGGATTACTCCCGAGCGCTCGAGCTTTTTCAGGATGTTTTTGGCGGTGATGACCGAAATACCGGTCTTTTCCGCGATTTTCACCAGAGGCACCCGTGCGTTGTAATTGACCATGGACAGCACTTTTCTCTCGTTTTCCCCCAAGTCTGTCTCCCTCACGTCCGCACCAGTGAACGCCGTGAATGACTCGCGCGGGCTTTTTTTCTCCCCGTCGATGAGATAGGCACGATGGAACTGGGTGAAGCCTATGGGTATGGTGGTGTCGTATTCCAGAAAATTCTTGCCGAACTTGTTGTTCAATTCGGTGATAATGTCCCGAAGGTGAAATATGCCCTTGGCACAGATGGCGATAATCAAATCAGCGTAGCCTTCCCCCCTCATAACTATTGGGATAAACCTGTGATTATTGAGATAGTCGAACATCTCCTTTTCGGCCCTCTCGTCCATGTTCTGCAGTTTGAAGAAGTAAAGCCCGAAGAAATAGCCGGCTTTGCGGTATTCTATCATGGGCCAGCAATACTGGAGCGCGCCTGACTTGTAGAGATTCTCCACCCTGTATTTCACCACCTGAGGGCTGGTGCGAAGCGTCTTTGCCATGGCACTGTAGGACTGACGGGCGTTCTTGTCAAGCTCGTAGAGGATTTTGCGGTCAAGCAAGTCCATATTTTAAATTATATAGAAAACACTTAAAATACTATCTTTTTTTAATAAAATTAGTTCAAAGATTATAAATAATAGAAAACACTCATAATGTAGTTGTGAGTGTTTATGTGTGGTATATGTGGGATATGGGGAAAAACCGGTGGAAAGAAAGAAACGCTGCGCCAGATGCTATCGCAGATTGAACACCGGGGAAACTCGCTTTACGAAACCGGTGTTTTTGGCGACTGCGCCATGGGCACCAATCGCCTTGAGATAGTGGACCGGGACAACGGCAGGCAGCCTAAGATAAATGAGGACGGAACGGTTTTTGCAATCCTTAACGGCGAGATATTCAACTACAAGGCGCTCAAAACTGAACTTGAGGCCAGTGGGCACAAGTTCAAGACTGATTGCGACACTGAATGCCTTGTCCACCTGTATGAGGAATACGGAGAGCGGATGATGGAGAAAATAGACTCCGAGATGTTCGCGTTTGCGGTTTATGACATGAAAGAGAACAGGATTCTCGTGGCGAGAGACAGATGGGGGGTAAAACCCCTCTACTACTCGCACGGCGAAGACGGCAGCTTCTATTTTGCAAGTGAAATCAAGGCGCTTTCCGGCCTTGCCCAAGTGGAAAAAATAGGCATGGTTGAGCCGGGGCACATGCTCATTGACGGAAAAATCCGGAGATACTACTCGCCGGGAGCGCCGGAAAAGGCAAAACTGACTGATGAACAAGCCGCGCTCATGCTCCGGGCGCTCGTGGATGAAGCAGTGAAAAAGCGCGTGCAGACAGACCTTCCGGTCGCGGTGCTTCTTTCCGGAGGGCTGGATTCCACGGCCATTCTTGCCACGGCAAGAAAGTACCACAAGAACGTGACTGCCGTGATAGTTGGAAGCAAGGGTTCCGATGATGTCCGGTTCGCAAAACGCTATTGTGAGGAGTTCGGGGTGCGGTATATTCACCGGGAACCGCCAAGCGAGCAGGAACTTTTCGGAATGATAAAGGAGATAGTGCGGACTGCTGAGAGCTTCGAACCTAATGTGGTGCGCCAGTCGGCTGTCTCCTATTTCATTTCCAAAGCTGCGAGTGAGCTGGGTATCCGCATCGTGCTTTGTGGGGAGGGGGCTGACGAGCTTTTTATTGGCTATCCGGAATTCTGGGGCGTTGGCAAGGTGAAGGCAAAAGAGATGCAGAACCATTTCCTGAATTCCCTGAACAGGACTCAATTCCAGCGCGTGGACAGAACCTCGATGCATTTCACTATTGAAGTTCGCGTGCCGTTCTTCGATGACAAGGTGGTTGAATTTGCCAGAAGTCTTCCAGTTAGAATGAACATAAAGGAGATAGACGGCCAGAAGGTGGAAAAATACATACTTCGCAGGGCAATGGAGGATCGCCTTCCGCCTTACATCTGCAACCGCAGGAAAGTGGTGCTTAGTGAGGGCGCTGGCTTTGGAGGAAACGGGCCTGGCGGACTGTTCGAGGCGCTTGCAGGCTCCAGCATAAGCGATGATGAATTCGTAAGTATGCAGAAGGAGTTTGAAGCCTGGAACATACTAACCAGAGAAGAAGCGTTCTATTTCTCCATCTTCCGCGCACTCGGGTATTGCAAGGCCGGATTCAACTCGAAAAGAGTAACTGCAAACAGGATGAATTCCACAACCGCGCGCCCGGCGGAAACACTCGAAGAAAAGGTGCTGCGCACGCTCACTGAAAAGAAATTTGTCCGCTTCCGTCCGAAGAAAGAGGACAGGGTCATGGAAATCGTGAAGCTGGCGATGCGCAGAAAGAAACCCGTTGAGCTTTTCATGTTATGGGGAATATGGAAAAAAACCTCGCTCGATTCGGCCGAAGACGAAGCGCTCGGCATAATAGACGGGCTTCTGTCCGAAGTTCAGAAGGCGCATCCGCAGGGCGCCAAGCTGACCATCGTGGTCACGGACACGCACGCCGAACTGAATCTGATGGACAAGATGAGGATATACGGCTACGATTCCTACCTCGGCACATTCGAACGATTTGCGAAAGCAAGGGGATACAACGTGGTGCGCCTTAGTGAAATACTTCTGCACAAACGCGCAGAAAACCTTGATGTTGACGGAAACGTGGAAAGCATACGCACAAGCAGACTCTGGCCAATCCTTGTTGCGGCAGCGTCCAGATACTATGAAGGCTCAAGTCCGGAAGAAGGTGCGAAAGCTTATGTGAGATGCCGGCTGGTTGAAAAAGAAACGCTGCAAAAGGTGTTCAGGCAGAGCATCTTCCTTACCTACAACGGCCCCAGCATGGATGTGCTGGCTCCCGACCTTCCAACGCTTTACGTTATTCCAAACAGAAAAAGGACAAACACAAAACCGTGGTTCAAGACAATGTAGCCGAATTATGGGCCGATAGCCCCCAGCATCCGCATCCTCATGCCCCCGACGCCAGCAGCATCCACACCAGCTGCGAGCCGATGATTAGCACGGCCGCATAGGGAATAAATCTCTCGCGCGAGCCGGAGGCCATGGCAAGATAGAGGCCGCACAGAAGGGAATTGATGAGAAGATAGATGGGAACTGCCTGGGCTGCGGCTGAAACAAGAGATTGTGAGGCTGTTTGCGGGGAAGAATATTCCTGCGTATTCGACGGGCTGCTGAACGACAGCGAGCCGATTGATGACACTTGGGCGGAAAATGACAATGACACCGCCAATATGGCGGGGACAAGGAGCGCGCCTGCGGCCCACAAAGTGTAGCGCTGGGTTGCAAGAGTGGTTGCACGCTCGCGTACCAGCTCGCCCGATGAAAGAGCGTCGGCGGCCAGTGCGCGCAATGGCTTTGACATCGAGCCGCCGGCGCGCCAGCCCACGGCCAGAAGAGTGAGGGTGCGCGAGAGAAGAACGGAAGGCGTGTTGGCAGCCCACTCGCCAAGAACTGAAAGAGGGTTGCCGCCGGCTTTTAGCTGGCGGAGGGCGGCCTGCGCCTGCTCGCGCAGCGGGCCGGACGGCATGCGCAATGCTGATTCAAGCAAACGCTCAAGAGAAAATCGGCCGGATGCGGCGGCGCCAAGCAAAAGATTTGGCAAATCGGCTTCGAGCGCAGCCACCTGTCCCATCACTTCGCTCTCCACAAGGGCCAGAAAGAGGAGAGGAGTTAATGAGACGAGAAGACCGAGGCGAAGAGTGAGGCCGCCGAAGGGAAGGAAGATGGAAATGAGGATGGCAATGGCGGCCAACACGGCTGCAATCAGGATGGCTTTTTGCCAGCCAAAAGAATGCAGGCCTAATGAATTGAGCCGGGCAGACACGGCGCGCGAGACGGCCTCTGAGCGGAAAACGCCGGCCATTTGCGGGGCAAGAATAATGAGCCCGCCTAAAGTGAGCGCGTTGAGCAGAGGCAGCATGAAAATGAAAAACAGCCAAATCATAGGCGGGCTGGATGGAAAATCCAAGATGGGGCCGGCTGCAACCATGAGAACAAGTGCAAATGCGGGCAGGATGGAGGAGAGGGCGACATAGACAAGCCCGCCGATGCCGGCTTTGGCCGACTGCTCGCGGCTGGCGGAAAGCTGCTGATGGCTCAATTCCTCTGCCAAAGAAATGAGAGGCTCGGAAGTTCCGCCTTCCTCGTAATAGGTGATGAGCGCGGTGCATGCGCGGGTGAAAGCCATGGAATTGATTGCAGATGATGTCTGGCTCAATGCGCGCGGCACGCTCTCGCCCGCTGCAACCGACTGGTGCACCGCTTTCCACATGCGCGAGGAAGCATAGCCCTCGCCAGCAAGCTGCCCCAGCGCCTGCTCAAGAGGCATTTTGATTGAAAGATAGAGGGCCAGAGCGCGCAGGGCAAGAGGGAGGTCTGACTCCACTGTTGCGGCAAAGCGGCGGGCCATGAAATTTGGAAGATAAAAGCCGGCCGTGAGTGAGAGGGCGAAGAAGAGAAGGGCGAGGCCGAATGCCAAAATCCAGTCGCTGAAAAGAAGGCCTGTGCCGATAAAAAACAAAAATGATAATGCCGAGCCGACAATGATGAGCACGTTGAGGGCGGCTGGCATTGGCAGACTCTGATATGAACGAGCCCATGCCTGCTGCATTGCGGCGCGGCGCGCGCCTGAGTAAATGGTGTGGAATGGAAGCGGCTCGAGTTGGGCGAGGGCATCGAGCAAATCAATCACCGGTAGGCAAATGATTGGATTTTTTCAATTATTTTCTGAGGTTCTGCTGAAGTTGGCAGTGAGGAGAGGAATTTTGCGCGCTCTGAATAAAGTTTTTGCACCTGAGCCGGAGTGAGCCCCAGCTTCTGCGCGAGGCGGGCAAAACCTTGGGAGAGGGCGGGAGTTGGAACTAGTTTGCCAGAGCGCATGTCATATTCCATAAGCGGAAGAGGCACGAGGTTGGTGTTGCCTAGGCCGGCTGCTTTTTCCGAAGGTGCCAGCATGTAGATGCCAAGCAAACGGCGCAGCTCTTTTTGCTGCCTGCTTTTCATTTCATAATGCGCAATGCGGCGCTGGATGACAAGAAAGTCGAGTGAGACAAGGTCGTCTGGGCTGGCTCCAAGATTGACGAGTCTCCGTAAAGTTTCGGATGCAGACTGGGCGTGAAAAGTCGCATAAGAGCCGCGGGCTTGGCCAGAGAGAAGAGTTTCCATATATGCCTGAGTTTCGGCAGGGGTGCGAACCTCGCCAACAACCACGCGGTCGGGGCGCATGCGCAAAGAATCACGAACCAAATCTGCCATGCCTATTGAAAGTTCGTCATTGCAGATGAGCCCGACTTTGTGGGGATGGGCGGGGCGAAGTTCTGGAGTTTCTTCTATGACCAGCATGCGCTCTGACAATGGAATGAAACCTAAGAGGGCGTCAAGAAGAGTGGTTTTGCCTGACGCAGTGTTGCCTGCCACAAGCACTGATGAATCTGACTGGAATGCAAGCCATAGAAATGCGAGAGCCTGTGCGTTGAGCGAGCCGGATGCAAGCAAATCAGCCGCGCTCCACGCGCGCACGGCATGGCGGCGGACGGTGAGCTCGCCGGCTGAGAGGGGCGGAATTGAGGCATGAAGACGCGAGCCGTCCGGAAGAAGAGCGTTGATGCGCGGAGATTCGGCAGACACGCGGCGGCCGAGTGGGCGGGCCATTTTGTTGATTAGGTGGGTGAGATGCTCCATCGAGGTGATGGAGGCATTGGTGCGCTTCCATCCCTCTTTGCGGCAGTAGATGTAGACCGGATGATTGAGGCCGATGACTGCGATTTCTTCTAATGCAGGGTCTGAGAGAAAATTGTCAAGAGGCGCAAAGCCTGCCAGATGGGCGCGGGCTGCGTTGGAAAGATAGGCGCGCTGGTCTGGCTCCAAATCAAGGCCGTCTGTGGATGCCTGTGCATCAAGAAGGCGCTCCACTTCGGCCACTGCCGCGGCCGGAGCGGGAAGGTCGTGGTGCTTTGTCCATTCGCGAAAAGTGGAGGAAAGGTCAAGAAGAAATGCCTGCTCGTCTGCGCTGAGAGCGGGAAGGCGGGCGTCTGCTGCCTTTTTGTCAGTGCTTATGCGCCAGCCGATTTCGGCCGCAGATGCGGTTTCACGAAGAGACGACACAAAAACTTGTCTTTAGCGGCATTGATAGAGGTTTACGAAATCGTTCGGTTTGAGATTAAGGCGGCGGGCGGTTCCGGGCGGGAATTCGAGAAGAAAACGCACCGGTTTTCTTGGGGAAAGATAGGGCGTGAAGGGGGCCACGCGCTCGAAAACATCGACAACTTTGCCTTCTTCATCAAGATAGACTGCGTCAAACGGGAATGAGACAAAAAAGGAATGTATGCCGTGCAAATCAGACCATGCGAATGTGAAGATGATGGAGACCGGCTTTTTGCGAAACATCAAGCCCCGCAGGCGCGAGAGTGAGGTGTTGGCCTGCTCAAGAGTGAGAGTGACGGATTTGCCTGCTGTGGCGTTTCTGATTTCGGCCTTGAAAGAATCAGGCAATTTTGCCGGCAGAGGCCAAGGCAGTGGTTTTTTTTGGGGTTTTTTCATATTATTTCCCCCATCTGCGCCTGCGGCGGTGGAATTCTGTTAATGCCGTATCCAAATCCTTTTTGGAAAAGTCTGGCCACAGTTTTTTGCAGAAAAATAACTCGGAATAGACTGATTGGAACGGCAGAAAGCCGGAGATGCGCTGCTCGCCAGATGTGCGGATGATGAGGTCGGGGTCTGGCAGGCCGGCAGTCCAGAGGCGGGCTGCAATGGCGTGCTCGTCAACTTTTTCTGGATGGTTGGCAAAATCTTTTGCAATGCGCTTGGCCATTTCCACCAGTTCGGCGCGGCCGCCGTAGCCGATGAAGAGGTTGACATAGTATTTGGAGAATTTGGCAGTTTCGCGCTCCACCCTTGCCATGCCCTCGCGGATGCGGAAAGGAAAACGCGAGCGGTCTCCGATAAAGCGCACTCTTACTTCATATTTGTCAAACTCGGCCTCTTTCATGACTTTTTGCAAACGTGTTTCAAAAGCGCGGAAAAGGCCTTCAACTTCGTCGCGGTCGCGGTCGAAATTCTCAGATGAGAAAGCCCAGAAGGAAACCATGCGGATTTTGTGGGCGCGGCACCACTTGAGCACGTCGCCCATCCGGTCTATTCCCTTCTCGTGCCCCGAAATGGCCGGCACGCCGTGCTTCTTGGCCCAGCGGCGGTTGCCGTCTGGTATGAAGGCGAGATGAAAATTGGGGCTGACGCTTGAGGCGGCCATAACGGGAGAAGCGCGCAGATGATTTTAAAACGGACGCTTGATGAGGCCCCACTTTTTGGCATATTTGACAAGAGTGGTCGGGCCGTGAACAAAGATTGGGCTGAGAGAGCCGGCTGCGGAAGTGGATTTGTTGAGCAGGGCCTTTTTGATAGGCGTGCGTTTCGGCGCGACTGTGTAGCCAGCGCCGGCCTCGAAAAGAAAATGCGAATCAGAGCCGCCTGTTTGGGCGAAATGGTTTGATTTTGCAAATGCCAGCGCTTTTTCATTCGGGCCTTTTGTTCCGCAGCGCGCATTGAACGCCTCGATGCCGTCAAGGCGGCGGAGCACGTCTTTTGGAAGATTTGAGGGAGGGCAGGCGGATTTGCGGATGGAATCAAATGGGTGGGGCAGGATGGCCAAGCCCCCCTGTGAGTGTATTTGGTCCACAAGTTCGCCCGCATCGGGTGCGTGAATCATCTCGTCGATAAAGAGGCCGATAATTTCCCCCTCGTGCGGGTGAAATTCGCAGCCTGAGATGAATTCGAGCGGAAGGCGGCGGGAGCGGATGTATGCGGCCGCCCGCTTCACGCCATCCATGGTGCCGTGGTCGGTGAGGGCGAAGCCGGCGAATTTGGCGGATGCGAACTTGTCGGCTAGACGCTCCACCGGAGTGGCGCTGTCTTTGGAATAGATTGAATGCACATGCAGGTCGAATTTTTGTGTTGCTGACATGATTCGGCTCACCTTCAATCAACCGGCAGCCATGTTTTGGCATAGGCAAGAAGAGAATGCGGGGTAACCATTTTTGAATACTGGTCCATCTCGCCGACAGAAATGAGCCAGCGGTCGAGGCGCGAGTAGCGCATGGCAAGAAGCCAGGAGTCCAGCCCCCACATCGGCAGCACGTCAAGAGTGGAGCGCAGAAGGCGGTGCATTGTGAGGTCTGCGCCGTAGGCATGGCGCCATGCCTGCTCATATTCGGCCGGGTCGTGGGCAAGGCGGCCCGCCAGCCGGCCGCATGATGCTCCGAAAAATATGCCGCCCCCCGAAGAGGCTTTTACCTGTCCGGCCGCATCGCCGGCCAGAACAACATTGAATTTTCCAAACACGCCGCTTGTCTTTTTTCTTACAGACAGGGGGATAAGGGCGGAAAATTCGGAATTCGGCTTTGTTTTCAGAAGATGCAGATGCTCCAGAAATTTCTTTTTGGCGCGCGGCAAATCCCCTTTTCTTGTGACGCCGAGCCCGATTTTGGCCTCCTCGTCGCTTATGGGAATGACCCAGCCGATAAAGCCCGGAGCCCAGGACTGGTCGAAAAACACCTCAACTGCCGACAAATCTGGGGAGGAATAGGTGAAATCGCCCTGCCACGAGCTTGCGTAAGCAGGTATCTTCGGGAAATTGAAAAGGCGCGCCACTGTGGAGATGGGGCCGTCGGCGCCCACTATGGAGCGGGCGCGAAGGTCAGCGAGAGAGGAAATTTTGCTTCCTTTCTTTATTTTTCCACCCTCTTCGATGAATTTTTCTGCCGCCAGCTGGTCCATGCGCGTTCTGTCGATGACATGGGCTTTCGGATAGGGAAAAGTAAGCGTCATGCGCTCGCGGTGGCCGTGAAGATTGGCGCGCGTGATGGTGTTGCGGATGATGCGGCGGTAGTCGACAACATCTTTCATCTGCTCGAGGCCGGAGGCGGAGACAAGGCCGGAACAGTGCGCAGGCACGCCAACCTCTTTGTGCTCCTCGGACAAGAGGACTTTTCTGCCCTCGCGCAGCGCCGTGATGGCGGCAAATGAGCCGGCAGGCCCCGCTCCGACAACGTGGAGGTCAAACATATAGGAGGAAAAATGAGCCAATGACTAAAAAGGCGCGGTCGAGGCGCGTGTTTTTAAACAAAACCGCCGTTTCTACGCCGAAGAAAGACGACAAGGGGACCCCCTATGGCCGATAAGCCCAGCCCGACGGATGCACGGACTTACTACCATA
>JAKAJC010000030.1 GCA_021814005.1 Microcaldota archaeon
GATGGAAATGGTGGAGAGGCCGTCAACAATGGCCGAATGCGGATTATCCACAATGTCCGAACTCACCAGCGGCTCTTCAGAATATTCGATAATGCCCTTCATCGGCCCGCTGGCCGCTTTTTTGAGGGCCGCGTTGATTTCATCTTTTGTGGCCGGTTTTGCAAGAGTGACTGACAAATCGTTTATCGAGCCGCAGGGAATAGGCACGCGCAGAGAGAGGCCGTCCAGCTTGCCCTTCAATTCGGGCAGCACTTCTCCAATGGCTTTTGCCGCGCCTGTCGTCGTTGGAATGATGTTGATTGCCGCTGCCCTCGCGCGCCGCGGGTCCTTGTGCCCCACATCCAAAACGCGCTGGTCGTTTGTGTAAGCATGGCACGTTGTCATGAACCCCTCAACGATGCCGAAATTCTCATTCAGCGTCTTGGCAACGGGCGCAAGGCAGTTTGTGGTGCATGAGCCCATCGAAACTATGACGTGCTTTTTGCGGTCATACGCCTTCTCGTTCACGCCGGGCACTATGCTGACGTCTGCCCCGCCCTTTTTGGCGGGCGCGGACAGGAGCACCTTCTGCGCGCCAGCAGTCAAATGCCGCGAGCAGCCCTCGCGGTCTGTGAAAGCGCCTGTGCATTCAAGCACTGTTTCAACCTCGAGTTTTTTCCATGGCAGTTTCTCGGGCTCGCGCTCGCCAAGAATGGGAATTTTCATGCCGTCAATGCTGATGAAATCCGCCCCAGCTTTTACCTCGGCGCCGAATTTCCCGTGCACAGAGTCGTATTTGAGAAGCTGGGCCGCCTGCGCCGCCCCGCCTGGGTCGTTGATTGCCACGAGGTCGAATTTCTTTCCAAGCAGGCCGCGCTCCCATGCCGCGCGCACGATGATGCGTCCTATCCGGCCGAAACCGTTGATGGCAACCTTCATGAAATTCACCTCGCGTCTTCTCGCATTTGGCCATGCTCGCTTATCCTGCAAGTGCTTTATAAGTTTCGTATGCCGCCAACCCCTAAGACCTTTAAATACACGTTAAAACAGCAATAGACACAAAGTTAATAAAGCCTGCCGGCGTAACTATAGTATGGCAAACGGGGTGAAGAATACACTGGTCAGCGTTGTCGCAGGCCTGGCCATAGGCGCAGCAGCCATCTTCAGCCCTCAGGCAGCGCTCTCAAAAAATCCCAAAATCAGCACCACTCCCGCCCCCGCCGCAGTCCATGAATTCAACAAAGAAAAAAACAAACTCGAGAAAAGCAAAATCAACATCGACTCGGCTTCAATTTCAAAATCAGGCCCAGCATCTTATTCCATCCCCGGTCTTTCTGTCGAGCCTGCCACCACCGCCGCGCTGGTCAGCCGTTTCGAGGGCGCGCAGGTAATCATACAGGGCACGGACCACATATTTGACCTCGATTATGACAAGAACGCGCAGCTTCTCCTTCAACTTCATGAGCCTCTCAAAATAGGCTCCATCTTTCTGGAGCATTTCGCCCCCCAGGACCAGGACTCATTGACCGCGTTCTGCACCGACGGGCGAATGAACTCGGCTGTGCAGTGGGTTGCCTACACCTACGCCCCGCGCGGCCCCCACGCAGAATATTCCACTTTCTTAACGCTCACTCTTGCGCGCAATGCGGGCGTCGAGCTCCTTGCCATCCAGCCCGACAAAACCTCGAAGAAATACGATTTTTTGCGCAGCAAACACACAGAGGCGAAATATGTCGAGGTGTCCACGCCGGACATAGCCGCGCGGATTCTCGAGCAGCTGCGCCTTCATCCCGGCCAGCGCATTTGGGTGCAGATAGGCGCAGGCCACATCCCAGCCCTGCAAAAGCAGCTCGCCGATTCCGGGGTGCAGTCCGCCTCTTTTGATGTGTGGGCGCCCAGTGTTCCGACCGCCAATATTCACGCCCCGGGCGACCCGATTGTTTCGGCTATCAACCGCAACCGCGCCCTGTGTGCGAAATATCTTCCCCGCCTGCAGGCATGCCTCCAGGACGCGCTGGTCGAAAATCCCAATCACAAGCTCTCCAGCTTTGTGGATTTCATCCTCTACACGCCGGACAAGCCCTATGTTGAGGAGGACTACATGCGCTTCATGCCCAAGTATTTCGAGCGTGAAATCCGCGGCTTCGAGTCAAAACTCGGGCGCGAGTGGATGGTGCGGCATGGAGTGATGGATTCAACCGGCACTCTCGTGAGCGGTTTCATCTCTCCCTAAAGCCGCGCTTTTTTCCCATTTTAGGAGAGTTTTAAATAGTGCCCTTGCGTCATATTTTCGTGGGCCCTGCCATGACTGAATCCTGGTCATCATATGCCAATTTCTCGCCACCCATCAATACCGGCCAGCCGATTCAGGTTCTCCAAGACCGTTTGATAGGCGCAAAATTCAACGACCTGGTCGATTTTTACCTCCATATCGGTCCAGCCTCCATGTACTCTTTTTCCCGTGCGCCTGCGTGGGAGCAGAACGGCATATCCCTGGGGCGCCAGGTCGTGAACGTTGATGAATGCAACCAGCCGTTCGGCTATGACCTGAAAGCCAGAACGGCGGCATGGAGCGTCACGTCGTACCAGCCTTCCTCATTTCTGCCTCTTGTCATGCGCCGCGGCTGGGAGTCGGGAGTTGACGTCGGGCCGGAAAACGAGGCGCGTTTCAACCAGTCCCTCATCTCCATCGGCATCCCGCGCGCTGCCGATGCCCTGCGCACCGACCTGACGGCCGTCATTCTGGACAATCCGGCTCAGGTCAATGCAATCGTGAAAAGCGTTATCGAGGAGCTTACCAACTGGCTCAAGCAGCAGATGGCTCCAAACGCCCCAAAACTGGACCTGTTCAAAATCATGGTCAAAACACACGAGTTTCTTGGCGAGTATTTTCAGCTCAACACAATGTCTCCCAATCCGGCCGAAGACCGCGAAATCAAGGACCTCTCGCTCGACCTTTTCCGCGACGACAACATCGACTCCCTCATCCTGATTGCATCCACCGACGCCACATGGAAGGCGAAACGATGGATGTCGGTCGGCAACGACAAACTGGGGGGCGCCCTGAGCGAGAAGGCTGGCCACCGCTGGGGCGTCAACTATGGCAGGACCAACATGGACCCCTACATGCCTGACAAGCAGCTTCTGATTCAGCGCCTGTCATGGTGGGTCACGAGCATCGCAGATGTTGCAGAGGACGCCGGCCAAATCACCACTGGCGTCGCGGAGCTGTACAAGACCGCCCCGCCCAGCACGCAAACCAACCTGTCCGCCTCCCTTTTCTCCCCGTCAGACCGTTCCATCAAATCATCCATGGTCAACTCCGCGCAGCAGAAAATACAGGGCTTCATCAGCGGCATCGCCGACCCGGACCCGAAAAAAAGCGCCAGCGCGCGCGACGAGCTGGCCGACTATCTGGTTTCCCTTGCAAACAATCTGTCGCAGACTCCAGAAACATACGAGTCGCGCGAGATGCTGCTGGCTCACGTTGCGCTCGGCCCGATTGCCCGCATAGTCGTGCTCGGCTCCCTCCTGCCTCCAAAGCTTGTCTGCACTTACGACGTGGACCAGAACAAAAGCTTTGTGCGCAACAGCCCGTTCAACAGTCAAATCACCGAACTTTCCACCACTCTGCTCATCACCGGCCCGGACCCGAGAAACGAGCTGCGGACGCGGGTGTTTTCCCGCAGGGTTTTGGGTTCGCTCAAAAAACTCAATGGTGAGCATTTCGCAATCGGGCCGCTCACCTACAATCCTGCCAAAAAGGCCTACGAAATCACGCTCGCAACCCAGTTCGCCTCCGACTGGAAGAATTACATCGGCCCGCCTCTCCAGATTCGCGTGCCAACCTATCTCTACGGAAACACTCAGGACGAGGCAATCGGTTTGTCTCAGCCTCACGGCCAATCGCCGCCCGAATACCAGGTTGTTTGGGAATGGACAGGCCAGCTCGACGCCTTCTCTCCTCCTCCAGCAAAGCCGCCGTCAGTGAGCGAGCGGACGCAGCAGACAGTGCTTCAGGTCCCGATCACCACGACCACCTATCCGTGGCGCCTGAGCGCGAATCTCCCGATTATGGTCACGCCGTGGATGGAATACGGCTCTTCAATCAAGCAGCCCAAGAAATGGAAATTCCCAAGCGATTTGGAGAGGCTGACGGTCACCAAAGGCATTCTCGAAACCTGGGGCGGAGTGTTCGGCTCAGAGGGCTGGATGGACAATCCAGTCTATTTCTCATGGATGCTGCAGAGATGGCCTGATGTCGGAGAAACGGACAAGTATCTTCTTTCAAACCAGCTGCCTGCCGGGGCAAACAAGCTCAGCGGCTCTGATGTTTCGCGCATGGCCGAAAACTCGCTTGCAGGTGCAACCGATTATTTCCTCAAGACCGATCAAAACACCCTGCGCCTTAATTCGCTCGGCTGGTCGCGCGCATGGGAGCAGTATGTCAAATCCCGGGTTTTCCGCGTCGCGGCGTCGCAGGACCCGTCCAATTCGGCTCTGTTCGGAGAATACGCAATCAAATACGGCTCTGCCGCCATCGGCGCCATGCTGTGGGAGACGCTGCCCGGGATTATGCTCTACAAGGGCCAGAGCTGGGTCACCGACCTCAAGGACCGCGCCCTGCTCGACGCTTTGCGCGCCCAGCACTGGCTCGGGGCCGCATATGACAATTCCACTCCCGACGGGCATCAGCAGACGGAATTCTACGCCCATTACGCGCTCGGCAGCTATGAGCGTTGGGGCGGCGGCAGAATCCTGCCGCAAATAACCTCTCCGCTCTACATCGACCAGGCCCCATTCAATTTCACGCTGCGCAACGCCCTCACCCTCTATCTGCATCATGCGTACGACAAGACGATATTCTCAAGCCCGACCTCCCGCGTTTCGCTGGGATATAATCTGGCGCTGGGAGGCATATTCAACACCGGCGCGCTGTTCGGCACCAGCCCGCTCAGCGCCGAAATAGGAAATTACATGGAGCCGAGCAGCAGCAAGTACGGCTTCTCGGCCAAGGAATATCCCGGCACCATGCCGGTCTGGACCCTGAACGCCAAAATACTGGCAGAGAAAAACCTGAGCCAGAAAACCACGGTGTGGGGCGAGCTGGATTTGAACCCGTCGCTCGGGGATTATTATTACGCGCTCAAGGGAGTCAACTGGTTCTATCAGCGCATGGCCGGCGGCCCAGATTTGGACACGCGGATAAAAAACATGGGGCTGGACATCAATGCGCTCATCAGCCCGCCTCCGATAAATTTCACTCCTCTGGGCAACCTCGCGGCAGTGCAGTCCGAATTCGACGCCATGAACACGCAGCTGGACGCAAACGCGCGAAAAAGCATTTCCGAAATGAAATCATCTGAACTTGTCGTGGCGGCCAAAGGAGGGCGTGCGTTCAGAATCAAGAAAGAGGGCGCGAACTACAACATATACGACGACCCATCGACCGGCAATCAGAATTACCTCAATCCGGTTCCAATCGCCGACCTGCGTTTCGGGCTCGGAACCGAAATTCCATTGTCAAAAATATTCAACGCCTCCATCGGCACCCTCTTCGCCTCGTTCGACAACGAATGGCAGCTTAATTCGGCCAGCCTCAAGCGCATCCGCCTGCGGGCATTGTATGTGAGCCCCGACGGAGACTGGGCCGGGCAGGCGTCATGGGCATACGACCAGGGCCTGCGGGGGCCGGTGAACGATTTTGGCGCCGGCGTGGCCTACAAATACTACAAGGGCTCGGTGGGGGATTTGCTCATCAACGCCAACGTAAAACTCGATGCTGGCTTGCGCCTGTTTTCCAATCCCGTGACCAACGCGACCGGCGGCATGTCTCCCTTTGCCCGCCTCACCCTTTCCTTCCAGCTTGACGTGCCATCCAAAACCGAACAGGTTCAAACCTCGGTCTACACCCAGACGAGCAAGAGCATCATGAATTTCGACTGCGAGGGCCGCGTGCGCGACTGGAAGTTTGAGCACGGCCCGATTCAAACAGAGCGGTTCCTGAAGTAAAATTCAGTTTTATTAACATCGACCCCCATCCAGCCTGTGAGGAGATTGTATGCCCGCCCGCGCGTTTTTGACTCTGGATGACGTGCCCCTGTCCGGCAAGACGGTTTTCTGCCGCATCGACCTCAACTGCCCAATCGACGCGAAAACAAAACAGCCGCAGCTTTCGCCGCGAATCAGCGCGCACGCGCGCACCGTTCTCGACCTCTCGAGCATGGGCGCGCGCGTTGTTCTTCTTGCCCATCAGGGCCGCAAAGGCGACGATGATTTCACCTCGCTTGCGCCTCACGCGAAATTATTGGAAAAAGAAGCGGGGAAGCTGGCAAAAAAAAGAAGGGACAAAA
>JAKAJC010000031.1 GCA_021814005.1 Microcaldota archaeon
ATCAACCATTCTAATCACCCCACGATAATGGGCAAACTGCGGGGAGGTTTAAAACGTTTTGGGCCTGCTGCACGACGAAAAGAGGGAAATAGTCAACAGACGTGAATAACGGGTTTTAGCGTTTCTCGATGTTTCGCGCGGCCAATGGCAATTCATCTGCCAAATCTTGTGAAGAATAGTGCGCGCCCATCTTTTTTGAGAGGCGCACGCCGGCAAATCCGTTCAAATATGCAGCCGCGCAGGCGGCTTCGAAAGGCTGATTGTGGTCTGCCATCAATGCGCCGCACAGGCCGGCCAGCACATCTCCGCTCCCGCCCTTGGTCATGCCGACATGATGAACTCTATTGGAACAGATGCTCTCGCCATTCGAAATCAAGTCAAGCGGGCCTTTGCACAAAATATTGCATTTGTATTTTTTGGCCATCGCCCGAACCGATGAAGATGTAGCGCCCACTCCAAACAATTTCTTGAATTCTCCGCCGTGCGGGGTGAGCAGCACGTTTTTGTGCAATGAGCGTTTGTCAATAATGTGCAGAGCCGTTGCATCCAAAACGAGCGGCTTTTTTGTTTTGAGAAGGTGTGCGAGCATGCGGCGGTTTTTTGCATTCTCCTCCCAGCCAGGCCCGGCCAAAACCGCGTCAATGCGCGGCAAGAAGGATGAAAGGGCGCTCGAAGTTGTTAGGATGATGATGTTCGGCGTTTCGAGTTTGAGTTTTTTTACAACCGCCTGATTTTCCTTGTCACAATAAACATAAACCAAATCACAAAATCTAACGGCGGCACTAATCGCCAGAACAAGAGAGCCATGATATTGTTTCGAGCCGGCCAAAATAAGCACGCGGCCGTTATCCCCCTTGCGGCTGTCTTTTTTCGCTTCGCGCAAAGAGAGCCAGTCGGTCGGGCCGCAGGAGTGCGATAGCATAAGCATACTCCGAACTTTTTCAGCCAATTTTCTTCTCTAAACAAGCGGGCCGATTGATTTGTTAAGCGTTGCAATTTCCTTAAGGGCCGCGCCGATATAATCGTCTGTCTTTGCCTTCTGGTAAGCATAGGCAATGGAAGAGGAAGCATTGATGCGCTGCAATTTCAACTGCGAGCGCAATGTTTCGCGCAAGCATTTGCCCACTTCAGAAGCCGAGCCGCCCTGCGCGCCCACTCCGGGCACCAGAAGAGGCATCTGCTGCCCTGTGCGCTCTATTTCCCAAAGCACTTTTTCCAAATCATCAGTATTTGTGGCGCCCACAACAAGGCCGGGCGCGGGACCTGGCGGGGAGACTGATGCGCCCCACTGCGCCGCCTTGCGCAAAATGGAAATGTAGAGGGGCTTGTCGTCAGGCACCAGTTCAGCGGCCAGAAAATCGGCCGCGCCGGAGTTGCTGGTGCGGCAGAGCAGATACACTCCCTTGCCGCCGTTCATGCAGTCCAAAAACGGCCTCACGCTGTCCTCGCCCATAAGGGGGGAAACAGTGAGCGCGTCCGCTTTCCAGAAATCGAACGCCTCGCGCGCATAGGCGGCCGAAGAGGTGCCGATGTCGCCGCGCTTGCCGTCGAAAATGAGCGTGTACTGGCCGCGGTATTTGTCCATCAGCTCTCCCAATGCCTGCAGCCCCTCCCAGCCGTACTGGGCGAAGTATGCATAATTGGGCTTGAGGGCCGAAATCGACTGGCCCTCGCTCGGCAGGGCCTCGATTATGGAAGAATAGAATTTGACAATGCGCTCGCGCAATGTTCCGCCGATTGATGCGGGCAGGCGCTCCTCCACCGGGTCGAGGCCGAAGCACAAGATGCTGCGGTTTTTCTCGGCCATCTGAACCAGTTGCGAGTTGTAAGAAATAGAAGCCATAGTGTTCACCTACTTGCCTGCCCATTTTTTGGCTGCGGCAGTTCCGTATTTGCTGAAATACGCTTTCCACGCGCTTGCCGCCGGCTGGGGGAGAGTTGGCGAAAGGGCGGAAAACAAATCACCCATTGTCGCAATCGAGTAGAGCGGGCAGTGCAGGCGCGAGACAATTTCCTCGGCCGCGCCCGGCCCCATCGTATCCGCATCCCCAGATGCTTCTTGTCTGTCCACTGCAACAAGAATGCCCACGAGTTTGAACGAGCCCAAAAGTCCGAGCTTTTCATAAGCCTCGAATTTGGCCGCGCCGGTCGTTATCACGTCGTCAATCATGAGGATTTTTCCGCCCTGCACAAACTGGTTGGCCCCCACAATGAGCGCGTCCGCCTTCACGTCGCCGTGTGTTTTGGCCTCTTTTCTATCGTAGAGGAATTTTTTGTTGAGCTTGTGGTTTCGGCTGAGCGCCGCGGCTGTAAGCGCGCCGAGCGGAATGCCCTTGTAGGCCGGCCCGAAAATAAATTCGAAATCCTCAAGCTGTTTTGTTTTGAGCAGTTCGGCTATTCTGGCGGCATATGCGTTTGCCAGCACGTCCAGCGCCTCGCCGTCAATCAATGAACCTGAATTGAAAAACACGGGCGAGCGCCTGCCGGATTTGAGGGTGAAATATTCTGCCTCGCTTCTGGCCACTTTCAGCGCGCCGCGCGAGAGCATGAAGGCGGCAAATGGCGGGTTTTTTGCTTTGGCTGCCATATGGGGCGAGAGGAATGGAAAATATATAATGGAGCCGATGGAGTGGGCTAAAAACAAGAAATAGAAAATGAAAAGGAGCTTATTCAGCCGGTTTTTCCTCGCCCGGAGCCTCTGTTGCCGCGGGCTCCGCGGGCGCCGGAGCGGCCGATGCCGCGCCAACCACCTCGCCGACCGCGAATCTCTCGCGAACGTCGGTTATGCGGATGCGCACATTCTGGCCCAGCTCGGTGCCCTTGACAAAGATGACAAAGCCGTCCTTTTTGGCCAGTCCGTCTCCGCGGGCCGCCTTGGCCTCGATGGTGACATCAATCTCGTCACCGACTTTCACGGGTTTGGGCCCGCCTTCGCCGCCGCCAGATGACCCGCGGCTGCCGAACTCTCTTCCGCCTCTTCCCGAATACATACGCGTCATCTCCATGCTTTGCTGTTTTTGGCCGGCATGAGCGCCGCCTCGGGCATGCGGACTGGAAAACCAGACAGTCATTCCCTATCGGCGCGCCCCTGCGCGCAAGTCTGCCTCGTTTAGGACGTTTAAAATACCCGTTGGAGCCGTTGGGCCACATGGCATGGGGGCGGGGGCTGCAACCGCCATCTAAGCCCTTTTCGGCTCCTGCTGAGTCACGCAGTGGATTCCGCCATAGCCGAAAACAAGCTCTTTTGCCTCGAGCGGCACGATTTCGCGCCCCTTAAAGCACGAAGCCAGAATCTCGGCCGCCTCGTCGTCTTTCTCATCGCCAAAAGCAGGCATGAGCACCACTTTGTTTGCAACATAGAAGTTGGCATAGCTGGCCGGCAGGCGGCGGTTTTCCTCCTCATCCACCAGAGCTTTCGGCATGGGCAGGCGCACTATTTCATGCAGGTCAGTGCGCGAGCGGAGCAGATTCTCATTCTCTCGCAGCACGGCGGTGTTGGCGTCAGCTTTGCCTTCAGCCACATTGCACAGCACTCTCCCCTCTCCGAAAAATCTGGCAAAATCATCAACATGGCCGTCGGTGTCATCCCCCTCTATTCCGGACGACAGCCAAATTATTTCTGAAACGCTCAGGTAATCTCTCAAATACTGGCTGATTTGGCTCTGATTGAGCTGGGGATTCCGGTTTTTGTTCAGCAAACATTGTTTGGTGGTAAGCAGCCGCCCTGCTCCATCAGAGTCAATCGAGCCGCCCTCCATCACAATGTTAGGGTGAAAGATTCGCACACCAGATGCCTGCGCAATCGGCTCGCCTGTTTTGCTGTCTGCAATCAAATCCTCGTATTTGTTGCCCCATGCGTTGAATTCCCATTTCACGCACGCGCGCTCTGCGCTTTTTTTATGCAAAAGAAATGTCGGGCCATAATCCCGAATCCACACGTCTGCGGAAAGTATGAAGTGGAAATGGACGTTGGAGTCGTTGGCGCCTGCGAGCTCCAGCCTTTTTCGCACCCTCTCTGCCGTTTTCTCGTCATCAACCAGAATATTGACTTTCTCATTGTCGCTCAACGCCTCGGCCATGCCTGTAAACAAATCCTCCACGGCGCCCATGAGGCGCGGCGGAAAAGTGAGCTTATTCTTGGGCCATGAAAGCCAGGTGGCCTCGTGCGCGTGCCACTCGGGAGGCATGTAAAATCCCAATGAGGACGGAACAGGGGCGGTGGCGGAGTGGGAGGACGGCATTTCAAATCACTCCACCAATTTGCCATACTTCTCCGGCCTTCTGTTGTAGAAAAATCTCCAGCCCTCGCGCACCATTTTCGAGTGCTCCAAATCAACTGGCACAACAAGCACTTCCTCGTCATTGCCCGCGCGTGCAAGAGTTTTGCCAAACGCGTTGCACACAAACGAGCCGCCCCAGAAATTCATCTCGCCCTCGCGCCCCGCCCGGTTGACGGCAACTACAATGATGTTGTTGGCAATAGCATGGCCGCGCATGACGTTTTCCCATGCCTGCTGCCAGTCGCCCTCAACCTGCTCCACGCCGTCCGGCACGCCGATGGCGGTGGGGTAGAAAATGATTTGCGCTCCCATGAGCGCGCAGGCGCGCGCGGCCTCGGGAAACCACTGGTCATAGCAAATGAGCGGGGAGATTCGGGCTGCCGTGGCGCTGCTTCGGGCCGGCGCATCAAACACCTTGAATCCGGTGTCTCCCTTTTCGAAATAGTCCTGCTCATAGAAATTCGGGTCGTGCGGAATGTGAGTTTTGCGGTAAGTGCCCAAAAGCGAGCCGTCAGGCGAGAAGACAAGCGAAGTGTTGTAGAGTTTTTTGCTCTTGGCATCTTTTTCATAAATCGAGCCGGCCACAAGAGTAATCTTGTTTTTTTTCGCGGCAGTGGAAAGTGCGGCCGATGTAGTGCCGGGTATTTGTTCGGCATATTTTACTGCCTTCTTTCCCTCTTCGCTTTTCTTTTCCACCTGCGCGAAGTAGGGGGAAGTGAACAGTTCGGGCAAACAGACCATGTCCGCGCCTTTTTTCGCCGCTTCTGCAACAAGCTCAAGCGCGTGCGCAAGGTTGATGGCCGGCTCTTCTGCCATTTTCATCTGCACGAGGCCCAAGTTTACTGGTTTTGAAACCATGCCAAACATACGAAGCGGATGGATAAAAAGCCTCGCAGAGGCCCGCCTTAAGCAGTTTGACATTTTCATCAATATATTTATTAATTCAGAAAATTATACATTCTACAACGATTCAAATGAAAGAACTCAAATCCCTATCAAACGTGTTAATACGCTCGGAGCGAAGTCTGCTCAAGCCGAGCACTAACAAGGCCGCAATCTGGGCCGGGCACTACCCTCTTGTGCTCTCCGGCCAAGACCTGCAGACCGGTTCCATCAGCCCAGGCATTGGAAAATTCGGCATTTACACAATCCAGACATTCGAACTCGGATGCCAATTGGCCGTGTCGGCCAAGGAAAGCGGCCGCGAGGCCAAGCTGGTCATGATGGTGGATGACCACGCCTTGATTCCACTCCGGCATTGGTATCTGCCGGAAGAGAAACGGCAACGGGATGACCTTATTCTCCTCAAGCGAAAGGTTCAGAGCGCCCCCCGCCGGCTTTGCGGTGACGGCGAAGAATCCTATCTTTACAACGGCGTTAAGGACACTGCCGAGAACGTGCGGGCCATCCGCCTAAAAATAGCCGAATATTACGCGCCCTTTGCTCTTCCTGATGAATTGGCCAATGTTCTGGTCCGCTACTCGCTGAGCGAGAAAGATTTCACCATTTCAAAGTTGAGCGGCCAGATTGTCTTCGCAGAACACCAGTACCGCCAGCAGTTCGCCATCAGATACCCAACAACGGATGTAGGGTGCGCCGGAGAAATGGGGCTTATCTATGAGGATTTGGCGGCTCAGGGCTTCGACCTTTTCATCGGTTTTTCCCCCAAGCGCTGCCAAGGGCCGGTCTGTCATGCATCCACACTGCATAATCTTGGTGCAGGACAAAGGATGGAGAAACTGCTTTTCTTTTTCAGCACTGATGAGAGCACGCAAACCCCGCAGGCTCTTGAATCGGCCGGCATTTGGATGCATCTGGAATAAAAACCTCCAACCCAACAATGCTTCATGACGACGGCGAAATCAAAGTCACTCGCCTCCCTTCTCAAGGCATGGCTAAAACTCGTGCGCATAGAGCACGCTTTCATGAGCATGGCGGCCGTTGCAATCGGCGTGCTGCTGGCGGGGCGCCAAACCTATCTTGCGCCCGGCGGATTCATCTATCTGCCCGA
>JAKAJC010000018.1 GCA_021814005.1 Microcaldota archaeon
CGCCCTCTCTTTCCAATTCGCTTATCGCCCAGAAAAGCCACAGCGTGCCGTCGGCAGATTCATAGACCGGCTGATTGCGCGAGTCAAAATGGTTTGGCAGAAGGCCTTTTTGCAGCCAGCCAATCCATCCCTCCAAAATATCGCGCGCAAGCCCGTGGCGGCCGGTGTAGATGCACAGGCCGGGCAATGATATGAGCGCGTCGCGCGCCCATCTTCCGAAGTAGGGATATCCGGCAACTATGTTGTAGTGCTTGCCGTCTTTGACAATAAAACTTTCAGACGCGCGCACCAGCCCCTCAAGCCCGTTCATTTCGCCCAGCTTGTTGTATGCGCGAAATTCTGACACAAGATGCGAGAGGTGCCGGCTGGCGTCTTCGGGGTCTGAGATGGAATTTCTTACCGATGTCCAGTCGCCGGTCGGAGTTGCGCGCGAAGCCCTCTTGCCCACGTCCTCTCTTTTTCCGATTGCCTGCTCCTCTTTTGCCCATGCCGTTATTGTGGCCTGATGCCCCTCGCGCAGCATGAATTCAAATCTGCCAGGCGTCGCCCAGTCCTCTTCAGCAGCCTCGCCCCGCTCCTCGTCAAGAGGATACTGCATGTGATAATACAAATCGGGTTTTGGCCTAAACAATCCTGTGTCTGCCGAGAGGCCCCATGCAAACGGCTCGTTCCACGCCATTCCCTTCTCAGATGCAATTCCACCCGGCGCATCGCGCATGAAATCAGGCAGCCCGAGTCCGTGCGCCGCCCGCCCGTTCACAAGCGGAACCGCCTCCAGCCCCAGAGGCTCGCCCTCCAAAAGGCTGTAGCGTATGTAAGTCGCATTTGCCTGCCGCTCGCACCACACCTCTTTTGCCAAGCGCCGCTCGGCAACGCGATAAGTCCATCTCGCCGCCGCTCCGTCAAACAAAAATCTCTCGATGCGCTTGTATCCTTCGGGATGAATTGCGCCCGGATAATAATTCGCTGAAAGCGCTATGCGCTCGGAGCCCGCCAGCGCGGTTTCCTCCAGTTTGCCCAAAAGTATGAAACGCTCCTCAACAGAATTGTGCGGCACTGCCAAAAGAGCATGATATTTGCGGCTCATTATTCCGGCGGCCGTGCCTGACGCCCAGCCCCCGAGGCCGTTGCCCAGCCACCACTCAAGGCCGGCGGCCTGCTCGAGGCGCTGCAAGTCGATATTGTCCTCCATCGTCGTGTCAAACTCGGAGATGGTTTTTTAGTCTATCCTTTGCTCGGCGCTCAAAAGAGTGTTTCAAAATCCGGCCAGTCCGCTTACTGGTCAGTATTTTTTGGCGGGGTGCGCGTTTTTTCGGGAGGATAAACCGGTATGGTCGAATCAAGATAAGTTTTCAGCATCTGCGTGACTGCCGGGTCAATCTTTCCTTCAGTTTCCAAATGGCAGAAAAGAATCTGGTCTCTGTCTCCGACTTTGAGCAGTTTCTCGGCAACAGTGCGCTGCGGATGGGGGAAGTCATTTTCCAGTCCGCCCAAAATTATGGCAAGGGCCAGTTCGTCCCATGAGTCAAGCTTGAGGCAGAATGTGTTCTGCTGGTAGGAGCCCATCTCCTCGTTCACAATGCGGTAAAGCGCTTTTTGCGACTCTCTCATGAATTCGGGAACCTCTACGGGCATGTCGCTCTTGGGGGGCAGGAACATGATTGACTGGCGCACATCAATTGTCTCATGCAGCGGCTCGCTGGCTGTTTTGTTCAAATTTTCCTGTATTCCGCGGCCTACGAGCGGAATAATCTCTTCATACATCTTGTTAAGATTCAAGGTGTAAGGGTCGGGAGTAATGAAAATATCTCCAGCTATTTTGCGCAGCTTGAGGCCTGACACTTTTGCGCCTTTTTCAACCAGAATAGAGGCCATTTCATTGCAGACAAGCGCAATCAAATCCGGCCTGTCATTGCCGCGCAGCGCATCCACATGGTTTGCCATATTGCGCAGAGCCATCTGCCAGTGGCCCATTCTGGCCTGAGTTTTGGATATAACCAGCATGTTCCTAATAGTCCCGGCATAACGGTCGTTGGGAAAGGTCGCAAGCTCGGGTACAAATTTGTTGAGATTGAACCCGCCTTTGTGGTTATGGCCTGGAATAGAGAATGTCATACTATTACTCTGTTTATGGTAGTTTATATACCTTTATGTATTAGTCATTTCTGCCGGTTTCACAGCAGTTTCAGCTGCCCCGTAAATCTGTCCAGCAGCTCTGATTTGGCGGGCCCTATTCCCACCGCCGTCTTGGAGCCGGGCTCCAGTTGCGTATGCCCGGCATCTGTGATGAGCGCGCACGGCAGCTCGTAATCCTTGGCCGCCTGAAACATCGACACCAGCTCTTTCTCGCTCTCCACTTTGAGCGCCACCTTTCGCATGCCCTGCTCGTGCCATTTTCGCGCAACAGCCGGAGTTTTGCTCACTGCGTCAAGATAGGCGTCTATGCTGGCATGCGCGCCCTGCGCCACCATCTTGCCTTTGCCCATGTTCAAGTCCATGCGCAGCAGGATGATTTGTTTGAGCTCGTCAGGCTCTGAAGTGGAAACCATAGTGGAAAACTGCCTCCCCGAAACTAATAAACCCTCCCCGCCATGCATTATTCATGCCATTGCAGGAAGAGCTTGTAGACCTTGCCCGCACTTACTTGGCGCGCCAGGAGGAATGGTCAGCCCTTGCCCAGCGCCTCCGTTTCAACTTGGGCAAAATAACCTATCCAGACGCGCTGGAGGCCGATTTACTCTATCCAGTGAAAGCGCAAAAACCGAACGGCAAATTCGCAGCTGTTGACGGCGGGCTTGGGGCAGAGGAATTCCACGGCCTTGATTTGCTTGTGCTGCGCGCGCTGGCTGTTCAATTTGAATACAATGACGGCAAGCTTGTCAAGCATGTCTATCATCCGTCGCGGCGGCCGGAAGCCCTTTTGCAGGCGCGCGCCGGTCTGGAACAATTCGAGAAACTGCGCTTTATTTCACTCTATAGGCTCAAGGCAGAATTGTCATGCGCAATCGAAGTGATGGAAAAGCACGCGCCCGACTATCTGCTTATTGACGGCTCTCTTGCCCCTCTTGTTTCAGACAAGCCGCCCGAAGATTCACAATTCAGGCAGCTTTATGCAGAAGTGGTGGAGCTCTACCGCAAACTCTATTCAACGGCCGCCTCGCGCTCCATCAATTTGGTTGGCGTGACAAAAGACAGCCGCGGCCGCCGCTTTATTGACATGCTTTCTTCTTCCATGCCCGAATCTGCCGCAGCGCTCGAGCACGCATCAGACACCGCTTTTCTCGATTTGCTTCTAAAAGAAGGGGAGCGCACTTTTGCTTTCCGCTATTCTGCCGCGCCATCACAAAATCCTGTGCTAAAAGATTTGGGCGAATGGGCGGGGCGCATTCTCACATTTTACATCAAGCCCGTGGCCGGAGACAGGCCGCTGCGCATAGAATTTCTGGCAGCCGCCGCTCCTTTTGAGCAGATTTCACAAGTAATGACTGGTTTGTGCCGCCTGCACCCGCACTATGCTTACCCGGCCGTTCTAATAGAGGCCGATTTGCGCGCCGCAATGGAGCCAAAAGAAGTGGAGGGTGTGGTGGCTGATTTGTCTGCGCGCCTTGGAAGGCACAGATTCATGCCCTTGCGCAGAAATTCCCGGCCGTTCCGCTAAAGCTATTTTTTCTAAAGAAGAATGAGTGGAGAGGGTGGGATTTGAACCCACGAACGTCTAAACGACAGGATGTCTCAAGCAACAATCTGCGAAAGACTATGACGTTTTTTCCGGAGGCTTTCTTTTCCCCAGGGGCTTTTCTTTCCATCAGGAAAGAAAAGGGCCTTCTGAGTCCTGCGCATTTGACCAGGCTTTGCTACCCCTCCGTATCTATTGGGGCATCCGCATTTTTAAAAGATGGAGCAAGCGCCGCTCATTCGCGCTCATATCTGCAAAAGCGTTGGCCGCACAAGCAAAATGCCTGCCATGGCAAGAAGCATCAGAATTCCAATCAAACGCGCAACCAGCTCCACCCTCTTTCCAAAGTGGCCGAAAGCCGCAAGATAAACAATTGCAAAAAGAATGAGCGGACTGACCGCATACACAACCGCATACATGAAAAGATAGAGCAATTGTTCGGGCGCCTGCGCAGTTGCGCGGATAATCCCCTCATTCAGCGGCCCTGCGCACACGAACGCGGCCGCAGTAATCGGAATGGCCAGCACGCCGGCCATTATCACGCCGGCAATAAATACTGCTCCAAGCGGGTGCGCGTCCGGCTTTTTCTCTTTTCCGCCCTTTCTTATCTCATCCAATTCATGCAAGCCCCAGAACAGGGCGAATGCGCCAAGTATGATGCCTGCCGCCCGCCAGCCGAGCAGAAGCGGGTGCGGGTCAAGCCATTTGAGCAAAAACAAAAGGCCGATGGCGGCCGAGGCCGCGCCAAACGCGATTCCAGTCAACTGCACTGCGCGGCTTCTGCCTGACACTAGGCCCATCGCGGCCCAAAATGCCAGAAGCATTGCAGCGCACGGGCCGACTGCCTGCCCGAGTCCGGCCATTGCGGAAAGCAGCAGCGGATGCATCTGCGCGTCGGTGATGGGGCCGAAAATAGGCAGCATGAATATCTGCGCTGCCGGCAATTTGCAGGCATCGCAATCAGAATTATTTCCTGTCGCATTGCCAACTGCTGTTGTTTTGTTGTCCAGCTCCGCCCAAATCAGCGAGCGCAGTCTTGGCCCGATTGTATTTTCATCAAATCCATTTACCACAGAATTTCCAATAATCGTGACCGGCACACCGGTAACCGTTGCGTTGCGCTCGGCAACCATCTGTTCCATGACTGCGCGCGCTCCGGCAGAAGACACTTCATAATATTTCCATTCAACCGACGGGAATTCATCAGCCAGCCGCTGGTTGAAGTCAATCTGGGCGCGGCAGTGCGAACAGCCTGCCAAATGAAAAAAATAAACAGTCAGCGGCCCGCCGGCAGGGGCCGCGCCGACTTCAAGCGGCCTGACAGGGGCCGGCCCGCCCACAAATGCGTAAGAATAGAATGCGGCGAAAAGAACGAGAAGAAGCAGATAGCGCTTTGGCTCGTCAGACCAAATCAAACGCAGGGGCTGGAGCGCGTCCATCCAAATCCCCCAAACACATGCTTGCGAAAAAGCCTAAGTCTCGGCCAGCATTTTCTTCAGTTTCGCCAGCTCCTCATGAAACTCGGGCTTTCTCTTGAGCGGGTCGTTCTTGACAATGGCCTCGAGCTCTTCGATGCGGCGCTTGGCATTCTGTTTCTTGCGGTCCAAGTCGTGTTTGCTCATTCCCATAGAGAACCCCCCTCAATGCACTGACTTCGTCCTCATCCTATAAAAAGACAGAATACGCCAAAACTATTGCAATTCAATTTGGGGCTGTGTGCTAACCTGGTATGCTACCGCGTTCGGGACGCGGTGGTCTGAGTTCAAATCTCGGCAGCCCCAAGGCCTTTTTTATGAATACAAGAATTATCTTCGTGCGAAAAAACCCCTGGGAAAAAACCGAATTATACAAGAGACGCGTCAACTACTTCTTCTGAACCTTGCCGTTCGATGAGCCGAAAATAACAATGTCGGCCGGCCGCCTGGCGAAAAGGCCGTTTTCCAGCACGCCGTCAATGTTGTTTATCGCCTCTTCGAGTTTGAGCGGGTTTGCAATCTTGCCGAAATCCGCATTCACAATCCAAAAGCCGTTGTCTGTCATAGAAGGCCGGCCTTCAGCTATAGTTCTTAATTCCATTTTTTTTGCCCCGAGTTTTCTCAGCCCGCTTTCCACAACTCGTCCTGCAAAAGGCAAAAATTCCACAGGCACTGCGCCGGAAAGAACGGCCGCCCTCTTGCTGTCGTCAGCAATAATCAGAAGTTTGCCAGAGGAATATTCCACAATCTTTTCGCGCGTGCAGGCTCCGCCATAACCTTTGATGAGCCGTTTTTTGGCATCCACCAAATCCGCGCCGTCAACGCACAAATCAATCTTTTCAACAGCGCTAAAGTCGGCAACATTCAAGCCGAGGGATTTGGCCAGCTGCGTGGAGCGGTTTGAAGTTGCCACGCAGGTTATGCTGATGCCTTCCGACTGCACGTGGCCCGCAAGCTGCTGGATGAAAATGTCTGCAGTCGAGCCTGTGCCCAAGCCAAGCGTCATGCCGTCCTTTATGTAGGCAAGCGCGGCGTTCGAGGCCGCCCATTTGCCCCTGTCTTTCGGTGTCAGCTGCGACGGTTCCATAACCTCCACTCACGGGGTGGGTTTTTATCGCTACTGGCTCGCGCTGGCTCTTGAAAATAAAAATTGAAAAAGAAAAATCTCTAGAAGTCGCCGATGAGGCGGATGCTGCCGCGCAGCATGTAGAGAACACCCAGAACCATGGCCAGTGTGGGCAGGTCCTTGATGTAGCCGAAGCCGAAGAGAATCAGCAGCAGGCCGACTGCAACGTTGATGAGAGCCTTGCCCCTTCCGTGCGGGTGGCAGTACATTGGCGAGCAGCAGTCTTTCTCCATCTTCTTGCTTGCGTTTTTCTTCATCATATATTCACCCCATCCAGGATTTGCGGCCCTCTCCTTGGACGGGGCCGCGCTTGTTAAGTCGAGGGGAATGCGGCGAACTATATAAATCCACCGCCCCATACCTCCTCTATGCCCAACCAATCCTCCTCACCTAGCGCGGGCGCTTCTGGGGGCCGCATAGTGCTTCCAAACGAGCCGGCCTCACAAGTCAAGCGCGCGGCTGCATCTGTTTCAGATTTCAAGCCCTCGCAGGCGGCAGCAGCTCCGCCGCGCGCGTGCATCATCTACGGCTATCCGTCGGCCACGACAGGCCACGGCCCGCGCCTCTTGCAAACCGTTACCAAAACTCTTGGTGAATCTGGTGCGTCTTTTGACGTGCTTGATTTGTACCGCAGCAATTTCAACCCCGTCACTTCCGACGAGGAGCATTTGCAATACGGCAAGAGCGTGGCAAGCGACGTGGCGGCCACTCAGGCAATTCTGGGCCGCGCCGAAGTGTGGATTTTCCTCTATCCAGTGTGGTGGTCCACTCCGCCCGCAATTCTAAAGGGCTGGATTGACCGCGTGCTCACCCCCGGCTTTGCCTTCCGCCACGACTCCAAGGGCACTCATCCTCTTCTCGAATCCAAGCGCGCGCTCATCATCCGCACATTCGGCGGCTCGGCGCTGGTCGAGCAGAAATCCGGCAGCGTGGCCTCCTCTTTTATGGAAAAGGTCGTGCTCGGCACCTGCGGCATAAAATCCGTGGCGCAGGACATCTTCTCATCCGAAACTCTGGCAGAAACAGCATTTGCCAACGCCCTCTTTCAGGCCGCCGGCGCGGTGCGCCGCAGCTTGGGCAGGTCGACGGGCATTCCCCACCATCTGCGCTCCATTGCCGCACCTTACCTGCCTCCAATAGAGCCGAAAATCAAGCTGCCGGTTGACGAGAACGACGAGGAGAAAATCGAATTGTCTGAAGAGGCCAAATCAGACTTGGAATATTTCAAGAGCGCGCGCAGACAGGCGCGCGAAGCCGTGCACCGCAAAGCTGATGAGCGCATGGGCGGTCCAAAGCCGGGCCAGAATCAGGGCAGGGCTCAAAATCAAAACCGCGGCCAATCCCCGCGTTTCGGCTCATCGTCCTCTTCGGGTTTCATGCGCCCGGCCCATAACCGTGCAGGCGAGGAAACCGGCCGGCGCGAAGGAAGGTCACGGCAGGGCGGGTGGCCCGGCCAAAGTCAGGGCGGCTCGGGCAGGCCGATGGGCGGCGGTCAGGGACAGGGCGGCTCGCAGCAGGTCCGCCAGGGCGGCACGCCTCCCTGGGCGCGCAACAAAAAGAGGCCCAATTCCAACTGGCAGGGCGGCAAGCACAGACGGCGTTAATCTCTCTCTTTCTTCGTCATTTGTCCAATTTTCTCTCGTTGCCGGGACGTACAATTATAAATGCCATTTGACCTAATCTATACGTGCCCGGCGCGGATGGCGCCCCGAGAATATCGATGAAAAGGCAGTCAACAGCGTCGGGCCAAGAAATACAAACAAAATGTAAAAATCATTCCAAAAGCATCACAAATAAGACACAGCATCCAAAACATGCTCATCAAGACTATCGCGCCATAAACGGTGGCACTCCAATGGGTCAAATAACAGTTCACGTCGTGCCCGGCGCTCGTAGTCCCGCATTGGAATTCATCCCGCCGTCCGAATCGGGCCGGTCCAATTTGGCCAACGCGCCTTTGTTGAAGGCGCGCCTGTCCGAACGGGCGGAGAAGGGAGCGGCAAATGCGGCGCTGGTGCGCTGGTTGACGGACTTGTCTGGCCTTAGCGTGCAAATCGTGCGCGGCCATACAAGCCACCGCAAGACCATCGCCTTCGCCGCAACGCCTGACGAGTTCCTTTCGGCCCTGCGGATTGGGCTGCAAAAAGCCCGCCCGCGCTAGCATGTCAAGCTGCATTTGCGTCTTCTTTTGCCTGATGCTTTTTGTCATCAGGTGAATCATATGGGAAAAACATACATCGATACAGTCAAGTACCTAGTCTATGCCAATGTTGAAATCGGCGGCCTTGTCGAAAAGCCCGACGTAGTCGGAGCCGTGTTCGGCCAGACCGAAGGCCTTCTTGGCGACGATTTGGACCTTCGCGAGCTGCAGAAGAACGGCCGCATCGGCCGCATTGAAGTCGACATCGTGCCGCGCGGCGGCAAGTCTGTCGGCAAGATAAAACTGCCCTCTTCTCTCGACATGGTCGAAACCTGCATTCTGGCCGCAGCTTTGGAGACAGTGGACCGCGTGGGCCCCTGCGAGGCGCGCCTTGCAATCGACAAAATCGAGGACACCCGCTCCACCAAGCGCAAGGTGCTTGTGGACCGCGCCAAATCACTCTTGAAGAACATGCTTTTGCACGAAATTCCCGAAAGCAAGGAAATTTCGGAGCAGGTGCGCTCTGAAGTGAAGACTTCGGAAGTGTCTGACTACGGACCGGAGAAACTGCCGGCAGGCCCCGGCATTGCCGAAACAGACTCCATCATTTTAGTGGAGGGCCGCGCAGACGTCATCAACCTTCTCAAAAACGACATCACAAACGTGGTGGCGGTGGGGGGCGCCAACGTCTCTCCTGCCATTGCCAAATTGTGCCAGGAGAAGGAAGTCACCGTCTTTTTGGACGGCGACCGCGGCGGCGACATTATCATGGCCGAGCTTGCGCGCATCTGCGAAATAGACTTCGTGGCCCGCGCGCCGACAGGCAAGGAAGTTGAGGAGCTCACGCGCAAGGAAATCATCAAGTGTTTGCGCTCCAAGATTCCGTTCGAGGCAGGCACCACCGGTCCGGGCGAGGACGAGCGCCGCGCGCGCTACCGCCCGCAGGCCAGCCAGGCACGCCCTGTCTACGGCCGCGAGAGCGCGCCGCAAAACATGCAGGCGCAGCAGCCGCAGAGCAACGGCCAGTATGCTCCGCCCCAGCAGTCCTACGGCTCAAACCAGCAGCAGCCCTACGGCGCACCCCGCTCAAACGAGCAGGCCTACGGCGCCCAGTCGTCCTACTCCACCCGCTCGGGTGATGTGGTATCGGGCCGCTCGGGCAGAAGCTCGCAGCAGTTCCGCGGACGCAGAAATGAGCAGACAAACGCGCCTGCTCCGGGCTCTTTTGCCCCCTCCAACATGCGCATTGAGAGCGCTCCCCCAATCGAGTCTCTTGTTGCGGCCGTGAAAGAGGGCATTCCGAACCTGCCAAGCGAGCAGGCTCCTGCCCAGATTTCTGAACAGCCTTCAGACTTCGCCCAGTCCGCTCCCGCTGCCGAACCAGAAGCACCATCAGCACCCGCCGCACCCGCACTGACTTCAGTGCCCGGCCCGCTGCTGAGCGCTCTTGACGAGCTGGAAGGCTCGCTCAAAGCCCGCTTCTATTCTGCCGACTTCACCATGCTCAAAGAGCTGCCGGTGCGCGACATGATAAGAAGCCTGGAATCAGAGCCCGCCGTATTCGCCGTGGTGTTTGACGGAATCATCACCCAGCGTCTGGCCGATTTGGCCGAAAACAAGAAGGCATCTGTTCTTCTGGGAGCCAAACTGGGCAATGTGTTCCGCAAGCCGGCCACAGTGCTTCTGCACACTAAGGCTTAGAAAAAGTTTTTTTCTTTTTAATTTTTATTTTTCTTTTCAATTTATTTTTCATTCTCTTAATTTTAATCAGTTTTACAGGGTTGGGGGGCGCCCCCGTTCTTGGTGGTGTGGACTCGAAGAGCGGAATGCGCACCCTCCCCCCCGTTTGTCTGTTGCTTCGGAAGTGGGATAAAAGCGGGTACTTTCTGGAAGGTAACAATACACAAAAGAAGAATTGGGCCCGCGGAGAATCGAACTCCGAATCTCCTGCATGTCAAGCAGGCGTCTTAGCCATTCGACTACGGGCCCTAAGCGAAAAGACAGAATAAGAGTGGAGATAAGAAGTTAAAAACGAATACGCCCCGGCAGGGCGAGACTTAAAACCCTCTGCCTCCTATACTCATTCATGGCACCATTACACGAACGCCTGATGGAGCTGGCCGTTTCCCGCGGCTTTCTCCTGCCCTCTGCCGAAATATACAATCCTTCCGGCGGATTTTACGACTACGGCCCTGTAGGCTCGGTGCTAAAGCGCAGAATACAGGACGAGTGGCGCCGCCTCTTTCTCACGGAACCGGGCTTTTTGGAAATAGAGTCATGCACCGTTCTTCCCCAAGCCGTTCTTGTTGCTTCAGGACATGTGGAACATTTCGCAGACCCTGTTACAGAGTGCACAAAATGCAAACAGCGCTTCAGGGCAGACCACTTGCTTGAGCAAAAGACAATGGCTTCTTGGGCAGGCAAACAGCCGGTGGAATTGAATGCAGGCATTGTTACAGAAGGAATCAAATGTCCGGCGTGCAAAAGCGACTTGGGAGTTGTAGGCTGGGCGAACCTGATGTTTCCAACTTCAATCGGCGCCGGCGGAGACAGCCCCGCATATCTGCGCCCCGAAACAGCGCAGGGAATTTTCCTTGACTTCAAGCGAGTATTCATAGCAAACGGAGCCAAGCTGCCAATTGCCATAGGGCAGGTGGGCCGCTCTTACCGCAACGAGGTTTCTCCAAGGCAGGGATTGATTCGCTCGCGCGAATTTTCCCAAATGGAATTGGAATATTTCTTCAATCCAAGCGTGCAGAAAATAGACGGATTTGACAAAATTGCGGGCGAGAAAGTGAGAATTCTTCCGCCCGCAGACGGCGACATGAAGCTGGCGGTTACAGATGCCAGCCTGCGCGAAGCGGTTGACAAAAACTGGTTTCCAAATGAAATTCTTGCCTATATGGTCTATTTGGAAGACAAACTTTACCGCTCGTTGGGCATAGCGCATGACAAATACCGCTTCCGCGTCATGCCCCATGACGAGCTGCCCCACTATTCCAAAGGCAATGTTGATTTGGAAGTTGAAACCTCTTACGGCTTTATCGAAACGTCGGGAATTGCTTACCGCACAGACTTCGACTTGAGCCAGCATGCCAAATTCTCAAAGCAAGACCTCACCGTGTTTGTTGAAGAGGAAAAGAAACGCCTTATTCCGCACGTGGTCGAGCCCTCGATGGGCGTGGACCGCACATTCTGGTGCGTATTGGAAAGCGCGTACAGGCCGGCAGGCGCTGGAAAAGAATGGGAATGGTTTGCATTCCCGCCAAGCATTGCGCCTTATGCCGCAGGAATTTTCCCGCTCATGAGAAAAGACGGATTGGACGACATCGCGCAAAAGATTGTGGGCGAGCTTCGTTCAGCCGGCGTGGATGTTTATTACGCCCAGTCGGGCTCAATCGGCAAGCGCTATGCAAGGGCAGACGAAATCGGCGTGCCATATTGCATTACAGTAGACTACGAAACAAAAGAGAAGGCAAACGAGGCCGGCGGGCCCACGGTCACCATCCGCTACCGCGATGACGGGCAGCAGGAAAGGCTGAAGATAAGCGAATTGGCAGAAAAGCTTCTCCAATTTGTCAAGGCCGGCAAGGTGCGAAAAGACTAAACGCCCAAGCCCGACCCCCACCTTTTTTAACCCCTAATCCCCATATACGTCTAGCTGCTTCTAATCGAAGCCAGCGATGAACCGATGAATTGAGGTGAGCATACATGGCGAAGGCTTACGTAAAGTTCGAAACCCCCAAAGACATGGTGGCTAAAGTGCTTGAAGCCATCACAGTGGCCAACGATTCCGGCCGCCTGCGAAAAGGGGCAAATGAAACCACAAAAGGCATCGAGGCCGGCACGGCCCAACTGGTCGTAATTGCCGAGGACGTCGAGCCCGAGGAAGTGGTCATGCATCTGCCCATGATTTGCCAGGAGAAAGGCATTGCCTATGCGTACGTCCCCACAAAGAAAGAGCTGGGCGGCGCCGCCGGCCTGCCCGTGCCCTGCGCTGCAATTGCCATCGACAAGCCCGGCAACGCCGCCGAGATGGTGAAGGCTCTTGCAGACAAGGTCCGCCCGCTGGGTGGCGTCACAGCCAAGCCCGCCGCGGCCGAAAAGCACGAGAAGCCGAAGGAGCACAAGCCGAAAGAGGAGAAGAAAGAGGGCAAGAAGCCCGTCAAGGCTTAAACTCAGCCAAAAAGTTTTTAGGTGATTGTTGATGGCTGGGGCTGACAATGACGGCATTCCGGTGGAAGTAGTCGAGGTGCGGGTGAAAACCGGCATCCACGGCGAAGTCTACCAGGTGCTCTGCAAGGTGATGGCCGGCAAAGACAAGGGCCGCGTCATCCGCCGCAACGTGAAAGGGCCGTGCCGCAAGGGAGACATTCTTCTCCTGCTCGAAACCGAGCGCGAGGCCAAGGAAATCAAGGCACGCTAAGAGGGATTTGACATGTTCTGCAGTTTTTGCAATAACGAAATTCCCCGCGCGACCGGACTTCTCTACGTCAAACGCGACGGCACAACTCTGGGCTTCTGCTCGTCCAAATGCAGGCGCAACATGCTCAAGCTTGGGCGTGAAGGCCGCCTGGTGAAATGGACGGCGAAACAGGCCACCCTCATCTCCGACCACAAGGTCGTCGAGAAGAAGGAGTCCGCGTTCGCCAAGGAGATTGAAGCCAAATTGGCCGAGAAGAAGGCCAAAGAGGAGGCCGAGAAGTCTGCGGCAGGCAAAAAGTAATCCTTTTGTTTTTTATCTTTAATTTTTGTTTTCTAATTTGTTTTGATTGGAGGTTGGTGTTATGGCAGTCGAGCAAACCCTGATTCTTCTCAAACCCGACACCCTGCAGCGCGGCCTTATCGGCCCGGTGATTGCGCGCCTCGAGGCGCGCGGCCTGCAGATGGTCGGCCTCAAAATGCTCAAGCTCGACAAGGCCAAGTGCGACGAGCACTATGCGCACCTTGTGGGCAAATCATTTTACCCCGGTTTAGTGTCATTCATGACCTCTTCGCCCATTGTCGCCCTTGTGGTGTCGGGCCCGGAAGCAGTCAAAGTGGTGCGCGACATGTGCGGCCCCACCAACGCCCGCAACGCGATGCCGGGCACAATCCGCGGAGACTACTCGCTCTCCACCCAATACAACGTCATTCACGCTTCGGATTCTTTGGAGACTGCGCAAAAGGAAGTTGCGCGCTTTTTCAAGAAAGACGAGCTGTTTGTGTGGGAGCGCACGCTTGACAAGCTGACTGCTGCCGCTGACGAGAAAAAATAAGCAAGAGTTTTTTCATTTTCCCGCTTCCCTTTTTCATTTTCAGCTTTTTTCATCTGTTTTAAAAACTAAAAAAGCATGTTAAGATTTAAATATTCTCACCGGCCAATCTTATTCATGAAACTCGGTCTTTCTCTCGACCTCTCCCCGAAACTGAAACTTGTTCAGGTCAGGCGCGTCCAGCTTGACAACGAGTCCCATTTTGTCGAGAAATACGCCGGCCGGCCGCCTGCCAAGCCCGATATCGTGGCCCTCATCGCCCCGCACACCTGCGCCGAGCGCGTCATCTCCCCAAAAATAAGGGGATTTTCAAACCGTCTGCTTCTCAAGGAGGGCGTAACTGCCGAGACATTCGAGCGCTTCAATTCCTGGAAAAAGGGATGGGCTCTGCGCCGTCACGTCGGCGCGTGCGGCGCCGACCAAAACGAGCTTATCAGCAATATCCTTGCTTTGGAAGACAATCTGGCGCGCACCAGCCTCCTGCGCAACTTTTTCGCCATTTACCCAGACAAATCAATTGCGCTGGAAATGCATGCAATCAATTTCAGCATCTGGGCGTCCAAGAGCCATGTCTATCTGGACAATGCTTCCGATTACCGGCGCATCGGCAACACCCAAATACTGGCAAGAGTGGACCCGCTAAACGATTTCGTGCAGTTCTTCCACGAGGCGCGGCAGTACTTCGAGTCAATTCCGGAATCGCTCACCCCGAAAATAAACGAGCTGGCCAAAATAATCGGCCTGGACGTGCAAATGGCGATGGAAAATCTTGCGGCCAATCTCATCCTCTTAATTCCCCGTTCCGAAGACATCAAGGCGGCCCACTTCCCGGCGGCAGAATACCAGCTGCAGCCGAGCCATTCGATGTTTTCCTACTACTATGACGGCGATCTTGTGGCCGACGAAACCACCTACCGCTACCTGCGCAGGGACCGTTCGGTGACGCTTTACACCTCAAAAGACGCAAGCCGCTTCGAGGCCGATTACTGCGCCCTCTACTACAACTACATCGGTTTTCAGTACTACGACTTCCACAATCTCTATCACTATTACGTGAAAATCTGAAAAAAACAATTTGCGGCTGCGGGGGCGGGCGCGAGCCCGCCTTTCATTTTTGGTCTTTTTCTCTTCCTATTTCTATTCAACCTGCGCGAAAATCACGGTGTAATTCGCGCCCACTTTTTTCGAGCACTCGGGGCATAATGGATAGAAGAAAAGCATGCGCATGACTCCCCTGCCCTTGCCGTTCACATATGCCTTCATCTCGCCAATCCAGCGGTCCATGTTCGAAAACGGCCCCTCGAACACTTTGGTGTAGAATTTGCCTGAAATGGTTCCGCACGAGAGCCCCGGCGTGTTCTTTTTCACCGCCAGATAGACGTCTGCGCCAAACGACGAGGCCTCGTCAGAGAGAAGAAGGAATTCTGGCGCCTCGCAGTCCATCGCCTTTGCCTGTCTTGTCATCTTGTCCACAACAGGGCCGAAATTGAGGGGCACATGGAAGATGCTGGTCACGTGCTCTTTTGCAAACCATTTCTTGTCAAATGTCATTTCCCTGCCGTCCCACCTGCGCGGGTCGAATCTGGGGCAGCGGTGTTCCTCGGCTGGAATGTCGGACATTGTCATCCTCTCCTCTGTGAAAGTATGCTTATGCGGCCATACGACGCTATGCTTTAAAAACTCTGATATGCCATATACCGATGTCAGCGGCCATCGGAGAAGGGCCACACCCGATCCCATCTCGAACTCGGCAGTTAAGCCTTCTCACGACCGCATCTGTACTGCCTTCTGGCGGGAAAATCGGTTGCTGCTGGCACATAATCACTTTTCTCAGCGCAAGCGCTTTGCGAATTTTCCAAATGTCTATTAAATATTAGTCCTCGTATGGGTGGCATGCGCACTTTACCGCTCTTCCTTGGCCTGCTTCTGCTGATTTCGCTGCTTCCAATAACCCATGCAGATTGGGGCGAGCTTGTGCAGGTGCGGGTGCTGGACGCCAAGATGCGCCCATTGCCTGGCGCCAACGTCAATATCACCTGGCAAATCACCAAAGGGCACATCGGAGTCACGGCCAACAAGCTTACCAACGCAAACGGGCGGGTGAACTTCAGCATCGACAACTACGAGCATCTGGCGAGCGTGATGGACCCCTATTTCACCGTCTATGTGAAATACGGCAGCATATCGACCTTCACCCGATTCCTCAACAACAGGGGCGAGATTCCGCGCACCTTCGTTCTCTCGGTCTATAAGGCGACATTTCAGACAATAGACAATTCCGGCCAGCCCATCAGCGTCAACGTCGATATAGACGGCATCTACAAGTTCAAGACAAACCAGTCCGGCATGGCGACAATTCCCCTGCCCACCGGCCGGCACATGGTGAACATTCTCTTCCGCAACTCGAAGCAGAACTCGAGCATAGTGGTCAGCGACGACGCGCTCTTCCCGCTGAAATTGCAACTCTACCAGCTCGACGTGCAGGTGCTTGACGATATGGGCGCTCCTCTGGACGCGCAGGTCTATGCGGGCTCGGACGTGCTCAACACTGACAAGGACGGCTACGTGCGGTTCTCCAATGTGACCGATTCGCGCCTGCTGCTCACTGTGCACTACGGGCAATACAAAAAGGAGCTGGCCGTAGACCTCAGCTCGCTCAACCACACTGCAGTCATATTCGACCTTCACAAACCGGCCATCAACAATCTGCAGAGCGTATTCAACGGCAGCACCCTGCAGGTGCGGGCCAATGTGGCTGATTTGGGCGACTATGCGTCCGGCCTGGCGCAGGGCAACTCGTCCGTGCGGCTGATTTACTCGTTCGGCACGAACCCGGCAACGCAGTCAATTCCGATGTATGCGGCCGGCTATGACTTGTTCGAGGCATATCTCAAGCTTCCCGAAGGCACGCGCGAAGTGCATTACACTGTAGAGGCATCTGATGCCGAAGGCAACCTTGCCAGCTCATCCGACGTGTTCGTGGCTGCTGTGCAAAAGCCGGTCACACCGGTCGAGCAGCCCCTGCCGTCCACTGCCAGCAAATCCTGGGCAGAGGAGAACCTGTGGGTAATCATCATTTTCGCCATGCTCATCATCGGCGCAGCGGCCTACTGGTATTATCTCAGCAGAAAGCCCCCCAGCGGCGGGCCGACGCGCACCACCTACACCTATGGCAAGAAGCCGCAAACCCAGCCGTCGTCATTTTCGCTTCCAATCAAAAAGCAGGGCGAGGGTTCGCAAGGCCAGACTGGTGAAACAATGACAAATCAGGGCGCTCCCGCAGCTCCGGTCGCAACTGCGCCTGCCGCACCTGCCCCTCCAATGCCTCCATCAGGTTCGGCATCGGGCCAAGCCCCACCCAGCCCGCCTTCATATCCGCCTTCCGGCGGCTCTGCTTCATCCAAACCGTCATGGGCTCCCCCCTGGGCCAAAATGCCGGGCGCAAGCAGCAAGCCTGACAATGCCCCGCCATGGGCAGGCAGATTCGGCGGCTCCAAAGCTGCCTCTTCTCCAGCCGCCTCCACTCCGCCTTCCGCGCCATCCGCCCCTGCCGCGCCTTCTGTTCCCGCAGGCCCGCAAATGGCTCCCATGCCCCCGCCGCCTTCCATGCCGCCCCTGCCCCCACCCTCTCCAACAAGCGGCGCGCCGGTTGACTCGTCCAATCCGGCTTTCGGCGGCCTGCCCGGCAGCAAGCCGAAACCGCCGCCTGAGCAATAGCTGGCCATTTTTTCTTTTTCAAAACAAGCGGTTAAGCTTAAATGCTTCTTTAATCCAATTCTTCTCGCGGGAGTGGCAGAGCCCGGTCAAATGCGAGAGACTCAAGATCCCCGATAATTTGGGCTTTAAGACGTATTCCAAATGTGGGATGCGCCATCTCCTGGCCTAGCGCCTACAAGGGTTCAAATCCCTTCTCCCGCAATTAATTTTTTTCTTAGCTCACTCTTTTTTCAGCACATTGCAGAAATTTTCCAAAATCTTCTCTCCGCCCTGCGTGTGCCACACTTCGGGGTGAAACTGCACGCCAAACAGCGGCAGCTTCTCATGCACCATTGCCTCCACTTTGCAAGTGTCCGAGTGCGCCAGCGAGCGGAAGCCGTCAGGCATTTTCTTCACTTCATCAAAATGCGAAACCCATGCCTGAAATTTCGGCGGCATGCCCTCAAGAATTGAAGAGGCATCATCCACCACAATTTCGCTCACGCCGTATTCTGCAGAAGAGCCTTTGTCCACTTTGCCCCCGAGCACGTGCGCCATGAGCTGATGGCCCATGCAAATTCCCAAAATCGGCTTCTTTGATGCACCCGAACCTGTTGCCTTCAACAATCTGTGCGCCTGATTGGGCTTCATGTCGGGCGCCGATGCAGGCCCGCCTGACAAAATGTAAGCATCAAAGAAATCCACAACATCTGCCCCCGCGTCGGGCTGGTGGATGACTGCTTCCACCCCCAAGTCACGGCAGGTGCGCCAAATCACGTGGGTGTATTGGGAGCCGAGGTTGAGAATTGCGAGCTTCATGCAAATAAATGGGGAAAGAGGAATAAAAAGACAAGGGGGCGTAAGCGGGTGAGCGAATGATTTATTCTCTCACTTCTTTCCGGCTATTATGTGCGGGATGCGCAGCACGCTGAGCGAGAATACGGTGAGGGCGGCCGCGACTATGGGGTAGCCGAAGCCGATGGCCATGCCGATTGCTGCCGCCATCCAAATCGTGGCGGCGGTGGTGAGGTTCACCACCTTGTCCTTTTCCTGCGCCTGATGGAAAATGATGCCCGCGCCCAAAAAGCCGATGCCTGTCACAACATTGGCCGCCAAGCGGGTGGGGGCGTCCGGCTCAAGCAGAACCGAGAAAAAGCAGAATGTCATGGAGCCGGCAATGACAAGGCATTGGGTTGCAATGCCGGCCGACTTGCCTCTTGACTCGCGCTCGGTGCCGATGACGTAACCGAACACAAGAGAAAGCAGCAGATAGACTGCGAACACGCCGTCAATCGAGGTTATGCCGGTTTCCATGGCTCTTGGCTGCGGTTGCAAATTTATAATCCTGTCATTTTTGCCTACTGTATCTCGCCCACAAGCTCTTCCAGCAGGTCTTCCAATGTCACCACGCCAACCATACGCCCCCTTTCATCCACAACGCCCGCGATGTTGCGGCCCATGTGCTGCAGGTGCCTGAATGCTGCATGGGTTTTTTCGGTGCGCGCAAACAGGACGGGTTTGACCATGATTTCAGCCACCTTTATGCCCGGATGGCGGCGCGCGGCGCGGGCTATGGAGCGGGTGCCCACCACGCCGACCATCCGCCCTTCCGCATCCACCACAGGAAAGCGGGAATACTGGCTGTCTATGGCGGCATCAAGCGCGTGCTCCACAGGCGCAGAGACCGAAATAGCCACCACGTTCGAGCGCGGAGTCATCACCTGCTCAAGCGGCTTTTTGTCAAATTCCAAAACCTTTTCTATCAGCTGCTTTTCCTCCAGCGTGATGCTCTGGTGCTGGGCTCCAAGCTTTACTGCCGAGCGCACGTCATCTTCCGAGAAACGTTCGATGCCGGTCGGGCGCGCATAAACTCCCGGAATGAGGCGGTTGATAAATTCGAAAATAATGACAAGCGGCCACGCAATCCAGTAAAACACCTCTATTATGGGCGCAAACGCAAGAGACATGCGCTCTCCATATGTTGTGGCCGCGCTCTTTGGCGCAATGTCTCCGAAGGTGAGCAGCAAAAAGCTCATCACTCCCACCGCAACTCCAAGGCCGGTTTCGCCAAAAATAGAAATGGCTATGTCGGTGGCAAGCGCAGATGCGCCCACGTTGGCTATGTTGTTTCCAATCAAAAGCGCTATGATGACTCTGCGCCTGTTTTGGCGCAGGCGGCCCAAGCTCTCGATGCCTCTGGCTGCCCGCTCGTGCAATGAGTGAAACCTCACATTGCTCATGGAAAGAAAAGAGACCTCGGCCGCCGCGAAAAATGCCGAAATGATGATGAGAAGAACGAGTAGCGCGGCTTCAAAGTAAATGTGCATGTGTTAGTGAAACCCAGCAACACTTTTTATTCCATCTCCACTGTGCTTGGCGGCTTGTTGGTGATGTCATACACCACGCGGCCGGCCTCGCGCACGGAATTGGTGATGCGGCTGGAGATTTTCTCAAGAAGCTTGGGCGGCAAATGTGAGAAGTTGGCTGTCATGCCGTCAAGAGAGCGGACAGCGCGCACAACAATGGTGTAATGGTAAGAGCGCTCGTCTCCCCGCACGCCCACTGTTTTGGTGGGCAGGAGGGCGGCAAAATACTGCCACGGCCTCTCAATTTCACCTGCCGCGGCCGCCTTCTCAATCTCGTCCTCCACAATGGCGCAGCATTTTCTGACGATTTCCGCCTTTTCTTTTGTCACTTCGCCCACTATACGCACCGCCAAACCGGGGCCGGGGAAGGGCTGCCTTTGTGCAATGGCCGGAGGCAGGCCCAAAGCTTCAGCCAGCTGCCTTATCTCATGCTTGTAACAATCGCGCAAAGGCTCGAAAAGCTCCAATCCCAAATCTTTCGGCAGGCCGCCCACATTGTGATGAGATTTGATGGTGTCTCTGCCGGCTCCGCCTGATTCAATCCAGTCGGGCGCAATGGTGCCCTGCACCAGCACCCCTATCTTGTGCTTTTTTGCATATTCCTCGAAAATGCGGATAAACTGCTCGCCGATGATTTTGCGCTTTTTCTCAGGCTCCTCCACTCCGGCCAGCGCCTTGAAAAAGCGGGCAGACGCGTCAACCACTTCCACGCGCAAACCCAATGGCTCGAACGCGCCCTTTATTTTCTCGGCCTCCTTCTCGCGCATGAGGCCTGTGTCAACAAAAACGCAATGAAGCTGCGGGCCGATGGCTTTGTGCACAATAAGGGCCGCAACAGAAGAGTCCACGCCGCCTGAAAGGGCCAGCAAAGCCGGCTTGTTGCCTATCTTGGCCTTGGCGGCTTCGGTTTGGGTGGCAATGAATTTGTTGGTGTCGAATGGCATGTGAATTCTCCTTCAAAATGGCAAATGGAAGTCAGCTTAAGGCGACAGCGAAGTTACGGCCAGAATCATGTTTTCGCCCTGCGAGACATAAACTGACAGGCCGAAGTCAGAGCTTGCCCCCTTCCAGTCGACTTTCCATACATTGAGCTGTGTGTTTCCATTCTCGTCGGTCCAGGAGCTCAGCAGTGTTGCGGTTGGCTTGACGCCGGGGTTGGTGTCAATAAATGCCTGCACCCTCTCGCCGCCAACATAGGTGTGCGACGCGATGATTGCCTCTTCGGCATAGAGAATGACGCAGTGCGGCTGGCCGGGGCACACGCGGCAGTTGTTTACAATGTCCTGTTCGCGGCGCAAATAGCTCTGCGTGGGGTAGTAATAATCAACTTCCATGAGGCGGGGGCAGGGCGTGGAGCGGTTGTAGCTCACCCATGCCTTGAGCAGGTAATAGCTGTCTCCGCCCTCTCCTATTTTGGTGATGCCGTAAATGCTCCAGCTGTCGGCATCGGGATAGTTTCGGGCCAAATCCTCGTTAAAGGCCTTGCGCGCGTCGCCCTCGCTTTTCTGGTTGAAATGCTGCGAGAAGGAGAGCAGGGCCAGCAGGGCTACGGCCAAGAGGATGATGAGCGCGACTTCCTTCTTCATAATCAGTGAGAGGAAGCCGGATTATTTAAGGGTTTGGCCTAAGCGGGGACTGCCGCCTTCTTGCAAACAAGGTATACTGCATATGCCTGCGGCAATTCCACTGTTTTGTCCTTCTCAATGGCGTCAAATGTCCGCCCGCCCAATTCAACAGACGGGATGGCCTGCGTTGCCTTCACAGTCTCTTTTTTGTCCATCGAAAATGCCAGCGCCTTTTCCATCGGCTCGTATGACGCGAGGTCAACTCCCATCGGAATCGTCTTGGCCAAAAGCCCGCTGCCGCCATGAATGGTGTCCGGCATGCGCAAAATCTTTGTAGTGTCAAAAGTCACGTTCACGTCTGTGTCAACAGTGTTGGAAACAGAAAGCTTGAGGCTGTCAAAAAGCTGTTTGAATACCTCTTGCGCATGCGTAATCGGCACATCAGACCATCGGCCTGCCTTGACACCTGCAATGAATTTTTCGGCATTTTCCTTTTTCTTCAATTTTGATGAAATGGAAACAGCCGTAATAGGGTCTTCTGCCATGTGAATTATGCGCTTGGCGAATTTTCCGGCATAGCCGCCCATGCTCGGGGTGGGCCCGCTCAGTTTGTACATGTTCGGGTGTCCGGCAATGGGCTCCTGCACCATCATCTGCTCCACCGTGAGGCCCGAACCTTCGATATAATCCACTATTTCGCGCCTCTCATCGCGTCCGAGCGGCTCAAGCTCTTTTTTGTAGGCGCGCACATGAAATCCGCGGGAGCCCGAGAAGCTGATTTGTAATTCTTGGCGGCTGAGGCCGAAGTCTGCAAGGAGGAAATCTTCCACGAGCCGAATCATGTTTTCGCGCACCTTGTGGATGCAGTCTGGGCAGGTGAATGGGGAGCATGTTGCTGCGCGGCCGGAGGCGCATTTGTCGCTTGGCGCGTCCAAATCAAAAACAAGGTCTGCGCCCATCCAGTTTTTACGCGCCATGGGCCGCGCTTCTGGAAATTCGTAGTAGGCGGACGAGGCCGACACATAAAGAGGCTTGTCTTTTGCAAGCGTTTCAGCCAGTTTCATCGGTGAAGAGAAAGACAGGTGCCGAAATTCGATTTTTCTTTCCCAGCCGCCGAAGCCGAATTCGCGCCTCTCAAGGCGCGGCAGGGTGGGCGGCTCGGCCCGCGAATAGTAAGAGCCAAAGCGCTCTGCCAGCCAGAAATGCGGATTAGCAGCCATGAAAATCACTTCGAGCGGGGCTCCTCATCATTTTCTTTTTTTCTTTCCATGCCGCCGATGCTGGAGCTTGTGTGCGTGCCCAAAGATTCGCGGGCATTGCGCCCGTGTTTTGCCTCGCGGTAATAAACCGGACTGCCGCAGCGGCAGACTGCAATGCAAAGCCCCCATGTGTCCATGGTGGCGCACGAGGGCACGGAATAACCTTTTTGCCTTGCGTATTTCACCTGATAAGCGGTCGTGTCTGCATTATAGTCGGGCGCGGTCGAAAACAACTGCACAATCTGCTCGTCAGGCAAACCAGCCTTGATAAGATAAATTGCCAGCGCCACGCGGCCCAGGTGCGGCACGTTGACAGACATGCGCAAATCGTCAATCAGTTTTCTTATGCAGGGCGGGAAATCCTTCATTTCAATTTTCACTGGCGCAAGATTTTCGCGCGGCAGAAGCACTTCAAGGCGCGAAATGATGCCCCTCACTTCAGCCGGCGCCTCTTTCAGCGGCGGGATGGGCTCCTCGAGGCGTTTTCGCATCGCCTCTTCCAATATGCGCAAGCGCTGGTGGTCGGAAACGCGCACCATTCCCTTCTCAAGGCGCATGTTCACGAGTTTGTAATGCACGTCGCGCGGCGCGAAGCGGAGATAATGCCAGAAGGGCAGGATGTAGGCGGCTTCGTTTTTCTCGTCGCCCTGCGCGGCGTCTATGGGGGCGGGCTTGAAAGGCAGGCCGAGCGAATCAGCCAATTTTTGCGCATAATCCGCGCGCCTGTCCTGCGATGTTTTGAGATATTCGTGCGCGCGCTTGGATTCGGCCACCGCCATGCGCCGCGCTGCCCACTGGTTTCCCCAGGCAGCAAGTATGAGGCGGCTGGCTGCATAGGCAAGTATCTGCTGTTGGTGTTCGGAATCAAGCGAGACAGCCTCGACAGGCAGCTCACCGGTAGAAAAAGCTTTCTTCAGCCTCTCGCCGCCCGCCTCCAGCGCGGCTGAATCAAGCTGGAGCTTTTGCTCGCGCACCCACGCGCGGGCTTCGGCGGAGAAGGGGAAATGTGCGAAAAAACGCAAATCTGCCATCGGCTATGGTACGAAGTGGAGAGATAAAATACCCAACGAGGGGGGATTTCCGCCCGCGCGTGCGCTTTTTCGCCCCTGCGTGTTTTACTTTCTCTTTCTTTTCGCGGTTTTTGCTAGGGGTTGTGGGGCGCGGCTTGCCTCAAATTCGTAATCCATAAACCAGCCGCCGAACCGATAGGCAAGGTCGAACGCAACCAGCGCAAGAAGATAGAGAAGCGGGGCTGCGAGGAGCCAGGCCGCGCCGAGCGCGGCAATGGGAGTCCACAACCTCTCGCGGTTGAGAAGCGCGGCAGGCCCGCGCGCCATTCCGCCAAGCTCCAGCTCGTCCAAAAGCCCGCTCACCAAAAACAGGCAGAACAGCCACGGGTCAAGCACTGTCGGGGGCATGAGAAGAAGAACAACTGCGAATACGCCCGCCCCTATCATGTGGTAGCGGTGGTCTATTTTGCCCGCAAGAAGGCTGGCGATGGCAAGGGCGATGAAAAGCGAGGAAAGAAGAGTCTGGCTGCTCACCCATCCGAGCGCGGCGCCGTAAATTACGGCAAGAAGAATGGGAAGGGCGGGCAGGAAGAATTTTGTCTTGTTTTTGCGCCACAACTGCCCGCGTTCGGCAAATTCGTCAACAACTTTGGCGCAAAAGCCGGCCAGGGCGCTGGCAGCAAGCGAAAGAGTGAGCATGAGCTAAAAAGAGGGGAAGAAACTAAAAAAGACAGCTTATCTACGAGCGCATTGCCCGCAGAAGAGCCACGCGCGCCGTCTTGTCGTTGAGAGCCATGTTGCGCAGCGAGGACACTGCTGTGCGCTCGCCAAGCATCTCAAGCCAAGGCGCGAAGTGGTTGCCTTTCGCATGGAAAAGCACGGCTTCAAGCGGAGCTGTTTTTACAAGGTTCGCAAGCTCGTTGAGGTTGCGCGCGCGTCCCACGACCGCACCGCCCCTGTCAGGCGGCATGCGGAACACAAACTCCTTTCCAATAGGAGCATCAACCATTCTAATCACCCCACGATAATGGGCAAACTGCGGGGAGGTTTAAAACGTTTTGGGCCTGCTGCACGACGAAAAGAGGGAAATAGTCAACAGACGTGAATAACGGGTTTTAGCGTTTCTC
>JAKAJC010000003.1 GCA_021814005.1 Microcaldota archaeon
TGCGCAAAAAATCCTTCCTTGTCGGCGTCCAGAATGGCCACGAGGCCAACTTCGGGAATGTCGAGGCCTTCGCGCAAAAGGTTGATGCCCACAACACAGTCAAATTCTCCCAAGCGAAGCTGTCTAATCAGCTCGGCGCGCGCAATGGTGTCAATTTCTGAATGCAAATAGCGCACCCTCACCTCGCGTGCTGCCATATACTCGGCCAAATCTTCGGCCATTCTCTTCGTCAGCGTGGTGACAAGTGTTCTGTGGCCTGCCTTTGCTTTCGCCTTTATGCGTGCAAGCAAGTCATCCATCTGCCCCGCAGTGGGCCTGATGGAAATCGGCGGGTCCACAATTCCTGTAGGCCTCACCAGCTGCTCGACGATTTGCGCAGACACTTTTTTCTCGTATTCAGCCGGCGTGGCTGACACGAAAACCGCGTCTTTCATCTTTTTCTCGAACTCCTCCCATTTGAGCGGCCGGTTGTCAAATGCCGACGGCAGGCGGAATCCGTAATCTATGAGATTCTTTTTTCTTGTATAATCCCCGTGATACATGCCGTGCAGCTGCGGCAGTGTCACGTGGCTCTCGTCAATCACCATGATTGCGTCGGGGGGCAGAAAGTCAAGCAGACAAAAGGGGGGCTCACCGCTCTTTCTTCCGTCAAAATGGCGCGAATAATTTTCAATGCCGTTGCAGTAGCCGACCTCCTCAATCAATTCAAGGTCGTAATTCGTCCTTGTCTTGAGCCGCTGCGCCTCCAATGGCCCCAGTTTCGGCAAATGCGTTTCCAATTCCGCCCTGATGCTTTTGACGGCGTTTTTGCGGGACTTTTCATCCACCAGATAGTGCTTTGCCGGAAAGAGCGTGTAATGCGCAAGCTTCTGTATCGGCTTGAGATTAATCGGGTCAAGCATGTTCATGGAGGCGACCGCATCCTCCTCTATCTCCACCCTCAGCAATTCCTCGTCATACGCGGGCGCGACGGTGATGGTTCCGCCCTTCACCGCAAACGTGCCGGGCGCGCGGTCTGTCTCATTGCGCTCATACTGCATTTCCAAAAGCTTGTGTATGAACTCGCGCCGCCCCATCTTTGCGCCCTGCGCAAGATTCAGGGAAAAATTCCTCCACTCCTGCGGCGAGCCCAAGCCATAGATGCACGAAACCGTCGCAACGATTATCGACGGGCCGTCGCTTGTCAGCTGCGCGGTGGCGGCGAGGCGCATGCGCTCTATGCGTTCGTTGATGCGGCTGTCTTTCTCTATGTAAGTGTCCGAGGCCGGCAGATAGGATTCGGGCTGGTAGTAGTCGAAGTAGGAGACGAAATAACTTACTTTGTTTTTCGGGAAAAACGAGCGGAATTCGGAATAAAGCTGGGCTGCGAGAGTTTTGTTATGGCTTATCACGAGGCAGGTGCGGTTGGTTTTTGCCAGAAGATTCGCAATTGTGAATGTCTTGCCCGAGCCGGTGACACCAAGAAGCGTTTGTTTTGTATTCTGGCCGTCTTCTCTCAGTTTCACTCCCGCAACAAGTTTGTCAATTGCCTGCGGCTGGTCGCCTGCGGGGGCAAAAGGGCTGTTGAGCTGGTATTTTAGGGGCAGCACGCAACTGTTTTGCGAAAAGGAGTTAATTAATCATCTGTTTTTTCATTTGTTTATCCGTTCTTGCCGCCCTTGCGGTCCTCTTCCCACATCTTGCGAATCAAAAAGCCGAGCTCCTCGCGCTTGCGCTCGAATTCCTCCTCCTCCGCGCTTGTGATGGCGATTTTTTGCACAAGCTCCGGCGGCAGGCCCTCAAGGCCCGTAGGGCCGCGGCGGGGAGACGTTCCAGCCTCACCGCTGCCCAATGCGCTTGCAGCGCCAGTGACCGCTGTTTCGGCAGCGCGCACAGCCTCGCGGCTGGTGTCGGCTTCCCCTTTCTTTCTCGCGGTTTCCCTCATTCCTTCGGGCGCGAGAGATGAAACAAATTTGGCCTCTTTGAGTATGCCGTTCAGCTTTGCGCTGAGGGCGTCTCCCTCCACCTTGAGTTCTGAAAGGTGGCCGAGCACGAATTCCACCTGCTTGGCTTTCTCTTCAAGCTTGGCATATTTGGCCTGCTGCTCGTTCAGGCGCGCTTGCGCGTCCGAGAGGTCTTTGGTGTAAACCTGGCTGGCGGACGCCATCGCGCCTGCGAGTTCTGTGAGCTCTTCTCCCTGCTTGGCCAGCTGCGTGCGCAGGGCCTCTATGCGCGTTGTAATCGTCTGGTACTGGTATTGCGCCTGTGAATATGCCTGAACCTGCTTGCGCACCGCGTCAAGGTTCTTTTCCAAATCACCCACAACTTCACTGCGCTCTTTTTCCACCTGCTTTGCCACCGCGGTAACCTGCTCGAGCATCTTGCGGGGGTGGAAGGTCGTTTCCTTGCGCGTCTCGACCTCCTTGATTTTCTCCTGCAGCTTGCCTATTTCTGTGTCCATCATTTTCGTTTCCTGCAAAATCGTCTGCGCCGTCTTCGCCATCTCGGCGCGCGAGAATTCCAAATCCGAAAGCGAGCCTTTGAGCTGCGCTATCTCGTCCATGGTGTGGTCGGCCTCGAGGCGGTTCTGAACGGTTTTGATTTCCTTTTCAACGTTCTCGAACACGCCCTTGGCGCCCTTCATTTTTGACTGCAGGCGGTCTTCGGTGTCGGCCAGCTTTTTCATCTGCGCCGCGAGAGCGGGGTTGTTTCCCTGCCCCGGCATCTCTTTGAGCGCTTTCTCGAATTCGGCAAGTTCGTTCCGCAGGCCCGCGGCCTCGTCCTGCATCGCCTTTATCTGCGTCTGCTTCGAGCCCAGCATGTCGTGGGCCTGCTCGCTCAATCTGCTGGCTTCAGCCAAATCAGCCGCCAGCTTCGTGGTCTGCTCGCGGGTTTTTTCCCTGGTGAGCATCATCTGCTCCTGCAGAGAGCCCAAATCCACCTGGCTCTGCTCCACGCTCCTCTTGATGTCCTCGATTTTCTGCACAGCCTCGTTTTTCTTGCGGCCGACTGTTGCGGAGCGCCTGCGCACTTCCTCGCCGCCGGGCTGAACCCACACAAGTATGACGTCTGTAAGTTTGTATTCTATGCGCACGAGCCCCTCGCCCTCGAGCACGTGCGACCAGTCCTCCACTGTCTGTAGGGGAAGATGCAGCGCCTCGGCCGCCTGGCGCACCTCTATGCGGCCGCGCTCGTGCACAAGCTTGATGAGCGCGTCAACTCCGGTGCTGATTAGCAAATCATCAAGGCCCATAACAGACGGGTGCATTTCGAACGCTTTTAAAGATTGCTCTCGTGTCAGGGAACGGGACCTACTATGGCTGGAATGGGGTGGGAGCGGTCTTACGCCAAGGCGGAACAGACGCCTCTTGACCGCTTCAAAAACAAGAACCGCATACTCAAGACCTTCGGCCCTCCGGGCGCGGCGGTCTATGACGAGATTGACGGCGAGCGCAGCGCGCGCGACATACAGTCCGCCATGGGCATGGACGCCGACCTTTTCACAAAAATCCTCAACCAGCTTCTCAGCGACGGCGCAATCCGCGATGTCGGGGGCGAGCCCGAAACCCAAGCAGGCGCCGCTGCCGGCGGCGCGGCATCTGCATCAAGTGAAGGCGGAATGCCTCCGGCCTCGTCTGCGCAGCCTTATCCGCCTCCCGCCCAGTCTTACTCGTCGGCATCCTCCTCATCGCGCGCGCCGCCCGGCATTCGCGCAGGCTCAAGGGCCGGCGGCGACGAATCCAAGCCGTCATCCCCCGCCCGCTCTCCGCTTGAAAAAATAATATTTGATAAATACGGGCAGGTCGGCCTGCAGGTCTACACCCTCATCGACGGCGAGCGCACGGCCGAGGACATTCTCAACGAGACCGGGCTGTCGGAATCAAAGCTTGTCGAGATTCTGGAATTTATGAACGAGCAGGGCATCATCAAGCTCGACCGCCCCCTGCGCAGCCCGCAGTCTCCCGCATCTTCAGCCCCGCCCGGCTCGGCAGGCCAATCTTCTGCCGGCGGCCGCCCCGCCATGCCGAAATCATTGGGCGAGGACGGCGTGGGCTTCAAGCCGATGGTGGAGAGCGATGATGCGGGCATGGGCGAGTCTCTCTCGCCCGACGCCCTGCCGGTCGATGTGCCGATAGTCAACCCGAGGCCCTCCATTATAGACAAGGCGCGGCTTCGGGCGCTTTTGTCAATGAAATTCGGGCAGGTGGGCAACAACCTTCTCACCCATGTGGACGGCAACAAGGACTTTGTCCAGCTCTCAATCGAAACCGGGCTGTCTCTGCGCGATTTGGACGTCATGCTCGGCGAGCTGGGCAAGGCCGGACTTGTTTCATTCAAGCAGCTCAACCGCACCGAAGTGCGCCACCGCTACGGCGATGACGGGCTGGCCGTTTACAAGCGCTACGGCCGCGAGGGGCTTCTCATCTACCAGATGATTGGCAAGGCCGAATCTTTGCGCGACATCGCCTCGCGCACCCAAATCGAGCCGCAGCGGGCGGTGGACATAATCATCTTCGTGCACCGCGTGCTTGGCCTTGATTTGCCGGTTGACCGGGACATGGTGTTCCGCTACATCACCGGCAAGGCCTGAGCGCTTTTGTATATTTTTATTCTGTTGTCTTTTATGGTTTTTAATAGGCATTTATAAAGTTTTATCTCATAATTACTGATGTGATATTATGAATAAAACCAGTCTGACCATCGGTTTGGGCATCGCGGCTTTTGTCGCCGCAGGCAGCGTCTATGAAGCAACCGTGAGCTTCACCAAGCTGTCAGCTGTTGACTCACAGATGGAGCAGACATACCGCACTCCGGCCAAAATCAATGTTGCCTTTGCCCGCAAGCTCAATTCTGTCAACGGCATTGATTCGGCCGGAGTGGAGCTTTTGTGCAAAAAGTCTGACAGCCTGTCCGGCGCCAGCAAGCTGTTCAGCATGACATTTGACAATCTGATGCTTCTGCCCGACGACATGGCGGGCAGCCTGCCCATGCGCAATGCCGAAATGTCTCTCCAACTCAGCGAACTGGCCAAGAACAAGGCCTGCTCCGAGGTCAATTTGACAATGAAGCGCGACCTCGCCGACACAACCGGCAATTTCATGGCTTATTCGCGCATGCAGAGCCGCATAGCCAGCGAGATTCCGACCACCGCGGCCGGCTACCCGAAAATTTTTGACCTGCAGCAAGTCAAAAAAGTGCAGCCAAAACCTATGGGCAAGCCGCAGCAAAAGTTTGTGCGCGTCAGCCTCTTCTAGGCATTCAGCCTAGGATGTGATGCGGCTCAGGGCCATCTGCTCAAAAAGAGTATTTTCATTTTTCGATTTCCAGAAATCGAGGGCGCGGGGATTTGTTTTCTGCGCTTTCTTTTCATCAACCGTTTCGAGCGCCAGCTCGGCGGCGAGTTTTTTGCATTCTTTTTCTGTTTCATTGAACAGCACAAGCCACGCATCCTCGTAGTCTTTTGCGCCCACCCTCTTTATCGCCTCTTGCACGTGGGTGCTCTGTCCCAGCCACAAAATAAATTCCATCTCAAGCCGGTCGGAAACCGCCGTGCCGTCAGCCAGGCTTTTTTTTGCCAGCGCCTGCGCCATCTCGAGGTGATGACAGGAGAAAACGGCGCCTGCATTGACAAGTGTGGCGGCCATTTTCCTTTTTCTCAATTCGGCTAAAGGAGAGGAAAAAGAGGTTTTGCTGCGAACCAAAAGCGCCGCGAGCATCGTCATGCCCAGTCCGCCTTATTTTACCAGAATGCCGTTCACAACGCCGTCCTGTCCGGGGCGGTTTGTAACCTTGGCCTTGCCGGCCTCGGTGTCCACAATGGCGCCCAACGTGAGGATGTTCTGGCGCGCGTGGTGGCGGTTGTCCGGAGTCTCGGTGACGTTGCGCATCTTCACCTTCTTCATGCCCGAGGGCATGAGCAGGTTCATGTAAGCAATAGTCTTGATTTTCTGCTTGAGCGCGCCGCCGCGGACCGCTTTGACCATCCGCACGTCCTTTTCCCCGAGCTTGGGGTTGGTCGGGGGCTGCCCGAAGTGGACGAGCTTTTTGTCCGAATTCTTGTGGCGCTTGCCGCCCGTTCCGCGGGCCGTGGCTTTGAAGGGTTTGTGATAGTTCTCCATGAATAACACCTACCGATTGTATCGAATAAGGGTTGTTGGTTTCTCTTTGGCGGCGGGTTCTTTTTAATCCTTGCGCCCTGCCGCCGCTCAAATCATCCCGAACGCATGCAGCATGGCAGGCAGAATAAGTGCCCCCATCACATGCGTGCGCCGCACTCCCCACGCAGCGGGCAGCATGCCTATTGCCGTGGCCGTCGCCAAGGTCAGCACGCCCAGCCAGCCGTCGTTGATGAAAATAACAAACACAAGATAGGTGGCCAGCATCCTTCCCAACGAGGTCCAGTCTATTTTCTGCCAATGCTTCATCACTCTCTTGCCAATCCAAAGAAGCGCCAGCGCCCCCGCCCCGACCGAGAACGCGAACACTCCCATAAGCGCGGGCAAATCCGCCGGCCGAATGGGGCTGTTTTGCGCCACCATTGCAATCACGCCAACCCGCGCCACTCCGACAGTTGCAGAGCTGGTCAACGCAAATGCTGTATGGCTTGCCTCTATTGCCGCCACAAGAGAGAGGAAGCGGGCAGGCTCGTCCAGAGGCACAAAAAGGGCGGCAAACACCGCTATTTGCGCCGGAGTGGAAAGGCCGGGAAGCAAATCAGCCAGCCCGCCCAACACCACTCCCAATAGTATATAGGGAAGCAGGGGCCGGATGCGCAGGCTTTCCGTCTTCTGCGCAAGCCCCTTATCTTCCCCTCCAATTCTCTCGCCGTGCAAAAGCGCGGGCATGGTGAAAAAACCCACAAAAAGCGCAAAAAGCGGGTCAAGAAGGGGCAGATTCCATGTGACTGCCCCCAAAGTTCCGGCCAGGAAAAAAACAACCGCAGCAAGACAGATTCGCCTCGCCTCCCTCTCGTCAAGCAGCAGTGCCGCAACCGCCACCGCCAGCAGCCAGCCGGTCAGTGGCTTTACAAACGCAAATGTTGCCGGCATGAATGGCATGATGAGCGGCGAGAGCACAAGCGCGGCAGCCACTGCCAATACAACAGAAAAAGCGCAAACAGCAATTGCCTCCAGCCCCCGCCCCTCTTTTCTCATGCGTTGGCCCGGCAACAAACTGATTTGCGTATCTCCTTCAGGCACGCCGATAAGTATGGAGGGAAGAAACTGCAAAGCCATGCGCACGCCAAGCATGGCAACAAGGGCCAGAGCCCATCCGTTCTCGGAGCCGAACAGGGGGTTGAGAATTGCGCCTATGCTGTTCGGATGCATGCCGGGCAGAAGGCTGGTGATGATGCCGGCCAGAAGGGCGGGAAAAAGCAGGAGCGGATCTATGTTCATTTCCTACCCCTGTTCAATCTCGATTTTATGGGTGCGCACAAATTTCGCTCCGCCAGAAACAGTTGCCACCTCGCCAGACACGCGGGCAAACCCTCCCCTGCTTTCGGCGCTTACCGCCGCTCCGCCCTCTATATTCTCCGAAACAAAGGCGGCGGCGCATCCGCCGATATCATCGCACACGCGCAGCGAATATCCGCCAGTCTTTTTCACCGCGCTTTGCACAATGCCGCAATACTGCACCCACTGCCCGTCGCGCGCAATGGCAATCGCCGAAGCCTGCGTCGGCTGATACTGCGGGCCTGTTGGCCAGAAATAGAGCAGCGCAAGGCCGGCAATTGCAAGAACGAGCGCGAGCAGGCCTATCTGACGCGAGGAAAGAACCTGATGCGAGGAAATACTGTTAAACAGGCCCCGGTTCTTCATGCCTCTGTCTTCTGTTTTTTGTTGATAAAGCGTCTGATTTTGTCAGGTTAAACCATCTGATTTTGTCCGGTGGGTTTGGTTTAAAATCCACTCCCTCCAAATCCCAGTATGGCATTTATCATCACCGGCGCGAAGGTGCTCTCCCCTGCCGCCCCCTATTCATTTGGCGAAAAAGACGTGCTCATCTCTGACGAGGGCAAAATAGAGAAGGTTGCTCCATCCATCAAGGTGGCGGGCGCAGGCATTGAACGCATCGATGCAAAAGGCAAAATTCTCCTGCCCGGCCTTGTCAACACCCACACCCACGCGGCCATGTCTCTTCTGCGCGGGGTTGGCGACGATTTGCATTTGTTTGAATGGCTTTCAAAAGACATCTGGCCGCGCGAAAAGAAAATGTCTGCCGCCCACGTGCGCGCCGGCACCCTTCTTGCCTGCGCCGAATTCATCCGAGCCGGCACCACCGCTTTCAATGACATGTATTTCCACATGGACGCCGTCGCGGAAGCGGCCGACGAGAGCGGCCTGCGCGCAGTTTTGGGCTACGGCATGATTGACATGAACGATTTCGAGGGCAAAGGCAGAAAAGAACTGGCCATAGCCGAAAAATTCAACAAAGACTGGAAAGGCCAGTCCTCGCTCATTTCCTGCTCCATCGCCCCCCACGCGCCCCACACCTGCTCAAAAGAACTGTTGGAGGCATCGGCCACGCTCGCCAAAAAGCTCGGCTGCCCTCTCCACATTCATGCGGCAGAAACAAGAAAAGAGCTGGCAGACGTGCTGGCAAAAACAAAAAAACGTCCAATAGACTTGTTAGATAAATGCGGCTGTCTTGGCGCGCACACCATACTCGCGCATGGTGTTTATGCATCAAAATCAGAAGTTTCACTTGTGGCCAAGCGCGGCGCCTCACTCTCGCACTGCCCTGTTTCAAACCTAAAACTTGCAGGAGGAGGAGCGGCCCCTATTCCCGAATATTTGGCGGCCGGAGCCAACCTGTCGCTTGGAACAGATGGCGCTGCCTCCAACAACTCCCTCGACCTTTTCGAGTCCATGAAAGTGGGCGCCATTGAGCAGAAAAACTTCCGCTTTGACGCGGCAGCGGTGAAGGCCGATGATTATCTTCACATGGCAACCGCCGGCGGGGTAAAAGCTCTCGGCATAAAGGCGGGGAAAATAGCTACCGGTTATCTTGCGGATTTGGTGCTGCTGGACTCTCATTCTCCCAATCTTGTCCCGTTCACCAACAACGCCGGATGGCTTGTGTATGCGGCCGGCCCGCAGAATGTCACCGATGTCATGGTGAACGGCAAATGGCTCATGCGCGACCGCGTTCTGCTTACGCTGGACGAGGAAAAAATCCTCGCCTCGGCCCAGAAGGCGGCAAACGAGCTGAAATAAAATAAAAACAAGAAAAGAAAAATAAAATTAAAAGAAAAAATAAAAAAGAAAAATACTTTTTCTGTCTTCAGTTGCCGCCGATGGTGTAGTTAGCATCCACGAACGACATCCCCTGATAAATCATCACGGGAGCCCGGTCGCTGGTTGCATCCACAGTCTGCAGAACCACATAGTAGCGGTGCTGCGTGTCGATGCGCACCTGCACCATCTGGCCGCCCTGCAGCTTTGCGGTGCCGATTTCAGCCCCGCTCGCATCAGAAACGCGTATGCTTGCCCCAACAGGCCGCGTGCTGCGGTCTATTTCTGTCAGTTGCACGCCAAGCGCATCTCTTGCCAAAACCGTCTGGCCTATTCCTATTGTCTGGTTGGCCAGCATAACCGGCTTGGGGTACTGCAATCCCAATGTGTACGAATTCTCGGGAATGCCGATTTGGCTCGAGCCGCTGGAGGCGCTCAACAGGTCGCGTGTGCGGTACACCTGCGTCTGCACTGCATTTGGCAGGCCTTCGCCGATGTTGAAGATGGCCACGAAGAGATACTCCTCGTTGCTGGGCGCGGTGAACCGAATCGATTCATTCTGGCCCAGCGTGAATGTTTTCAGCACCGCGTTGGTCGAATCCAGAACGCTGTAGCTGGCCAGCGGTCTGCCCTGGAACACGATGTTGTCAAGGCGGATTTTCAAAGTGTCGAAGGCCAGGCTGTCGCCCTTGCGCAGAAGCGTAATCTTCAGCGCTTTCTTGGCGTCCCACACCAGCGTGCCGCTGGCTGGCGGCGTTACCGGAGCCGGCGGGGGCGTGACCGAATTATTCACCGTTGCCGGGGCAGCGGGCTGGCTGGTGTTTGCAGGCGTGCCCGTGCTCGGCGTTGTTGCATTCGGCGTCGGAGTCGGCGTCTGGGTTACCCCTCCGGCCGCGGGCTGGCTGCCGCCAAGGCAGCCTGCCACAAAGATGGCGCCCAAAAGCAGCGCCAACATCCAAAATACTCGCATATCTCCACCCCCAATTTCTATTCTGCTCGTTTTTTTCATAAATCATTCAATCTGTTTCTTTTCTTTTATCATCATCTTGACGTGTTTTACAAATTCATCAAGCGCCATCGGTGTAATCTTGCCCTTGCGGTCGCGCACCGCGAGCCGGCCGGTGTCAATTTCATTCTTGCCGATTGCCAGCATGTAAGGCACTTTTTTCATCTGCGCGTCGCGGATTTTCGAGGCAATGGTGTCGTCCCTCTCGTCCAATTCCGAGCGGAACCCCTCTTTTGCGAATTTTTCGTGCAGAGCTTTTGCAAATGCCTTGTGCTCTTTTCCAATCGGCAGCACCGAAATCTGAACCGGCGAAAGCCACACCGGGAACGTGCCTGCATAATGCTCGATGAGTATGCCCATGAACCTCTCCATCGAGCCGTAGATAACGCGGTGAATCGCAATCGGCGCGTGCAGCTTGTCGTCCGCTCCGGTGTAGGCGAGGTTGAAGCGCATAGGCATCTGGAAGTCCACCTGCACTGTGGCGCACTGCCACGAGCGGCCTATGGCGTCCTTTATCTTGAAGTCTATCTTCGGCCCGTAAAATGCGCCGTCGCCGGCGTTGACCGTGTAGGGCAGGCCGATTGTCTTGAGCGCGTTGTGCAGCGCCGCCTCCGCCCTGTCCCATGTCTGTTTCTCGCCCATGAATTTCTCTGGCCGCGTGGACAGCTCGGCCGTGTATGTGAATCCGAACGTTTTGTAGAATTTGTCAACAAGCTTGATGACTCCAATCACTTCCTGCTCTATCTGCTCCTCGGTGACATAGAGGTGCGAGTCGTCCTGCGTGAATGCGCGCACACGAACCATGCCGGAAAGCACGCCTGACAATTCGTGGCGGTGCACCAAACCCATCTCGCACAAGCGCAGGGGCAGTTCGCGGTAAGAGCGGGCGGTGCTTCCAAACACCAGCATTGCGCCAGGGCAGTTCATTGGCTTGACCGCGAACGGCTGCTCGTCAATTTGGGTGAAATACATGTTCTCCTTGTAGTGGTCCCAGTGCCCTGACTGGTGCCACAGCTGCTCGTTCATGATTATCGGCGTCTTGATTTCCTGATAACCGGCAGTGCGGTGCTCCTCGCGCCAGAATTTCTCCAGCTCATTTCGGATAATCATTCCATTCGGAAGCAAAAACGGCATGCCGGGCGCCATGTCTGACATCATCAGAAGCCCGAGCTGGGTGCCGATTTTGCGGTGGTCGCGCTTTTCCGCCTCTTCAAGGCGCGTGACATATTCCTCAAGCGTTTTGGGGTCTGCAAAAGATATTCCGTAAATTCTCTGCAGCTGCTCGTTGTTTGCGTCGGCGCGCCAGTATGCGCCCGCCACCTTGGTGAGCTTGAATGCCTTGATGCGCCCGGTACTCGGCACGTGCGGGCCGGCGCACAAATCGAAAAATGCGGCGGCAGGCACAGCCGGAGATTTTGCCGTTTTGGGGTTGAAATAAACCGAAACTTTGCCGCCTTCTATCCCTTCGGCCAGTTCGCGCTTGAATGGATTATTCGGGTAAAGCGCGAGCGCCTCTTTTTTTGCCATCTCGCGGCGCACGAACGGCTGGTCCTCTGCAACTATTTTTTTCATTTCCTCCTCGATTTTTACCAGAGAGTCCGGCGAGAGCGGAGGAATGCCCCCAATGTCATAGTAAAATCCTTCCTCAACAACCGGCCCGATGGCCAGTTTTGCGTCAGGGTAAAGCCGCATAATCGCCTGCGCCAGCACGTGGGCGGAAGAATGGCGGAACACTTCGAGCCCCTCGCCGGAATCGGGCTTGAAAAGAACGAGTTTGGCCGGCTTGTCCACTTTGTGTGACAAATCCACCATCTGGTTGTCCAATTTGGCAGCCACCACAACCTGCGCCAGTTTCGGGCCGATTAATTTGGCTGCGTCAAGCACTGAAGCGCCTGCCGGCACCTCGAGCGGCTTGCCGTCAGGCAGGGTGAGAATGATGTTTGACATGGGCGGGATTACGTCGGGCAGGTTAAAAAGACTACTCGCCCGTCGATAGTCGAAAAACGGGCGAAAATTACCTGAATATCCACGGCAAAAAGTTGATTACAAACGCGGCCAGCGTGATATATGTTATGGCTTTTGCCACACGCTCGTTTCCCACTCCCGCCACCATGAGCCTATGCCCGTCGAAAAGAGGCACGGGCAGAAGATTAATCATGCCGACCAGCATGTTGAGCGCGAGAATCAGCCCCAAACAGCGGCCCACAAACAGGATGGCGCCAGTGCTCACTCCGTACAAATTGCCCTGCAGGCTGCCTTTCACAAATCCCTGCGCCGCGCCCCAGTCAAGATAGGGGCCGACAAAAATCATGCTCAGGGCCACAATTATCAGAAACGCGATTATGGCAGTAATCATATTTGCCGCCGAGCCGGCCACAAGCACCTGATTTGAATTCTCAACCGCCACCTTGCCCAGCTCTTTCTCGTCTGGCTCCACAAACGCGCCGAACGGCAGAATTCCGTAAAACACAACGCCGGCGTTTTCCAGCTTGATTTTGTGCACGCGCGCCAAAAATCCGTGCGACATTTCGTGCACCACCATAAGCACCGCCAGCGCGAGAATGCCTTCTATCAGCGGCAGGCCGGGCGTTATGCCCGGAATTAGAGGGGCGCCGCCCGGCGGCGGAACAGGAGCCGGAGCGCCGGCATACCCCGCCAACCCAAGAATTATGGATATGACTTTGTTTGTGAGCGGCACAACAAGCACTGCGGCATAAGCAACAATGGACAGCCATGCAACCGTCGCCAGCCCGCCCGCCAGCATCAAAATCGACATGATAACTGTCAGCCACGGCACTGCAAACTGTTTGCCGGCCAGAGCAAATTCAAGCTCGCCCTGCAGGGGCACGGCCGAATTCATCTGCGCGCTGGCGGCGTTCAATTCGCTTATCCCGATTGCGCTGCGCAGGGCAAGATACCCTGTCGGAACCACAAAGAGGAAGAACAGCAAAAGCAGGGGCAGTCCGGCCGCCAAGACATAAAGAAGGCGTTTGGGTTCGCGCTGTTTTTTGCCGAGCAGGAAATAGCTGGCCAGCCCGTAGCCAATCACCGCGCCGACGTCTGCCAGAGTTTTCCACAAAACCGCATGGGCCTGGGCCTGCCGGTCAATCCAGCCGAGCGTGCTGCTGTCGCGGAACATGATGAGGCCAAGAAATCCGTCCCAGTTCATCCAGCCGCGAATAATTTCGCCTGTGATGAGCAGAAGAACGGCCGCGCCAAAGAATTTCTGCATTGCCGAAAGCTGCGTGTCAAGAAGGGCGCGCAGGGCAAATGCCGACGCGGCGATAAGCAGAACCAGCACAAGCACGCGAACGCGCATGTCTTTGGCACGGAAGCGCCCGGCCGCCTCGCGCAGGGGCTTTGTGACATCCCATTTCGCTTCGTCCTCTTTTGACGCAAGCGTGCCGGCTTCGGTTTTTTTCGTTGCAGGCGCAGAATTCTGACTGGCGGTGGATTTGCTCATGGGCTTGGCTTGCCTGCGAATGTTCAAAAAGCCGCCGGCCATTATATAGCCGCTATTATAGTCATCAATCAACTATTGCCGGTGAATCTTATGGAATGCGAAGTTTGCGGAAAGCCCGAAGGCCCCTATCTTGTTGTTATCGAAGGCGCGAAGCTGCATGCGTGCGCCCAGTGCGCCCGCATGGGCAAAATAATCTCCGCGCCCCGCGAACCGAGCGCAGGCGCGGGAGGACACGGATACGGCGCAAGCGGCCATGGCGGCGCTTCTTCCCCGCCCCGCTCCTCATTCTCCTCTCAGGCGTCCGAATGGGAGCTGGTGGACAATTTCGGCCAGCTGATTCGCGCCGCCCGTTTGCGCATGAAGCTGCCGCTCGCCGTTCTGGCCGAGCGTTTGGCCGAAAAGGAATCTTTCCTCGAGCGCGTGGAGGCCGAGAAGACTCATCCTTCAGTCGAGCTTGCGCGGCATCTGGAAAAAGAGCTCAACGTCAAACTGCTTGAGCAGTCCGAGGGCACGCTTTCTGCCGCGCTCGAATCAAAAGGAAAAGGTAGCGAGCGAACATTGGGCGACGTTGTGGAAATCCAGAAAAAAAAGAAAAAAGATTGAATCGATTCTGGTGTTTTTTGCATGGGAGTTCATTTGGGGGATTTTGCGCAGGCGCGCACCCTGCAATGGTCAGAACTGACAAACAAAGTCGTTGCAGTTGACGCCTACAACACCCTCTACCAGTTCCTCTCCTCAATCAGGCAGGCCGACGGCACGCCTCTGATGGATTCCAAGGGCAGGATGACGGGGCATCTCACCGGCCTGTTCTACCGCTCAGTCAAATGGCTCGAAGCCGGCGTCAAGCCGGTGTTTGTTTTCGACGGCAAACCGCCGGAGCTCAAGCGCCGCACACTGAACGAGCGAAAAGAGCGCAAGGTCATTGCAGAGGAAAACCGCCTCTCTGCAATTGAAGAGGGCCGCACAGAAGATGCCAAGCGCTATGCGCAGCAGACAAGCAAGCTCACGCCCGAAATGGCGGCGCAGGCCAAAAGCCTGCTTGACGCGCTGGGCATTCCCCACCTTCAGGCGCCGTCCGAAGGGGAGGCGCAGGCTGCCGAGCTTGTCATCAACGGCTCCGCATGGGCTTCGGCCTCGCAGGATTTTGATTCCCTTCTTTTCGGCTGCCCCCGCCTTGTGCGCAACCTGTCGGTATCGGGCAGACGCAAAGTGCCGAGAAAAAACGATTACATTCAGGTGGAGCCCGAACTTCTGGAGCTTGATGCTCTTCTCAAGGCAAATTCTCTCACCCGCCCCCAGCTCATCTGGCTCGGAATGCTGGTGGGCACCGACTTCAACACCGGCGTGATGGGCATAGGCCCTGTCAAGGCCATGAAACTGGTTGCCGGAGCCGATTCGTTCAAAACAATCATCGCGCGCCTGCCTGAATCGGCGCAAAGCAAAAAAAGTGAAATCGACGGCGAGTCAATCGCCGGTCTGGAAGCATGGGAGGAAATAGAGCAGTTCTTTTTGCACCCGCCGATTTTGTCTGCCGAGCAGGCCAAATTCCAATTTCGGCAAATCGACCAGCCGAAAGTGGTTTCTCTTTTGTGCAACGAATTTGATTTCAGCCAAGAGCGCGTGACGCGCACGCTGGACGCGTTTTTGAAACAGCAGAAGGAAAAAGGCGGCCAGACAAGTTTGGGCGATTGGTGAGCCAGACCTCTTTGGGCGACTGGCAAATCAAATTCCGAGCTTTATTTCATCGCCGTCTTTGAGCCCCATTCTTGTTCTCAGCGGATGGCCCGCGACAATCTCCAAAATATCGTCGGGGTTGGCCGTTTTTTCAGGCCAGATGATAAGAACTTCAGCAATCTCCTGCGACGCGCCGACAGAAAGTTTTGCAGACCACACCCTCACCGCGCCCATCTCTTTTCCATCCGCCTTGAATCCGGGTATGCGGTCGCCCCCGCCCTCGCGCAGTTTTTTCCACTGCTCCACGCTGTCGGGGTGCAATTTTACGTTGAGCGTGCCGGGATAAGTGGGCCGGCCCAAGCGCAGCCACAAAGTCTGCGAGTAGCGGGGCTGGCGCATGAACGAAGAACCCTCGCCGGTTCCGGTGCAAACAACGCCAACCAGTTCCATCAAATCAACAAATAAAGTTCAAAGGCCTCAGCCGCTGTTAGCTTCGTCATTTCGAAATCCGCGGTTGTTCATATCGTCATCGGCCAAAAGAAGTTAGGCCGACAGGGCTTTTTATCCCTTGGGGCGGGAGCCGGGAAAAAGCAGTTGTCAGCAATTTGAGTTTACCATAACGTGCGGCGGGTTCGAACTGTTGTATGTCACGTTGATGCGCCATTTGCCAGCAACCCCCGGCCAGTTGCCGCACAAAGGCGCATGGCTTGTGGATATCACGTCGCCGAGGCCGTTGAGGTAAATGCTCACGACCTTGCGCTGGCTCCAGTTTGCCGAGGCGTTGTCGTTTCCAATAAACGAGTCAGAAGGCGAATAACTGTCGGGCATATCCGCCCAAATCTGCCTCGATGCCCCGTCTCCTGTCAGATAAATTTCATCGGCAGTTGAGGTCAGAAGGTCGACAGTGCTCTGGGCGTTTGATTTCTGGCGCACCATCTCGCCCGACTGGGCCTGGCTTGGCAGGCTCACCGCCACCGCAACCACCATGAGGGCGACGGCGGCGAAAATGGCGACTGTTTCAATATTTGCCTGAGCGCGGCGGGAGAAAATCAGAGGCATTCTATCTTCTTTCATGCTCTGCCCAAGCCCGCCCCTGTTTTTTAACCATTCGGTCGTTATGGCTCTCATGTCCTCGGTAATAATGGGCGGCACTTTCTCCCTTCTGCACGCGGGCCATCGCGCCCTTCTCGCAGCGGCCAAGCCCTATTCCAAAATCTATATCGGCCTCACCACCGACCACTGGGCCAAAATTCACCGCATAAGGCCCGTGGTGCCCGTAGCCAGCCGCCGCGCCGCGCTCCGCCACGCGCTGGCGCAGATGGGGATGTCCGAGCGCACTCTCATCTTTCCCATCTCCGACCGCTACGGCCCGTCTGTTTCAGACCCGAATCTTGACGCCATCATCGTAAGCGAGGAAACCAAAGAGGCCGCAGACGAGATTAACGCCATCAGAAAAAAACGCAGGCTTCGGCCCCTTCGCGTTATTTCCATTCCAATGCAGCTTGCGCAGGACGGCCTGCCCTATTCGGCAACCCGCATACAGTCGGGCGCAATAGGCGCGGACGGCCGCCGCCTGCACCCGCTGCGCATCGCGGTCGGCTCCGACAACCCATCCAAAATCGACGGAGTTGCGGCGGCTTTCCGCCGCGCTTTCCCCCGCCTGCGCGTGGAAGTGCGGGGCTTCAAAGTACAGAGCGGAGTCGGCGAACAGCCGCTCGGCTATGCCATGACCTCCAAGGGCGCAAAAAACCGCGCATCGGCCGCCAGAAGCGCATGGCCATCGTGCGATTACGCGCTCGGGCTCGAGAGCGGGCTTATTCCGCTCGATTCAAGGTTTTTCGACATACAGTTCTGCTGCATGGAGGGCGGGCATGCCTGCTCCGTCGGCTGCTCCATGGGCTTCCCGCTGCCGCAAAATGTTGCCGTCAAAATGATAAGGCAAAAATCAGCAGCTTCCCCTCCCCGCGTTTTCCGCTCTCTGGGCGCTGTGGTGGATTCTCTTGCCGGCCAGAAAGCGGTGGGCCGCCAGAAAGGGGCGATTCATTTCCTCTCGCGTGGTTTGCTTGAGCGAAAAGAGATGACCGAGCAGGCTGTCTTGTGCGCGCTGGTCGAGAGAAGGAGTCCGGTCTGATTTTTTTTGCTTAATTTGCTGTTTTTGTTTTTTTTGCAAAGCCCAGCTTCTTGTCGAAAAATCCGAACAGCTGTGACATCACAACCGGCAGCAGCGCGCCGTAAATCACGGCCAGCGGATATGTAACCACAATCCCGGCAATGGGGCCGGCCCATTCAACCCAGCCAAACGATGCCGCAGCCTCTTCTATCCCCGTGCTGATGAAACCGATGGCCAGCGGCAGCGGAATAACAAATATTCCTATGACAATCAGGGCGAGAAAAATCTCCACCATGCGCCCCCGCGTGCGGTCGAAAGAGGTGCGGATGGAATATGCGGCATTGCCGTCTCCGCGCACAAAAATAAACGAGGCAAAACAGGTTCGGATGCAATGGATGAAAATCGCCACCAGCCATGCCATAAGTCCGATGCCGGCGATAAGCGCGGCGGCGTCGAACATGCTGTTCGAATCCTTGAGAACCGCGATGGGCGCAAGAACAAATCCGGCAGCAATAAACGCGAATGCGGGAATCAGCAGCCTTTTGTCATAGAGGCAGAAGAAATTCACCACAACCATTCGGGCGGTGAAAATCAGCCAGTCCAGCACGCCGGGAGCCGGCTTTTTCACAACAACGCCTGCCAAATTCATGGCAGCATGCAAAATCTTTGGCCAGAAATACATCTGGCTTATGATGAAAATCGCCATGGCGCCAAGCACGATGAGGCCGGTGGCCGCAGGATGGGTTTCCATCGTTCTGCTTGAAATCACCGAGATTATGTCAAACATTGATGAAACAAAAACCGCAAGCACCACTAAGGAGAGCAGCTCCCGATTTCTGAATAGCTGCCAGCCTTTGCGCACGGCCGACAATGCGTCAAATGAAGCAGAAACAGCCACCAAAATGCACGCTCCAACTGCCGATTATGGCCTACTCCTCCTGTTTCTCGACTATCTTCTCGGCCTTTTTCATCATCTTGGCCCTCTTCTCCTGATGCTCTTTCAGCCATTCGAGCGCCTGCGCGAGCATCTGCGTTTTGCACTCCCCGCAGAGAATCTTGCCATGGGTGCAGTCATCAAATCTTTTCTGCAGCTTTTTCTCGTCATGCTCGAAATGGGTTGCGAAAATGTCGTATGCAACGCAGTTTGAAATGTCTCCGCCGATTTTCCTCTGCTCATCCGCGGTTGACCTTCCGCCAGTGAGCGCGCGCATGAATTTTTTGCGCACAGATTCCAAATCCTCGGAAAGCCAAATCATGGCGTCCGGGTCGCGCTTTGACATCTTGGCCTCGCCTTTGAGGTTTTTGATGAACTTGTGATAAGTCGCCGAGGGCAGCACCAGCCGCTCCTTGAAGGCCAAATCACGGCTGAGGCGTATGTGCGGGTCCTGGTCAAGGCCGACAGGCACAAGAACGTGCTTCGGCCCGCCGAAATCCTCATGCTGCGGCAGCATGATGTCGCCCATCTGCACCAGCACCGCCATCTGCAGGCTGATGGGCTTGTCGCCGTAAATCGCGGCCAGCATTTTCGGGGTGACGCGCCGCGAGAGCTTGTATGCCATTGTGGTCACGCGGTGCTCGCGCGACTGGCGGTAGAAATATGTGTTGTCAGCGTCAATGCCGAGCGCCAGCAAATCTGCCACATTGCCGATTGCATTCTGGCGGCATTCGTCAAGCGTGAGGCCGTTGTCCACGTGCGCCTCCAAATCGGCTATGCAGTAATACACTTTTGCCTTGAACGCCTTCTGGAAGAAAATTATCTCCTCCGCAGTCTGCTTGCTGCCCAGATGGAAATCCCCCGACGGCTTGATGCCCGACATTACCGCGACCGGCTTTTTTTCGTCCGCCGCCTTTATCCACGGCAGCAAATCGCGGTGCGCAAGCACTATTCTGCGGCGGAAAAGATGGCTGGAGTCGAATCTCTTGCGCAATGAGTCTGAAATTGCCTCAAGCCCGAACTCCTCGAACAGTTTTGCCTGGTCTGCCGGCAGCTCGCTGCTCCACGGGTCGATGCGCGGGCCGCTGGCCGCGTGCGGTGCGTGTTCGTGTGCTGGCGGAACATTCATGTCATCATCTCAAAATCGCGCAACTGGACTGCTCACTCGTTTTCATCTCTGGGCGGCTTCTTGGCCGGCGCTTTGGGGAGGGGCGGAGCTTTCGGGGGCGCGCCGAACAGCGGCAGAATAGGCCTGTGCGACACCCTCACGTCCTTGTCATCATCGTCATCAGGCCTCGACTGGCCGTAGTGCGGAATTGTCGGCCTGCTCGGCAGAATCGGCATGGTTGGAGAAGAAATATGCTGGGACGGGGTTGAGAGAGGCGGCCTGCCGAGCGCGGACGGCGGGCGCGTCGGGGGTGTGAGCGGATGTCCGGCAACCGCGCTCGTTGTCACACCACTCTTGGGCGTTTCTCCAACAAACGCCCTCTTGCTCAGCGAGAATGCCGGTCCGCCTTTGGCTTCTGGCAAATGCACAGAAGATGCGGGCGTCTTGTAAGAGGAAACCGACGGCTTTGAATATGAAGATGCTGCCGGTCTGGAGAGGCCCGAGGGAGTGGAGGTGTGTTTTGAGTAAATCGAAGGCGTTGAAATGCCGTGCTTTGAGGCAAACGGGGAATCCGCCGTCTGGCCGGCAGATGCAGGCGTCTGTTTTGCTTTCGGAGCAGCCGCGCCCTGCGAACCCAATCCGGCTGCAGCGTGCGGGCCAACTGCCTTTGCATGCGGAACCCCGCCCGCAGCGCCTGTTTCGGCAATTTCTCTGCCTGCGCTGAATATGCTGCCAGTGCGCGTGCCTCCCGCCCCGAGCTTCGGCTTTGGTTTCACTTCTTTTTCTGGAATTTCGGCATCAACAAGCCGGTATCCGTTTTCATCAATTGTTGTGAGATGGATGAGGTGCGCATGGGCCGAGCCGCGCATTTTCACCACTTCGAGAGTTCTCAGCCTTCTGTTTCCCTCCCGCATCCAGCCAAGATGAATAAATCCGTCTGTCATTGCCTCGATGCCTACGCTTGTGCGTGGCAAATCCGGGTCGGGCGGCGTGACATCGCTTGCCGTGATAAGTGTAGTCACGCCCCATTTGCGGATTACATTGACAAGCTTCTGAATCGAGCGCTGCCTCTCGTCCCCGTCGCTCGAGAGCATGGCAAGCGGGGTGATGGAATCGAAAACAACTCGCTCCACTCCGAGCGTGTCCACAAGCTCGAGAAGCGAGCCCTCCTGCTCCATGAAGCTGTTCAGCTCGCTTGAGGGGTATTCGATAAACACGACCTGCTTGTTTCGCTCCAATTCGGGCAGGTTCCAGTCGAACGCGCTCATGTTGGCGAAAATAGAATATTTGGGCTCGTTGAAAGAAAGATAGATGCCCGGCTCGCCGTTTTCCCGAAAACCGTTCACCAGAAACTGGGTTGCGAATGTTGTGCGGCCCGAGCCAGTGCTGCCCGAGACGGTGATTACGCTGTTTTTGGTGAATCCCCCGCCAATCATCTTGTCCAGTCCGGGTATTCCTGACGGCACTTTGGGAAAGAGCAGGTTCATGAAGAGAAAACGAGGGCGGGGCTTTTATGGGTTATGGATGGGCGGTCTTACTTCTTTTTCTCCCCTTTTTCTGCTTCTGCCTTTTTCTCCGCCTCTTCGGTCTTCTTGGCCTCGGCCAGAAGCTTCTGCCCCAAAGCTATGCGGAATGCCATCTGCTTCTCGAATTTGGCCTTCTCGGCCGGGTCAAACAGCTTTTTCTGGATAATGAACTGCGTCAAATCCTGCGCCATGGCCGAAATGCCCATCAGCGCCCTCTGCATCTCGCCAATCTCTATCTTGCTCTGGTTGGGCTCTTCAAGGTCGATTCCAACCGGTCCGTAAGCCATGGTGATGCGGGTGAGCGAGGGCAGGTCGTTAATCAGCATCGACACCTTGGCCGTGGATGAAAAGAGCTTGTCGCGCTCGGTGGGCTCGTCGATTTCGCCCACCGCGAAGCGCACGCCCTCCTCTTTTGTCAGCCTGCTCACAAACCCTACCATGCTCTCCTTGAGGCTCTGCTCGTCATTTGCGTGCATGTCGAAGTAGAAATGGACGTAATATCCGCCGGTGCGGATAACCTGATGCTTGAGCTCCTCGAATTTGTGGTCGTCTGCAGTCATGTCATTCAACTCGTTTTGTGCAAATCAAGATTTTTGTATAAATCAAGATAATTCACTTGCTCGTAATTCACTTGCTCGGCTGGCTGTTAAATACCTTTGGGCAGGCGAAACCGGCAAATTTGGATGAATAGTCTATAGTTTGGGCGGCTTGTGCGCGAACCACATAATCTTGTATTTCCTCAGGCTGTGCCACACCACTATCGCCATGATGAACAAAAATACCAAATTGATGGCCAGCCACGTGTAGCCGCCCAACGGGGAGAGGGATTTCTCCACCTTCACCGACACTCCTTCGCCAGTGCCGCCGCGCGAGAGTCTGTCAAGGCTTAATGTCAGATTTCTGCCAGACATTTCAACCGAGATGTTGTTGAGCATGGCAGTGATTTTTCCTTCCGGAAACTGCATCGCATAAGTGAACTGCACGTCGGCGCCGATGTCGCCCTGGGATTTGATGCGGGAGAGGTCATTGAACACAATGCCGCGCAGTCGGCCGGGCCCGAATTCCGCAGTGTTTGCCGCAAACTGGCCTGTGCTGTATTTGGAGAGGGCGGTCATCAGCGTGCCGTTGTCCTCAACGCTCTGGTGCATCATCAGCAGGGCCCGCTCGCGGCTCGGCATGCGATAAACAAGCAGGTTGGACGCGTCTGGGCTTACTCCGGCCGGATATGCAACCTCGACAGCCAGCGTCTGGGCGCTTGCATTGCAGGGCATGCGCAGGCCCGCGGCGCCGATTTCATCCAGTGTCCTGTTCACGGCATACGCATCACTGAGGTTCACCTGCCCTGTTTTGTAGGCGTCAGCACCAAATTCCGACTCCTGCTTGAAGCTGCACAATGCGCGCAGAATGCGCGTGCGCGAGAGGTTGATGCCATAATTCGCGCCCGGCGAGAGACGGAGGGTGAGGCCGCCGTCATTTCGTTCCACCCTGCACCCCAGCGTCTTGTCTCCGACACAGCCGTTTTGAGGCAGCTCGTCCGCGCGCCGGTCAATGTAGCTGTTGAGAAATGCGCGCAGGTCGCCTTTCTCCGCGGCCGTGCGGTCAGTATCATTCATCTTGCCGTATGCGAAAAAGCTTGGCAGGGGCGCGCGGCGGATTATGTATCTGCGCGTCTCTTTCAGCTCCAGCCAGTCGCGTGTTGTGTTGAAAATATAGAATCTGCCGTCAGGCTGCATCTGGCCGCTGATTTCAATGCCGCCATCCGCCTGCGCAGCGCATTTGAAAGGCGCCGCCACGCGGCCGCAGATGTCGCGGGCATATGTCCCTCCCTCGTAATACTCGGCGAGGCCTGATAGCAGAATTTCGCTGGCCTGCGGTCCCGCATCCTCGCTCAGCCTGCTTTGGGCAAGATAATCCTGCGTCTGGGCGGAGTTGAGGACCAGCCGCTCGCGCACCACTATGTCGGAATCTCCGCTCTCGTGGAAATCCTGCGAAATGTAAGTATGGTAAGTGACGCAGCCGGAAGAGAGCAGGAAAATGGCCGTCACGGCTGCAAGCATGATCAATGCTGGTCGCATAGGGGGCGTTTTGGGCTCAATCATTTTAAGGCCTCGGCTAAGCAGCATAAAAAAGGAGAAAAAGGAAAAATATATTCAAATCATTTCTTCGCCGTTTTTCTGGCGGCGGGCTTGCGGGCTGGCCGCTCTTCCGCTTCGGGCGCTTCGGCTGCCGGCTCCTCCCACTGCGGCGCGGGCGTGTCGTACACTCCCGTTGCCGGCTCATTGTACGCCTGCGCCTGCCTGCTTTTGCGGCCTCTTGAGAGCACCAGCAAAAGGATTACCAGCACGGCGACCAGCACCACCCATGTCCATGCGCCGATGGGCGAGACGGGCTTGGCTATCTTCACCACGATTTTGCCGGGCCCGTATTTGTACATGTCGTCAACGTTCAGCACGAGCTTGCCGTCCGTGAGAGTCACGTTCTTTCCGTTGATTGTGACGCTGGACGGCGTCTGCGGGAATTCGGCCGTATAAGTGATTGTGTGCTCAAACGGCGGCAGCGCGTCATCCGGGAAGCTGAAAGAGCTCATGCGGTAGTTGTTCTCATATGTCGTCCCGCCGGCCACGCCGCGGTTGAAGTCAATGACATTGTCGACCGTCTCGAACTTGAAGCGGTCGTAGAACGCCTTGAATTCGGGCGGCAGGTTCGAGGTGTCGAACATGCTGTCTGTTGTAATCATGCCGAACGCGAGGCCGATTTTGAGCCTCAGGGCCGGGTCTGCGATGTTTTTGTTCGAATAGCTCTTGAGGTACGAGAACATGCTCTTCATCATTGTTTTGGCGGTGTCTGTTACCGTCTTGTTCTGGCTGTAATAATAGCTGTTGAGCGGCACCTGGCTGATTTCATATGTTTTGACAGACTCGAAATTCATCCAGTCCATCCTGTCTGAGTAGGCGTAGAACTGGCCGGGCGCAAGTTTGGCCTTCATCACCGCGTGCCCGTCCTCGACTACGCAGCTTTCCACACCAGTTGCCTGGTCGCACTGCCATTGCGCGTAGCCGCCGTCGCGGAAGTAGGAGCCCGTGCCGCTTATCATGACATTGATTATTGTCTGCATCTCGGCCGCGCTGGCGGCGTCATAGTCTGCGCCGGTGAGGGCCTGGTTCGCATAATAGCTCTTAATCGCCTTGGCCATCAGGTCATCCACCTGGCTTGAGTAGGCGGTGTAATCCCGCAGCGTCAAATCGGAGGAGCCGTCAGCGTAGAATTTCTGCCCGGCCTCCTGCGTGATGGTGATGCAGCCCGAGAGGGCCAGCAGCATGGCGACGGCCATTGCAAACGCGTAATGCGCGAATTTCATGGTTCATAACCTCCGTTTATTGCGCTTAGCCGCTCTCTCTTTTGCTGCTGCCCATGGCGGCCTTGAGCACAAACCACGCTGCCACCAGAATAATCAGAAGCAGCGGGATTGCCCATGTCATCGCGCCGAAGGGCGAGAGTTCCTTTTCGGTCTTTACAACAATGCGGCCCTTGCCAAGCGCGGTCATGTCCGCGAGCGTCAGCTTGAAGCCGTTGCCGTCCATCGGCACGTCCTTGCTTCCGACCTTGGCGCTCACCACGTGGTCGGGGAAGTTCGCCGCATAGGTGAAGCTCACCTTGAAGTTGACCTGGCTGCCAGTGTCAACCAGCTTGCCCAGCGTTTCGTTGATGTCTGCAAAATCCATCTGGCTGATTTTGCCGTCGCGGAAATTGACAAGATAATACGACAGGTTCGCTCCGTAGCGGTCAATTGCCGACTCGAAGCTCGAGTCTGTGCTGACCTGCCTGAACGCGTCAGACACGTTCTGCATTATGCTGGCCTTGGACATGAGGGGCGTGACATCCGCGCTTGTCTTGTTCACCGCGTGCCGGTTGCTGTAATTCTCGTCGTACTCGTATGTCTCCTCTTCTGTCACCATAACCAAGCTCTTGGAGCTGGCGGTGCATGGCATGTCAAGCACAAGACCTTTGGAATCCGGAGTCTTGCCGACCATGGTCTTGGACTGCACATAGGGGCCGAGCTTGCTGGCGTTTATTTCCTTGAGATAATAGAATCCTTCCGGCAAATCTCCGGCAACTTCGGTGAGCTCCTCCTCACTCTTGTCGCTGCATCCGGCCCACAATATCTTGGCGTCGGATGAGAGGAACGAACTGCCGCTTGTGATGTTGAAGCGGGCGTTGCCGCCTGAAGTCGAGAGCACCTCGCAGGTGAATGGGTATGCCGAATAGCAGATGAAGTCGGTGGTGATGAAGTTGTCAAGCTCTGTCTTTAGCGCCGGTGTGAAGCGGTCGGCAAAGCTCTTGAGGAACTTCTGGCCGAACTCGCGGCCGGATTTGCCCTCGGCCGCGAAATAGAACACTGTCGGCACCCTTTCTATCTCATATGTCTTGACCTCTTTCAGCGAGGCCCAGTCGGTGCTTGTGGTGACCGTGTAGAAGTCGCTGCCGCTCTTGAGCTGGGCTGTCAGATGCACGGCGCTTTCGGAATTGACAGTGCATTTGGCCGAGCTCTTGGCCTGGTCGCAGATGGCGTTGGCATAACTGTTGAACGCGAGGTCTGTGATGCGCACGCCGAGTTTGGCGTATTTGACCGGTATGCCGCCGCTCAAATACCCGCTGTTTGAGAAGAGCGATTCCATCATGCCGATAATCTCCTTGTTCACGCTGATTTCGTGGTCTATGACAAGTTCGGACGTGCCGTCGGGCCTAAACGTCTGCACCGTGTCATGGGTGAGATTGACGCAGCCGGACGAGAGAAGCAGTCCGATTGCGGCGAGCGCAAAGAGCAGAATCGAGTTCTTCATAGATACACCACCATTTTCGCACGATTAAATAAAATGAAAAAACAAAAATGAAATGAAAAATAAAAACAAAAAACAATTTAAAAAAATAAAAAACGGCCCGCGCGGCTCACATCTGCGGCTGCTGCGGGGGCTGCTGGCCGGCGTATGTCGTCGGAGGCACGGTGTTGAGGTTTGCCGGCTCTTTGGGTTTGCGCCCGAGGAACCAGACCAAAAGTGCCAGCAATACGACAACTACAATCGCTCCTCCGAAGAGGACAACGGGGTCGAGGCCGAATATCTTGCCGTTCGACTCGCTGGCCGGAACCGGCAGCGGTTTCTCGGTCTTTACCACGATTTTTCCCTTGCCCATGCGGACGAGGTCTGCGAGGGTGACCTTGAAGCCGTTGTTGCTGACTGCAATGGCCGTGCCGCTGCCGCCGACAACGCTTGTTACCGTGCCGGGGAAGCTGGCCGCGTAAGAGAGCTCGACATCAATGGTAATGTTGGCTGTCTCAAGCTGGCTCTGCGTTTTTGTGATGCTGTCCTGCATCTCCTCAAGCGTGGTGGAGTTGCCGATAGTGCCTTTCTCGAGGTCTATGTTGAGCGCGTCAAGCTCTATGGGCCCGATTGGCGTGTCGTTGACCGGAATCTGGCTGATGTTTTCCTCCAGCTTGACCAGGCCGGCAACCAACTCGGCTTTCATGCTCTCCTTGGAGAGCAGGGCGTAGGTGTAAACAGTCGGCGCTATCGTGATGTTGGCTCTGGCCGCGTAGGAGCTCACCGGCGTTGCCGCCACAACAAGCGTCTTGGTGTCGTTGGACGGGCAGGAAAGCGACAGTTCAAGGCCTGTAACATCCGGTGTCTTGCCGATTGTCATCTTGCGGCTCACAACCGCTGCGGCCTCGGTCTCGTTCATGTCCGAAATGTCGCTGACGTTGCGGGCGCTGCAGCCGGCCCACACGAGTTTGGCCGCAGGCATGAGCCCGCCGCCCGAGCCGATGAGGCGCACATTGATGTTATTGCCGCTGTTCGACACGACATCGCAGCCGTACGGGCTTATGCCCAAGCAGTAGTAATTGGTGGTGATTATCGAGTCAATGTCGCCGGGCAGCGTATTCTTGTAATAGCTTGTGAAGCTCTTTACAACTCCGCTCATAAACTCGGTGCTTGTCTTGCCCTGCGCTGTGAAATATGTTACTGTAGGGATTTTCCTTATCTCATAAGTGCGGATTTGTTTGGGGGCGGACGCGTTGGTGGTGTCGTTCACCACTGTCATGGTGTAGAATCCGTTTCCGGCACTGAGGCTGCCGACCACATGAATCTTGTTGTCAGGCCCGACCGTGCATGTGGCGCCCTTCATGTCAGCGCAAATCGCCTTGGCATATGCCTCGCTGGTGCGCTGAATCAGGCGCTCTATCAGCATGTAGTTTGTTTCCGTAATTGTCGGGAGCATGACATTGACCAGGCTCTTTATCTGGGTGATGTCGTTCTGCGGAAGCGCGAACTGGTGGTCTATGACGATTTCAGACGTGCCGTCCTCCTTGAAGGTCTGGGTGGATGTGTGCATGATGGTGCATCCGGACAAAAAGAGCAGACCTGCAAGAAGAATTACCAAAAGAGCCGAAACTTTCATATCTAACACCACCGCTCCTCCACGAGAGAAGAAGCCACTCGAATATGCTTTCAACTTTGCGTCTATTTCTTATAAATGTTGTTATTTTTGTCTCCCGATAACCAGCAGGTCATTGCCAACATTTTGCGTCAGAACCGTTCGCATGGATTTTGAAATTGCGCGCGACAGCCGCAACTCGGAGGGCGAGGGAGGATATTTCTTCCCTCTTCGCTTAGAAGCTACGAACAGCATCAATTCATCCGCCTGTTTCTGCTCGATAAAAGAGGCGGCCAGAGACGGCCCGCCCTCGCACAGCACGTGGTTTGTGCCGCATTTTCCCAAATGTTTCAGCACGGCCGACAGGTCAAGCTGACCGTGTTGGGCGGCCGGCCGCTTTTTGATGTCGGGCACAATCCACACTTCTATTTTCTTTTTTCTCTCAAGCGTCTCTTTTCTTTTTTTCGCCTCTCCCGCCCTTGCCTCTTGCCCGCAAACAACGAGCGCGTTTCTGTCTTTGAGCACTTTGGCGTTCAGCGGGACCCGCAGTTCAGGGTCAATAATCACGCGCAGCGGGTCATGGCCTTTTTCTTTTCCCGGCAAACGCGTGGTGAGCTGCGGATTATCGGCCAGCACAGTTCCGATGCCGATAACAAGCGCGCCAACCTGATTTCGCAGCCGGTGCACCATGAGGCGGGCTTGCGGACCCGAAATCCAGCGCGGCTCGTCCGGGCGGGTGATAAATCTTCCGTCAGCCGTCTGCGCCATCTTGAGCGTGACAAACGGCATGCCGGTTTTCGCATGCTTGACAAACGCCTTGTTGATTTCGCGGGCTTCTGACCTGAGAACGCCAAAAACGGTCTTCACGCCCGCCTTTTTCAGCTCTTTTTCTCCGCCCCCCTTTACTTTTGGATTCGGGTCTTTCATTGCAAAAACAACGCGCCCGATGCCCGCCTTCAAAATCGCTTTTGTGCAGGGCGGCACTCTTCCGAAATGGTTGCAGGGCTCCAAATTGACGTAAAGGGTGGAGTTTGGGAAAAGAAGATGCGCGCGCTTGCGCCCGAGTCGCCGGCATGCATCATTTATTGCCTCAACTTCGGCATGTGGCTCGCCCGCTTTGCGATGAAATCCTTCGCCGATTATTTTTTTGCTTTTGTCATCCACGATGACTGCGCCAACAAACGGATTCGGGGCCGGCCGGCCGCGGGCCGCCAAGTGAAGGCAGCGGGACATGAAATGGCAATCTTCAAGAGAGCCCATACGCGCCACTCTATTTCAGCCAGTGCCCCATCTTCTCTTTTTTTGTTCTGAGGTATTTTTTGTTTGTGCCGTTCGGCTTGGTGAGAAGCGGCAGGTGGCCTTCCACCTTGATGCCGCATTTCTGCACGCCCGATATCTTGAGCGGGTTGTTTGTAATCAAAAGAACGGATTTCACTCCCAAATCATGCAAAATGCAAGCTGCGGCGGTATAATCGCGCTTGTCTTCCAAAAATCCGAGGCGCAGGTTGGCCTCCACCGTGTCCAGCCCCTTGTCCTGCAAAGCATATGCCTTCATTTTGTTTGCAAGCCCGATTCCGCGCCCTTCCTGGTCAAGATGAATGAGCACGCCCGTGCCTTTCTTCTGAATGTACTTCATGGCTTTCTCCAGCTGCGCGCCGCAGTCGCAGCGCAAAGAGCCGAGCGCGTCCCCTGTAACGCATTCTGAATGCAGGCGCACTGGCACTCTTTGCGCCCCTTTCAATTTGCCTTTGAAGAGGGCAAGATGAGTCGGCCCTTCCGGCTCTCCTCCAGCCCCGCATTTTCCTTTCTCCTGATATGCCCAGAGCTTGAACTCGCCGTATTTTGTGGGCAGAACCGTGGTGGCCACGCGCGTAAGGCCGTTCGGAGTCGGTGCGGAATTTGTCGGGGCCATTTCAACCTGCTCCTGGGCCGCACTTGAGGCCGGCAATCAACTTCCGATAAACCTGTTCATCCTGGCCCATCAGCATCATCGGCCGATTCCCGCACCGGCCGCCCATAATCGCAATTACCGGTTCTCCATACATCCTGCCTTTGATGGCGCAGCCCTCGACCATGCCGCTGCTTATCCATTCAACGGTCGCGTTCGCAAACCACTCTCTGACTACACCCTGTTTTCTGATGAGGTCTGTATCCGAGACCGGTGTTCCTGCATACTGCGCATCTGAGGCTTCCAGCATAAGGCCCGGGAGCGAGTCATTGCAACCTGCCTCGTCAATCCAGGCTTTTGAAAAGTCAGACGAGAATGCGACGGCTATGGTATCATTCGTCTTCTGGTTCTCTAAAAGCACTTGGCTGATGAGGTCATTGCTGGAAACCACTTTGATTTGCGTGTTAATGGAAGAGTCATTGCTCTGGTCAACCATCGAAATCCATCCATCTGGATAATCGAAGGAATACCCTCCTTGCACAGGACTGAAATAATGGTATCCTCCAGAAATCTTGGTGATGGTCGGAGGTTTGTATGTGTTTTTCATCTTATCCCAGATGGCGGAATTATTGATGAAGGCCGGAGCGGGCACATCCAAATTTCCTTGCTTTGGTGCCTGATTCTCATTGGCTTTCGGAGCAGCCATCCAAAGCACAGCCACTACAACCAGCACGGCCAGTATGACAAATGTCAGATATGTCAAATAGTTTTTTTTCTTCAAAGAGTCTTCCATTTTTTCATCCTCTTCGGCATCTGCTTATTCGCGCGCCTCTTTTTGCGCATCAATCAGCCGCAGCGCGGCCCGCACCGCCCGCCGCGCGTATTCGTCGGCGCGCGCAGTCGCCTGCGCATGCGTTGCGCCCGGGCCGATGATTCCCAAACTGACCGGCTTTTTATAATGAATGCTGGCGCGCGCCAGAGCGTGCGCGCAGGCCTGCACCACAGCGTCATCGTGCTGCGTGTCGCCCTTGATGACCGCTCCCAATGTGGCAACTGCCTGCACGTCGCCGCGCTCGAGCAGTTCGGCAACAACAAGGGGCATGTCAAATGCGCCCGGCACATGGATGACGGCGGCTATTGCGGCGCCAGCCTTGCCAGCTTCATCCTCTGCCTGCGCAAGCATGCGGCCGGTAATCTCGTCATTGAAATCCGAGACGACAATGGCGATTGATTTTTTGGATGCGGAATTTGAAGTCGGGTTCATGTGGTTCGAGCCTCAATCTTTTTTTACTTCTTTTTTATCTGGCCGGTGTCTTCCCTTCCCTGTCTCCTTCCCGTGCCTGCCCTCTCAACGAGCTTCTGCGGGTCTGCGACAAGCCATACTGCATGGTGCGCGTGCTTGCGCGTGCGGTCCTCGGTCAGCGAGAAAAACGCGGCCTCATCGAGCGTGCCGTCCACCCTCTTTGCCTCGTTCATGTGCACGAACACTTCGACTATGTGCTTGTTGGTGTTCAGTTTCGCCCACTGCAAACCCAACGACGCCTCGTGCGCGCACTGGGTGTCTATCGGCGCATTGCCCACCATGCCAAGAGCCATCGCAATGTCGCAGCCGTCAATCGTGAGCAGGCGCTGGCACTCGACCGGCAAATCCTTTATGCCCGGCACGGTATGGCGGACGATAGTGACGGAAGGATGATTCTTCTTCAGCTCGTCCACAGCCATGGCTCCCATGTCTATGCGCGAGAAAGTGGTGTCCACCACGCCTATTTTGACCTGTGTTCTGGCCATAAAATCAATCTTATCCTTTTTTCCCGCCCGCCTATAAAAAGACACTCTTACTTTTCGCGCCCCATCGTCATCCTTTTAAATTCTCTTCATTTTGTTGTCGACAGGCATAAGCGACCAGAAAGCGTGCGAAAAGGCAATGTGCGACCAAGCAGAGGAGATGTCATGAGCGGCCAGAGCACAGGCAATATCGTTGCAGCCAAGCCCGGAGTTTTCTCCAACTCGGCCCTTGTCACTTCAACCATTCCCAAACTCAACAATCCGCTTCTCTTGAACGAAAATCTCAGCCGCCGCATCGACAGCCACAGCCGCCCGCAGCACATCCGCGAAACTTTCGAAACGCAGTTCAACTCTATTGACAAGCTTCTTGACACCCGCATTTCCAAGCTGGAAGAATTGTCGGTCCATCCGCCAATAAGCGGGCCGGCCCAGTCTCTTGAATGGGTGAAAGTGCGCGATGAAATACAGTCCTATCTCAACGGCACAAACTCGTTTATCCGCGAAACCACGATAGAAATCGACAATCTCGTTCAGGATGTAAAGCAGCAGAAAGACGCATTGTCGGCCAGCGATTATCTTGCCCTCAAAGGTCAGGCCCACTCATTGGTGCTGAAGAAAAACAAACTGCACGAGCTTTTCACTGAAATAAGCAATGGCTCGGCCTCAGGAACAATTCACTGAATAATCAAGACTCTCTACAATTTCTTTTTTAATTCAGGTCCGTCGGTCGCAAACCAGCCGCGCCGCGCCGCCAGCTCTTTTGCCTCTTTCCAGCCCATGGCTTTGCCGTTGTCTGCAAGCATTTCGCATACAACCATGGCCGGCGTCAATCCTGCCGCGGCCGCCAGCGCTATTGCCAGCTCGGTGTGCCCGCCCCTCTTCTTCAACGAGCGCGAGACAAGAAGGGGCACGTGGCCTGGCGCATAAAATGATTTTGTGAATTCGGCCTGCATGTTTTTTGCGTCAGTTTTCACCATTTTCTCAAATTCTGTAATGGTAAGGCTGCGGTCATTGTCTGTTATGCCCGTGTAGGTCTTGCGGCTGTTTATCCACACCGAAAAGGCCGGCGAATCCCCATACGGCGTCTTGTCGATTGCAAGCGCCGAGAGCACTTCGTTCCCGCTGGCATGCAGCAAATCAACTGCAAATCCGACTCCCAGCCTTTCGGCCGTCTCGCCGCTGGTGGCAAGGCAAATCAGCCCGCCAGCCTCCTTGCGCATGAGGCCTATGTTCGCTGGCGTGGCGAACTTTGCGTGGAGAACCAAATCAGCCTCGCCCTCGCGCTCCAAATCATCCAGAATCACAACCGGCCTGCCCTCGCGCAGGGCGGCCAGCAGTGAATCAAACCAGTTGTCCATGAAAAAATCTCCAACAAAAATCAAATGCCGCGTCTTAATCTATTTTCCCGCGGCCTGTTTTATTTTCTTGGCCGCGGCGTCAAGCTTGAGAGATTCCTGCTGCCCGCTTTGCAAATCCTTTAGCGCATACAGGCCTGTTTCAAGCTCTTTTTTGCCTACAATGATTGCGAATGGTATGGAATTGGCATTTGCATATTCCAGCTGCTTGCGCATGTTTCTCTCGTTCAAATCGGTTTCAACCGCAATTCCCTCGGCCCTCAGCTTGCGGGCGATTTCCATCACCTGCGCGCGCTGGGCCGGTTCAATTCCGATTTCAACAACAAGCGCCTGCGTGGGCGAGGCGGGGTTTTTGCTTTCCTTGCTCTCCTCTTCAAGCGCCATCAGGCGCTCTATCCCAAGAGAAATGCCGACAGCCGAATCGGGCTGGCCGTAAATTTCAAGCAATTTGTCATAGCGCCCGCCGCCGGCAACAGAGCCGATTCCGTCTCCGGCCTTTATCTCGAAAATCGGGCCGGTGTAATATCCAAGCCCGCGCACAAGCGACAAATCGACGCGCACAGTGTCCAGTCCGTATTCCTGCTCCAGCATGCCGATAATCTGGCGCAGCTGTTCGGCGCCTTCTTTCGAATACACAGCCGCCTTCTTCAGCTGCGCCTCGTTGTCTCCGTCTTTCTCACCAGACACAAGCGCGAGAAGTTTTTTTGCGGCCGCGCCATCCACGCCCGCAGCCTCCAATTCAGCCCGCACCCCGTCCTCTCCGATTTTTTCCAGCTTGTCGAGCGCGCGGAACACTTCTGTCTCGGATTTGCCCAAGCCCAGTTTTTCCACCACTCCGCTCAATATCATGCGGCTGTTAAGCAAAATCTCGAATTTTGTGATGCCGATGGCCCCGAGCGCCTCGGCGGCCATTGCCAGAAGCTCTGTCTCGGCCCTCATTGACGGGCAGCCGATTATGTCCGCGTCCGCCTGCAAAAATTCGCGCATCCTCCCCTTTTGCGGCTCCTCGCGCCGCCACACCGGCGCCACGCAATAGCGCTTGTACGGCTTGGGAAGCGACTGGTTGGCAGCAAAGCGGGCAAGAGGAACAGTCAAATCAAAGCGCAGGGCAAGCCCGCTGTCCTCGATTTTGAACAACTGCCCCGCTATTTCGGCCGATGAAACCAGTCCGGCAGCACCCGCTTTGGCATTGAGCGTTTCGACCGATTCCATTGCCGGCGTGGAGAGGGCCTGATAACCCCACCTCCGGTAGACAGATTCAATGGAGCGCAGCATGCGCAGGCGGCGCTCCATGAGCGCGCCCGAATAGTCCCGCATGCCCTTTGGTGTCTGGTATTGAGTCATAGAGAAGATGGAGGCGGCGGGGCTTTTATTTGCTATCCCTATTCGCTGTCATCCGCTACTTCCCCATCGCCTGGTCAATCCAGCCCTTTATCGACGACTTGGTGCCCGCGCCCACGCGCTGGTCGACCACTTCGCCGTTATGGAAAACAATGACCGTGGGGATGGAAGACACGCCGAACTGGGTGGCCAGCTCGTCCTGCTCGTCAACATTCACCTTGCCGATTTTGATGTCTTTCATTTCCTTTGACAGCTCGTCAATGACAGGCCCCAGCATTTTGCAAGGGCCGCACCACGGCGCCCAGAAGTCGACAAGGGCCCAGCCAGATGAGATGTGAGCTTTGAAGGTCTTAGAGTCCAGTTCAGTTGTCATAAAATTCCCCTCCAAAAATTGCGAACATGTGTCCCGACTGTCCAACTTCCACCAGATTACTCATAAAGCTTTTGGCTCCTGTCGGTAACAACGCGCCCCAAACAAAAAAAAATAATCTATTCCTGGAAATACTGCCTGAATTTCGGGGTTGTGGAAAGCGACATTGTCCGGCCGGCCGGCTTGGCCGTTACGAATCCCTTCTCAATCAATTCGGCGGCATCCTCGTAAATGGTGCTGCCGAGGCGCTTGAACAGCTCGCGCTTGGTTATTCCCTCGTGGCGCGAAACATAAGCCAGCGTGCGGAGCGCATGTTTTGGTATTTCGGCCTCTCCCGCAAAACGGCGCACTGTGGGGGCGAACGATGCGCGGATGCGCATTGCCCATTTGCCCGGATTTTCCTCGACAACTTCAAGCGCGGAGCCTGATGCGTCGTACTGTTTGCTCAGTTCTTCCAGCAGCTGGTTGACATGGCCGACTGCCGCGATGCCGACAAGTTTTCCCAAATCGGCCGACTGCAATGACTGCGATGACATGAAAAGCGCGGCTTCAAGCACGCGCAGGGGCTCAAGCGCGCTGGCCTGCATTGCTGGAGAAGAAGGCTGGGAAATTGTTTCGGCCCCGGCGTTAATTTCAGCGCCGTCCGATTTTATTTCAGGCATCTCGGGCGGAGCATCAGGGCTTGGGAAACCCGGGCCGGCTTGTGCAACCTCTGCTGATTCAGCCTGCAATCCGGCTGCCTCTTCATCTTTCATGCTCGTGCTCTCGTCATCAACATCTTCGCTGGGTTTTGGATGGCGCGGAGGGCGGACTGTAAGAATGTTTGACAAAAGCACCTGTTGGCTCTCTTTGGGCGCTTCCGATTTTTTGATTTCAGTTTTTTTCTCCTCGGTTTTTTTCATTTCCACTTTTTTCTCTTCCTGCTTTTTCTCTTCAGCAGCCGGGCTCTGCTCCCGAGGCCTCACATACACCGACATCTTGGATTTCGCCATACAATCAACCTGATTTAGCGCCGCTTGCTTTTGTATTTATCCCCGCTTGGTTTTTTCCGCCATTTCCATCCCGGTTTCCGCCCATTTTCTTCTCCGACATAACTCGAATGAATATCTCGCCGAAGAACGGGTCCTGCGCGAGCGTCACTTCGCCGCGCTGGGCCAGAAACAGCAATGGGAGAAGAGTATATACTACCGCGTGCCGCGTCGGCTCGTCCAAAAGGGCCGAGAATGTCACCAGCCCCTCGCCGTCGGCCTGCCGCGTGAGCTTGCCCTGCACCGCGAGCATCTGCTCGTCAAGATTGAATTCGGCCAGTTTGATTTCGATGGCGGGGGGAATGTTCACCACTGCCGGCGGGGCCTGCCTCTCCTGTTCGCGCGAAAATACCTCTTCCACCGCCGACACGAGCTCGTCCAGAGTGACGCGGCGCTTGGGCGGTATGCGGCCCCTCAGTTCCAGCACCGGTATGTCATTCATCGGCACATGTTCCGAGAATTCGTCCAAGGTTGTCTGCTCGACCGGCTCGTCAAGCTGAAGCATGTCGGATTTGAAGCGCAGCAAAATGGCGGCCGCAAGAATAAGGTTTGCCGGAATGCGCAGGTCGTTCATTGTCATCTTCTTGACCTGCTCGATGTATTTTTTTGTAATTTCAACAACGTCTATGTCCCACGGGTCGATTTGGTTTGAATGCACCAAATCCATCAGCAGCTCGCGCCACGTCGGCATCTGCACTATTCTCTCGAGGTTGTTGTCGGCCGGCATGGAGGCGGGGCGGGCTGTCCGCTCCTCATGAAGATTCTCCTGCTCGCCGCTCTCTGGCCTGGCCGCCGCCTTCATGGGCTAATAACCCCAAAAAAGGATAAAAAGTCGATTATTGGGGGGCTTTATTCAGCCGGCAATCCCACTTCGCCATATTGCCCATCGTATCCGGGCCGCAAATCCAATTTCTCCTGCTGCATGAGCGAAACGGCGTTTGAAATCTTCTTCAAAATTTCTGCCTCGATTTTTCCTGCCAGTTTTTCCTGTATTTTCTGAGGTTTTGCCTCGAGAACGGCTATCTCGTTTTCAAATGCCGCAATAAGCGCATCATATGCCCTCTCCACCTTCTGCGTCTTGGCCCCCTGCCCCAGCGCCATTCCAATCAATGTTCGCAAAGGCACCAGATGGGTGAAGGGCGCGGCTTTGGCCGGCTTGACGCCTTCCGCCCTGTCTGCAAGCAAATCTATGCGCCCCAGCACGCCTCTTGTAATCTTTTTGCCGCATTTGGGGCATCTGCCCCCCAGCGCTTTTGTCTTGGCAGCAGTCAGCCTCAAGCCGCATTCCCGATGCCCGTCTGCAAAATATTTCCCTTCTTGGGGGAAAAATTCAAGCGTGCGCACAAGATGGTTGCGCTCATCCGGGGCGGCGATGGCGCGCCACAAGCAGTCGTAAGTCATCTCCTGCATCTCAAATTCGCTGGCCTCTCTTGCCAGATTGTCGGGCGAATGCGCGTCCGAGAAAGACAGGATGCGCACATTGTCCAGCCACGAGCATCTCCAGTTCATGGGCGGGTCGGAGGAGAGGCCGGTTTCAATAGCGTGAATATTTTTTGCCTGTGAGCCAAACGCCTCATTTAATGACGAAAATCCGCCCTTTGCCCCAAAACAGCCAAACCACGGCGTCCAGATGTGCGCCGGTATGATGAGAATCTTCGGATTAAGCGCAAGTGCTTCTTCAGTCATTTTCTCAAGGCTCATGCGCACCCACGGCCGCCCGTCAGTGCCGAGCTTGGAAAAAGGGGCAATCAAATCCGAGAAGCGTTTCGCAATATCAAGGCTGGGCAGCACCACCAAGGTGTGCACCCTTCTTTTTTTGCCTGCAGGCAGCTCGAAAATATTGTTTACCTCGACTGTGGGAACGAAAAAAATCGAGTCACGAAGCAGGAAGCCGCCCGAATTATTCCCCTCTTCAGTCTCTTTTTTTATTTCCTCAAAATATTTCGGATGCGTGGCGTCTCCGGTGCCCACCAGTTGCAGGCCCTTCACTTTTGCCGAGGCAGCCATGTGCGCAATATCCATCTTCGGCGAGCAGCCGCGCGCGTATTTTGAATGGATGTGCAAATCAACCAGAACTTTCATGGGCTACCTTCCCTCACTGACTGCTTCCCGCTCTTTTTGCCCTTTTCTACTTCTTGCCCTTTTTGCCCCCGTCGTTTCCCTGAGAAACAGACCAGGCCATGCCGACGCCGGTGAGGACGGCCCCGCCGCCCAACAAAACAGAGTCAAGGGCGCCTTCGGTCTGGGCGTTGCCTGTGCGCGGGCGGGCCATGCCCCACCCTATCATAATCGCTCCGCCCGACATGGCTGCAGGACCGGCAATACCCATATTCATCCCCTCGTTTCACCCTAGCGTGGCGATGATTTTAAAGCATCTGCCCACCAATTTCCACTCATGACGCTCTCGATGGGCACCAACGGCGTGCGCGGTCTTTTCGATGAACTGGGCCCGTCGCAGGCAATGGACCTTGGTTTCGGCTTTGCCCATTTCGTCAAGCAGCACTCCAAAAAAGCAAAAGCCGGCAAAACAAAAAAAAGCAAAGTTTCTTTCCCCCTCGTAGCCCTTGCGCGTGACATGCGCCTCACCTCGCCCTGCATTTTCGAGGCTACTGCGGCCGGCCTGATGGAAGGCGGCGCGCAGGTGGCCGATTTGGGCATCCTTACCGCCCCGGCATCGGAATGGACTGCCGCCAGCCTCGGCGCAGGCGGCCTTGTCATTGTCACGGCAAGCCACAACCCCCCCGAGTGGAACGCGCTCAAATTCGTTGACGCAAACGGAGTTGCGGTTTCACGCGAGCGCGGAGCATCCATCGCACATTTCATCGGCAAGCCCCATCATCCAATTCCGGCATGGCCGCAGATGGGCAAAATTGAAGCAGTGCCGGACGTAATCGGGGAATACCAGAGGGCGGTTTTGCGCTTTGTCAACCGGCGGCGCATAAGCGGGGCGCACCGGCCCCTGCGCGTTGTCGCAGACCCTGGCAACGGCACGTCCACCCTTGTCGCTCCCGCCATTTTCAAGGCGCTTGGCGTCCGCTCCAGTTTCATAAACGAAAAGCTCGACGGCCGTTTCCCAAACCGCCCCTCCGAGCCGGCCAAGGCAAATATCGAAACGCTTATCGAAAAAGTCACAGACAGCGGCGCCGACATGGGAGTTGCATGGGACGGCGATGCCGACCGCGTCACTTTTGTTGACGAGAAGGGCGGCTGGATTTCTGGCGACATGGGCGTCGCCCTCTCCGCAAAATGGGCGCTCTATCTGCTCGAGCAGGAATCGAAAAACAAAAATAAAAACAAAAGGCGCAAAAGAAATTCTTCCTCTCTTCCGCCCCTTGTCGTCACCACCGTGGCAACCAGCCGCGTTGTCGAGGATGCGGCGGCGGTTCATGGCGCCAAGACCGAATACACCGACGTCGGCGCGCCCTATCTTTCCGAGCGCGTGCATTCATTGGGCGAGCGCGTTGTGATGGCGGGCGAGGAAGTCGGCGGCATTGTGTGGCCACAATTCTCTCTTGCAAAAGACGGCGTGCTGGCCGCGGGCAAGCTCTTGGAGATGGCAGCCTACGCCCCGTTAAGCGAATGGGTCAAAACCCTGCCCAAATTCTATAATTCAAAACTCAAAATCGCCTGCCCGCCCGGCGTCAATCTTCGTCTGGCCGCAATGCTGCAAAAAGAACTGCAGTCAGACCTGCCCACCCACGCCATTCTGCGCCCGCTCAAAGGGGGTTTCCGCATCGATTTCGAGTCCGCATGGGTGCTGGTGCGCGCCTCAGGCACCGAGAATTATGTCCGTGTTTTCTCCGAGGCGCGCGAACAGGAGGAAGCGGACTCGCTCTCGCGCCAGTACCAGCTCATGGTCTCCAACCGTTTGCGCGAAATCGACATGGTGTAGGCCCCGCGCGGCGGACAGGTTTAAAATGTAACCGTCATTTGACCAATCAACGAACAACATATCCTGGTGATTTGGATGAAAGCGATTGTATGCTGCGGCGGGCAGGGCACGCGCCTGCGCCCCTATACATATTCGATTCCCAAGCCAATGCTCCCTCTGGGCCGCAAGCCCATTCTGGAATACGTGCTGCGCCATCTCAAGGCCAACGGCGTGAACGAAGTCACCCTCACCGTCGGCTATCTCAAAGAGCAAATCATTTCCCATTTCGGCAACGGCAGCAAGGTGGGCATGAAGCTCTCCTATTCCGAAGAGGAGGGCGAGCTCGGCACGGCCGGCTCCATTCTTGCCTCGGCAGGCAAATTCAGCAAGGAGCCCTTTATCGTGCAGATGGGCGACCATCTCTCGCGCCTTGACATCAAGGCCATGGTGGAGGCGCACCGCAAGTCCGGCTGCATCGCGTCCGTTGCCCTCAAGCGCACGGGCGTTCCTCTGGAATACGGAATCGCGGAGGTAAACGAAAAGAACCGCATCACCGCATTCAAGGAAAAGCCGATTGTGCGAAATTTAGTCAACACCGGCGTCTATGTCTTCAACCCCGGCATCTTTGACTACATCAAGCCCAAGGAGGATTTCGCCAAAAACGTTTTCCCCCGCCTTTTGGCGCAAAAGCAGCACATCAATGCCTACATTTTCGACGACTACTGGCTCGACATCGGCAGGCCGGCTGACTATGAGAAAGTGAATGAAATGGTCACGCTGATGGAAATGGTGGGGGAGAAAGAGTAGGGCGCGCATCAAATCGGGCAACTACCGCTTGGATCGCATAACTCCCAATATGGCTCCAGCCGCAGCGCCGAAAATAGCGCCTGCAAGTGCGAAAGCGTCTACGCAGACGAGAAGACCAAAGAGTTCGGTTTTCTGCCCATTCAATGCTACCAACAAGCTGTACATCAACCAAATGCCCGCAAGCACTGCCGCCCCTACAACCGCTCCAGTAAAAGCGTAAGAGGATGTTTTTTTAGGGGGGAAAAGTTTATTGCGTTTGGTGAAAACATGTCTAATTGCGAGAATAAGAATCAGGAACATTAGAACGCTCAGAACCGGAACCCAGGTCGGACTCGTCCATAATGCGATATATCCGACCGTTAAGACTGCGCTCACAACATTTTTCAAAAATCCAGCCACAATTCCCCCAAAATCCGGTGCGAACTGGCCTTTCTTTGTATTGGGCCGAATGCCTGCTTTGCGGGGATTCATGCTTGACACCGTTTCGGGCAATTTATATAATTCCAACACTTTCGGCGCAAGGCTCATTTCACATACAGCGCCAGCACTATGAGTGCAAACACCGCCTCAATGGCCAGCAGCCTCATCACAAGCGCCTTTTCGCTCAGGCCGTCCGCGACAAGCAGCACCAAATCGGCCAGTCCGCGGACCTTGCCTTTCGGCGCATACAGCCTGTTGTTCGGGCCGATTTCTGCAAAGCTTTTGGGGAATCTGTTGGCCGCCTTGAGGAAGAAGTCAACCACAAACGGAATAACCAATATCGCGCCGGCGGATTTCAAATCGGAAATGATGACCGAGGCCGCGAGCGCGGCTCCGATTGAAAACGTGCCAACATCTCCGATAAACACTTTTGCCGGAAACCAGTTGAATGGCAAAAATCCCAAGAGCGCGCCCAGCATGGCAAGAGAGAGTATTGTCATCTCAGCCTGCCCGTGCACAAGCGCCACCACAGACAAAGTGGCGAACATGATTGCGCCCATGCCGGCCTCGAGGCCGTTGTAGCCGGCCAGCATGTTGGTCAAATTCGAGCAAACGGCCACTGCAAGCGGAATGAGCAGCAATGGATAGGCAATGCCGAAGTCGATGGCGCCGATGAACGGAATTGAGATTGAATTCTGCCCGGCCGCAAGCGCGACCACAACAAGCGGCACAGAAGCCGCAAGAGGCAGAAGTGTTTTGGTCAGCTGCCTCATGTCAAACATGTCGTCAAGTATTCCGATGATGGCAACTATGCAGACTGTGAGAAGTGCGGCAATCATTTCCATAACGCCGAGCTGGAGATGAAGCACGGTGTTTAGAACAAGGCCCAAAAGCACGGCGCCGATAAAGCCGGCCGCGATGGCGATGCCGCCCATCTCCGGTACATCGGGCTTGTCGGCCTTGTGCATGTCCTGGCCCGTCATTCCGGCGGCGCGCGCCTTCGCCATGACCTTGCGTGTCATGAACGCGCTGGCCAAGAGTGCGGAAATGCCGACCAGTGCCAATGCGTAGGCTTCTATCCAATCACCCTTGTTTCAGCCATCAATTCACCCGAAGCACGCGGACATTTTGCGTTTCATACACAACGCTGTATCCGGCCAATTTGTCCTCGAAAATGCCGAGCACGCGGCTGTTCAGCTCGTCATTCGGCCAAATCAGCAGATTGCCGTCATCACTGATATTTTCGCTCGGATGCAGCAACTGCACGTCTCCGATGGTGAGTGTTTTGGCATACGCCTGCCCGGGCATTGTGAACAGGTAAGAGCGCTCGGCCGCCAGATTTCCGTAGCCGTCCAGCGGATGGAGGATGCGCAGATTCTGATTCGAGTCGAACACGGCCAGCGGCGGGCTGTCGGCAGTTTTGCCGACAAAGCGGAAGGCGTTCAGCGTCCAGTTGTGGCCGATGTCGTTTTCGCGCGCAGGCATCAAATCGAAAACAGATACGGGCACCACTATCAGCGTGCCGGGGGCAAGGCTTGAGCTGCTGTTGCGGCTTGCGCCCAGCCATGCCAGCATCTCTTTGTCCGACATGGCCGAATTTCCGTGCGCCAGAAGCTGAACGGCTTCCGGCGTTGCCAGAGACGCAACCTGCGTGCCCGCAAGCTGGCTTGAATTTCCTATCCATATCAGCGCCGCCTGCGAATCCGCGTCGAGCGGCGAGTAGGCATACATCACGTTGCCGCCGATTGCGGCGATTGAAACCGCCAAAGACATCATTGCCGCCGCGAGCAGAAATACCGAAGCACCGGCCCGCACCATTCCAGAGGACCAGCCCCAAAGGTGGACCATTGCCACCACTCCTGCCGCGACAAGCACAGACGAGCCCGCGGCCTGCATCCAGCCCTGCGCGCCAGACATGAGCCCGAACAGCGGAATGCCGACCAGCAGTGTCACCATCGCAACGCGCATCACGAGCGTGTCATTCTCCCAGTCCCTGAGAGCGTGCAGGCCGTATGCGGCTGGCATCATCCATGCCAGCATCGCGGCCGCGGGAGACACGCCGCCCATCAGCAGCCCCGCAGCAGTCAGCACAGCATACATGACTGCCTGCGGGTGCCTCTGCGTTTTCTGCAATGCCACGAAAGAAACAAACGCCAGCCCGCCGAGCATCCATCCGTGCTGCAAAACAAACAAAATGCTTGAGAAAGAAACAACAAATGCCTGCATCTGGACAATTGAAAGAACTCCAAGAGGCAGAACAAGGGCAACGAGCCGCATCCATGCGGTTTTGCCCATTTTGCTCAAATCATGCAAATGCTCTTTTGCCTCCAGCAGGCTGCCGACAAGCAGCGCCGCAAGAATAAGCGAGGCCCACGGGTAAATCCAAATCGCGCCCGCAAATCCGGCGATGCCTAAGAGAAGGCCGAGGAAAGCAGTAGGGGAAATATCATCGGTTTTCTCTTTTTTCTCACTGGCAACCAGCGCGATTCCCAAAAGGCCGAGCAAAATCATCGGTATTGCCAGCATTTCTGCCGCCAAAAGGCCGGGGAAAAATGCCAAGCCGACGGCCGGCGCCAGCATTGCGAGCCCCGAGGCCAGCACGCTTTCCATGCGGCTGAAATTAAGGAAGCGCAGGGTGCCGTATGCAAGCATGGCGCTCAGGGCGCCCAAGAAAAGCGGGAGATTTTTGAAAAACGCCAGTTGTCCGTTTATGCCGCTTCCCCCAAGCACGCTGCCCAGCATGCTGTAGGCGCCGCGCATCAGGATTTCAGCAGGGCTGGCGGGCTGGTTTTGCACAACATGCAGCACGTGCGCATATGCGCCATTGCCCAGAGTCGCCGGGCTGGTCGCTGCCAGCAGTCCGCCCACCAGCACGCCAAGACAGAGGGCCAGAAGCCAGTCATTCGAATCTCTTGGTTCGTCTTTCTGTTGTTCGCTTTTTTGTGCCATCAAAATCAACCATAAACAAAATGAATGTGCTAATTTTTGCCCTTCGCTTTGCGCATTTCGTCCAGCGCTTTTTTCGCGCCCGCCTCGTTGATTGCGTTGCCCGCAGTCATGCGTTTGACAACCTCGTCAACTTCCACTTCGCTCGCGCCCGCAGACATTGCGATATGGCGCGCATGAAGGCGCATGTGCCCTTTCTGGATTCCTTCGGACGCCATGGCGCGCAGGGCCGCGAAATTCTGCGCCAGCCCCACGGCAGCCATCACCTGCGCCAATTCGCCAGATGTTTTTGCCCCCAGAATTCTCTGGCACATCGCGGCCGCGGGATTTGCTTTCATCGAGCCGCCCACCGTGCCGACCGCAAGAGGAAGAAGAATTTTTCCCTCAATATTTCCATCAGCATCAAGCTTGTAGGTTGTCAGGGCCGCGCCCTTGAGTGCGGCATAGGAGTGCGCGCCGGCTTCCACCGCGCGCCAGTCGTTTCCAAGCGCAACCGCAACAGCATCTATTCCGTTCATCACGCCCTTGTTGTGGGTGGAGCGGCGGTAAGGGTCTGCCATTGCCATTGTCCATGCATCAAGAATTCCCTCTGCCACGTCCGCCCCGCCGATATCTTCGGCCTTCCACACGGCCGTTGCGCTCGCCATGCGCTGTGTCGCCAGATTTGACAAAATCTTGAGCCTGCTTTTTCCGCCCGTCATTTCCTCAAGCGTTGGAGCCATTCTTTCCAAAGTGGTGTTCACCATGTTTGCGCCCATGGCGTCAACCACATTGACCAGAAATTCCACAATAAGCATCTGTCCGCGGTCTGTGAGAATAACGCGCCACTGTAAAGCCGTCACTCCGCCGCCGTAAGCCGTGAGATATTTCGCGTCGCTGTTGGCCTGCTCGATTATTTTGGATTTGTTTTTTTCCAGCTTCTTCTTCGCCTCTTCCATATCTTTTACTTGCACAAGCTGGACCTGTCCAATCATTATCGAACCTGTATAAGCTGCCTTGAATCCGCCCGATGCCTTTGCAAGTTTGGCTGCATTGGAGGCGGCCGCCACCACAGATGGCTCCTCAATGGCCATGGGCACAACATACTCCTTGCCGTTGACAACAAAATTGAGCGCAACCGAAAGAGGCAGGCCAAAAGTTCCAATCACATTTTCACTCATCTGGTCTGCCGCCGCAAGAGGAAGCGGACCGTCCTTGTTGAGCAGCGCGAGGTCGGCAGCATCGAGGTTGCGGGCCTGCGCCAATATTTTCTGCCTCTCGGCCAGGCTCTTTTTGTAAAAGCCCGACCAGTCGGCTGAAGATGAGGAGGCGGTTTGAGAAGTCCCTGACGTAAAGATACACCTTTTTGTCGTCAGTCGTTTGGGCAAAACAGCTTTTTATAGACATGGGTGCGTCGCAAGACGAAAAATATGGAGAAGGAAAACCGGTCTATCTTTTCCCCATCTCTGCCAGCACGTCTTCCAGCCCCGCATCGGTGCGAATGGCAACTGAAGAGAAGTGGGTGCGCGCGGCAAAAAAGCCCGCCTCGCGAAGTTTGCCCACCACATCCTCGGCGCGGGGAATCACGCGCTTGTGGCGCGAGGACAGCTCGTGCAAATCATAATAGAGGGCCGGCCCCTCGCACTCGTCCAGAATCGTCTTGAGAACTGTGCCTGTTTCCCCCACTTCAATATATGGCCGCTGCGAAAGCAGGCGAATCATGCGTTCAATGCTTTTGGGCTCGGCCCATTTCCCGCCCCACACCGGCCCGCCCCATTCCATTCTCTTGCCGCATTCGGGGCACTCTGTTCTCAGGTCTGCCGCAGACGCGTGCATCTCGTGGTAAAGGCAGTGCTTGCATTGCACAAGATAAGACATGGCGGTTTTCGCGGTCTCCACCGCGCCGTCGGCTCCCTTGCGCAGGCGCGCCAGCACCTTGAAGTAGTGCCGGTGCGAAATGCAGAGCTGCGGCTCGAGAGCCCAGTCCTCGCTCGCGGCCGCGCGGGCCATGTTGGCCAGCAATATGCGCAGGCCCGCCTCATGGCACACCTCGGAATGCAGGGGCCTTGCGGCATATACCTTGTAGCAGGCGGCAGCGTGCGCGCCGCACAGCACGGCCGTGTCGGTTGCGGTGACAGAAACATATCTCTCGTCCATGCCCGAACCGCATCTCATCAATGCCGCCAGATAAGGCACCGGCGTGCCGAACGGGTCTATTTCGATGAGGTCGAATCTCTCTCCGGTGCCGAGCAGCCTGTTGAGGTCAGCCCTCATTGTGCGGAACTGCTTTTCCGGAATATTGTTGAGCCGCGCGTTTGACTCGGCCAACTGGATTGCCTCGGGCTGGGCGTCAAGAAATGTCACATGGTCGACATTGGAATTTTCCAGCTTGTAGCGAAGCCCTCTTGCGCCCGACGCGCAAAATCCGTCCAGCACGCTCGGAAGCGGGGGCAGGGTGCCCACCCACAGGCTCGACAAATCACGGCAGAAGCGCATGTGCGGATTGAAGAAAACGTTTTTGCGCCTCTGGATTTTCGCAAGCCCTTCCTGCACATCTGACAGTGGCTCGTCCGCCTTCTGCTCGGGAGACTCGGCCTCCTCCTGTACGGGCAGAGCGGATTTTATCTCATTCTTTTTTATCTCATTATTTTTTTTGCTGCCGCTCTCTATATTGTCTTTCACCCACGGCGGCCCGCGCGCGGCAAGTTGGCTGGGTTTGGCTGAAGCCATATGCAATGTTGAACAAGAGAATGCATTTTAAGCCCGCAGATGATGGGATGGACATGGTCTCGTGCGTGCTGCGTCCATGCCGTTTGAGCGGAACCGCCAGGCCGGCGCCTTCCCTTCCTCTGGCCAAGCGCATGCTCTGGGCCGCCTGCCTGGGCGAGGGCGGCGTGATAGGCAACTGTCCTGACAATGCGGACGTGCGTGCCATCCTCGATTTGGGCTCGCAGATGGGCGCGGATGCGGTGATGGAAAATAACACTGCCGACATTTTCGGCCCCGAAACTCCGATGCCACCCAACGAGATTGACGTCAAAAACAACACCTGCGCCTCGCGCCTTGCGGTTTCAATGTCGCTTTTGTGCGACCTTCCCCAGTCAGTCTCGCGCCCCCTTCTTCCGGCCGGTGCTTTCAAATGGCTGGACTGGACCGCAATGGCCATGGGCCTGCGCCTTGTCAGCACGCCCGACAAGCTATCAATCAGCGGGCCGTCTGCGGCGCAGGCGCTTGATTTGGACGACCGCGCAGGCGCTTTCTGGGCTCCCGGCCTTTTCATGGCCGCACCAGTTTCGGGAGTTGAAACAATTTTCACGCTCGACGATTTTGTGGCCTGGCAGCCATCAACCTCGCTCACTCTTTCCGTGCTTGAGGGGCTCGACATCCGCTTCACGCTCGAGGAGGAAGAGCGCACCCTCACAATCAACGGCGGGCAGTCCTATGTTGCGGTGCAGGCCGACGTGGAAAACGACTGGCGCACCGGCTCCTATCTTTTGGGCGCTCTGCTTCTGGCCGGCAAAGGCGCCGTCTCCCTGCCCCGCAATTCGCTGCAGCCAGAGCGCGGCTTCTGGAACATGTTTGAATCAGCCGGACTGGTTTCATGGAACGAGGACGGAAACGAGGCGCGGGTTGAAGGCCGCCGCGCGCTGCATCTTCCCGAAATCATCGACGCCCGCGCTTACCCGGCCCTTCTGCCGCTTGCCCTTGTGCTGGCCACCCAGTCCGACTCTCCGGTAAGCATCCAGCCCCTCTACCCACTCTCGCCCCGCTCGCAGGTGCGCCTTTCATTTACCATCGAGCAGCTCACCGCCCTCGGAGCCGACATCAGCCGCACCGACGACACCGTGGATGTCAAGCCCTCGAAACTAAAGGGGGCTTCTGTTGATTCTGGCGGAGACAGCCGCGTTGCCATGGCTCTTGCCCTGGCCGGCCTTGTCGCAAACGGGGAAGTGAAAATGGAAGGGTCGGAGGCTGTCTCTATTGCTCATGCCGGCTTCTGGGATGAAATGAGAAAACTCGGCGCAGACGTGAGAATGGCCAGCCCGCCGGTGCAATAACGCAGTCCAGCCGGCGCCACAAACACTACTACTCACTCTTTTTTCGGCTTCATCAGCCGCAGCGCATCCAGCAAACCGTGCGCATAATTAATCGCGCCGAACGCCGTCACATAGTCCTTTTTTTCCAAAAAGTACTTGGTATCTTCACAATAGCGCGAAGCCAAATCAAGCACATATGCATTTTGAGGCGTGCGCTCCACATCCTTGATGTTGGCATAAAACTGCTCGATGTCGGAGAGGCAGCGCGCGGCGTCTTTGTCAATATTAGCGGCCTTTTGGCCAGCCTGTCCTGTTTTTCCCTCGGCCATGCCTATCCCGTACCCTTTTAAATTTATATAGAGTATGATGGAACAGCAACAGTTCAATTTTCTCTAGGTGAATTCTTGGGATCTCGACCTCGCAAATGGAAGAAAAAGGGGCGCATGCGCTGGAAATGGCTGAAGAAGCGCCGCAAACGCCTCAAGCGCAAGCTGAAACGCAGAGTGGGCGAGCTCTAAGGCGTTAGCCTTCGAGCCGTTCGTTCATTTTGCGCCTGCCCGCGTCTCGTTTTCCTTTTTAATCTTGTCTTCTTTAGCCGTGCTCATGGAGAAATGGCTCATGTTCGGCCTTCTGGCCGCCCTGGCTTACGGCACTTCATCCTTCTTTGTCAAGCTGTCCACTTCTGACAAGCATTTCGGGGTAAGCCAGCCGGTTTTCATGCTTCTCATGCTGATTGGCATTGCTATTGTTTTCGTGGCCAACACGATGACAAGCAACGGGCTTGCCCTTCCATCAGATCCATTCGCCATCGGCGCATGCATCGCGGCCGGCATTTTGTGGGGGCTTGGAATGGTCTTTGTGGTGCTGGCCCTCTCCGGCGGGGCAGACCTGTCCCGCCTCGTGCCGATTTTCAACACAAACACCCTTGTTGCCGTCATATTGGGCATTCTTGTATTGGGCGAGCTGCCGTCCTCACCCGACAAGCTGCACGTTATCGCCGGCGCTCTGATGATTATCACCGGCTCTGTTCTGGTGTCAAGCTGATTGGCTATGGTTTCCCCAAAAGCCATCCATGCCGTTGTTTTCGACCTCGACGGCACGCTTTTGCGCACCGAGCATCTGCAGTGGAAGGGCTGGAACATTGCGCTGAAAGCTTCGGGCTCGCGCCATCACATCACAAAAAAACAATACCAGAAATTTTGCGGCCGCTCGGGCCATGAAATAGAAAAAGAAATTATTTCCAGCTTCAATCTTCGGCTCCGCCCCGGCGCACTGCTTTCAAAAAAAGAGCATTTTCTCCATTCCCATTTTTCGCGCGAACCCCTTCACTGGGCAAGAGGCGCAAGGGCTGCCCTGTCGTTTTTCAAGCGCCGCGGCCTTCCCATCGCTCTCGCCACTGGCGGCAAAAGAAAAGAAATGATGAAAAAATTGCGCAAGCTCAACGCCCATCTTCATTTTGACGCGCTTGTCTGCCTAAGCGATGTGAAAAAAGGAAAGCCGCATCCTGACATATACACAGAAGCATGCCGCCGTCTTCACGTCTCTCCCTCCGCCGCCCTTGCTTTCGAAGACACTTCAAGCGGCGTGCAATCAGCCTCGCGCGCAGGCCTCAAGGTGGTCGCGATTCCGACCATCTACTCCTCCAGCCAGGATTTCTCGCGGGCGTGGGCGGTGTGCAAGAGTTTTAAGCAGGCAAGTGCGAGGATAAAGCACCTGAAACTAATGAGGCGTTAAACCATGGCAATAAAATCCAAATTATCAGAACAGCAGAACCGCGTTGGCGAATTTTTCAAATGGCTTCCTCTTCATCCAAACGACATCACGCTCCTGTCGGTCATTTTCGCGGCCGCGGGCGCATGGTATACATGGCAGTTGAGCCTCTGGGGGCCGATTCTTTTCCTTCTCTCTTTTCTTGTGGACGGCCTTGACGGAGCCGTGGCGCGCGCAAAAAATCTTTCATCAGCGTTCGGAGCTTATTTGGACGGCACTGCAGACAGAATAGTTGAATTTTTCGCCCTGCTCCCCCTTCTCCTCTCCCCGCTTGCCGGCCTTCTCATCCCCTCTCTCATCACTCTCTTCTTCGGCTCCTGCATGACCGCCTTCACCAAGGCATATGCAGACCACCGTGAAGCCGTGGACCACAAAATTGCGGCCAAGCTTCCCACGCTCATGCCTCGAACAGAAAGAGTAATCGGCCTCTGGGTCGCGCTTATTCTGTTTGTCTCGGGCCGCCACGACATCCTCGTCCCTCTCATGTGGCTTCTGGCCGCCGGCTCAATCCTTTCCTTCCTCTGGCTTCAATTTGCGGTGTGGCGGGCTGGAAAAAAGAATTAGACAATCAGATTTCACTTTCAGCCCGCGCCTCTGTCAACATAGCGCGCCCGCTGCTCGACTTCTTTCATGGCAGTGAGCACCCGCCCGTCCCCGTCTGCCGCATATCCGTCCAAAAAGGCTTTTTGGGCCTTCTTGTCTTTGAGCGCCTTCTTCATTGTAAGCACGTCAACCGCATGGTCTTCGACGTCTTTTGAAACCGAGCCAAGCCCGAAATCAATAACAAAAAGCGAGGAAGCGCCTTTTTCTGCATCCATCATCAGATTCGCCGGAGTATAATCTCCGTGCACTATGCCCGCCTTGTGCAGGCGCGCCAGATATGCTCCCGCCAATTTCCAAATTGCAAGAGGAATTTTTGCCGCCTCGTATCTGTTCAGCGTTTTTCCGTCCAGTTTGCTTATTCTTATGTCATAAGGCCCGACAGCCAGCACGAAAGGAGCCGGCACTCCCGCCTCCTTCGCTTTGACCAGCAGCCTTGCCTCAACGCGCGTGCGCGAAGAGCGTATTTTCTCGTCCAGCACATTCGGCCTGTAAGGTTTGCTTCTGCGCTCTTTTGACAAAACCGAAACTCCGGCCATTTCCATGGGAGTCAGCACCGCTTCCGCACCCTCAAGTCGCGAAGATTTGATTTTTTCTTTTATTTTTGCTGCCATTTTTTCCCTCTACAGCTAAACTCCCATCAAACTGGTGCCAAAGAACGCGACTGCGAAAAGCATGAGCCAGATGCGCCAGTCCCACAGCATCACCTTGAATCCGTCAAGCGGGAAGATGGGCAGCAGGTTGAACATCGCAAGCACAAGATTCACCTGCACGCCCATTACCAGCACAAGGTTGAGCGCCGCATTGGGCGAGTCGGCCATGTCCAGAATCGGCCCGCCGACAAATATTGTGGCCAGCACAAAGAAAACTCCGGCCAGCAGAAGATTCATCACAGGGCCTGCAACCGAAATAAGGCCGTTTGCGCGCGGATTGATTCCGCGCGCCGAATATATCATCACCGCGCCGGGCGCAAGAAAGATTGGCAAACGTATGCCCCACACAATCTGGGGAATGATGGCAAGCCCCAGCATGAGCACAAGGCCGGCCAGCCACACTTCATAGCGCGCGCGGCATCCGAAGCGCACTGCAACATATTTGTGGGCCAGCTCGTGCAGAAGAAATCCTGAGCCCACCGTGATGGCGAAAATAATCATGAAAAACACGAACGGGCCGGCCTCAACATTTATGCCGCCGTTCTGGAAAGTGAGCGTGAGGCAGATGGCAAGAATGGAAGTGAGGATGTGGGTCCATTCCTCCCAGTCGATAAAGAAGCGCCCCTGCGCTCCCGAATAATTTTCCATAAACCCGCCGCTCCCAAAATTTTCTCAGATTCCCGCCAATTTACGCCAAGCTCTGCCGCTTCTCGCTTATATCACGCGGAGGGCATTCTCCACTTTGACGCTCACGCGCGCTGGCGTGAGAATGCCGGGGTAGGATTCGACCGTAGCCAGCGCCTCAAGCCCGCCGTCCATCGCAATCTTGATGTTTTCGTGCAGCTTGCCGCTCTGCAGCGCAACCACAAGGCGCACTGTGACCGCGTTTGTCACCGGGTCGTTGGTAATCAAAAGCACGCGCTCGCCCTTGCGCACTCCGAAAAGATTTGGCAGGGCAATGGCGGCAACAATTGCGCCCGCCAAAGCCAATGCCTCGTACTGGAGAAATGCGGCAACCATGCTGGTGAGCCCGCGGTTCGGGGTGAGAAACACCCCCACCATCGCGGGGACGGTGAGGACGGCCAGCGCCTTGGAAAAAGTGAGGAGCCGCATCGATATCCCCTTTAGCGATACATCGTGTCGCCGTGGTCTGAAGCGAATTTCTTGATGCGCTCCACATCAGACTTGCCGAATGACGGCTTGATGCGCTTGGCTGCGGATTCGAAGTCAGGCCCGCCGACTTTGGCTTCATCATCGCCCATGGCCTTGCTCCAGTCTCCGCTGTCTGCAGACGCTTTGGGCGTGAGGCGCCGAATTGCCTCCATGCCAGCCTCGCGGCACAGATTCTCGATGTCAGCGCCGGTGTAGCCGTCTGTTTTGTGCGACAAATCCTTGAGGTCAACGTTCTTGGCCAGAGGCATTTTGCGCGTGTGAACCTTCAATATTTCAAGGCGCGTTGCCTCGTCAGGCACCGGAATCTCGACCACTCTGTCGAAACGGCCGGCCCTCATAAGCGCAGGGTCAAGTATGTCAGGTCTGTTCGTCGCCCCTATCACCAGCACATTTTTGAGCGACTGCAGGCCGTCCATTTCGGTGAGCATGGTGTCCACCACCCGCTCGCCAACTCTGCTTCCGGTGTCTTCTCCGCCGCCGCGGTGCATGGCAATGGCGTCCAATTCATCTATGAAAATAATGCAGGGCGCAGCCAAGCGTGCCTTGCGGAACATTTCGCGCACTGTCTTCTCACTCTCGCCAACCCATTTGGAAAGCACTTCAGGCCCCTTGATGGAAATAAAGTTGGTTTCTGTTTCGCAGGCAACCGCTTTTGCAAACATGGTTTTGCCTGTTCCGGGCAGTCCGACAAGCAAAATTCCCTTGACAGGTCTGATGCCGAATTTGCCAAACACTTCCGGATGTCGCAAAGGCAGCTCCACCGCCTCGCGCAGCTCGCGCTTCACTTCATTGAGCCCGCCGATGTCTGTCCAGTGGATGTTGGGCCTTTCCACAAACACCTCACGCAGGGCGGAAGGATGGATTTCGCGCAATGCGTCAAAGAAGTCCTCGCGCGTCACGCGCAGGGAATCCAGCACTTCGGCCGAAATGTAATCTTCATCCAGATTGATGGACGGCAGAATGCGCCTCAGGGTTTTCATGGCCGCCTCTTTTGCCAATGACTGGATGTCGGCGCCTGTGTAGCCGTGGGTGATGTTGGCCAGCTCCTCAATGAGCTTGCCGTCCTTGTTGTCTTTTTCGTCAATAGGCATGTTGCGCGCGTGGATTTGCAATATTTCAAACCTTGACTTGCGGTCAGGCACGCCAAGCTCGATTTCGCGGTCAAACCTTCCCGGGCGGCGCAGGGCCTGGTCGATTGAATTTGGCCTGTTTGTTGCCCCGATTACAATGACTTTTCCTCTTGCCTTCAACCCGTCAAGCAGAGTGAGCAATTGGCTGACCATTCTCCTCTCCACTTCGCCTGTCGCCTCTTCGCGCTTGGGCGTGATGGCGTCCAGCTCGTCCATGAAAATAATGGAGGGCGCGTTTTCCTCTGCATCTTTGAAAATCTGGCGCAGGCGCTCTTCGCTCTCCCCGACGAATTTACTCACCAGTTCGGGGCCTGCAATGTGAATGAAATTTGCCTCTGATTCAGATGCCACGGCCTTGGCCAGCAATGTTTTGCCTGTGCCGGGCGGGCCGTAAATCAGCACTCCTTTGGGCGCCTCAATTCCAAGGCGTTCGAAAAGTTCGGGATGCCTGATTGGCAATTCAACCATTTCGCGGATGCGCTGCACCTCTTCCTTGAGGCCTCCAATATCTTCGTAAGTAATGGAACTTGCCGCGCCGCCCATCTCCTTGACAGGCTCCTCTTTGAGCACCACTTCGGTGTTCTCGTCCACCAGCACAATTCCTGCAGGCTGCACAATGGCCGCCTTGAGCGGGAAAGAGGTGCCGAACACGCCGATAAATATCGTGTCTCCGCGCGTGAGCGCCCTGCCCACCAGCTTCTTTTTGACAAACTGGTCAAAGCCGGGCGAATATTTCATGGGCTGCGTTGGGGCAAGCATCACTTTCTTGGCCTGTTTCAATTCGGCCTTTTTCACAATAACCTTGTCGCCGAGCGCAACTCCCGTATTCTGGCGCAGATAGCCATCCATGCGGATAATCGACATGCCCTCGTCCTGCGGGTGCGCCTGCCACACAAGGGCGGCAGTAGTCCGTTTGCCCCGCAGTTCCACTATGTCTCCTGTAGAAACATCCAGTTCCTTGCGCGCGCGGCTGTCGATGCGCACAAGCCCGCGGCCGACGTCATTCTGCAGCGCTTCGGCCACTTTCAGCTCAAATGATTTGCCAGGCATGGAGAACACCCTGATATCTGTAGATTATTCTGCCTCCCCTCGAACATTTATAAACGAACCCGCAGAGGGGGCGGAAGTGGGGCATGTGTTACCTGCCAGTCCGCATGCTTTTTATAAGATGGCGAAAGAAGGCCAAAACAGGTGTAAATTTGGCTTCCAAACCAAAACAAAAGAAGGCGGTTCCCCGCAAATCCCATTCCGCACAGCCGGCCAAGCCGCATCAGGCCCGCAAGTTCGCTTTTCCCAAAGCATATTACACGCCGTCCTCTCCGCCGCCCCTGCCAAAACTGCTTATGCCCTATCCCAACGACCCGTTCCCCACGCCTCTTGTCTCTTCCTCTGCGACAAAAGGGGCCATCATCCTCACCCTGCTCGTGCCGGGCTTGGGCCACTGGCTCATTCTTCAGAGCCGGCACACCCTCGGCTATCTGCTTTTGGCTTTTCTTGCGTGGTTTATCGCCATCTCGGCCATGACCGCGTGCTGGTTCGAGTGTTCCAACATCGGCGTTGTCCCGATTCAGGCGGTTTTCCTCCTTCCCATCGCCATGCACGTGATTGCGGCCTATGACGTGAAAATGGAGTGCGGCGGCCGGCCTCAGAACAGAATAATGGGCCACGTTTTCTGATTTTTGGGCCGCGTTTTGATTTTTCGGCTTTCGAATTATACCTGTGCCGCCATGTCTTCAAGAAGTTTTTTCGGGTCCCGCGCTTTCACATAAGCCGAAGCCAGAAGCACGCCGTCCACGCCAAGCGCGAACGCCTTTTTCACATCTGCAGCCGTGCTAACTCCAGCACCGCAGATAATACCCACATCGGGCGCGCTCTTTCGAATAAGTTTGACTGTGTCCGTGACAATCTCCGGTTTGGCTGTCGAAACGCTTATGCCGCTTCCAATAAGTTCGGGCGGCTCCACCGCAACAAAGGTGGGCTTCATTCGCGCCAGCGCGGCCGATTCGGCAGCATCCTGCGCGCACACCATGCTCTCAAGCTTGTTTGCGCCAAGCTGCGCAATTGTTGTCTCGATGTCGTTGGGCGAAATGCGGTGCTCGGAATGATTGACCAGACTGCCCTTCACTCCCGCTTCTGCCAACTGCGCCGGAGTGGTCCAGCCCGTGCGCGCTCCCGCCTCGAACGGCGAAACTTCCTGCGCAAACACTTCGCCTCCAATCCTAACCGCCTCTCTAAGCAGCGTAGCATCGGGGCAGACAACAATTCTCACTCCTGACACCATGGACACCATGGCGGCGGTTTCGCACAATTTGAGGCCCTTCTCTCCAGAAGATTCAGAATAAGCCTTGAGATTGAGGGCAATCAGGGGTTTGAATTTGGATGACATAACACAAAGTCTGCCTCTAATATTAAAAACTCCCACATACTGATATTATTATGTTCGTCCTCCAATTAACACAATCAATCAAACCCGCCAAACTCACCAAAGACGACCTCAAGTCCATCCCCCGCACCCAAAAAGGCGTCTATTCCGATTTCGAACACCGGCTTTTATCGACATATTCGCCCTACCGCTACAGCGGCGTGCCAGTCGATGCCGCCAACCGCTACGCCCTCATCGAGGCCAACCAGCTGCTGTTTGACCTTCTTGTCAAAATAGATTATTCTGCAGCAGCCCGTGTCAATGAAAAGCATCCTGCAATCAGCGACTATGACCGGGTGCTGGAAAACGAGAACAACGGCCTTGTGGCCGAGAAGATGAAACTTCTGGGCCCGCTTCTTTCCCAACTGGGCCTGCCCCCCAATGTTCCAAACTCCGATTCGCTTGACATCATCTGGAAGCTGAAACGCACGGGCTCTCTCGCGCTCAAAAGCGTTATCCGTCTTCTCGGCCTTGATTCCATCCCCGACATTTTCCGTGCTCCTGATTCCAAAAAAATAAAGACCGACGCTTATTCGGTGGAAGCCCTGCACAATGCCAGCTACATGCTGACCACCCATTTCAAGCACTATTACGAAGACTGCAAACTGTTTCTGGTCGGCTCGTTCGCCCATAATCATCAGCAGCAAATCCTGCCGTCCGCCATCGACTTCCGCGTTCTGATTCCAATCTTGCCGCGTGAAAATTACATAACCCACATGGAGTTCGCGCACGGGCTTCTGGACTCCCCGATTTCCATCTACTACGACGGACGCAAGACTTCGGTTCCAATTACCTTCATGCTGGTCGAGCGCGACTATTTCAAATCATTCGCCCTGTCCGACCCGGCCAACCTCTTTGCCCCCGGCAACTCGCTTTTGATGAGCTGGGGCTGCGCTCTTCCCGAACTGCCCACAGGTGTGCGCGACGAGCTCAAACTTGCCGGCATGTTCAGCAGCGTGGTGTCGCTGCGCGAATCTCTGACTGACGTTCGAGCCTATCAAAATCCGGCCCGCCTCAAAGCCAAGCGCAACGCGCCCTATTACGCACACCTCTCGCTTGGGCACATCTTCGGCCCCGTCGATTCTCTTGGCGGCATCAAAAAATTCAATGCCCAGCATTTTGATTTGCCGGGCGTGATGGGGGCGCTGATTGAGGCCAACTTGCAGATGCAGGACGTTCTGCTGGCCTATAGTGAACCTCTTGAAAAGAATATCGCCGGTGGCAGGATTTGAACCTACAATCCCGTAAGGGACCAGTTATCTCGATTCGGAAAAGCGCAAACGCGAAGGTTGGCGGTTTTCCGAGGTTTTTCGCCCGTGAGGCGAAAAAGCTCTTCGAGACTGGCGCACTACCGAGTTATGCGACACCGGCTTTAGCCCCCGACGAGGATTGAACTCGTGACCTCCTGTTTACGAGACAGGCGCTCTACCGCTGAGCTACAGGGGCACGAAAAACGCAGAGGGGGAACACTCGAATTATCGCTGTCCCCCTCTTCATTTTCCACGTTCCTTTCTGATTCTCCCCCTGTATGTGAGGGCGAGTGGATTTATCTCCTCCGACGAAGATTAAAAAGGTTGGGATTTGTTTTTTCTTTACGGCTTGTGTCGAATGTCAATCTGACATATTTTTAAGCACTTTGAATAATTAAGCAGTCAGCAACATCGGTGATTCATAATGTACGTTCTGCGCATGTATGGAGCCCAGCCCTATGGCGAAAGCGGGAAGATGTATCCCTCCTGCTTCTACACCTCGTTCAAATCTTCGGGCAACGACGCCGCCATTCTGAACATGGCTATTGGAAAATCGATGCAAATCCGCGATATGGGCGCGAGCGCAATCTCCAAGGCCGGCGAAAAGGCGCAAATGAAAAAAGAAAATGCCGAGCCTGCAAAAATATTTTTCCTCAAGCCTCTGCAGGAAGAGAAGCAGACAAACTCAATCAGAAAGGTCGCCTAAGTCTATTTCTCCGCCGCTCAAATTCCACAGCCGCTGTGTCCATACCGATTCCGGCACTATGAAGTCACTGCCGCGCGCATGACGATGAATTTCGTTCATGGTGGACACAACCCCGTTCCACTGTTTTTTGTGCGCATGCGGCGAACCGCGTCCAAGCGAAACATCAAAATCGAGATGGTCGATCTCCATCTCGAGCTTCTCGTTGCCTGCAAACACGGGCTCCATGCGCCTCGCGTCGCGAAGCAGCCGGACGGCGGTGTTGTCAACCTTGCGCTTGTCGAGTGAATTGAAAACGCTGTTGAGGTAGCTGGCCTGAATCAGTATCGGCTCATAATTTGCATAATCCCAGTCCTCCCCCATAATATATGCGTTGAGAAAGAGGCGGAAAGAGCCTGTCGGCGCCTGCAGCGCGATGGCCTGAACACAAACCCGCAAATGCTCGCTCCTGTCAAATACTTCGGAACTGGCGCCCTCAATGTCCATCGAACTCGGGGGCGCGACAAAGCTCTCGTTGTATGCGGGGTGGCCGTGGAAATCGAAAAAGCCAACATGCCTGTATGTCATATTCGGCGTGTAAACAAAGGTCGGGCCGGCCAGCCCCTCGCTGGCAAGCTTGTGGATAAGAAATTTGGCGTTCTCGGTGCTGCATTCTGTGCCTGACTTCCATCTCACGCGCCCGCCCCACGACAGCTGCGCCGGCACGCCGCTTCCGTTCACGAACTTCTGTTCAATCATTTCGAGAACATGCGCAAAATACTCGAGCTTCTTCTCGCCTTTGTACAGCCTGATGTCCTGAACCTTGTCAATGAAATCCCACCTGTCTTCGTTGAATGTGGCATATGCGTCCGCCTTGAACAGAACCGGACTGGGCGTCGGAATGTCCCCCCGCTCGAACACCATGTAATACGTGCGGTGGTTGCCATCGGTCTCGAACGTCATGCTGTTGGTATGCGCATAAATCGGAAATTCGCATCCCTCGCGCGTCATCAATTTTGTGACATGCTGCAGTTCCATCTCAACGCACGGGTTGATGGCCACGAAGATGTCAACATCCCGCGTTTCAAGGCCGAAAGTGTCGCGCACCTGTTTGCAATACTTCACGTCCCGTTTTATGTGAAAAACGCGGCTCTCATCGCAGGCGCCCATCTTCTCGAGATTGGCTTTGACACGCATGCGTGTTTCTGGCGAGAAGCGGCCGGCCGGAATTTTTTTGTAAGCAAGGCTGGCCTCCGGTTTTTTGTGAACTGTCATATGTTATTGTTTATGCGCATTAGCGGTTAAAAGCCTTTTCAAAGAGCGGGGCCTTTGCACTGGCAACAAGCGAACTCATTTAAGTCTTGATAATCTCTTCAATTCGTGGTTTTTATGAACGCAAAACTTCTGATGCTGCCGGTTCTGATGGCTGCCGTCCTTCTTCTGGCCGGCTGCACTTCATCGCCGCTCGGCCCGTCCTGCCCGTCATCGTGCGACGACAATAATACCTGCACTCAGGATTATTGCAATGCCTCAACAAACGGCACGTGCGCGCACACGTCTTTCGACGGCTTCAGCTGCAACAATGCTTCAGGCATTTGCAAGGCCGGCGTTTGCGTGAACAAGGTTGTTGTTACAAGCACAGGCAGTTCCGACAACCGGTACGAATTCCGCAAGTCGGATTCAGATTCCTACTGGAGAAGCGCGCGGCCATGGCAGGTGTTGGAGCATGCCCAGCCGGCAAACGGCGACCTGACGCTTGTTATTCTGAACGTCGACTCCGCGCAGCTCAAACTGACCAATCTCTCGGTCGAAGGCAACGGCTTTGCAGGCTCATATACCACGCCCGCCTATCTCTCAAGTGGCGACTCAAAGGCCATCACTGTCCACTGGAACACAAAAGGCGTCTGCAATGCCGGCGACACTTACGAATATCATCTCGAGTTCAGCTATGACTCGACCGGTGCTTCTCCAATCATTAACCAGAAGCAGTACGGCGCCAAAAACATCGTCGGCAAGTGCAGCTGAGAAAAATTGTTTTCTTTTTCTATTTATTTTTTCTTCTTTGATTTCTTTGCCGCCTTCTTTTTGGCTGGCTTTGCTTTCTTGGCCGGCTTTTTGGCTGCTTTCTTTTTGGCCGGAGCCTTTGCTTTCTTTGCTGCCGGCTTGGGCCCTTTCCTTGCCGTTTTTTTCGAGGGCTTTTCTTTCTCAGCCATTTTCCCCTCGCCCTTTGCCTCTTTGTTGTTCACCAGATTAACCGGTTTGCCGCGCAAATACGCCTCAATATTGTCCAAACTGGTATCCAAAATCCTTTTCAGCGCCTCCTGGCTGTTGAATGCGTTGTGCGGCGTGATAATGACGTTGGGCTTGTTGAACAAAATCTGGTTTGCCACAACAGTGCGCAAATCAAAAGCTCCGGAAAATTCTGGAGAAACAAGCTGTCTTTCCTCCTTGATTGCCTTTTCCTCTTCAAGCACGTCCAAAGCCGCGCCGCCGACATGGCCGGACAAAACGGCGTCAACAAGCGCCTTGTTGTCCACCAGCCCTCCGCGCGCCGTGTTCACAATCAGCACGCCCTTCTTCATCTTGGCAATGCTTTCGGCGTTGATAACATATTTTGTCTGCGGGGTGAGCGGGGTGTGCAGACTGATTATGTCGGAGTGGGCCAGCAATTCATCAAGGCCGACCAGCTTGCAGTTGAGAAGCTCCACGAGGTTGGGGTCTGCGTAGGGGTCATAGATGCGCACGTGCATGCCCAGCGCCTTGGCCGTCTTGGCGACGTGCGAGCCGATTTTGCCGAAGCCGATGAGGCCCAGCGTGCGGTCATACAAATCAATGGTGCGAAGCCCCTCTATAGAGAAATTGCCCTGCTTTGTGCGCTCGGCCGAAAGCACGATTTTTTTTGCCAGCGCCAGCATGAGGGCGACCGTGTGCTCGGCAACTGTTTGTGAGCCGTAGGCGGGCACATTGCTGACCAGAATGTTGCGCGAATTGCAGGCGGCCATGTCGATGTGGTCGAAGCCTGTCGAGAAAGTGGAAATCATTTTGAGGTGCTGCATCTGGCCCAGCTGCTTGGGGCCGAGCTTTGAATAGATGAAAATGCCCAGCACCTCGGCGCGCGCCGCCTCGGCGATGTTTTTGTCATCCAGAACTCCGTTGATGAACACGACGTCATGGCCCAAAAGGCGGTTTCTGATATGGGCTTTTTCCCAACCCTCCAACTCGAAAAACGCGATGACGGCCATCAAGCCACCTCGTTTTTGGCTCGAAGGCAGGTATTTTAAGGGCTTGGCGGAAGGGGCCGGAGGCCTTAAATAGGCAAAAATAGTGGTAAAAAAAATAATTAAGCGGCAAAATCAGATTTTTTGCGTCAAAATCAGATTTTTTCGCAAATCACGTGCGCATTTCTTACCCGTAAATCCCAAAGCTGGGGAGGTTTGCGGCCTGTCAATATGCTCACGCACGCAAGAATAAACACGCCGTGCGAGACAAGGACAACTTCTTTTCCTCCGTATTCGCGCCGCATGCGGGCAAGGAATTTGCGCGCTCTTTTCACAATGTCCTCCCAAGTTTCGCCGCCCGGCACGCGGTGCACGTAGTGGCTTAAGCTGCCGTCGCTTTTGCGGAAGAAATAGTCTGGATGGGTTTTCGTCATCTTGGCCGCAGACAATCCTGTCCAGCGGCCCAAGTCATGCTCAAATGTTTCGGGCGCAATTTCAATCTGCATGCCGAATTTACGCGATAAATAATGCGCAGTGCTTCTGGCTCTTTTCATCGGGCTTGACAAAATAACGTCTGGCTTCACTTTCCAATTCTTGGCCAATTCGCGCGCCTGCCGCCGGCCAAGCGCGGTAAGCGGCACGTCGCGTCGGCAGCCGTTGAAAATGTGCGCCTTGTTGCCGGCCGCCCTGCCGTGGCGCACCAGGCACAAAATGACGCCGCTGCCGTTCGCGCGGCCCGAGGCTGCCTTTCCCCCCATCTTACAACCTCACTGCCTTGCAATTCGGCACATCCTGTCTCCTGAAAATCTCCTCATCCTCAAGCCCGTAGCGCACGCCGTATGCCACGTTGATGAAGTCTGAATGCGACACAACCGCAATTCGCATGCCAGCATATTTTGTGTCAGCCCATTTGAAGAATTTTGCAGCCCGTTTTTTTACATCATCCCAGGATTCGCCGCCGGGAGTGCGAAGGGTGTAAATCTGCCCGCTGGCCTCGTCGCGGTGGAACCAGGCCCGCAGCGCCGGGTCAGCCATCACTTCGTCCAGACTCTTGCCGCTGAACTCGCCGTAATCCTGCTCCTGCACAAGCTTGCAGAAGTCAAGTTTCATCTTGAATCTGTCTGCCAGCGCCCATGCGGTCGCGGTAGCGCGCGTGAGCGGGCTTGTCACAATCGCGTCAGGCTTCCATGGCCAGCGCTTTGCCATTGCCCGCGCCTGCGCCCTGCCTTTCTCTGTAAGCGGCGCGTCTATCCTGTTTCCATTGAGCATGTGAAGATTGTTTCCTTCAGCCTGTCCGTGCCGAATCATCCAGATAAAAGCGCGTTTTGGATTGGCCATGCTCTTTTCCATCGCATGATAAATTTTAAACCGCGCCGACTGCGGCCGAACCGAAATACGGCCGGCTGTCTCTCCTCCCAAAGCCGGCGTTTCTTTCCCTCGCCCCTTCCGGCAAACCTATTTAAATTTCTCGGCGAATGGATTAACCATCTTCTGCTTAGTGAGCAGGATATCCTCCAATCGAGGTCTTAGAGGTTTTACTCATGGTCCGCAAGGAATACGTCGTCGAAGAAGTTCAGAAAATGATGAGCAATCTGGTGAACGTAAGAAACGTCGCCATCTGCGCCCACGTCGACCACGGCAAAACCACCATGACAGACTCATTGGTGGCAAGAGCAGGTCTCATTTCCAAGGAATCTGCCGGCGACCAGCGTGTCATGGACTTCGACGCGCAGGAGCAGGCAAGAGGAATCACAATCAAGGCCGCCAACATCTCACTCGCTTTTCAGATGAATGACAAGGACTGGCTGGTCAACCTCATCGACACACCCGGCCACGTCGACTTCGGCGGCCACGTTACGAGGGCCATGCGCGCTGTTGACGGAGTGGTTCTGGTCGTCGACTCAGTCGAAGGCGTCATGCCGCAAACCGAAACAGTGCTGCGCCAAGCCCTCAAGGAAAAGGCAAAACCAGTCGTTTTCATCAACAAAATCGACCGCCTGATTAACGAATTGCAGCTCAACGACGAGCAGATGCAGGCGCGTCTTCTCAAAATCATCACAGGCATCAACAAGCTCATCGAGCAGTACGGCCCTCCAGAATTCAAGGACGAGTGGCACATCGACGTCAAGAAAGGCAACATCGCCTTCGGTTCGGCCTACCACAAATGGGCCGTGTCAATCAAGGCCATGCAGAAATTCAACATCAAATTCTCCGACATCTTCGCCCACTGCCGCAAGGCCGAGCACAAAATCCTCCAGGAAAAGGCCCCGCTCGACGAGGTTCTTTTGGGCATGATTCTCGAACACCTGCCCAACCCCCTCTATGCGCAGAAATACCGCATTCCCCAGATTTGGAAAGGCGAGCCCGACTCTGACGACGGCAAGGCGCTCATCGCATGCTCGTCCGAAGGCAAGACAATCGGCGTGTGCATCGGCGTGGTGAACGACCCGCATGCAGGCGAGGTCGCAATCGTGCGCCTCTTCTCCGGCCGCGTAAGAAAAGGCGACATGCTTTACATGGCCGCAAGAATGGCTGAAGAAAAAGTCCAGCAGGTGGCCATTTACATGGGCCCCGACCGCGTCATGGTGGACAATGTCATTGCCGGCAACATCGTCGGCATTGTCGGCTTGCGCGACGTTTTCGTGGGCGAGACGGTCTCCACCGGAGAGGTGGTGCCCTTCGAGTCCATCAAGCACTACTCTGAGCCTGTCATCACCAAATCCATCGAGGCCAAGGATTCCAAAGACCTCACAAAACTGATTATGGTGCTGCGCGCTCTCGGCAAAGAGGACCCCACCCTCAAGGTGGAGCTCAATCAGGAAACCGGCGAACACCTTATCTCGGGCATGGGAGAGCTGCATCTGGAAATCATCACCTACAAAATCGAGAAGGAGAAGGGCGTGCCAATCACGACCTCCCCGCCGATTGTGGTCTATCGTGAAATCGTTACCGGCAAGTGCGAGCTTGTGGAAGGCAAATCGCCCAACAAGCACACCAAGATAAAATTCTCGGTCGAGCCTGTCGAGGAAACGGTGATGGCCGCCATGCTGGAGGGCAAGATTCCCGAAGGCAAGCCCAAGGGCAAGCAGATTGTCGAGGCGCTGGTGGAAGCCGGCCTGCCCCGCGTAGAGGCAAAGGCAGTGTTGCACATCCACAACCGCTCGCTCCTCATCAACGACACCCGCGGTGTCCAATACCTCAACGAAATCATGGAGCTCATCATTCAGGGCTTTGAAGAGGCATTGGACAAAGGCCCGCTGTGCAAAGAGCGCGTGTTCGGCGTCAAGGTCAAGATTCTGGATGCCACAATCCACGAGGACCCGGTGCACCGCGGCCCTGCCCAGATTATTCCGGCCACCAAGAGGCCTCTCTATGCCGGCATGCTCATAGCGGGCGTGCAGCTGCAGGAGCCCAAGCAGAAGATAACCATTCTGGTGCCGGCCGACTACATGAGCGCCGTCATCACAATGATTAACGGGCGCCGCGGCCAGATGCAGGACATCCAGCAGGAAGGCGAGGCGGCCACGCTCTTGGCGAAAGTGGCAGTTGCGGAAATGTTCGGCTTTGCCAACGATTTGCGCAGCGCCACGCAGGGCCGCGCCATCTGGTATCAGGAATATGCCGGCTACGAGCCGCTGCCCAGAGAGCTGCTGCTCAAGACTGTGAAGAGCATCCGCGAGCGCAAGGGCGACAAGCCCGACCCGCCCACGCCGAATGACTTCCTGGACTAAGTCAAACGCGAATTTTTCTTTTATTTTTCAATTTTATCTTTCTTTTTCAATTTTCATTTTTTCATTTTTCCGCCTTAACCATAGCTTTAAATTGGATGACGCCAAATTCATTGTTCAATCCTAACAGAGGGGGTGAAGACATGGGTCCTGGAAAGAAGCCTTGCTGCGGTTGCTAAACAAAATCAATCATGCTTTTCTTTTTAGTTTTCTCTTTTCTATCATCTTGTTGTTGATTTTCATGCCTCTCGGTTCACTTGTCCGCATTGCGCTGGTGCAATTCACGCCCCAGCCGGCCCAAGTGAGTCAGAATCTTCTCATTGCCTCGGCCCTGTGCGGGCAGAAGAAGGCCGATGTCTGGCTTTTCCCCCATCTTTTCAGCATAGGGGCGGATGCGGCAGGGGTGGAGAGCTTTGGCCGCATGGCTGAAGAAGAAAATGGACCTACGCCTTCGTTCCTGCGCAAGCTTGCAATGGAAAAGAAGGCCTATGCAATCGGTTCGTATTTGGCTCTAAACCCGGCAGCCCCCAAACTTCCATTCGTTCGCTCTGTTGCCTACAACTCGGACGGCATTCGTGTCGCCTCCTATGACCAAATTCATCTCTCTTCCATCACGGGTGAATCCACCCATCTCTCCGCAGGCGAGCGCCTTCCATTCTTCGACTGCCTCACTTTTCGCTCGGCCATGTTCAGCTCCTATGATTTGCGCTTTCCCGAATTGGCCAGAGAATTCGGCCTTTCTTGGGGTTTCTTCCTTTTTGTGCAGGGCGCATTCCGACAAGACGAAATCCACCAGTGGGATGCGCTTCTGCAGGCCAGAGCTGCTGAAAACCAGATGTTTGTCATAGGATGCAATTTCTCGCATTCTCCAGATTCAGCCGAAGAAAATCCTTTCGGAGGGCATTCTGCCGTTTATGATCCTGCGGGCAAAAAGCAGCATCAGGCCGGAACCAACGACCAAGTGCTTATTCTTGACATTGACCCGTTCCAGGTGGAATGGAACCGCAACAGGCATCAGCATCTTACTGATTCCAAAATGAAACTGGCACATCGTTTTGTATTTGAAAGCGAAGAAGACCCCGACAAATAGCTGCTGAGCCTACTTTAGCCTCGCCAATACCTTCTCGTCTGTCAATTCCCTTATCGCGTCTGCGGCAATCCAGCGGGCCGCGGCAGAGTCTGGATTGTTTTTCGCAATCCTCCGCGCGCACGCAACCGCCCTTATATTCAGGGCCATATTCCGTTTGCCAATGCCGCGCAAGGCCCAATTGACTGCCTTTTTCACAAAATTTCTCTCGTCGCGCGCAGCACTTTCGATGATGGGCAGAAGCGCAGCAAACTTCTCGTCCCCCGCCTTTTTGTCATGGCTGGCCAGAGTTGCCATCATTGCAAATCCCGCACGCTTGACAAATTCCTCTTCGCGTGCGCTCCACTCCTCAACCTTGCTCCACGCAAACGGCGTTTTGTCAAACAAATTCCCGCAGCACTGGTCGCACACGTCCCATGAATTGAACCCGCGCACCCATTCCTCCATCTGCTCCTCATCCACTTCTGCCGGATTATCCACAATAGAGGCAAGTATGCGCGCCTCATGAATATTGCTTTTCCACAGCGCGAGCGCGAGCCGGTGATTTGGGTGGAGCTTTCTCTTGCTGGCCATCTCACGCAAATAAGTGACAGACACTCCAAGAGCCGTTTTGGTGTCTATTCCAAACCGCGCCATTCCTTCGCGGTTTTTCGCGCTGGCGCGGGTGCGCATCTGTTTGATTATTTCCTCAGCACTAACCGAATCCATAACATTTCAACGTCGCTGGGAATTATAAACTGCGCCTGAGCGATTTTCCTATGGCTGAATCACAAACCCCCTCATCCAAGCGCGAGGTGCGCATCCACCTCACCAATGCGGCCGCCAAAATAGTGTCTGCCGAAGAGGCGCCCATGCTGGTCAAGCTCGCATGGAAAGAGATGGAACAGAAAAAGGAGTTCAACCTCTTCCGTTTTGTGAAACTCGGTGTCTGCCTGATTCGCGACGGCGACGATTTGACCATTATGACCGAGAAAGAAAAGGCAAAAGCGCTTGGCGAGAAGATGAAAGAAACCGAAGTCGTGCCCGAGAAGGGAATTGCGGGGTAAATGCGGGAGTTCCGGTTGAAGGCGTTTTTTATGTCATTTATTCATCCAAAAAGCGATGTTGACAAAAAAGTCAAGCTCTCACCCAACACCTATATCGCCGCATTTGCCGCAATACGCGCCGACGAGGGCGAAATCCGCATCGGCAAATGCGTCAGCATTCAGGAAAGCTGCGTGGTGCACGGGCCCGGCGTTGAAATCGGTGACAACGTGACGATAGGGCATGGCGCAATTGTGCACGGGTGCAAGGTTGGCAGTAATGTGCTTGTCGGCATGCACGCCACTCTTCTTACTGGCTGCGAAATAGGCGAATGGAGCATTATTGCCGCAGGCGCGCTGGTGCCCGAAGGCATGAAAATTCCGCCAAGAAGCGTTGTGATGGGTCTGCCGGCCAAGGTGGTGCGCCAATGTACCGATGCCGACATAGAGCGCATCAAATTCTCAAGCCAGAGCTATCTGAACAAGCTGGAAAAAATGAACAAAAAAGATTAGCGTTTTCTTTTGCTTCTAGCCCAAAATCAGGTTAAACAAATATCCCGTTAGCGTGAATGCCACAAACAGCACCAGTGCGAAAACGGCCAGCAGTTTGGGCTTTAGCACACGCCGCAAGATGACCATCTCGGGCAAAGACAGGCCGATAACAGCCATCATGAATGCAAGCGCTGTGCCTGCCGCCATTCCTTTTGACATCAGCACGCCGACAATGGGCACCATCCCCGCCGCGTTGGAATAAAGCGGAATGCCAATCAGCACTGCAAGGGGAACGGCCAGCGGGTTGTCTTTGCCTGCAAACGAGAGCAAAAAGTCGGCCGGAGCATAGCCGTGAATAAGCGCGCCAATTCCTATGCCGACCAGCAGGTAAGGCAGCACGGTCCAGGTGATGCGAACAGATTCTGATTTGGCAAATTGCAGGCGCGAAGCCCAGTTCATTTTTTTCTCTTTTGCGGTGTTTTTATTGGCACGGGCTGATGTTTTTGTTTTATCTCTCACGATGTCCTCCAGCTCGTTTTCCAATTTCAATCTTCCAATAACAATGCCGGCCAGCACCGCGATGACAAAGCCTGAGCCGATGTAAAGGACCGCGATTTGCCAGCCGAACATGGCAAACAGCATGGCTGCCGCCACCTCGTTAATCAGGGGCGAGGCAATGAGAAATGAAAATGTGACTCCAAGAGGCACGCCCGCCTCCACAAGGCCCAGAAACATGGGCACTGCCGAGCATGAGCAGAATGGGGTGGGAATGCCCAGAAGGGCGGCCAAAACATTTCCTACGCCCTCCCGCCGCCCGCCCAAAAGCCGCTTGATTCGCGCAGGCGTGACAAAAGTGCGGACTATGGCCACAACAAAGACAACAAGAGCCAGAAGAATTGTTACCTTGAGCGAATCCTCTACAAAAAAGAGAGCGCTCTCGGCCATGGGGCCGGGAGCCATCTTAAGAAAAGAAAAAACAAACCAATTGGCCAGTATGTCGAGCATAACCTAATTCAACCGCTTTCTTTCTTTAACCCTTGCGGTTTTTGCGGAACTGCTCGAGCTTGAAGCGCGCAATCACGTCATTGCTTTCTTCCCATTTGATGTTTTTCATGTACGCCTCAATGTAGCTCTTGCGGTTTGTGGCATAGTCAATGAAGTAGGCGTGCTCATACACGTCAAGCACCAGCACCGGAACCGCGCCCCAGATGCCTCCCTGATTGTGCAAATCGCACACAAAGTTGTGCAGGCGGCCCTCTTCCAAATCCATGGCCAGCACCACCCAGCCTCTTGACGCAATTCCTTCCGCCTTGAACTCTTCCGCCCATGCGGCAAAAGAGCCGAAATCCTCTGCAATCCATTTCGCAATGGTGCCGTCCGGCTCGGGCGCTTTGCCGCCAAGGCCGTCAAAGTAGAATTCGTGCAGGCGCACGCCGTTGAGGGCAAATGTTTCCTCCACCTTCAATTCACGCAATTGCGAGAAGGTGGCGTTGGTTGTCGACTTGTCAACTGTTTCAAGCGCCTTTCTAATCTCGTTGGTTTTCTTCACATAGCCCGCATAAAGCACGTCATGGTGCTGGCTGATTTGCTTTTCAGACAACCCCTCAAGTGAAGTGTATTTTGTCGGCTTGACAACTTTTTCTGGAATAGACACCATACCGCTCACCTCGAATCTGATTTCACACCTTATTGAGGCACTAACTGCCGCAGGCTATAAAATAAGTTTGGTTACGGGGAGGTAACCTAAAAAAACGGAAAAGAAAAAATCGAAAAAGACTATTTCACTTTTCTAGTCGCTCTCAATTCTGGGCGCCAAATAATAATTCAATTTAGCCCCTTCCACTTCATATTCAATTTTCACCGGCGCGTTTGTTTTCAAATTCAGGGTAAGCGGCGCGGCGTCGGGGCATGCTTTTGTGATGTCTTCCAGATACTGGAGCGGGAAAGTCGATTTGGAGGGAGCGGTTGCCTTCAATTCAATGATTGTGGAAGAGTCTTTCTCCTGCTCAACCAGCAAATCCGAAGAATCTCCGTGGCATTCAAGCTTGAAGCCGTCCTCTGTTGCCTGCAATGACAGGTGCGTGGAAACCAGCGCCGCATCGCGCAGCTGGTCCTTGAATGTACCGCCCAGCATCTTGACCACCACGTCGGCGGCCACATTGGGCTCCCGTCCGGCGCCAAGAGGCATCTCAAGCACCGGAATCTTGAAAGATTTCTTGTGCTTGCCGGCAAAGAAGCGGATGGCCACCTTGTTTTCCTCTTGTGCCACTTCCAGCTTCTCGCCGCCCTGCGCGCGCGAAAGTATTTTGGACAAATTGTCGAAATTCAGGCCAACGCGCACGGATTCATTCACATCATATTCAACAAACGCGTTTTTGGGCATGGTGAAGCTCACCATGGCGATTTGCGAGGGGTCCATGGCCTTGAGCGTGAGTCCGGACGGGGTGACGTCGAGCGCGCCCTCGTCAATAAGATTTACAATGGAGTCAATGGCGTTCTTGAACTTTCTGGCATCTTCGACGACAAAGCGGAACATAGTAAAACACCTGCAAATATGACTTTGCACTCCCAGTCCGCAATTCTTCTATGAACCTTTTAATTCTTCCACATCCCCATTACCGCCATGACTTCAACCAGCCTGCTCTTTCAAAACGACAGCTATCTCAAAACATTTGAGGCAAAGGTGCTCGCTGTGCGCCCCGATGGCGGCCTGATTCTTGACCAGACCTGCTTTTACTACAATTCGGGCGGCCAGCCGTCCGACAAAGGCAAGCTGGTGCGCGTTTCCGACGGAGTAGAAGCCGAAGTGAAGGAAGTACGGAAAATGGACGGCGAAGTGGTCCATATTCCGGCCTCACCATCGCATTTTGCGGTTGATGATGTTGTCAAGGGAGAAATCGACTGGCAGCGCCGCCACCAGCTCATGCGCATGCACACTGCCGGCCACGCGCTCTCGGCAGTTTTCTTCAAGAGCGGAGTGCTCATCACAGGCAACCAGCTGGACACTGACAAGTCGCGCTTTGATTTCAGCCTCGAGGAATTCGACCGCGCGCTCATCGACTCAATCATAGCCGAAACAAATGCCGAATGCGCCAAGGGCTTGGCAGTGCGTGTTTATTCCCTGCCCCGCGAGGAAGCCCTCAAACTGCCGGGCATGGTGAAACTGGCCGGAACTCTTCCGCCCTCGCTCACCACTTTGCGCATTGTGGAAATAGTCGGCCTTGACGTGCAGGCCGACGGCGGCACGCACGTGAAAAACACCTCCGAAATAGGCAAAATAGAGCTGGTGAAGCTGGAAAACAAAGGCGCTAAAAATAGGAGAATCTACTTTACGCTAAAACCCTGAGCACAAAACTCGTGTTTATCGGTATCCGTCAGCAAAATTAGTGTCGCAGCCGCTCTGCGATGCCGGATCTGTCAAAATCTGCGGCGTGATAAAGAGCTTGAGATTTCCCACAAACGGCAGGCGTGCAAACACATGCCCGCGGATTTGGTCGAATTTCACGGGCATGTTGCCTTGTGAAGTCGAATAATCATAGGCCTGCAAATCAAAGATGGGGTTGTTGTCCCCCTTGGTGAGGTAAATGGTTGTGCCATCCGCCCCTTTCACAGCCAGCCGAACGCGGTGCACAATGTCTCCCACGCGCGCATAAAGCTCGCCGCTCTTTGGCCCGTAAACAATGAGCTCATAGGACGGGTCATATGCAATCGGTTTTCCTTCAAACGAGGTGCCGACCACGCAAATTGTCTGGACCGGCGTGCCGCTGCCGTCCGCCTTCACGCGCGGGCAGGCGCCGTAAGTGAATTTAATCGGGCCGTGAGTCTCGCTAAACGCGCCCGGCTGCTGCAAAAACACCTGGCAGCGGCCGTCTTTTCCGCCAATAGAGCGGTCATATGAGCAGTAGGCCAGAAGCGAGCCGTTAATTTCGAATGTGCCGTCAGCGGATGTGATTATGGCGCTCGAATTTATGTCCGACACCGGACCGGCGTAATTTACCTGCAGTGTTTTGATGTCCCCGCCTTTGAGAAAAACCATATCTCCTCTTTCATAAGCCGGCCGCATGGAGCATGACACAATGGCGTTGATTGGCGTGGGCGTCTGCAGCACCCAGCCTGAGCCGAACCACACAATGAGCGCAACCAGTATGGCAATAGCCGTATTCTTCAGCTCGTTTTTCAGCCCGCCCTCTTTTGCTCCGGCGTAAAATTCCCACACCACAATAAAGACCATGAGCAGGCCGGCAGTCAGGCCGAAGAGAATGTTTTTGGACAGGATGTAGAACACGAAGAGAAGGAGAAGAACGAAATAATACATCGGCACTTCGCCGACAACCGGCAAATTCACCGGGGACGTCAAAGCCAGCACAAGCGGGTGCTCGGCCCAACCCGAACGGGGGGCTGATGGCTTTTTTGCCGGTTCGCTCACACGAAAACCCCGACAGATAATTTGCCCGCTAAAAGATATTCACTACTTGCTCTTGGGCTTTTTGGCCGATTTCAATCCGTTCTTGAAATCCTTGACATTGCTCTTGAGCTCCTTGAGCGCATCCTCGAGCGCGTCAACAACGTTGCCGCTCTTGGTGCGCAGAATCAGCACCGGGCTGCCCACCTGCGGGTGGTCGCTGCGCACGGCCGCGAACTCGACGTCTTTTTCTGAAATAAGAATTTCGCGCAGGGCGTGGGGGAAGGCGACGTCCTCGTCCTCGAATTCCAGCTCAAGATAATGGGGCTCGATTGTCTTGACGTTGAGTTTCATGATTCCACCTCGATAAGCGTTTGTTTTTCTTTTTTTAGGAACCGATCAGTCTATAATCATCTGCCAGATGGCGGTTTTCGCGCCGGCCGCAGGCCGGGCACTGCAGGAGAGTTTCGCGCTTCTCCAGAGGCGTGCGGCACTCGCTGCAGAACGCCATTATGCATCCGCAGTGCGGGTCGTCAGTGGAAATGTGGAATTCTCCGAACTTCTCCTCAACCACTTTGCCGCGGATGATGTCGCCGATGCGGTATTCGTCCCGCACTTTTTTCACATACCCGCGCTTGATGAACGAGGCGTGAAGCACAACATATCCGCTGGATTTGGGGTAGCGGACAGACGCATGGGCGGCGCCGGGGCCCTGATTTTTGGCAACCGCGCCTTTTTCCTCGTCTTCCCCCTCCATTACAGCAAGCGCAACGGGTTCGGAAATGTTTTCGATTCTGCCCACAACAAGGGTGCCGGGCTTGAAGCGCCTGAGCGAGGGCGCGGCCGTAACGCTCAAGGTGTGGTTTTCATCCGTAAGCCTGCCCGCAACCGTCGCGAATATGCGCGCCTCTTCAACATAGGTGCCTGCGCCGGCCACGAATTCCTCTTCAGTGCCGATTTCCTCGCCGGGAAGCACAAACCGCTGTTCGCTCATTCCAACATCTCCTCTAAGCAGCAAATACATTCTATAGTATTACCATCGCATGTTGAATATTTAAATAGGTATAGTCGAAGACCATTTAGGCGAACTCCTATGCAAGCAAAGCCAAAACTCGTGCTCTGCGTCGACCGCGACAATGACCTCTACGAGAAGGCAGGCATCTCCGGCCCCATCATCGGCCGCGACGCCAATCTGGACGCCGCCATCAAGCTCGGCCTTGCCGACCCCGGCGAGACAGACACCAACGCCATTCTCAAGGCCATTTCCCTTCACGACCAGCTGTCCAAGACGCATTCGGTCCAGATTGCAACCCTCACAGGCTCGGCCAAGCTGGGCTATGCGGCCGACGAGGCAATTTCGCAGCAGCTGGACCGCCTGCTCGAGCAGTTCCCCACAGATTCCTGCGTTTTTGTTTCCGACGGCGCGTCTGATGAAACCCTGTTGCCGATTATCCAGTCCCGCCTCAAAATCGACGCCGTGGAAGTAGTCACAATGAAGCAGGCCAAAGAGCTTGAGAAAACCTATTTCGTGATTTTGGAAAAGCTGCGCGAGCCCTATTACGCGCGCCTGATATTCGGAATTCCGGCCATTTTGGGAATTCTTTTCGTGGTGAGCGCGGTTCTGCACTGGGCATGGTATGTGCCAGTGGCCATCATCTCGGCCTATCTCCTGCTCAAGGCGTTCGGCATAGAGGAGGCCATCAGCCGCGCACTTTCCTCGTTCAATTTCTCTGTTGAGAAAATTTCGCTTGTTGTCTATCTCTCGGCCGTGCCCCTTATCGCCATCGCGTTCTGGTCAGGCTATGTTGTTCTTCTCTCGGCTTCGGAAACATTCACCAGCCCAGCCAAAATCGCGGCCGCGGCCGCGCGCAGCGTGATGGGGCTTCTGCTCTGGCCTATCCTGCTGCTTCTCACAGGCCGCGTGATGGACCTTGTGGCTGAGAAGCGCAAAGTTGAAATTTTCAGATATGGCCTTTACGCCGTTTCCACAGTTCTCTTCTGGCTTGTCTTCTGGACCGGCGCGGTGTGGATTGTCAACGACACGCCGCCCTATGTCTCGTTCGGGGATTTTGCGGTGGTAATCATCGCGGCCGTCATCATGGGCTATGTCTCCATCACCAGCCTGCGCCAAATCAAGCGCAACGTGCTTCTGGGCCTCAAGCTTGAGAGCAAGGAAGTGCTTGGCGCGGCCGGCAACTATGTCGGCAAGGTGATGGGCGTGGACGTCAAAGAGGGCGCGCTGGCGGTGAAAAGCCCGCTGGGGCAGAAGATGATGATTTCAATGCAGGATGTCGAGCGCGTGGGCGAGAAAATCGTGCTGTCGGTATAGAAAATCAAAAGAAGAAATAAAGAAAAATAATATTCGGGCTTACTTCTTTCCGCGCTTCTTCGCCTTCTTTCCCTCGTCGCGCTGCGCCCTCTTGTACCCGTCCTCTATTTCGCGGATAAGCACCCTCTTTCTCGGCCCGTCGGACAGGGCATGGCGCAGCACATCCACGATGTTGCCGACAGGCGTAATCTTGATTTTGTCGCGCTCGCCCTTGGGCAGGTAGATGTCCTCAACATTCTTGCGGGGCATCAGCACCTCTTTCACGCCAGACTCGATTGCAGCCTCTGTCTTGGCGGTTGCGCCGCCGATGGGCAGCACGTCGCCGCGCACAGACAGCGAGCCTGTCATGGCCAAATCCTGGCGTATAGGGATGTTTTCCATGGCCGAGAGCACGGCCAGCGCAATAGAAATGGAGGCCGAATCTCCCTCAACTCCCTCATATGTTTGAAGGAACTGCACGTGAATATCAAACGAACTCACGTCGCGGCCCATGTGTTTTTTGATAATCGCCGAAACGTTTTCCACCGCTTCGCGGGCAATCGAGCCGAGCTTGCCTGTTGCAATAATCTTGCCCTCGTTCTTGCTGGCTGCGGGCGTAACCTCGGCAACAATAGGCATCACAAGGCCTGAACTGCCGTCGCCCAGCACTGCAAGTCCGTTCACCTTGCCTACATTCAATCCCGAAGTCGAAAACACTTCGTAATCTTTTTTGTATTCTATGTAGTGCGAGCTCATCTGCTGCTCCATTGTGCGCGCAATAACGCGTCCGCGGCGCACGTGGTCTGCATCAACAAGCGCCGCGCCCTCTTCGCGCGCCAAATCTCCGGCGGCGCGCACAAGGCCTCCCAGCTCGCGCAAATTCAGCGTGAGGCGCTTCTTGCGCCCCGATTTCTTGCGCGCATCATTGATTATTTCCACGACCGCGTCGTGGTTGAAGTGCGGGATTTTGCCGTCTTTGACAACCTCCTGCGCCACGAACTGCACGAGTTTGTCCTCGTTCTCGGTCGTGTCCGGCATGGAGTCCTCCATATACACTTCGTAGCCCGCGCCGCGGATGCGGCTGCGCAAAGCCGGATGGACTCCTTTGACATCAATCATGTTGCCAGCGGCCACAAGCACGAAATCGCATGGAACAGCCTCGGTTTTCACCATGGCGCCGGACGACAGCTCGGACTGGCCTGTAATTGCGTATTTCTTTTCCTGCATTGCGGTGAGAAGCTCCTGCTGCCATCTGTATTTCAGCGAGGCCATCTCGTCGATAAACAGCACGCCCTTGTTGGCGCGGTGAATGGCGCCGGCCTCAACCCGCAAATGCGCAGGCGTGCCCAATCCGCCCGACTGCAGCGGGTCGTGTTTGACATCGCCCAAAAGCGCGCCCGCCTTGTTGCCGGTCGCATCGATAAAGGGCGCGTTGTGGCGGCCCGAATTGTCGATAATGAGTTTCGGCACAACATTGTCTGTGTTCATCATGCCCATGCGCGCGCCCACATTGTTGGTGAAGCGCCACAAGAGAAAGAGTATGCCCACGCCCAAAAGCGTTGCCAGCACAAACCATTTGTTTTCGCTGCTCAGCTGCCCTGTTGCGTAGAGAAATACGATAACAATCATGAGGCCGAGCAGGAAAAGCACTCCGCCCGACGGCCCGCGTGTTCCGGGGAGCGTCGGCCTCCCGCGCATGCCCTGCACAAGCAGCCGGCCTGCGCCCACTGCGTTGGGGCCCTTGTCTTTTTCATCGGCAGCAAACTGGCCGGTCGCTTCATTGGGTTCAAATCCTGCGGCCTGATTTTGCGCGCTCATCATGTCATATGGGTTTGCCGCCGGCTTTGTTGAATGGACGGCGCCCTTTGCGTGCGCTGCGTGTGTTCTTTCTTTTTCCATCATTTTTCTGGCCGCATGCAGCGCCTCAAGGCGGGGAAGAAGCGGCGCGAGAATGGAATTCTTTTTTGCCTCGGTAATTGTCGGGTAAGTCGGAACCACGATGACCTGCGGGTGGCTCTCCTCGTTGGGATTGGGGCGCACCAAAACATCTTCGAGCGCGGCCGCCGGCATCAGCTCGGCCATGGCCTGTGCCAGCATGGATTTTCCCGTGCCGGGCGTGCCGACCATGAGCACGTGGCGGCGCTGTTTTGCCGCCTTCTTGATAATGCGCACGGCGTTGTCCTGCCCGATGACCTGGTCTACGAGAGATTTGGGCACCGGTATCTCGGCTGTGGATTTGAAAGAGCGCATAAGGTTCTCCCTCCCGAGAGAAAATATGATGGATGAAAAACGGCGGGGGGATTAATAAAGATAGGCAGATGGGACGGAAACAAGGCAGATTGGACGGCAGAGAGGACGGAAAACGGGGTTGAGCATATGACAACCAACGGCGAAATAATGAAATTGTGGGGCAGTTTGCCAAAAAGCATAACTCAGGACGAGGCCATTGTCCAATTCTACCGCGCGGCAGAGGCCGCCGGCAGGCAGCAGGCAATCTCCGCAGTCGAGGCAGAACTTCTGTCAGACTCAACAATCGAAACCGCCCTCTCGTCTTTTGGTTTGGGGCGAAAAAAGAAAGCCAGCACCATAACAACAAGGGCCGTAATGAGAGAGGCGTTGCGTATTGCGAAGGAAAAGGCGGAAAAGTAACTCAGAAAACGGCAAAATAATTCATAGGGGGAGGGTCAGGAAGACCCTCAAACTGGGGAGGGGGACGAAAATCGTTCTGGTGTTCCCCCTCCGCGGTTCGGTGTGTGGGAGGATGGGCCTCATCGCTGTTCGCTCTGCCCTATTCTAGTATTATATGTCAGCAGCCGCCTCTTCCCAAACTACGCGCTGCTCGTCCGGCACTGCGCACAAAAATGTGTGCCCGCCGACCGTTGTCAGATAGGCGCCCAGCCTCGCCGTCGAGAGCATGCGCGTCACCGTGCTGACCTGTTCAAGCGTCATATCCGCAATCTCCATGTACATAACAAATCACCCGTGCTAGAACTGACGTGGGGGAGAACTATACTCGCTTCGGGAGGGTAACTTTCCGCTGGTTTTTGTCATTGCGCCATGCAATTTACACAATCCATTTTATACTCCAATTAACAATATTTTCACATGGCGCTGTCCCGCTCTTCATTCTTATCCGCCTTGCCCCGTCCAAAAAATCCACTGCTGGGTTTTACCGAGCATGACGGCGTGCGCTATGCAGTAGTGCGGAGTTTCAAACAGGAGAGGACCGGAACCATCACCCATCTCGAGGTCATTGCCAGAATAATTCGGGGTGGCAAGCCGCAGGCCCGAACGCCCAAGAGCGAGAGAGCGGACCCGCTGGCCGGCGAAAAAGTGCTTATTCATTTTCCGGTCGAGCGCGGGAACGCAGTCTCGGCCTGGTATATACTCGAGCCGCATGGGGCAAACCAGTTTCTCCCCGCCTATATCTATTACGCTGTCGAGATTCTCAAGCCCGAGGAGGCGGCGCAGGTGGCGCAGGCCATCATCTCATCCCAGCCTTTCTATCGGCACGACAAGGTTCTGCCATTCCGTGCTTTCCCAAACAAAGATGTTCAGACAGAGCAGGCTTCCCTCTAAATGTCAGAGCAGGCTTCCCTCTGAGCGGGGCGGGCTTCTCCCGTAAGCGGGCCTCTCCAAGGCTGGTTTGGAGCCTTTTCGGCCCCCCGCCCACGCAGCTTTTTAAATTCTTGTATTTACTTAAATAGCCTACAGAAAGCCCTACCCTTAGGACTAGCGGTGTTGTTTTGGCCAAAAAGAAAGAGATTTCAACCGAGAAAATAACCCACGAGTTGGTCCCCCAGCACATTTTGCTCAGCGGTGAGCAGAAGGCGGCGGTGCTCAAGAAATTCGGAGTGGGCGACAACCAGCTGCCCCGCATTCTCGACTCCGACCCGGCGTTGCGCGGACTTGATGCCAAGGCCGGCGACCTCGTGCAAATCAAGCGCAAAGACCTCTCCGGCGAGTACAACCACTACCGGATGGTCGTCGAAGATTAGATTTCGAACGCATACTCAACTGCACAGGGAGGGGAAGCCCTCGCCTCCCGTTCAGAAAAAAAATAATTGGGCCGCCCGAATGGGAAATTCAAAGCCGGTTGCATCCGGCTTCTATGTGGTGAATCCATGACAAAAGAACTCCTTCCGGCGTATTTCAAAGAAAACAGCCTGGTGAAACAGCACCTTGACTCCTACAACAAATTCGTGGACTTCGGCATGCAGCGCATCGTCGACCGCGTGGGCATCATCCGCCCGTCCATCGAGGGGTTCGAGCTTCATTTGGGCCGCGTGCGCCTTGACAAACCCAAAGTTATCGAGGCCGACGGTTCCGAGCGCACCATTCTTCCATCAGAGGCGCGCAGCCGCAATCTCACATATGCCTCCCCCGTCTTCTTGGAAATCATTCCCGTCTACAACGGCGTGGAAAAGAAAATGTTTTCTGAAGTTTATATCGGCGAAATGCCGGTCATGATAAAATCCAAGCTCTGCCACCTCGACAACATGAGCGAGGAGGAGCTGATTGCCGCCGGCGAGGATTCTGCCGACCCGGGCGGTTATTTCATCATCAACGGTTCCGAGCGCGCGCTCGTCTCGATTGAGGACCTTGCGCCCAACCGCCTGATGTGTACATTCGAAAAAGACAACAAGCTTGTCACATGCAAAGTTTTCTCCACACGCTTCGGCTTCAGGGCCCGCTCGGTGGTGGAACGCACCAACGAGGGCATGCTGCACTGCGTCTTCCCGGCCGCGCCCAAAGACCTTTCGCTCATTTCAGTTGTGCGCGCCCTCGGCCTCGAAAAAACCGAGGAAATAATGGCCGCATTCTCCAACGACGTCAACATCATCAACGATTTGCTGCTCAACTTCGAGGTGGATGTCACCAAGAAGCAGGCCGACGCCCTCGACTTCGTGGGCAAGAAGGCCGCGCCGGGCCAGACCGAGGAATACCGCGTCAAGCGCGCCGAGGTTCTGCTCGACACCTACCTCCTGCCCCACATCGGCACCGAGGCAGCCGACCGCCGCTCCAAGGCCCTCTACCTCTGCAAAATGGCCGAGCGCGCGATTCTTGTTGCATACAAGCGCATTCCGGCCGACGACAAGGACCACTATGCCAACAAGCGCATCAAACTCGCCGGAGATTTGATGGATGAATTGTTCCGCTATGCATTCCAGTTCCTTGTCAAGGACGTTGCATATCAGGCCAGCCGCGCTGACGCAAGAGGAAGACGCCTCGCCGCACAAACACTCGTGCGCCCGGACGCATTGTCCGACCGCATCCGCTATTCGATGGCAACAGGCAACTGGATTGCCGGCCAGACTGGTGTAAGCCAGTTGCTGGACAGGACGAGCTATCTCTCCTCAATGTCACATTTGCGCCGCGTGATTTCTCCGCTTTCGCGCAAGCACCCGCACTTCAAGGCGCGCGACTTGCACGGCACGCACTGGGGCAAACTCTGCCCCAACGAGTCGCCCGAAGGGCCGTCATGCGCCCTTGTGAAAAACCTCGCGCTTTTCTGCGAGGTTTCAGTCGGCGACAACGAGGAAGAGATGGAACAGGTGCTGCTCAAGATGGGCATGCGCCCGACTCAATAGATTACATTGCTTTAGGGGATGACTATGGCCAAGAAAAACAAAAAGCGCCGCCTGCCGAAATTGCCGGCCGACCGCAAGATTCAGGTGCTGCTCAACGGACGCCTTGTCGGCACTGTTGACAACGCCGAGGAATTTGTAAACAAGCTGCGCGCAGACCGCCGCGCGGGCCTTCTGCCCGTCGGCCTCAACTTTTTCCACAACCGCCGCGCCAAGGACGTTCTCATCAACTGCGACTCGGGCCGCGCAAGACGCCCCTACGTAATTGTCGAGGGCGGCAAGAGCAAGCTCACCCCCGCGCTTATTGACCAGCTCAAGAACGGCCAGATGAGTTGGGGCAAGCTCGTCTCCATCGGCGTTATCGAATACATGGATGCCGAGGAAGAGGAGGCCTCGCTCATTGCGCTCAAAGAGGACGACCTCACCCCGCAGCACACTCATTTGGAAATCGACCCTGTCACCATCTTCGGTGTCACCGTGTCGGTTTTGCCCTACCCCGAATACAATTCATCGCCCCGTATCACCATGGCCTGCGCCATGGCCAAGCAGTCTCTGGGCACATACACCACCAACTTCAACATGCGCAACGATTCGCGCGCGCACGTGATGTTCTACCCCCAGCAGCCGCTGATGCAGACAAGGCCTTACAAAGTGCTCAAATTCGCCGAGCACGCGGCCGGCCAGAACTTCGTCGTTGCAATCACATCGATGATGGGCTACAACGCGTCCGACGCTCTTGTCATGAGCCGCTCTGCGGTTGACCGCGGATTGGGCCGCTCAATTTTCTACAAAACACATGAGACAGAGGAGCGCAGATACCCCGGCGGCCAGCGCGACAAATTCGAAATTCCTGCAGTCACCACACAGGGTTACCGCGAAGAGAAGGCCTACCGCCACCTCGGCGAGGACGGCATTGCATTCCCCGAGGCTCAGGTCGGCCCCAAAGACGTTCTTGTTGGTAAAACTTCACCCCCCCGTTTCCTTGAGGAAATCTCGGTCTTCGGCATGGTGGAGGAAAAGAAGCGCGAGAACTCGCTCTCTGTAAAGGGAGGCGAGGAGGGCACAGTGGATTCAGTGCTCGTAACTGATTCTCTTGCCGGACACCGCATGGTGAAAGCCCGCATCCGCTCCATCAAGGTGCCGGAAGCAGGCGACAAATTCGCCAGCCGCCACGGACAGAAAGGAGTTATCGGTTTGCTGCTTTCGCAAGAAGACATGCCGTTCACAAAAGACGGCATCAGCCCCGACCTTATCATCAACCCGCACGCAATTCCCTCACGCATGACTGCCGGCCATTTGCTCGAAATGTTGGGCGGCAAGGCGGCCTGCCACACCGGAGAATTCGGCGACACATCGGCCTTCTTGGGCGACACCGAAGACACATTCCGCTCTCAGATGAAGAACCTGGGCTTTGACGAATACGGCGAAGAAACACTCTACGATGGATTCACAGGTCAGGCAATCAAGGCAAAAATCTACATCGGCTGCATCTACTACCAGAAGCTCCACCACCTCGTGTCCAACAAGATGCACGTGCGCTCAAGAGGGCCTGTGCAGTTGCTCACCCACCAGCCGACCGAAGGACGCGCCCGCGAAGGCGGTCTTCGTTTCGGAGAAATGGAGCGCGACTGCCTTATCGGCTACGGCGCATCAATGCTTATCCGCGAGCGTCTGCTCGAGGAGTCGGACCGCACGTTCGAACTCGTGTGCCAGAAATGCGGCTCAATCGGCGTGCGCGACCACATCAAGAACGCCGACTACTGCCCGCTGTGCGAAACAAGCCAGCTCTATCAGGCGGAAATGAGCTATGCGTTCAAGCTTCTGCTCGACGAGATTAAGGCTCTGGGAATTTTCCCCCGCCTTATACTCAAGGACAGGGCTTAGAGAAGTAAATTGCGTATGGTGATTATGTATGGCCATTACAGTTTCGAAAACCATTGACCGCATCCGCTTCTCGCTCTTCTCACCCGAGATGGTGCGCAAGCTCTCTGCCGTCAAAATCACGGTGCCCGACACCTACAACGACGACTCCTATCCAATCGACGGCGGACTTGTCGACCCGAGAATGGGAGTTATCGACCCGGGCCTCAAATGCAAGACGTGCGGCGGCAAGCTGCGCTCCTGCCCCGGCCACTTTGCCCACATCGAGCTTGTGCGCCCCGTCATCCACCCCGAATTCGCAAAAGTGATTTATCTTGTGCTCAAATCGACCTGCAACCACTGCCACCGCCTTCACGTGATGAGCGAGAAGCAGCGCGCCGAGCTGGTCGCACAGTTCGAGAAGGAAGTCGAAGCCGCGCCTGCAGCGCCTCTTGCAAAATCAGTTGCAGAAGAGGGTGCAGCCGCCGCAGCCGTTGCAGCCGTTCAGGCCGCAGACCGCGCAGCCGAGCGCAGCACAAAGAAAGTCAAGCGCCCGACATCATGCCCGCGCTGCAAGCACAAGCTTCCTGAAGTCAAGCTTCTCAAGCCCACCACTTTCTACAAAGACAAGGACACCATGCTTCCGACAGAAGTGCGCGAGTGGCTCGCCGCAGTTCCTGACGAGGACATCCGCGCCCTCGGCCTTGATCCGACCTACTCGCGCCCCGAATGGATGGTTCTTACCTGCCTTCTCGTTCCTCCGGTTTCAGTCCGCCCCTCAATCACTCTTGAGACCGGCGACCGCTCTGAAGACGACTTGACGCACAAGCTTGTCGACATCATGCGCATCAACCAGCGCCTCGAGGCCAACATCAACGCCGGCGCCCCGCAGCTCATTATCGAGGACTTGTGGGAACTGGTCCAGTATCACATCACAACCTACTTCAACAACGAGACTGCCAACATTCCGGCAGCACGCCATCGCTCCGGCCGCCCGCTCAAAACTCTGAGCCAGCGTCTCAAGGGCAAAGAGGGCCGCTTCCGCTACAACCTGTCAGGAAAGCGTGTCAACTTCTCGGCCCGCACAGTCATCTCGCCCGACCCGCGCATTTCAATTGACGAGGTCGGCGTGCCCATGGCCATTGCAGAGGAAATGACAGTGCCGGTCGCGGTCACCTCATGGAATTTGGAATATGTCAAGCAGTTCATCACATCAGACAACTACCCGCGCGCCGAATATGTGCTGCGCCCCGACGGAAAGCGCGTGCGCGTCACCGAAACCACAAGACAGGAAGTTCTTGACACCCTTTCGGTTGGCTCCATAGTTGAGCGCCAGCTCATGGACGGCGACACCGTGCTGTTCAACCGCCAGCCCTCACTGCACCGCATCAGCATCATGTGCCACTCGGTGCGCGTGCTGCCCGGGCGCACTCTCCGCCTCAACCCCATCGTGTGCGCCCCCTACAACGCCGACTTTGACGGCGACGAAATGAACCTTCACGCCATTCAGGCCGAAGAGGCCCGCGTAGAAGCAGAGATGCTCATGAAGGTGCACGACCAGATTATTTCTCCTCGCCACGGCCACGCAATCATCAAGCCGCAGGAGGACTACGTGTCCGGCGCCTTCTTCCTTACGCGCTCTGAAACAGAGTTCGACAAGGCCGAAGCCTGCAACCTGCTCGCCATCATCGGCGTGACAAAGCTTCCCAGCCCCGACCGCAAAGACAAATGGTCAGGCAAACTGCTTTTCTCGGCGCTGCTTCCTTCCGAGCTCACCGTAAATACAAAGAGCAAATTCACGCGCAAAACAGCCGACGGCGCAGACCACCCCGACAACACCATCATCATCAAAAACGGCGTGCTGGTCTCCGGCGCGCTGGACAACCGCGCCATGGACGAAATTCTTGAGCGCGTTATCCAGCTCAAAGGCACAGACGCGGGCCGCACATTCCTCGACCGCTCGGGCCGCCTCTCTCTTGCAGCCATCACGCGCCAGGGCTTCTCGGTGTCGCTTGCGAACTACTCGCTCCCACCCGAAGCCCTCAAGCTGATTGACTCTTTGCAGGACAAGATGCGCCGCGAAATCGAATCAGTTATTACACAATTCAAAAACAAGACATTGGTCCGCCTGCCCGGCCGGTCTCTCTCAGAAACACTCGAAGACAGAATCATGTCAATCACGAGCCGCACCCGCGACGAGTCCGGCTCAGTCGTCGAGAAATTCATGGGCACAGACAACACATCCATTATCATGGCCCGCATCGGAGCCCGCGGTTCCATTCTCAACGCCATTCAGATGGCCTCGATGGTAGGACAGCAGGCCGTGCGCTCCAAGCGCCCGAGCCGCGGTTACCGCAACCGCGTTCTGCCCCACTTCCCGCGCAAGGACAAGAGCGCAGCCGCACGCGGATTTGTGTTCAGCTCATTCCGCCACGGATTGTCTGCAACAGAATTCTTCCTCCACTCGACAGGAGGCCGTGAATCTCTGGTTAACACCGCCATCCGCACCGCGCGTTCCGGCTACATGCAGCGCCGCCTGATTAACGCCCTGCAGGACATGGTGGTCACCTCCGATTTGTCGGTGCGCGACAGCAGACAGGCCATCGTGGAATTCATCTACGGAGGCGACGGCGCCGACCCGATGAAGGCCAACTACAAGGAAGAGGCCCCCGACTCGAGCGGACCGCGCGACGAGCTCGACGTGTAAACTGGTGATTATGATGAAAATCTCCCCCATTAAAGTCGCGGTCGGCGAGGCTGTCGGCATCGTTGCCGCCCAGTCCATCGGCGAGCCGGGCACGCAGATGACCATGCGTACCTTCCACTATGCCGGAGTCGCCGAGCAGGTGCCAACAGGCCTGCCCCGCCTTATCGAGCTTGTGGACGTTCGCAAAGAGCCCAAAAAGCCGCTCATGGACATCTACCTCAAGGGCGCTGCCAAAGACGACGAGAAAAAGGCGCAGGCAATCGCGGCCGACATTGAAAGCATCACATTGGGCCGCCTCGGCGAAGTTGTCGAGGATTTCACCCAAAAGAAAATCGTTATCGAGCTCGACCCTGACGAAATGTCGCATTTGCGCGTTGAGATGGACGAGGTCCGCAAGAAAGTCAAGGCCTCGCTGGGCACTGATGTTGAAACAGACGGCAACACATTGCGCGTGAAGCCGAAAGTCAACAGCTTGCGCATGCTCCGCCGCCTCACAAACCGCGCCAAATCTCTGCCCATTCGCGGAGTTGAGCGCATCCGCCGCTGCGTGGTGCTCAAAGGCAAGGACGGCTTCTTCATCCGCACTGCCGGCTCCAACATTTCAGGCATCATGAAAGCCGAGGGTGTGGATTCCACCCGTGTCTATACAAACGACATCAAGGAAGTGGAGAAAATGCTCGGCATCGAGGCCGCGCGCAATGCACTTGTGCACGAGCTCAAACAGGTGCTGGACACACAGGGCCTCAACGTGGACATCCGCCACATCATGCTCTTGGCCGACGCAATGACAATGAACGGCCAGATAAAGTCAATCGGCCGCCACGGCCTCTCCGGCCAGAAGGCCGGCGTGCTGGCGCGCGCCGCGTTCGAGGAAACGGTGAAGCACCTTGTAAATGCCGCAATTCAGGCAGAAGAGGACCGCCTCATCGGCGTGACCGAGAACATCATCGTCGGCCAGACCGTTCCGCTTGGAACCGGCCTAGTCAAGCTTAAAATGAAGATTTGAGCATATATTCGTGCAAAAACAAACAACAAAAACAAAACAACCGAGTGAGTCCCGCTTTTGGGATTCGAGAGGTGTATGAAAATGGCAACGAAAGCATCCAAAAATGTAAGCAAAACCGATTCAGCCGCCATGTCGAAGGCAATCCGCATGTGCGTTGAATCAGGTTCGGTCGTCTTTGGCGAGCGCATCACCGTCAAAAAGGCGATGTCGGGCTCGGGCAAACTCGTTATTCTGGCCGCCAACGCGCCGGCCGAGAATGCGTCCGACATCCGCCGCTACTGCGCCCTCTCCAACCTGCCGGTGGTGACATTCGCCGGCACCTCGATGGAGCTGGGCTCTGTCTGCGGAAAACCGTTCCCCGTCAGCATGATGATGGTGGACGAGGTCGGCAACTCGCCGATAATGGATTTCGCCAAGAAGTAATTTTCCTTTCGGGTGTTTTTTTCACATGATGGAGCTAAACAATGACGATTTGAAGGCCCTCGCGACCTTTGAATCGCTCACCGGCGCCTCGGCCTCAGACGTGGTCATCACAGAGCACGCGGTCGTGTTTCTTGTGGCGCAGGGAGACATGGGAAAGGCCATCGGGCACAAGGGCTCCAACATTACCCGCGTGAGGCAGGCGTTCGGACGCCAGGTGCTGGTGTTCGAGGAAAACCCCGACATGGAGCAGTTCCTTCGGGCGCTTTTCGCGCCGATTCCCATAACCAATATAAACGTTCACGAGAAGATGAATACCAAGACCGTTTACGTCACCGTCGATGAGGCGGATCGCGGCGCGGCCATCGGACATGGCGGCGACCGCATCAAGATCCACCGAGCGCTCTTATTGCGCAAATTCGGTTGCGACCTCAGACTCGTCGCTCACTGATGGTGAAATTGAAAGGCATTAGTACTGAAAAAATTTGATGGTGATATTGAATGGGACGTGGAGAATTCGCAGGCCGTGAATTGCAGCGCAAACGCGCGCGCACCCGCTGGCTCAAGAAGCCGTGGAAACGCAAAACACTCAAGCTCAAGGAGAAGTTCGACCCCCTCGAGGGCTCTCCGCAGGCCAAGGGCATTGTCATCGAGAAAAAAGTTCTCGAGCAGAAGCAGCCCCACTCCGGCCTTATCAAATGCGTCAAAATCCAGCTCATCAAGAACGGCAAGATGGTCACGGCGTTCGCTCCGCGCAGCGGCGCAATCAACTTCATCGACGAACACGATGAGGTGACCATCGACGGACTGGGCGGCTCGCAGCGCGGGCAGATGGGCTCCATCCCCGGTGTGCGCTACAAGGTCATCAAAGTCAACGGCGTTGACCTGCAGATGCTCCGCACCAAGAAGAAGGAGAAACCCAAGAGGTAAATCGCGGTTATCCGCTTTTGTTGGAGATTATTATGGTCGAAAAACTATTCGGAAAATACGAGCTCGAGACGGTTACGGTTTCCGACCCTTCGCTGGTCGCCTACATCAACCTCTCCCCTGTGGTCATGCCTCACTCGTTCGGCAGGCAGGCCAAGGCCCCCTTGGGCAAGCGCAAGGTCAACATTGTCGAGCGCTTGTGCAACAAGCTCATGCGCGGCGGCACTGGTGTGAAGACATCCGGCAAGGTTATCCGCACCGACGGTCGCCTGCAGGGCCAGAAAACAAAGGCCATGAAGGTTGTCGAGCAGGCCATGGACATGGTCGCCAAGCGCACAAACAAGAATCCGGTGCAGGCCCTTGTTGACGCTGTTCAGAATTCGGCCCCCCGCGAGGACTTCACACGTGTATCCTACGGTGGCGTTTCTTACCAAGTGGCCGTCGACGTTTCAGCCTCGCGCCGCCTTGACATGGCTTTGCGCAACATCACGCTCGCCGCAATCATGGGCGCGTTCGCCAACAAGAAAACTCTTGCCGAAGCGCTCGCCGGTGAAATCGAGATGGCTGCCAAGGGCGATTCGCAGAGCTCGTACGCGATAAAGAAACGCGACGAGACTGAGCGCATGGCTCGCAGCGCGCGTTAAACAGAAAAGAAAAAACGGGCAACGGGCGCGCCTCGAGGCGCGCTCGAAAATTATTTTTTATTTTTCAAATCGTTTTTCTTTTTCAAATTCTGTTTTTCAATTTTCAATTTCCGAGCTTAAGCCGGATTGCATTTGCCCGTAATCGGCTTGACTCCCTTGAACGACAATCCCGAGAACGTCGGCGTGTCGTAGTAGATTGTCAAATACTTGCGGAAGCGGTCCGTGCTGGCCTCTCCAACGCCAGCATTCGAGCAGGCGCTTGTGGGCCTCAAATAGAACGCTTTTCTCTCGTTGGGCGCCAGTTTGACGCTGATTCCAGAAGTCGCTCCCGCGCCCGAAGTGCCATAAGAGGTGCTGCCCGGGCAGGGGCTGTCACTGCCGGTGGCCGAGTGGTTGGCGCACACCGCATACGACTCGCTGATGGCCGAATACGGCTCGGTCGCAAAGCCCCGGATGGTAATCGGCCTGGAATCGACGTTCTCGATATAGAGCGCAATCTCGCCGGTGCCGGGGCTGGCGGTGTAGGAATAGCCCTGCATGTCGATGATGCGCAGGGGGCGCACCTGCGAGGCCCAGTATGCGCTGGTTTCGGACTGCGCCACGTCTCCCGAAGACTGGGAGAAGAACATGGCAAGACCGATGACGATAAGCCCGATGACAAGCACTATGGCCAGAATAATCATGTATTCAACCGTTGTCTGGGCGCGAGAGGAATTGTTTTGCATAGGCGAAGCAAAGCCCGCACGACTTAAAAAACCGACACCTGAGCCTGATTTTCCAGCTCGCGGGGCAGACAAATCTAGCTTGTCGGGCACACGATGTTGAGGTCCAGCGGCCCGCTTTCTGTAAGATTGGTTGCCGTGTCAGCCGTCAGCGCATAAGTGAGCTGCAGCGAGCGGCGCACGCTCTGCTTCGCCCCGCCGCAGGGCACTATGTCCGACACCGGCTCGCTCACTATGCGCACTACCGCGCGGGGGCTGAGCTGCACGCTGCATGAGCAGGTGACGTTGCGGCATGTCGTCTGGCCTCCGCACAGCGTCGCGCCCTGCTTGTCCGCCTGATTGGGGTCATATGCGTAAAATGCGAGGTTGGTGTTGTTGAGCGTGAACTTTGTCATTTGAATGCGCTCGTCCACCTGCGTCTGCAGGGCGATGAAAAGCCGGCCTGTTGGCGGATAATAGACCGCATCCACGGTGATGGGCCGCGCCTGGTCGGCCCAGTATGTGCTTGACTGCCTCGTCTGGTAATCAAGCCCCACTTGCGGCAGATAGCCGAAAAGCCCCAAGGCAACGAGCGCGATGACCATCACCACTCCCGCCATTATGGAGTAATCCAAAAGCGCCTGCCCGCGTCTTGAATGATTTTTCATCGGCTCCTAAGAGGCCGAATGGGATTAAAAACAGAACGAGTTGGCCCGCCCGAGCGGGCCGGGAAGCAAATTCTTTTTTATTGCCTGCCTTTCTTGCCGCCCGATTTGTGCTTGCCCTTCTTGTGCTCTTTTTCGCCGGACAGCGGCACATTTTCGGCCGGTGTTTCGGGCTTCAGGGCCGATTCGTCCAAGTCAAGCATTGCCGGACCCTCGCCGCTCCTGCGGCCGAGCTGGCTAGTCTTCTCGTCAACTTCCTCGCCGCTCACCGTGCGGCGGATAAGGTCGCGCAGCTTGTCGCGCTCGCCCTTCTCGGAAGTCACGTCCTCGAAGAGGTGTTCGCGGTTTGTGGCCGCAACAGCGCTCTTCTCGTCGTCATTGTGCGTGAGATGCATCTCCTGCATGTCTGCGATTTCGCGCGCCTGCGCAAGCAGGGCCGCCAATTCGGCCTTGGTGGCGGCGAGGCGCTCGTCGATGTTGCCCTCGAGCCGCTGGGCCTGCGACATTTCGAATTCATATGATTCGGAGAGGGCCCGCAGGTCCTTGAGATAGCGGTGCACAAATCCGGTGTCGACCGCAGACTTTAGTTTTGCATGCTCGCGGCTGGCATTCTCGATGTAATCCGCCAGGGCGCGCATGCGCTGGTCATACTCCTGCTGATGAACCTGAACCCATTCCTGCACGCGGTCGAGCTGCCCGAGCTGTTTTTCCACGTCGCCCAAGAGGGCTTTTTGCTGCTCCACGCCGCCCTGCGCGCCGGACAGGCGCTCCTCGAGCCCAGACTTTATGTTTTCCAGCTGCCCGAGGTGCTGCGTTGCAACGTCGAGCTGCGCCTGCTGCGCGGCCAGAGTTTCCTGCGCTTCTGCAACGCGCTTCTGGCTGTCGGCTTCCATCATTGTAAGCGTTTCAAGTGTTTTGCGAATCTGCTCCTCCGACGCCTGCTGGGCCGCAACGCTTGAGCGGGCCTCGTCAAGGCGCATCTGCGCGTTCTGGCGCGCCTGCCGCAAAGCCTGCATCGACTGCGTCATCTGCGCGTTCGTCTCGTTGTACGCGCGCCGCATCTCGCCGGCCACATAAACAATTCTTTCCTGCTCGCTCGCCAGCTCGGCGAATTCTGACGGCACCTTGGCCGCCTCCTCGCGCAGGGCGAGAATCTGGTTTTCAAGCTTGATGAGCCGCTCGGTGATTGTGCCCGCCTCCTGCTCAAGTTTTGTCTCCATCGGGCGGTAGACCTCGACAAGCAGGCGGCGCTTCTCCTCCTTTATCTTCTCGATTTCCGACATTTTGGCGCGCGCCTTCTCGATTTGGGCCTTGAGCTTCTGGCTCATTTTCACCGTGCGCTCGTCGATGGCCGGGAGCGGCGGCAGGGCGGGGCCCTCCGGCTCCTCCTCTTCCTCTTTGGTCTGGTCATAAATCGGGATTGGCGTCTGGGTGGGTGCGGGCGGCTCGCGTGGCGTCGCCGCGCCGGGCACTGGGAAAGTGCGGCCCGACTTTTCCTTCTTTTTGCCGGCCGTCATTGAGAAAGGCACTTCGTTTTCGCTTGGATAAGGAGATGCCTGGGAAAGCTGGCGCGCAAGAGGCTCTTTTTCCTCTTTGGCGTTATCGGGTTTTTTCTCATCGGTGCTTTCATCCTCGCCGGCCGGGATGCCGCGCTGGAGGCGGAACTGGGATTCGTTCCAGTGCGCAACCTCCAATTGCACGTCGTCGCCGGAAGCAGGGACGTTTTTCGAAGACGAGCCAACGCCGTGAAGCGCGTGCGGAATGGGCTGGCCTACCCACAAAATTTCGTCGTCGGAAAGGTTGTAGCGGACTTTGACCTGCCCGCGGGCTTCGAGAATGTGAATCCATTTGCGCGCCTGCGGGACGGAGAGGTGGGCCTCGGACGCGAGCTTGCTGAGTCTGTAAGGATGGACCGGTTCGGTCCGCAAGAGATCGATCAGGTGATCGACTTCGTTCCTGATGTCCTCCATAATTGCATCATCCGTCCGTCTCATGCAACGGTCGGAGCCGGCGCCATAAGGACTTTTTCGCGCAGCGAATAGGTCCCCGACAGCTTGGCCCGCGCCCGTCGCACGGCTTCGATAATAAATGGTCGATTGGCCGCTGAGCTTTTAAATGTGAATATTGCCTGGCCGGCGCGCATTCTTGCGGCGCGGTCTGTTGCGCGGCCGAACGCGGCGCGCATTCCCTTCTGCAGACGGTCGGCGCCTGCCCCCGCAATCATTTTGTTTTCGCGAATCACGTTGTGGGGAAACACGCGCACGTGGAAGAAATACTGGCCCATGATGGTCTTCTCCAAGTATTTGTTGGCCGCCTGGCGCGCCGCCTCAAGCGCATTGTCGCGCAGCTGGATGTCGGTGTGCGTGCACAGGTCGTACTGCACCTCGAATTCCTTGTGCAAATCTCCCATGCGGTAAACAAGAAGAGAAAGATGTGGCATGGCCTTGACAAAAGACTGCTTCGGCCTCTTTTTCGAATAGCGCGCCCACGGCTGTTTGCCTACGCCACGGACTGTGTGGCCCGGTCGGATACCCATCGATAATCACCTTTAGGAGTGTTACTGTGTTGCTGCTAATCATTCTCCACGAGCATTTAAAAACCTCTTGCCCCCGACCGAGGTTGATAAACCCAAAAGAAACAGCACCCGCAAATTCCGCCATTCCGAATCAGGTTTTCTTCGCCTTTTTGCGCTTGTTTTTAAGCTTTGGCGTGCATATACATACAGGTCATTCTACGACGTAAAATTCATCCAAAAAAACTTATAAAAAATACCACAAACTAGGCCATTTGCGACCACTAAAAAACCAGAAAAAAGAGCTGAAAAAGACTGCAAAAAGCACAGAATTTGGAGCCTGCATTAGCATGACTCTCAACCCCCCCTCCAGCCAAAAAACTGCCCCTACAAGCCCGCCGAAGGCAGATTCCAAACAGGC
>JAKAJC010000019.1 GCA_021814005.1 Microcaldota archaeon
TCAAGGCATGGCTAAAACTCGTGCGCATAGAGCACGCTTTCATGAGCATGGCGGCCGTTGCAATCGGCGTGCTGCTGGCGGGGCGCCAAACCTATCTTGCGCCCGGCGGATTCATCTATCTGCCCGAATGGCCCTCTATGCCAGCCCTTCTTCCGATTCTGGCAGTGCCTTTTCTCATCAACATCGGCGCTTTCGCCCTCAATGACTATTGGGACATAGAGGCCGACCGCAAAAACAAGAGAATGGAGCGGCCGCTTGTGTCTGGCGCCCTCTCCCCGTCAACAGCGGTCTGGACTGCGGCCGCAGGCCTGCTGTTCGGCTCGCTTTACGGCATGCTCATCAGCCCCGAGGCGGGCGCAATCGCAATCTTTTTCGCACTCTTCTCAATTGCCTATGACCGCTTTCTCAAAGACTGGCCGGTTGCAGGCAACCTCTTCATCGCAGTTTCCATGGCCATAGCATTTCTTTTCGGCTCTGTTGCCATTGGAATTCCCATCGCATTGACTTCCCCCGCCATCCTCCTCTTGTGCGCGGGCGCGGCATGCGCCGGCTTCGGCCGCGAGCTTGTCAAAACAGTGCAGGACATGGAGGGCGACAAGGCGGCGCGCGGCTCCAACAGCCTGCCACACGTAATCGGCGCGAGAAAATCACTGCTGCTGGCCGCGCTCGCATTTCTTCTGTACGCCGCCAGCATTCCGCTTTTGGTGCTCTCTTCCACAAGCATAACCTGGAATGTCCTCTCTCTCGGCCTCCTCGCTCTCTCCGGCCTTTCCTATCTCGCTCTAACAATTGAGCTGCTGGCCAAAACGCCAAAAGAAAATCAGCTTGAGCGCATTCGAAAATCCACGCTTTATGCTCTCGGCCTTGCGCTGCTCGCGGTTGCGCTGGCCGCACTAATATGATTTTTCGAGGTGAAGCATATGCAGGTAATTACAAAAACCGATTTGCCTCTCAAACTTTTCTCGCGCGGCAAAGTGCGCGACACATACGAACTTGATGACAATCTGCTCATGGTGGCCTCCGACCGCCTCTCGGCTTTTGACGTGGTTTTCTCACAGGGCATTCCGTACAAAGGAACAGTGCTTACCGAGCTTTCCCTCTTCTGGTTCGAACATTTACGCGGAGTGGTGAAAAACCACCTCTTGCCCCTGAATTTGCCGGCCGAATTGCGCGGCAGACCGGACGTGCTTGAACGCCGCTCCATGCGCGTTGTGAAAGCAAAGCCTCTTCCAATAGAATGCGTGGTGCGCGGCTATGTTGCAGGCAGCGGATGGAAAGACTATCAAAAAACAGGCATGATTTGCGGCCACAAGCTGCCCGCAGGCCTCAAGCAGGCCGCGCAGCTGCCCCAGCCAATTTTCACGCCATCCACAAAAGCCACGAGCGGGCATGATGAAAATATTGACCGAGTGCAGGGCGAGAAGCTTGTGGGCAAAGACATCTATGACGAGGTGGAGGAAAAAACCATTTCCATCTACGAGCACGCGGCCAAACATGCCAAATCAAAAGGAATAATTCTGGCAGACACCAAATTCGAATTCGGCATCTACAATGACGAAGTCATTCTTATCGACGAGGTGCTCACGCCAGACTCCAGCCGCTACTGGCCGGTCGCTTCATACAAAGAGGGCATTTCGCCCCCGTCTTTTGACAAGCAGTTTGTGCGCGACTATCTCGAAAAAACCGGCTGGGACAAAAAACCGCCAGCCCCGCAGCTGCCAGCCGACATCATAGCAAAAACGAGCGAGAAATATATCGAGGGCTATGAAAAGGTGAGCGGCAGAAAATTCGTGCGCTAAGGCGCGCGTCAAATTATTTTCTATTTTTTGTTTCGGTTATTTCCTTTTCACTTATTTCATTTTCAAGCCGCTCGGCTATCTTGTTTTTCAAAAGCCTCCCGTCCTGCCCCTGCCATGGCCTTATCTCTTTCGCGGTTTTGTTGTAACCCTGCAGCTGCAGCCAGCGCGAGAAATCGTTTTTCCCGGAATGGTAAAGCACAATCTCCGGCGTCATCTGCCGCAGCACCGCGGCCAGAGTTTTCGCGTCGCGAATGGGTTCGGTCACCGCTTTGCCGTGCGGGGTGCGGAAAATAAAGCCCCCGAACACATACTCATTCATTATGCGGCTGAGCTCGCCCAGCGGGTCTGGATGGTTTTTCCAAAATGAAACGGCCCCGTACGCGGCCGCCTTTTCCTGCACAAGCTCAGCCTCGGAAGAATTGAATATGACCGGCACGCGCAGGCGCTTCTCCTTCATGTGCTTAATCAAAGTCTCGCCAGCGTTCTCGTCGCGCACGCCTTTGTGCCTGTACTGCCAGTCCGATATCACTACGCAGAGGCGGCTGCCGTAATCATCCACAATCTTTTGCGCCTCGTCATATGTGCGCGCCAGCAGCACCCATGTGCGGCCGCGGTTGAATTTTTCCAGCGTCTTGAGAAAAGGCGTGTAATAATTCGGCTGGTCCTCCACAACAAGCGTAATGGGCTTGTTGTCGCGGCCGAAATTCGCATGCGCCTCCACCAGGCGCACGGCCGTAAGATAAACATCCAAATCTCCTGTGTAGTGAAGCGAATGCTGCATGAGCGGATTGTAGACCGCCGCGCTGCAGTCCTCGATATTGCTGGTGACATGGACATAGGACGAGCGCGGGGCAACTTTTCGTGCAACTTCGGCCGTTGGATTTTCATAAAACGTTCCCGAAGTCACCATCAACCCGTCCTGCGCCCTGCCGGCAAATTGGCCGAGGCGCTCTGTCAGTTCGGTTTTCAGCTCGTTGCATGTGTTTGAATCCAGCCAGTGCAGGGTGATGGATTTTTTGCCGCCCAGCGCCAGCTGCACGCGCTCCCAGTCGTCGCGGATGCCGACAAAGAAAACGTTTCGCACGCGGCTGGCTCGGCCTGGGGCTATGGCCTTGATTGGGGCAATGAGCTTTTTTGCCATGCGCCTGCCTCGACAAAATCTCTCTTTTCCATGCTTATCTATGCGTTAACACGTATAAAGGTTTAGGTTAATAATAATCCATCAATTTAGGCATACAGGCGACAAAAGACAGACGAAGTTTGGCAGATAACGGCATAGGCAAAAAGTGAGGAGCATGAGCCCCAGTCCAGCCAGTCTCAGCCCCAAATCGAATACGGGGAATGTGCAGTGTGCCACCCAGCCAAAGCTGTTTTTCGAAGGAAACAACGGCTATGCCCAGCGCAGCCAGGCGGGCGGCAAATACCGCCGCCTCGCCCGCTTTGCCAACCTCATTATCGACAACCGCCATCTTTTCGATGACAGCGGCGTGAAAATAATCATTCCGGCAGTCTCCTGCATCCAGACCGGCTGCTTTGAAAAATTCGTGGACGGGCGCGGGTCCAACCTGCGCACGGCTGCCGCGCAGGCGGGGTCCGATGAGCAGATTGTTTCCCTCTTTCTCAAAAAAGAATTCAGCAGTTCGCAGCTGGCCGAGCTGCGCGCGGCCCACTCGCGCCATTCCGGCCCCATAGTGCTGCGCGCATCCACCCTGTGGGAGGATGCCAACCATGTTTGCGTAAACGACATGTTTTCCTCAATCTTTTTGCCAAACAATTCCGACTCGCAGACAAATTTCGAAAATTTCACCCTTGCCATAAAGCGCATGTATTCGGACGCGTTCTCGTCATCTGCGCGCGAACAGGCCGAGGCGCAGGGCCTTCTTCCCAGCACCATTTCGATGGCCGTCGTCATACAGGACGTGCCCGGCTCGCAGACAAGCGCATATGGCGGGCAGACCTGCATCTATCCGGCCTATTCTTTCTATGCCAATTCGTTCAACGATTATGCCTACAACGGCCTCAACCCATACGACGGCTATGTGAAATATGTTTTCGGCCTCGGCACCGGAATAAAGACCGAGTGCATGAACCACGCCCTGCGCGTCAATCTCGGCGAGCACCCGTCATTTTCGGGCCTCAAGTCTGACGAGAAGATGTTCCACCAGCGCCCCAAGTTCGCATACGCCCTCTCGCTTGACGCGCAGCCGAACCTCGCCGGCGACGGCAACGGCAACCTCGTCTCGCTGCCGGTTGAAAACCTCTCGACATCCATTCTGCAAAAGCACCTCTGCTACTATAATTTCGAATTGCAGCGCCTGGAAACAATCCAATACTTCGGCACCCGCGCAAACCGGCGCGAGGCGGTGCTTTTCTCGCCTGCCGATATTCACAACGGGCTCGGCTCGCTCACCCGCGCAGTCAGCTCCATTCTCTTGCTTCTCAAAAACGCCTACGGCTCCGAAGTCGGCTTTGAGGGCTCGGCAGATTTTGTCGAGGGGCCTACAGGCCGCCAGCTCGTAATCTACCCCCTTGACGCCCACCTCCAGCCGCGGGCGTGGGACGACAGGCTGCAGGAATTGCCAAGTGTGGAGGCCGGCCGCGTGATTTTCCGCGGCGAGAAGGCCATAGGCCGCGGCCGCTACAAGATAAACAAAATTGTCGAGGTGTCGGACAATTCCCCGACCTATGTTTTCGGCTTTGACATCGCAAACGAGCTGTCGCAAATCAACCGCGAGCTGAAAAGCGAGGGCGCGGACGGGCGCTACATGCTCTTCGCGCACGGGCGCATCGGCACTCATTCAAAGGGCGAGGGCATACCGGTTTCTTTTGACGCAATAGACCATGCCGCAGTGCTGGCCGAGCACATCTTGGGCGAAAGCCTGCCGTCGCAGGGCGGCCACTTTTTGCAGAATATCGTGGCAAACCACACTGCATGCACAAGCTACACTGACCCGCACGCGCTGACTCTGGCAAATCTGCAATCAAATGTGGCCAGCGTGCAGGAGCTCAACCACACCCGCGTCTATCATCTGGCGCAGCCGCTGGAATTCGTAATTGACGCGCAGAAAAACAGCATGCTGTACGCGCCCTGATTTGAAGCTCTGTCCGAGCTCAACGCCTGCCTAAAGCTTTATCGCCTTGACGTCGTCGCTCATCTTTTTGCGGTAGCTTTCCAGCTTCTTGCCAAGCTCGGCGTCTTCAAGCGCCAGCATGCGCACCGCCAGCAGGCCCGCATTTTTTGCAGAGCCGATTCCGACAGTAGCCACCGGCACGCCGGAGGGCATCTGCACAATTGACAAAAGAGAATCAAGCCCGTTGAGAGATTTGGACTGAATCGGCACGCCAATCACCGGCAGGGTGGTCAGTGACGCGCACACTCCGGCCAAGTGCGCCGCCCCGCCCGCGCCTGCAATTATTATCCGAATGCCGCGCGCTTTTGCGCCGCTCACATATTCCTGCACCAAATCCGGCGTGCGGTGCGCCGAGGCTACTTTCATTTCGCACTCGATTCCGAACTCGTCGAGCGCTTTGGCCGCTTCGCTCATCACTTCCAAATCAGATTTGCTGCCCATGAGTATGCCGACGAGCGGTTTGGACATAGAATCCCTCCAATCTGGTTTAGCATTTTATCTGTTTTAGCGTTTTGCGCGGCCGCGAGTTTTTCTTTTTCCTTTTGCCGATGTCCTGCCTTTTGCCGCACCAGCCGAATTTGCCATGTGCAGCACTCTTGTCGGATAAGGTATGCCGATGTTATGCGCCCTCAATGCCGAAAGCACGGCCTCGCGCACTTCTCCTGCCACCATTTCGCTCTGGGCGAAATCATGCACAGTCCACATCACCTTGAAGACAAGGGCCGACTCGCCGAATTCGTCAAGGCGCACAATCGGGTCCTGCGCCCCGATGCGCGAATCGGTTTTCTGCAAACTTCTAATCGTTTCAAGAATGATTTTTTCCACCTGCGCCGGGTCGGCAGAATAATCCACGCCGACTTTGAGGCTGGAGCCCTTCCAGTTGTCGTCGAGCCCGCGCGAGAAGTTTACAATCAGGGTGTTGCAGAGCATTTTGTTGGGCACATAATATGTGGCATTGCCGCGGGTGCGGATGCGCGTCGTGCTCCACCCGATTTCCTCCACAAAGCCCTTGATTGTCCCGTCCTCGCGCTCAAGCGCGATGTATTCGCCGACCTTCACCGGCTTGTTGCTCAACAGCTGCAGGCCCGAGAAGAAATTGGTCAGCGTGTCCTGCAACGCAAGGCCCACCGCCAGTCCCGCAATCCCAAGGCCGGCCAGAAGGGGCATCAAAATGCCCAAAAGCCCGAAGTGGCCCAGGAGCATGATGAACATGATAAGATAGACAAGCCACACCGCAATGCGCCGCGTCATGGGGAACGCGTCGCTGGAGAGCGAGAGCGCGGCGTCTCCGTGCCGCGCGAGCAGCTGCGGGGTGAGTTCCTGATAATACCACAGCACCACCGCGTTGACAATGCGCCCCACAATGAAGCCGAGCGAGGCGATGACCGCGCCGCCGAACCAGTCCGCCCAAGGGTGGCCGAACGGCTGCGCGAGCGGGAATGCCGACTGCCCGAAAGCCCATACGGCGAAAAGCAGCGCGCTGATATGCACCGGCCTCGGCAGGCCGTCGATTATGAAATCATCCAAGTTTGTCTTGGTTTTGGCCGTGAGCGGCTTGAGCACGTGGCGGATAATCCACAGCAGCACCTCGCCAATCAAAAACACAAGGGCCGCCATCGCGAGCGCCGGCCCCCAGACGTTTATGGCGCCGCCGGCCGCGGCCTGCAGGCTGGCCAAATCAAATCCGCTCATTGCCGCCGTGATGTTGTTGAAGATGTCCATTCAGCCCAACTCCGCTTCGCGCTCTTTATAGAAAGAGAGAAGGCACGTCATTAATATAAGATATTCGGCCCCCATAGAAATCCATGTCTCGCACATCGTCTTTACTGCTCCTGGCGGCCGTTCTCATGGTGCCGCTCCTCATCTTTCTCTCCGGCTGCCTATCAAGCGGCTGCTCATCAGACAAGCAGTGCAAGGCCTGGCAGACATGCAACACCGCCACGCGCGTATGCACCGGCAAGCCGGGCACCTGCACGACGGACGCGCAGTGCAACGACACCCTCAAATCCTGCAACGCGGACACCCACTACTGCACGTTTTTGACAAACAAGTGCCGCGAGGACGGCGACTGCGGCGCATGGCAATTGTGCGCCGTTAACACAAACGACTGCAGGCCGAAGGCCGGCTTCTGCGATTCTGATTCATTCTGCGACCAGACCAACGAGCGCTGCGACCCGGCCAAGCACGTCTGCGTGCCGAAGGCCGGCCGCTGCCGCAACAGCTTCGACTGCATGGATTACCAGACCTGCGACACTCCAAGCCGCACCTGCATGCCGCTCATCGGCCGCTGCGATTTGCAGACAGACTGCCCCGGCTGGCAGGCCTGCAACACCACAACGCATTACTGCATTGTGCGCCCCGGCTTCTGCCAGAACGACCTTGACTGCGGAACATGGCAGGTGTGCGACGGAGATTTGCACCGCTGCCGCCCCGGCCCCGGCTCGTGCGAGCGCGACGAGGAATGCAGCCAGTGGGAGCTGTGCAACTCCCAGTCCCACAAATGCGAGGCCAAGCGCGGCCTGTGCGGCTCGTCGGCCGACTGCGCAACATGGCAGGTGTGCGACGCCTCCAACCTCCGCTGCGTCAGCCGCCCCGGCATGTGCTCTGTTGATTCGGAGTGCGGCCCGGCGGAAATGTGCAACCCGACCTCGCATGCGTGCGTGACGCGCCCAGGCTTCTGCAAGACCACTGCCGACTGCCCCTACAACCAGCGCTGCGACAACGACGCAGGCTCGCCGACCGCCTACAAGTGCGTCAATGTCATCTGCACAAAGAATTCCGACTGCCCCGGCTCGTCCTGCGACCCGCAAACGCAGCGCTGCCGCGGCCTTGGATAAGACGATGCGGCTTACCTGCCGGTTACCATTTATTTTTATTGTTTCTCTCCGATATGCATTCAATCAATTTTTGCGGCAGAGCAAATTCGCTGCAAAGACAAATTTACGGCAAAGACAAATTTGCCACAAAGAAAAATTTACTGCAAAGAAAAACTGCTGGTGATGTCATATGGTAGACCAATTCAACGACGAGTGGGGCCCCGAGCGCGTGCTCAAGGTCTATGACCCGAAAACAAACGTGCGCGGCATTCTGGTAATCGACAACACGGCCCGCGGACCCGGCAAGGGCGGCATGCGCCTTGTTCCCGACATCACCCCCAACGAGGTCTTCGGCCTCGCGCGCGCCATGACGTGGAAAAACGCGCTGGCCGACATTCCGTTCGGCGGCGCCAAGGCCGGCATCAAGGCCGACCCCAAAAGCGTCAACAAGGAAGTTGTGATGCGCTCTTTCGCGCGCCTTCTTGCCCCCGTCATTCCCAAATACTATATTGCCGGCCCGGACATGAACACCACAGAAAAAGAGATGGCGTGGTTTTCGGATGAATTGGGCACCCGCATGGCCTGCACAGGCAAGCCCTCGGCAATCGGCGGCCTGCCGCACGAGCTCGGCTCCACCGGCTTCGGCGTTGCGCAGGCAACTCAGGTGGCGATGGAATACACGAAGAAGCCTCTCTCCGGAGCAACCGTTGCGCTGGAGGGCTATGGCAACGTCGGCACATTCACCCACAAATTTTTGGAGGAAATGGGCGCCAAAGTGGTGGCAATTTCGGATTCCAAAGGCACGGCCTATCTGCCTGCCGGCATGAAATACGAGCACGCGCTCGACATCAAGGCAAAGAAAGGCACCATCACCGCCTACACCGGCGCTGAAGTGAAATCTGCCGCCGCCCTCTTCGGCATGCAGGTCGACATCCTCATTCCCGGCGCAAGGCCCAACGTGATTACAGAGGCAAATGTCAAAGATGTCAAGGCAAAACTCGTTGTGGAGGCGGCCAACATTCCCATGACGCCCGCAATCGAGAAGTCGCTTGCCTCGCGCGGAATCGTTGTCATTCCCGACTTCGTGGCCAATGCCGGAGGAGTCATCTCCTCATATGTCGAGACCATCAACGGCACGCCCGAGCAGATGTTCGGCATTGTCAAGAGCAAGCTGAGGCACAACACCTCCCTTGTGATGGAGCGCTCACAGGGCAAGGACGTGCGCGGCGCGGCTCTGGCCATTGCGCAGGAGCGCGTGCGCGAGGCCATGCAGTACCGCAAATAAAGCGATTTAAACAGATTTTTTCTTTTTTGATTTTGTTTTCTATTTTCGTTTTTCATCCTTCTTTTTCTCACATTTTTTCTTTTGTTTCCAACCCGTTTCCATTTTAAACTCCAAGTTTCAATAAATAATTATTCGTGGTTTTAATGAGCATATCTTTCTCGTGCCGCATCCCCTTCGTTCACTTCAAGCCCAAACCACCGGCTAAGCTGTCGAAATTTTTGCTCGAAGACAACTTCATCCCCAGAGTTTCCGCCCGCGAGATGGCCACCCATCCGTCTGCCAAGATGTTTCTGGAGCGCGCCAAAACGCTCTATGCGGCAGGCCGTCTGCGCCGCGCCTCCGACATGATGCTGTTTGCGGCCTGCACTTTTGCATGCGACCCCCCCTTCGAGCCATATCCCGCTACGCACCTCATCGGGGCTGCGGCCGAAATACAGCTGTTTTTGGGCAAGAAGGAGAAGGCCCGCCGATATTTCAACGTCTGTGTCGATTTGTGCGAGGCGTGGGGCTTTCCCTATTCTGCAAGAGAATGGCGCCGGCGGGCCAACGAAATCATCTGACGGGCCTGCCAATTCTTTTTCAAAACCTGCTAATTCGTTTTATTAATCTCCTCTGCCAAGCTCGTGAACATTCCGCTTTGACAAGGTGTCATAATGCTCGATTCAATCTATGACGTGGCCATCATAGGCGCCGGACCGGCCGGCTGCTCGGCAGCCTACACTGCCGCCAAAGAGGGCCTCTCGACAATTGTTCTGGAGGAGCACGCGCGCGTGGGCGAGCCGGTGCACTGCGGCGAATGCCTTTCGCACGTTGCGGTCAAACGCATGGGGCTCTCCCTGCCAGAAGAAGTCATTGCCAGCCGCGTCAAGGGCATCCGCGTAATTTTCCCGGACAAAACTTCAACCATCTGGAGCGAGGAGGGCTATGTGCTGGACAAGCACCTCTTTGAGCAGTTTTTGGCGGTGCGCGCGCAGGGCGCGGGCGCGGCCTTGAAAACCAGCACGCGCGTCAACGGCATGAAAAGGGAGAACGGTATTTGGACAATAAGCGCGAACGGGCCGGGGGGCTCTTCCTCATCTTTTCGCGCCCGCTCCCTCATCGACTGCACAGGCTACGAGGCGGTGTCAACCAAACTGACAGGCCTCAATGACAAAAAATTCGAAATGGTTTCGGGCGCGCAGTATCTGATGGAGGACGTGCCGAACGACGGATTTATCGACTTTCTAATCTGGCCGCGCCTCGCGCCGCACGGCTATTTATGGGTGATTCCAAAGCGCGGCGGCTCGGCCAATGTCGGCCTTGTCACCAACGACTACAAAAACGCGCACAAATATCTCAAGCAGTTTGTGGAGGAATGGGGCCTTTCCGGCAAGAAAATCCTTCGGCCTTTCGGAGGCATGATTCCCTCCTCCGGCCCCATGCGCCGCATATTCGGGGACGGCCTGCTTCTGGCCGGAGACGCGGCGGGCTTCACTTCCCCCATGTTCGAGGGCGGCACGCAGCTGGCCCTCAAGTCGGGCGAATTCGCGGCCCAGACTCTGGCCCGCGCGCAGAAAGGCGTGCCAAAACCTGAAGCAGAGGATGTCGACACAATCATCGAGGGCGGCAAGACATCATATCGGGCCGGATTTGCGCCCACCTCCTCCGGCGACCCGTTCTCGGCGCATGCATTGTCAGAATACGAGCATCTCTGCCGCGAGGAATTCCCGCCCTACGAGCGGCTGGTGAGGGGCAAGGCAAAATTCTATTCATTCACCGATGCCGAGCTCAATTCAATCGGGCGCATGCTGCCGAAAGAGCTTGTGGGCATGACAGTTCTTGACAAGGTCGCCATTGCGGTCAAATCAATTGTCCGCTTCGGCACGCGCGTGATGAGCGTGCGCGACGCGCTGGACACTTTCAGCTATTCTGTCGGCGAAAAGTATGGATGGTAGAGAAATTTATTTTTCTCTAATTCTTTTTCGGCGGGCCGTAGGCAAGGGCAAGCGCGAACACGCCGCCCAAAAGCATTGCAACCGCCAGCCCCATGCAGGCAATTCCAATCTGCGCATATGTTGCCGCGCTCGAGATTGAGTTTTGCGTTGTAAGAAGGCCGGACGACATTGTGCGCAGACTTTCAGCCGCCGAACTTATTCCTGCCGCAGCCTGCGCGCCGCCGCTGCCCGCATCTCGCGCCTGCGCAGCCGCGGTCTGCAGGCCCGAGCTTGAAGAGCGAAGAGAAGACGCGGATTCTATCCAGTTTGTTCCCGCCCCCTGCCCTGGCAGATTTTTCAGGCTCTCGATGCTGTCCGCAGTTTTGCCAAGCCCCGCGCTCATGTTGGAGAGCGAGCCAGACATCGTGCTGCTGACATTGCTCATGTTTGCCACCATTGCCGAGGTGCCGTCAAGGCTTCCCGCAAGGCTGAACACTCCGCTTGAGGCCGAGCCCAGCACTTCGTTGGTGCTTGTTGCAACCGGCCCCACAGCCAAAATAATCAAGAGCGTGCCAACCAGCACCGCAACTATTCCGAAGATGCTGCCCAGCACCGCAGCCAGCCAAAGCAGCCAGCGCAGCGCATGAGTGGGAGAGAAATCTCCAAGCTGCCCCAAAAACGGGACATTTTGCGCCAAATCGGCAATCTGTCCGCTAAGGCCCGGACCCATGGACGAGTCCGAAGTTTCGGGGTCTACGGCTTTGGCGCGGCCGGCCTGTTTTTGGCGCGAGCGCGCCGCTTCCAAATCCGGAAAATCTTCGTCTTTTGCCAGTCAAACACCTGTCAATGCAATCCGGCCTAAAGGCCCCGATGTTTGCGCGCGCGCTTGCGCAGCAGAATCCACACGCCTATGCCAATCACGGCAACCGCGCCGACCGCCAAGCCAATCCAGCCGTAAACGCTGGTGCGGCTCGCGAGGCGTGCGTCCTGCAGTTTTGCCATTTCAATTACCTGCAAAGCAAGAGCCTGCGCCCGAGCCGGCTGCACATACAGCTCGGCCTGCGCCGCGGCCAGCGTGTCCTCAATGGCCTGCGTGTCGAGATTTGCCGCTTTCCATGCCGCGAGGCTGCGATTCACAATCATGCTGGCGTTGTTCAGCGCCGCGCTGGCGTTCCCCATGCTTCCGGCGGCGGCCAGGCTGAAATTAAGCGAGGCTTCCCATTCATTGAGGCGCGCTTCTGCGTCATTGAGTATGCGGGTTGCGTCCGCATATGCGCCGACATCTGTAAGCGATGCGCCCGAATCTATGAGCGTCCGCAGGTTCTCCGAGGTCGCGTTGTCCCCGAGGCTCTGCGCCTCGATATTGAGCACGGCGAGGCGCGCCCGCAATTCGGCGGCCTTTGCGTCAAGCCCGCTCTTGAGCGTGTTGCCACCCGGAATTGTCTGGTTCCTGCTGTTGCGCCACGCGTCGAGGCGCGAGCGGAGGGCGTCCACATCAAGCCCGACCGCCTGAATCAGCGCCGCCGAGCCCGCATAATCGCTTGAGTTCAGCCGCTCCTGCGCGGATGCGATGCGGTTGTAGATTACAGTGCGCTGGTAAGCCTGCTCGGACGGAATCGCCTCTTCGCGATAAGGGTCGAGTTCGGCGAGCAGGTTGTCTATGCGCTTCTGCAGCTCGAATCGCAGGGCCTGCGCCTGCTGCAGCTGCACCGCAGACAATTCGGCCCTGGCCTGCGCGAGACGAGACGAGGCTTCAAGATACTGCCCGCGGTTCGCCAAGTCACTGGCCTGCGCGATGAGGGCCGGCGCCTGCAGCTGCGCGTGCGTCAGGTTGATGCTGTCCATCACGTCCAGCACGCTTGTCTGGTGCTGCGCCACGCTGCGGTTGAGCTCGTCGATTTCGGCAAGCACCGACGGCGTGCTGACGCTCCAGTTCATTGTATATGAGTAAATCTTGTTGGCGCCGTAATCCAGCACATAAAGCACGCTGCCGGACACCCGCACGCTGATGGGCGTGTCGAGCGCCGTGCCGTTCGCGTCGGTGATTGTTTCAAGCGGGTAGCCGTCCGGGCTGAAGACAACGATGCGGTGGTTGACCGTGTCTGCCACGTAAATGTGCCCGATGTCGCTGGTCACGCTGCCGGGGCGCGAGAGAGTGATGCCGCCGCGGCCGGTCCCGATTGTGTCCGTATAAGTCCAGTCTTTGTTGTAAATCTGAATGCGGTTGTTCTGGGTATCGGCGATGTAGAAATGTTTCTCGTCAGCCCACAGGTCGGTCGGTCCGGACAGGCGGTCAGCGCCGCTGCCGCTGCCAAACCGGGTGCGGGTGTTGCGGCCCGACTTGATGTCATACTCCAAAACCTGGCTCTGGGTTTTGTCAACCATCCACAAGGTGCTGTTCTCCACCCACACTCCGGCCGGCGTGTGCACGGATGTGCGAGTCGGCCCGATTGTGAAACTGGTGCTGCTGTCCACAACCGCAACTATTGTCGACTTGCCAGTATCTGATATATAGAGCGTGCCGCCGGCCAGCATAAGGTTTCTTGGCTGCTCAACAACTCCGGTGCCTCCGGAAGGAATGCGGTTCACCGCCACGTCCGATGTGTTGAGCACCCATACTGCGCCGGTAGCGGCATCGGAAACATAGATGAGCCCGTCCGAAACCCACATGCCGCTGGGCTGCTTGAACATGACGTTGAGTTCCTGGTATTTTCCCGTCATGTTGTAGTACTGCTGATAGCCGAACACCGAGGAGCCCCAGGCGCCGCCCGCAAGCAATCCAAACAGCATCAGGACAAGCAAGTTTCGCATTGACATGTTAAGACCTCTAAACAGCCACTCGGCGGGACCAATTTTAAGTGTTTGTGTTTTGCCCCGCGCCGGGGCCATTTTGCCGCCGTTCCTCCTGCACGAATGTCCATTTCTGTTCATTTTTGTAGAAACAAGGTATTTTAATTTCTGTCATCGTAAGACATGCAGAAAACAGAGTCTGAGCCACAGCCAGAGAGAATCAGAAAATCAAAAGAATCAGACCCAATCAGAAATCTTCAGAGATATCCATATGAAAACACCGCCACTGCCCCTGTCCTCGCTCATCCGCCTGCAGCTGATGAAAGAGGGAGCCGTTCAAGTCAGCCAAGGCCAGAAAATTCTTGAGCGCGTTTCCGACGCTTCTGTCGCATCACGCTCCTCGTTCGGCGGAACCCGCAGCCCTGTCCATGCCGGCTCCAATTCCGAGCATGCCCTCGTGCCTCTGCACTCCGGCCCGCGCGTGGTCGGCTGCTCAGACCCAGCGCTGCGCGACGTTTTGCTCAATGTGCTCTCGCAGGAGAAGCGCCAGTCCATTCTCTCCTATGGCTCATACAGCATCCGCATAGTTCGGGTGCAGAACGACAAGCTCTTTCTGCTGCTTGAATCAGCGCCCGACCTGCTCGAGAGGCCCGAATTCAGCGACCTGTTTTTGGGCAGCCCGGCCGGCGGCCTTAGATTCTCTGCCGCGCAAAAACCCGTTCGCTCGCAACTGGGCGGGGTTGACGCATATGGCCAGTGAAGAGAAAAACGAAAAGCGCGCCTCGCACATCAAGCCGGCATTGTCTGTCCATCAGCACGCGCCCTCCTCCTCCGGCTGGCGCCTCACTCCCTCGGGCCGAGTGGTGCCCTCATCGCGCCACCCTCCGCCCCCATCGCACGATTACGTTGTGGTGGTCACCGAGGACGGCCACTATCTTTCAAGCGCAGGCAAAGGCACTTCCAACATCTCCAGCCTTGACCATCCCGCACTGATGGCGGTGCTGCGCAAGCTTCTTGACAAGCTGGCCAAAATCCATGCCGCCGGCTACGAGGCCGGCAATGCAACGCTTGAGCACGTGCTGGTGGAGCGCAAGACGCACAATCCGATGCTGGACACCTTCAGCCATCTCTCCCCTTCCGACAATGCGGTTGGCGAAATGCTCACCCTTCTTGCCTCATTCTACAAACTCGGCACTCTTTCGCAAACAGACATCCGCGCGCTCATTTCCCATTACTTGGATGCTGAACCCGGGCGCAGGGCTCAGGCAGAGGAATATTTGCATTCCCATTCGGCGCGCAATTCACATATATCTCATTCATCAGGCCAGCATTCGCTCCACGCACCCGCTCACCACCAACATCTAGTTCCGGGCCCGCACCATGCCGAGCATCCATCTCTTGAGGACCGCCTGCTCGCAAAATTCGAAAAGCGCTACCACATGTTTTTCGCGCCCTAATTATTTCATTCACGTGACTCCTTCTATCTCTACTTGTGTGTCCTCTCCCCTCAACTTATCCCGTGAAAATCTTATCACTCGCCCCGGCGTGCTTTCCACCAGCGCGCCCTCGTGCGTAATCACAATCACCTGCGGAATGATTTGCGGTATGCGCTCGGCCAGCGCAACTCCAAGCCCCTGCACCGCCTTTGCATCCAAATTGTGCGTTGGCTCATCCAGAATAAGCCAGCCGAGCGAGGGAGTAAGCAAAACCGAAAGCACCACGCGCAGCGCAAGGCCCAAGCACGCCCTCTCCCCTCCCGACGCGTGCGCCTCAAGCGATTTCCATTCTCCCTGATGTATTTCAACCGTGTAATCTTTGTCTGTTGCAACCAACCTAACCTTTTCCCAGTCGCCGTAAGGATAAATGAGGGGCCAGAGGCGCGTCAACGCGGAATTTATCTCCTCCAGCAGGCGCGCGCGCAGCTGCGTCTGGGTTGCAAGCAGCACCGCCCTGAAAGCGGCCAGCTCGTCCATCTCTTTTCGCGCCGCGCCCGCCTCTTCGCGCTTTTTCTCAAGCTCTTGCACAAGAGTTTGCTGCATTTTCACAAGCTGCCGCTCCTGCTCCGCCATTTTCTCGGCAGAGCGCGCGAGTTCGTCCACGCGCCCCTTTTTGGCCAGCAGTTCCTCGCGCCGGGCAGCCTGCGCACCCCACGCCTTTTCGTCAAAGCCCAAGGCCTTCATTTCGGCCTCAAGCATTTCTTTCTCTTTTCGCGCCAAGTCAAGCTGTTTCTGCCATTCCTGCACCTGATTTATCTGCGAAAGCGTCTGTTTTGCCAAGCTTTCATCAGCAGCAAGGTTCTGCAGTTTCTGCGAAATCTCTTTTGCATCAACAGACAGCTTGAGGCCGTGCGCCGCGCTCTCGTCCAGCTGTTTTTGCAGCACGGCCGCGTCGGCCACCTCGCCCAATGCGGCCAGCTGCGCCTCGAGGCGGCCAACATCTGCGTCAAGTTTTGAAATATGCTCAACTTTTTTGTGGCCTTCAGAAACACGTTTTGTCGCGGCCTTGCAATTCTCCTGCAGAAGCGCAACTTTCTTTTCCTGCGTCTCCTGCAGATGCTTGCGCTTTTGCTCGTCAAGCGGGGTGCTGCAAACAGGGCAGACAGATGACTGCAAGCCCGACTCGCCGGCATGGGCATGCGCTGTTTTCACTTCAAACGCCAAAAGCACTTTTTGCGCGTCTTTGCATTCCGCCTCAAGCGCGGCCGCCTCCTTCATTGTTTCGGCCAGAACTGCCTGCGCGGCGACAAGCTCTTTGCGCACCTCTTCAATGCCGGCGTGCGTTTCGAGCAAATCCTTCATTTTCTTTGCCAGACTTGCCTTTTTCTCCGCCTTCGCCTTGGCATCCCTGATTTGCTGGGCAATAGTGCCTGCCCGCTTGCTTTCTTCGCCCGCGGCCGCCTGCGCCTCCTTCAGCTTCTGCTCCAGTGTTTTTCTCTCTCCGCCAAGCGAAATTAGTTTTTTCTCCACCTCAGCCGGCGCGGGCAGGCCGGCCATGGAGGCCATCATCTTCTCGCCTGCCGAAATAGTGCCGGCCGCCTTTTGCAGCCGGTTGAACAATTCATCTTTTTTCCTCTTCAGCCCGTCAATTCTTTCCCATTCCGCCTGCACACTTGCCATCTCTTTCGCATGGGCCGCGCTCTCCTCGCGCCGCGCGGTGAATTCGAGCTGCCGGGCCTCCAGCTGCGCACGCCTTTCCTGCAGATTCTTTTTTTCCTCTTCTACTTTCTCGGCCGGAGCCGACTGCTCAATCATCACCGCTTTCTCCCGAAGCCGGTTGTGCTCGGCCGTCGCGCCCATGCGCGCCTGCTCAAAGCGGTCAAGGCCCAAAAGCCGGTCCAATTCGGCCTTGCGGGCCGACGGGGCAAGAGTGAGCCACGCGTCAAGGCGGTTCTGCTCTGCATAAGCCGCGCGCGAGAAGAGGTCATATGAAATTCCAAGAAGTTTTTCCACTTCATCGCTTACGGCGCGCGGGCCTTTTTGCACAAGTTTTTCGTCCGCATAAAGCCATGCTTCCGACGTGCTCAGCTCGCGCCTTATTTTGTAAACATGGCAGGCAGAAGTTTTTTCTCCGCCCGCTCTCCCCTCGTTTTCGTCATCCCATTCCACCTCAACCGCAACCGTCTGGCCGGGATGGCGGAAGTTGGCCACCTCGTCAATTCTTACCTCGCGCCTGCCGAGCTTGGGGTAGGTGCCATAAAGCGCAAAGCACAGGCCGTCCACCACCGAGGATTTGCCGGCTCCCATCTGGCCCAGAAGAAGGTTGGCGCCGCGCGTAAGGGGTATGTGCGTCTTGGCGTGCGAGCGCCAATGAATAAGTGTGACAGAGCGCAGCATCGAGAAGACGATATGGTTAGAAGACTAATAAAATGAATGGAAAAAGAAAGGGCAAAACCTACAGCCGGTCCATGTTCTCGATTTCGCAAGAAGACACGTTGGGCAGGGCCGCGACCTTCTTCTCGATTTCCTCGAGGCCCGCGCCGTCTGCCATGATAAAGAGCACGACGATGGCCTTCATGCCGAAGGCGATGTCCATCTCAGAGATTTTGGCGCTCTTGACCGCGCCGGCCGTGTCGTTTTTGAGCGTGTCCATTATGACCTGTTTCAATTCGGCATACCCTTCCATGTTCTCGGGCATCACGCGCAGTGTTACGGCAACTTCTCCCATCGGTTTCACCTAAAGGAAATTAAGGCCCGACAATTCCGCTCGGCGTGCGGTACGGGTTGGAAATCTGCCTGCAGTGCTTGCAGCGCACGATTGTCCCCTCGCCGTCGGGCGCCGGGAATTCGGCATAGGCGCGCGTCTGCACGCCGCATGTTGAGCAATTCTTGAGCATTATTACACCTTCCTTGTTGATTATCCTCTCTAAGGAGATAACAGACGTATTATGGTTCGAAAGATTTAATAGGCCGACGATAGGGGGCGGTTTTCAAAGCCTCCCGCCCTTTCACCCATCAATATGTATTCGCAATCCTCTCGCGCACCTCTTCAATCCTCTTTTGCATGAATTCATCGTGCGTCTCGCGCGCAAGGCGCTCAAGCACCGCCTCCTCGCCGCCAAACAAATTGTATGCCTTTGCCAGCTTTCGCCTGCCAGTTCCGGCCATGAGCGCGTCATAGGCGGGAATCGCGACCACTATGCCGCGCCTGTCCAGCGTGCAGACGGGCATTATCCTTCTGCGGAATTCCTCCCAGGTGCCAATAGTCACGGCCCCCATCTTTTTGGGCATGACAAAGCCGGGCGAGACCATGTTTTCGCGCGCAAGCCTCTGCGCCACCTTGTACGCCCCGCCGTGAATGCCTAATCCGTGCTTAATGCCGCCGCCCCGCGCCATCAGCTCATTGCGCTTCGGCAGGCGGATTATCAGCCCGTCGCTGTCGCATTCGCACAGCAGTTTTAACTCGTTTACAAGGTTCTGCCACTCAAACCAGTACCCTTCATTGTGCACGGGCGGGGCCCTGCCAAACTGCTTCGGGGGGCGAAAAGCCCCCGACTTGAGTTCCCGAATATCAAGCAGCAAAATAACGTTTCCAACGCCCCTTCTTTTTATCGCGTTTCTCAAATCCGACCTTTTTTGCGCGTCAAGCTCGGTGTAGGCCGGCAGGGCGATTACCTTGCCGTTCTTGCCGAAGCGGCAGAATGGCAGAAGCTCGCGCAAAAAGTTGTCGTCATCGCGCCAGTAACCAGGCGCGAACCTGCCGGTTTTCCCAGCCGCAGCCTCGTTTGCCGGGCTTTTGAAAAATCCGCCATAGGGCAGCATCTGCCCGTCTTTCTGCCTCTTGTTTTGCTGTTTGAAAATCAGGTCCATGTCCAACCCAACGTGGAAAATGGGGAGGGGGGCCGATGCCCCCCTCCTTGCTGTTCGGAACGCCCTCGCCAAGATTTGAACTCGGATATCAAGCTCCGCAAGCTTGCGTACTATCCAGGTTATACTACGAGGGCGTGAATGAAAATATAGGCGAGGGAGGTTAAAAACCCACCCGACAGCCTCCAGCCAATCGCGCCCGAAGATAATCCGAGCGTGACTGCGGTAATTATTTTTTCCAGGGTTTTTGGCCATCGAGGCCAAAAAGCCTTGCGCTCGCCGGGATTTGAACCCGGATCTCGAGATTGGCAATCTCGTGTCCTAACCAGGTTAGACTACAGGCGCACTGTGTTTCTCTTTGCCTCCTTCAAATTAAAAAGCCTGATTGTGAGAGCCCGAACACTCGAAACGCGGTGATATCCATGAAATTATTCTGGCCTGCCGTCGGCGGCATCATACTCTTCGCACTTCTTGCCAGCGCCGCGCTTTATGCAGACCTGCCGGCCAGAATGGCAACGCACTGGAACGCGGCAAATCAGGCCAATGGCTTCATGCCGAAAGAATGGGCTGCCCTGTTCATGCCGCTCCTCATGCTCGCACTCGCTCTCCTCCTCCACTATCTGCCCCGAATCGACCCCCTGCGCCGAAATATCGAGTCATTTGAAACCCAGTATCACCAGTTCATCCTCATCCTCATGGCTTTTCTCGCCATTATTCACGTGCAGGTGCCTTTGTGGAACATCGGCCTGCCCATTTCACCCGGCCCTGTCGTGTCCATCGGTCTGGCCGCCCTGTTTTTCTCAGTCGGCCGCTTGTGTGCCGCGAGCAGGCAAAATTACACAATCGGCATCCGCACGCCGTGGGCCCTGTCGGACTCGCGCGTGTGGGACAAGACAAACAAATTCGGCGGCCGGCTCTTCATGCTCTTCTCCCCCATCGCCCTGCTCGGTGCGTTTTATCCAAACCTCTATCTGCCCATAGTGCTTGCAGTCGTTCTCATTCCCGGGCTTGCGGCAGTCATCTACTCCTACATGGTCTACAAAAAACTGCACAAGGGCTCAAAGAAATCGCACGCCAAGAAAAGGCGCTGAATTTCTTTCATCAAGACGTTGCGCCCCATTTTACTCGTGGTATTTTATTCATTTCCGTCGATTTGGGTTTGGGTGAGCCGCATGATGGTATTTCAGCTTGCAATGAAAGAGCGCATTACATACGGGGCCGAGTGGGCCGCCCGCGCGCCGGACAAAAAAGCGCCGCAAGTGCTCGGGGCCATGACAACCGTGCATGACGGCCTTGTCGAAATGGGCAAGGTCTACTCTTTCCCGCTCAATTTCAGCGGCACTCCCGCCACTCTCAAGCTCGACTTCGCCAAATCGGGCGGCAGCATAGTGGTCGGAACCCAGTATTCAATCGGCCAGAACGGCGAGTTCGGCCAGACCGACCGCGGGGCGAGCGAACCGCTTGGCAAGGGCTGGACGCTCACCGGCCAATTCACCCTCACGGTCAACAACACTCCGACCAAATACGACACCTACAAAATCACAATCACAGACCCGGCGGCAGGCAAGGTGAAAGTCGAAATCAATTCAGACATAGTGGTGACCACCGGCGTGAAAGAGCCGGCCACCATGGGAATTCAGATGACCGCAATGAGCTCGGCCGACTTCAAGGGCAATGTCGAAGTGACGGTTCCGCAGGGCGGCAAGGCGAAAATCGAAATGGTTGATGTCTTGGGCAATGTAATGGATTCTGTCCAGAATCTGCCGGCCGGCACTTCGAACCTGCACCTCAAAACCCCGTACAAGGCGGGCATGTACTTCATCGTGCTCAGCGGCATCGAGGGAGTCGCGCCCATGATGTCGAAAGTGATTGTGCAGTAGAGCAAGCGCGCAGTCTTTTCATTTTTCATTTTTTCATTTTTCAATTTTTCCCATTTTCGCGCGCCCATCGTCTTTTTTAGCCTTCTATTGCAGAGCCAAAACAATCATTTTCACACCTGAGGTGCATGCCATGAGCATAGGTCGCAAAACCCGGCTTTCGCGAATCATCAAAGACGGCAAAATCCTTCTGCTTGCAATGGATCAGGGGCTCGAGCACGGGCCCAAGGATTTCAATGAGCGAAACATCAATCCCGACTTCGTGCTCGACATAGCGGTGAAGGGCGGCTTCACCGGCCTTGCAATCCAGAAGGGCGTCGCCTACCACTATATGAAAGATTACGCAGGGCAGGTGCCCCTCATCCTCAAGCTGAACGGGCGCACAAGCATTGTGCCAAAAGACAACATCTATTCATCGCCTGTGGCAACCGTGAAGGAGGCTGTTGCGCTCGGAGCAGACGCCATCGGCTACACTCTTTATGTGGGCTCGCCGCAGGAGGCGCGCATGTTCAAAGAATTCGGCCAAATCCGCGCCGAATGCGAAGAATACGGCATGCCGACAATCGTGTGGGCCTATCCGCGCGGCATGCATGTCAAGGACGAGAAAGATCCGGCAACAATCGCATATGCCGCCCGCGTGGCGCTGGAACTCGGCGCAGACATTGTCAAGGTGAATTACACCGGCTCGGTTGATTCGTTCAGGGGCGTGGTTGCGGCGGCCCAGAAATGCAAAGTCATCTCGGCCGGCGGCAGCAAGCAGACTGATGCCGAATTCATCGCCAAGGCAAAGGAAGTGATGGACGCTGGCGCAATCGGCTTTGCCGTGGGCAGAAACGTGTGGCAGTCCGACCGCCCGCTCGACATCGCGGCGAAACTGAAAAAAGTGGTGTTCGGCAAATAAACTGATGTCTGGAAAATAAGAAAATGTGGTTGTTATGAAAAAAATGCCAACGCCGGCCAAACTGCCGACTCTTGAGCAGCACCTCAAATCCGTTCCAAAGGATTTGGCCCAGCTTATCCTGGCCTTTTCCCAAATCTCAATGGACATGCAGACGCAGTTTCCCAAATACCTGTCAGGCGCCTCAGGCGACAAAAACAAATACGGCGAGGCAACCGCAAAACTCGACCAATGGGCCAACGGGCATTTGTGCGACACTCTGATTAAGACCGGCCTTGTGCGCACCATCCATTCAGAAGAGCTGGGCGAGCCGATTTACCACAACGACACCGCCCCCTTTGTCATCACGCTCGACCCTCTTGACGGCTCGTCCAACATCATCACCAACAACTCATTCGGCATAATCATGGGTATCTACCGCGACGATTTGCCGCAAACCGGGCGCAAATTGACGGCGGCAGTCTACAAATTGTACGGCCCAGTCAACACCCTTGTTTATTCTGTCGGCAACGGCGCCGGCGTGCACGAATTTGTCAAGCACTATTTCGACGACGACACGTCAGAATTCCTGCTTCTGCATGAAAACATGAAGCTGCCGGCCAAAGGCGAGTGCTTCGGCATCGGCGCAGACCCGCTCTCGTGGAATCCCAAGTTCATGGCGTTTGCAAAAGAGCTTTTCCGCAAAGAAAAACTAAAGGTGCGCTACTGCGGCTCTTTTGTCGGCGATTTCTCGCAGGTGCTGCACAGAGGCGGCTTTTTCTCCTACCCCGCCACGCAAAATTCTCCAGACGGCAAATTCCGCCTCTACTACGAGTGCATTCCGATGGGCTTTTTGTGCGAAGAGGCGGGCGGCGCCACATGGGACGGCTCGCGG
>JAKAJC010000020.1 GCA_021814005.1 Microcaldota archaeon
GCCGCAAGGGCGCCGACATTGTGGGCAAAAACAAGCAGGCTGCAAAAGCCGGCCATGAATTTATCAAAACAAAACTCACTTCAAACGGCAGCCCGCCTTTCGGCATAAGCATACAGCCGCAGCCGGCGGTGCGCCGCACTCTTCTAATCAACGGCAACGATGCGGTGTGCGCCGGCGCTGTGGCCGCCGGAGTGCAGCTTGTGGCCGAATATCCCATGAGCCCATCCTCTTCGGTTCTTCACTGGATGGCCGCGCACGCGACCAAATACAATATCGTGGTCAAGCACACAGAAGACGAAATCGCGGCAATGAACTGGCTGTGCGGCGCGGGCTTTGCCGGCGTGCGCTGCCTCACCGCCACTTCAGGCGGCGGCTTCTCGCTCATGGCCGAAGCCTTGGGCCTCGCGGGCATTGCCGAAATTCCTGTCGTGGTTGTGGAAGACCAGCGCGCGGGCCCATCAACCGGCCTGCCAACATACACCGAGCAGGCCGATTTGCAGTTCGCGCTTCACGCATCACAGGGCGAATTCCCAAGAATTGTGGCCTGCCCCGGAGATCCTGCCGAGGCGTTTTACATGGCATTTGACGTGTTCAACATGGCTGATTTGATCCAGACTCCGGCCATAATTCTCATGGACAAATATCTGGCCGAATCTGCTCAGACTGTTTCATATTTCAAATCAGAAGGCCTCAAAATCAACCGCGGGCTTTTGCAGACAGACGCTCAAATGGAAGGCTATGCGTCAACTCCGCCCGCAACAAAGCCGGCACCAATCGGCGGGCCGTGGGCGGCCGTGGTGTCTGATGCCGAGGCTGCCAAAAGCCAGCCCGCAGATTCCAAACCATTGTTCAAGCGCCACCAGCTCACCCCCAGCGGCATTTCGGCGCGCTCCATTCCTGGCCAGAAAAACGGCATGCATGTCTGCTCGTCATATGAGCATGACGAAACCGGATTCACAAGCGAGGAAGCGGCCATGCGCAAAGCAATGATTGACAAGCGCGAGCGCAAGATGCGCGCCATCTCGCCAATTCTCTACCAGCCGGTCTTTTTCGGCGAGCAGGACTCGGACTTTTTGCTGATTTCGTGGGGCTCCACAAAAGGCGTGGTGCTCGAGGCACTCAAAACCCTCAAACAATTGGGCATCAGCGTGCGCTACATGCACATCCGCTATGCATCGCCTTTTGCCGCAGACTCGGTGCGCGCGGCAATCGAATCCACCAAGCGTCACCTGATTGTGGAGGGCAATTCAAGCGGCCAGATGCGCGCGCTTATCCGCGAGAAAACAGGATTGCTTGTTGAGAATTTCTACGGCCGCTATGATGCGCGCCCGCTCGAGCCGGCCGAAATCGTGGAGCAGGTAAAGGCCTTCGCAGGTTCAAGGTGATATGATGGTTGCTCTTGCAGACTTGGCCGAAAGCTCCCACACGGTCAGCTGGTGCCCCGGCTGCGGAGATTTTGCCATTCTCGTTGCTCTCAAGCAGGCGCTTGTGAAAGCCGGCAGAATGCCGCACGAAGTTGCCGTTGTCTCGGGCGTTGGCTGCGGCAGCAAGCTTCCCCACTTCATCAAAACATACGGATTCGAGGGCCTGCACGGCCGCTCGCTTCCACCCGCCTCTGCCATCAAGATGTCCAATCACGGGCTCACTGTTGTGGCTGTCGGCGGAGACGGCGACGGCTACGGCATCGGCATGGGCCACTTCATCCACACCTGCCGGCGCAACATCGACTTCACCTACATAACTCAGGACAACCAGATTTACGGACTCACCACAGGCCAGACTTCGCCCACTTCGGAAAAAGGCTTCAAAACAAAAAGCACTCCCGAGGGCGTGCTGGAGGAGCCGGTGAATCCAATTGCGCTCGGCATAATGGCCGGCGCCACTTTTGTTGCGCGCGGCTTTTCAGGCAATCTGCCGCATCTGGCCGACTTGTTTTATCAGGGCATCACGCATCGCGGCTTCGCGCTCATTGACGTTCTGCAGCCCTGCGTCACATGGAACAAGCTCAACACATACGAATACTTCAACAAAAAATGCTACAAGCTTGACTCAAGCAACCACAATCCGGCCGACAAGATGGCTGCAGTGGCAAAGGCGCAGGAATGGGAGAGCGGCATTCCCATCGGCGTGTTTTACAAAACCGAGAAGCCGACCTACGAAGACGGCACTCCGCAGCTGAAGGCCGGCCCGCTTGTGAAGCAGCCGCTCGCGCGCGATTTGGGCTCTCTTCTTTCAGAATTCGAATAAGCAGGCAGCTAATTCTTGGCAATCGGCTCAGAGCTCGGCGCAATTGCAATCGCGCAGTAGTTGCGCTCCCCGCCGTTTTTCTTGAATTCGCACGGAGAGGGCGAGATGCACTTGAAATACTCCTGTCCACCCATAACCTGTACTTTTTCCTTTGACTGCAGCTCGCACAGCCGCCCTCCTGTCATTACAAGAGGCTTCTGGCCGGCGCCCTTGAACATCATCAATCCGTTGTTTGCGCTCATTATCTCACCTTCCACCCCACAGCATGCATCAATTGTGAATGTATAAGTTTATTTGAGCACAGCATGTCCGGCATGTCGAGCTTCCACTCCTTGCCCGACAGATTTGTCGCCTGCCCGCCGGCCTCTCTAATCAAAAGCGCGCCGGCCGCGCCATCATAGGGCTGCAGCTTGAATTCAACGCATCCGTCAGCAAGCCCGCAGGCGACAAAACCCAAATTGAACACGGCCGAGCCCAAGGTGCGGACATTGAACACCTGCTTTGCCACGCGGCCCAAACCTGCAAGATGCTCTTCGCCCTGCTCCGAATTCAGGTGCGCGCAGACCAGAATCATCGAGCTTGAAAGAATGGAGCGCGAAGAGACGCGGAGCTTTTTTGGTTTTCCCATTTTCCCGCTTGTTGCATCAAGCTTATGCTCCCACGCGCCCTCCCCTTTCTCGGCCAGAAGATAGATGCCCTGCAATGGATATGCGATTCCACCGGCCTTCAATTCGCCGTTTTCAGCATATGCAATCGAAATGCCCCAAATCGGAAATCCGTAGGCATAATTGTTTGTGCCGTCCAGCGGGTCGATAATCCACGCGCAGGGGGCGAAAAGGTCGTCATGCGCCCTTGGGCTTTCCTCGGAATATATTTTGTGGCCCGGGAATTTTGCGCGGATGGCCTCGATTATCAGTTTTTCAGATGCCATGTCGGCATCTGTCACCAAATCGTGCGGCTTCTTGACGCTGGAAATAGCCTTCTCCTGCCTCTCAACCAGAAGCTGTCCCGACTTTTGCAGCAATTCCAAAATAAAGGGGCGCAAAGACTCCATAAATCAGATTTTAGTTTAAACTAATTTAAGGATGCCATATCGGGCAACAATTATAAACACGCTATTACATAATTAATGACTATATGCAAATTAAAGGAAATCTCCCGCGCCTCGTGCAGACTGCCAATGTCAAAGTCGCCCATCAAAATCAGGGCGACGATACCCGCCGCCTCGCGCTTGTTTCCAATTTTCTCGAAAAGAGCCAAAAATACTCTGCTCTCACCCCGCAAGTGCAGGCCGCGGTTGTGAAACAGGTTGACGAGCGCGTGAAGACTCTTATGGCCGATTACCATCCGGGAGCGCACTACAAACCCCGCGACATATGGGAAATGGCCAAAGCAGGCCTCTCTCACGGCATCGTTGCCGCCGGTGCCTGCGCTTATGCAGTATTCAATTTCCTGCCTCCGGTTGTATCGGAAGTCTTGAGGGGCGAATACATCAACGCCGCTGCCCGCGTGGCCGGCTCTCTGGTGCTTTTCGCAAGCGCGGTTTATGTGGCCGTTGACGTTGTGCGCTCCGGACTGAAATACGCCCCTCTGGCCGGCGCCGTGCGCCGTGAAGCAAAAACCGCCGTGGACGAGCACGCCTCAAGAGCGGCGTGAGCCGTGCGAACTCTTTTTATCCCAATCATCGTTCTATATCCGTCAAGGGCCCGTGACTCAGCCTGGATAGAGTGCCTGCCTTCTAAGCAGGAAGTCGGGAGTTCAAATCTCCCCGGGCCCGAACAGCCCTTTTCTTTCTCTGCGGAGAAAGAAAAGTGCTTGACCCCAAAAGAAAGAGGCGCGTCAGTGTTTTGCGCCAGAGAACAAAAGGCTCTTCATAATGGTTTATTAAGAATTTGTGCGAGAAGTATGTCGTGCTTCATTCAACTTCAGTCTTGGAGCCAGCATCAGGTGGTGTACATGAGCGAACAGCGCATCAAAGAAGTCATGGGCCTCATGGACATCATGATTGACGACAATTCAGTGCCGAAAAACATCCGCAAAGTGGTTGGCGAGGCGCGCGAGCATCTCAATTCACAGGAAGAGGTCAACACCCGCATCTCATCGGCCGTGCAGTCTCTGGTTGGCGTGTCGGAAGACATCAACATGCCGATGCACACGCGCACGCAGATTTGGACAATTCTCTCGGCGCTGGAATCAATACAGCAATAAAGCCAGCTCTTTTTTCTGGCACTTCTCTTTCACCATCAATTAGCACATTTTATATATTCTCATAGCCGCATCATCTGTATGGGTATATCGTGTTTTACAAAGACCATCAAAACAACTTCCGAGGGTGCCGAATCTCCCGCCAACCGCCTGAAACTCTTCTGGTTCGGTTACAGGCGTGCAAGTTTGATATTTCAGGACAAGCACAGCCGGACCCAAGATTACACCGACCAAGTTGCAGCTTATTATGACAAGGCCATGAAAGGTCGCACGCAGAAAGCGCGATTGGGTGTATTGAACAAAGCCATTTCGTGGGCTGAATACAAGGATCAGAAAGAAAGATACTACAAATTTTTCGACGATATCCTCGAGCTTTCCATCTCATTAAAGAAAACGCATCCCAAAACTGCAGCCAGCGCTCTTGAAAAACTGCTCACCGACTCCTTTGTACGCGCGACCTGGGAATGGAACCCGTTGGCCGGCGTGGGGAAAGAGAAGATCCAACGCGCCGAGAACACTCTGGCCGAAGTCTACGAAAACATCGGAGACGCATGCAGCTTCTCCAGAAATATGTCGAAATGGTATGCCAAGGCGGACGAGATTACCTCATCCGGGGCGGAGCGCCGGGCTGAGAAACTCGAAGCTCACAAACGCGTTTATTATTGAGCTGCCATCCCCTCTCTCTTTTTATCCTCTTCCTCCCTATTCTATCTTATCCCACATGAGGCGGTCCCTTTCCGGCCCGCTGAGCGGAGGCAGAGTGCATGCAGGAGGATCTCGATCGCCTGCGATCGGCCGGCAAGCGCATTTCGCTTGAGGCTGAATCGTTTTTGGCCATTCGCGCCATCGGGGAAGAATGCCTCGAGCGGCTTCTCACCAACCCTTCCCCTATTTTGGGTCTGCAGGATGTTCAGGCCTGCCTTGCCGAGCGCGCGAAACTGCCAGAGCCAGACCCGGTGCACAAAGACCATCCCGCATCATCTCATGCCGAGCACAAGCACGAGGGCCATCCGGCTTCGGCGCATGAAGAAGAAATGAAAAGCGGGCGCGAAGAGGAAAAGAAAACCAAAAGCGAAGAGGAAAAAGCCGCGCCCCAAAAGCCGGCCGAGCAGGCCGAAGGCGTGCAGGTTTCCCACATCCCGACTTTTCATCCGATAGCAAAAGATTTCGCCCCCCGCATCAAAATCCGCGACATCAGCGATGTTTCGGGCCAGTCGCGTTGCGTGGGCTCATTGGAGAATTTTGTCGCCTATTTCAACGACCGCTTCACCCGCCTCTCGGCAATTTTGGAGCAGCATCAGACAAATCTGAGGCGCGTGCGCACAGACCAGCTCTCGCAGACAATGGGCGAGGAGGTGCGCGTCATCGCAATGGTGACAGAGAAGCGCATCACCAAAAACGGAAACCTGTTCATAGAATTCGAGGACCCGCAGGGGCAGTCCAAAGCAATCCTCTCCAGCCGCGAGCGCGCGTTTGAGAAGGCCAAAACACTTTTGCGCGACGACGTGGTGGCGCTTGACGGCCGCATGGGCCCCAATTTCTTCTCTGTCAAGGATGTCACATGGCCCGACCTGCCCGTCATCCGCCAAACTCCTGACGCGATGGAGGATTTGGGCATTGTCTATCTTTCAGATTTGCATGTTGGCAGCAAACTGTTTTTGGAAAAGAATTTCAAGCGCTTCATCCGCTGGCTGTGGGGCGAGGAGGGCCGCCCGGATTTGGCCGGCAAGGTGAAATATATCGTCGTGGCCGGAGACGTTGTGGATGGCATCGGTGTTTATCCCACGCAAGAGAAAGAGCTGTCCATCACCGACATTTTCGAGCAGTATGCTGCGTTTGACAAGCTTGTGGAAGCCCTGCCCGACTGGGTTGAAGTAATAGTCTCGCCCGGCAACCATGACGCGGTGCGCCGCGGAGAGCCGCAGCCCATCCTTCCTCTTGAGCTGGTGAAATCAGATGTAAAGAAAATCGGCTCGCCCGCCATGGTGGACATCGAGGCGCTCAAGCATCTTGTCTATCACGGCACTTCAATGGACTCGATGATTGCAAACGTGCCCGGCCTTTCCTACACCCGCCCCGAGACGGCAATGAGGGAAATGCTGGTGCGCCGCCATCTCTCGCCAGTCTATGGCGAAAATCCCATCGTGCCCGAGCGGCGCGACTACATGCTTATTGCCGACGAGCCGGACGTAATGCACATGGGGCATTTGCACAAAAACGGCGCCATGAAATACCGCGGCACGCTCATCATCAATTCAGGAACATTTCAGGACCGCACAGAATTTCAGGTGCGCATGGGCCACGTGCCCACGCCCGGCATTGTGCCGGTGCTGGAATTGAAGAAAATGCAATTGTCCAACCTTAATTTCATGGAGGAGAAAATATGAGCGCGCAACCCGCACCTCCCCCATCCAAACAATCCTCGCCTCTTCCGGCCTCGCAGCCCACGCCTCCCCCAGCAGGCGAGCCGCAAGCCGCGCAAATTCAGGCCAAGCCTCCTCCAGCATCGGCAGAAATGGAAAAATATTTTGCAGAGCTGCAAAAAGGGCTTGAGAAGACTCTTGACATGGCCAATGCCGCGCGACGCATGGGTTTTGACCCTGAGCGTTTTGTAGAAATCACTCCTGCGGCCGATGTGGCGGCGCGCGTGGAAGGGCTTGTGGGCCCCAAAGGCGTCGCACAAATCATCCGCCAGTTCGAGTCTTCTGGAAGGTCGCGCGAGCTTGTGGCCCACGACGTGCTTCTGGCCATATTGCGCGGCGAACTAATCAAGGGAGATCAGGCCTCTCTCATCGACCAGGGCGTGCGCACGGCCGTTTCCATTCTCACCGAAGGCGTGCTGGTGGCCCCGACCGAAGGAATAGCGCATATCAAGCTCAAGAAAAATCCTGACGGCAGTGAATGCCTTGCAATCTATTTCGCAGGCCCCATCCGCTCTGCCGGAGGCACTGTCGCGGCTCTTTCTGTTGTCATGGCCGATGTTGCGCGCCGCCATTTCAAAATCGGAGATTATAGGCCGACCGAAGACGAGGTGGAGCGCTATGTTGAAGAGGTCCTCCTCTATGACGAGCGCTGCGCGCACTTACAATACAAGCCGACCGAAGACGAGCTGCGCTACATCGTGCGCCACTGCCCGGTCTGCGTGGAGGGCGAGCCGACCGAAGAGGTCGAAGTGTCTGTGCATCGAGACCTGCCGCGCGTGGAAACAAACCGCGTGCGCGGCGGCATAGCGCTGGTGCTGTGCGAAGGCATTGCGCAGAAGGCCGCCAAGGTGCTCAAATACACCCAGAAAATCAATCTTGACTGGACGTTCCTTGAATCATTGGCAAAAGGCGTGAAGAAATCCCAAGGGCAGTTCGAACTAAAACCCGACCCGAAATTTCTTGAAGAGCTTGTGGCCGGCAGGCCAATCTTTTCCTATCCAATGAAGCCGGGCGGCTTCCGCCTCCGCTACGGCCGCACGCGCGCATCAGGCATAGCCGGCAAGGCCATTCATCCGGCCTCCATGTATATTCTCGACTCATTTCCGGCAATAGGCACTCAGCTCAAAATCGAGCGCCCCGGCAAAGGCACGGTCGTGTCTCCATGTGATTCGATTCTCGGCCCGGTCGTCAAGCTTGCGGACGGCTCTGTTGTCGAAGTCACGTCATCAAAGCAGGCGCAGGCGCTGGTGCCTCAAGTGGTTGAAATTCTTTTCCTTGGCGATCTGCTGGTGCCTTACGGCGATTTCCTCAAGGCAAACCATCCTCTTGTGCCGTCCGGCATGGTAGAGGAATGGTGGGAGCAGCTGGCAGTCGCCAAAAGCATCAAATTCCGCCACGACATTTCGGCGAGCGAGGCGTTCAAGCTTTCGCGCGAGCACGGCATTCCGCTTCATCCCCGCCACACTTTCTTCTGGCATGATTTGAGCGCCGAGCAATTGCAGCAGCTGGCCGAGTGGCTGGCAAGCGGCAAACTGCATTACGAATGGTTCCATCTCAAATCCCTCTCGCTCGAATCAGCGCCGGCGAAAAGGGTGCTCGAGCTTTTGTGCATCCCCCACCTTGTTGCCGAAGGTCACATCATAATCGGCGGCGAGCACGCGGTCTCGCTTCTGCTCTCCCTGGGCCTTCTTGACGAGCCGAAGCACACTCTTGGCATGGCCCGCTTCCGCACAGTTTTTGATTTGTCAAAAACCTCTCTTGACAATGTCAACGCCCTCTCAGGCATTTCAATTTTCGCAAAATCACCCGTCTATGTCGGCACCCGCATGGGCAGGCCTGAGAAATCGCGCGAGCGCAAGATGGAGCCGCCCACCCATGTGCTCTTTCCGCTGGGGCATTTGAGCAAAAACCGCTCCGTGGTGCGCCAGTACGACCGGGCCCGCACAGACGAATCAAAAGAGGGCCGCGGCCTCTCGCTTGAAGTGGCCCGCCTCAAATGCAAAACCTGCGGCACTCTTTCACTGGGGCTCAACTGCCCCGCCTGCGGCGGCGAGTGCATGTGGCAGAAGGTGTGCTCGAACTGCGGCGCGCTCTCGCAGTCTGACGAGTGCCATTCGTGCCACGGCCGCGCCCGCCAGTGGGAAGTGCGCAATGTTGATTTGGTGCGCGTGATGGAGTCGGCAAAGCGCACCCTTGGCTGGTCCTCGCTGCCAGACCTCAAGGGCGTGCAGGGGCTTATCTCGGCCTACAAAATTCCGGAGCGGCTTGAGAAAGGCTTTATCCGCGCAAAGCACGGAGTCACCATTTTCCGTGACACCACCTGCAGGCACGACTCGACAAACATGCCACTCACCCATTTCACTCCGCGCGAGGTGCGCGTGAGCGTGGAGCGTTTGCGCGCTTTGGGCTACACTCACGACATTCACGGCAAACCGCTTGCCGGAGCAGACCAGCTTCTCGCGTTGCGCGTGCAGGATGTCATTCTCTCTGATGACGCAGCCGCATTTTTCCTCAAGGTTGCCGCCTACATTGACGAAATGCTGGTGACTCTCTACCAGATGAAGCCCTATTACAAGCTCAAGAATCAGGATGATTTAATCGGGCAGCTGGCCGTCGGCCTCTCGCCCCACACTTCTGCCGGCTGCCTCTGCCGCATCATCGGCTTCACCCACGCCCACGTGGGCTTTGCCCATCCCTATTTCCACTGCGCCAAGAGGAGAAACACCGACGGAGACGAGGATTCGCTCATGCTTTTGGCGGACGCACTCATCAACTTCTCGCGCCGCTTCGTGCCGGCCACGCGCGGAGGCACCATGGACTCGCCTCTGGTGCTTACCACCCGCCTCGACCCTACCGAAGTGGATGATGAAGTTCACTCTATGGAGGCGACATTGCAATATCCGGCCGAATTCTATGTTGCGGCCGCCCGCTTCGCCTCGCCGTCCGAAGTGAAAGTGCCGATTGTGAAAAACCTGCTCGGAAAACCTGCCCAGTACGAAACACTCGGCTTCACCCATTCTGTCTCGGCCATTGACGAGGGCCCGCTTTCCACTTCCTATGTGTCTCTGGAAAAAAGCATGGTGACAAAAGTGAAAGTGGAATTCGCGCTTGAAGACAAATTACGCTGCGTTGATGCCGCCGATGTGGCCAAGCGCGTGCTGCTTTCGCACTTTCTGCCTGACATGTACGGCAACCTGCGCTCATTCTCAAAGCAGACGTTTAGGTGCGGAGACTGCAACACAAAATACAGGCGCGTGCCTCTGGTCGGCCACTGCACAAAATGCAACGGCAAGCTGCTTTTGACAATCTACAAGGGCGGCATCGAGAAATATCTGAAACCGTCTCTTGAACTGGTGGAGCGCTACCATCTGCCGCCCTACATGAAGCAGCGCATAGAGCTGATACAAAAAGACATTGACTCTGTTTTCGTGGACGAGAAGAGCGTGCAAAAGGGCCTTGCAGATTTTATGTGAGCATCATGCCCTGCCCAAGGCCGGAAACGCTGCCAGCAGTCCTGTCGTGATGAACTGCACTGCAATCGAGCACACAATAAGGCCCATTACGCGAATAAGCGCGCTCAAACCCTCTTTGCCGACCACGTTCATGATTCTCTCGGAAAAGCGCAGCACAACATAGTTCACCGCGCAGGCTGCGAAGATGGCGAGCCAGAGGTTGAATTCCTGCCGCAAGCCTGACACCTGACCGGCCAGCACCACCACTGTTGAGATGGCTCCGGGCCCGGATGTCATGGGAATGGCCAGAGGCACTATGTAAATCAGGTCTTTGCGCACGTCATGCTTTCTATTCTCCCCGTCAGGAAAGAGCATGCGCAGGCCGATGATGAGCAAGGCGATGCCGCCGGCTATGCGCAAGGAGTCGAGCGTGATTGAGTAAATCTTGAACAGCCACAGGCCAGAGAGGGCGAAAAAGAACAGCACGCAAAACGCGACAAGGCTGGTGCGGAAAGCAATCTGGTTCTGCTCATGCGTTTTCTGGCCCTTTGTAAGCGAGAGGAAAATGCCGATTGTGGAGAGCGGATTGATGATGGCCAGAATGGCGACAAGCGAGGTAAAGAAATACGGGTCAAACAGGTCTGCCATCAGCCAAGGAGAGGCGGACGCTGTTTAAAATGATAACTGGAGAGGGGCTGTCATGGCAAATCCAAAGCCTTTCTCCCGCATCATCTTCGACCTCGACGGCGTCATCTACCGCGGCCACACTCCCATTCCCGGCGCGGCAGCGGCCCTTGACAAAATCAGAGCCGCCGGCTATTCCATCGCCTTTATCACAAACAACGCCACCCGCTCGCGCGCGCAACTGCAAAAACGGCTGGCGAAAATGGGCGTCAATGCGCGCCGAGAAGAAATCATGACCTCGGCTTATGCCGCCGCTCGTTATCTTCAGCAAATGAAGCCAAGACCGGCCCGCGTTTATGCATTGGGCGAGCGGGGGTTGCGCAACGAATTGCGCTCGGCAGGCTTCAATCTTCTGCCCCTCTGCCTCAGCGGCGAGTGCGGCTCTGCCACAACTTTCTCCCGCCTTCCAAAATCAGAGCGAAATCCGCACGCATCCGTTCTTGTCAGCGGCCTTGACCGCTATGTCACCTACACCAAGCTTGCGGCCGCGCTCGACGTGCTCAATTCAGGCGCCAAATGGGTTGCCTCCAACCTCGACCCCACACTGCCGATGGAAAACGGCGTGCATCCCGGCTCGGGCGGCGTGAGCGTCAGTCTTGCCTATTCCGCAGGCAGGGTGAAATCCACAAACAGGGCGGCAGGCTCCGCATTTTCCAACATCATCATGCGCGAGCCTGATTTTGTTGTGGGCAAGCCCAACTCCTATATGCTGGATTTGCTGTGCACAGACTGCAGCAAGCCGGCCAGACACAAATTTCTTTTTGTCGGTGACAGGCTCGACATGGACATAGCATTTGCGAATTCTGCCGGCCTCTCCTCCCTGCTGGTGTTAACAGGCGTGGCGAAAAAAGAAGATGCAAAAAAAGCAAAAGGCGTGCTCAAGCCCGGCGCAGTATTGGCATCTGTGGCCGATTTGCCGAAATGGCTCGGCCTGTGATTGGCCTGGCCGGCTTGGAATTCAATAATTGAACAAGTCGTTGAGCGCGCTCTCCACATTTTCGCGCGTGGCCTCGTCCTGCACCGCGGCTGCTGCAGGCGCATCGCTGATTTGCACTGCAGACGGCGCAGTTTCACCGGTCTTGGCCGCCGGTTTGAGAATTGAGGAGAGAGAAATGTGAATTGTTTTTCCAGACACTGGGTCTGTGCCTGTGATTTCAACCTCTTCCAAGTCAAGCGTGGAGTCGATTTGAACAGTGTGCGTTGTGCCGGCAACTACGATTTGCTTGTGGATGCTGGTCATGAGAATCCCCCCTATAGACAGCCCCAGTGGCGGGAAGTTTATATGACTGCCGCAGCCAGAACGAGCTCTCTATTTCTTTTCAGCCATCTCCCACAGAATCTTGAAGTAATTTTTGTAGGCCCGCGCCACATGCGCGTCCTCCACCAAAAATGCTACTGTTTTTGGGCCGGCCCACACCACGTTCACAACGCAATTGCCGTATATCCATATGACGCTGGGGTTCGCCCCCCAGCTCTTGGGGAGAAATCGTATTTGGTGGAACGGGTATTTCACTGCCGGTGTGCGCAAAACTTCGCGGTGCGCGACATTCAGCCAGCGGTGCCCCTTCTTTACGGCGCGAGGAATGTAAGACGAGCGGAAATAGTCGTCGAAGTAAACTCCGGCCTGCCCGCTTCCGCCGATGAAAAGCGTCTCCTTGTATGTGAGCGTCTGTTCCAGAATTGCCTTCATCCCGTCAAGTCCGTGGTAAACCTGCGCATTAGACTCGAACAGGTTGTCGAAGGTGTGTTTGAAAGTGCGTGCGAGGTCGGGGCTGCGGATGATTATCGTAATCAGCTCCTTCTGAAGAACGAAAAGCACCACTCTGTCGGCATAAGTCCACCACAGCCCAACTGCCAGATATGACGGGTCGATATAACGGAATTCGGCCAACGGCACCCTGGCTGCCCGCTCGTGGGAAATCTGGGTGTCAAGAAGCAAATATCTGGCCTTTATCCCTCCGACAAGCCGCTTCTGGTTGAACAGCCGGAAAAGCTTCGGAACATATTCGAATGTCTGCAACTGGCCGAACGCCACGCAATAATCGGCTTTAAGCGCGAGTATGTCCTCCAAAACCGTCTTCAGGCCGGCATTTCCATATAGGACCGAAGCTCCGGCCTTCTCCTCTTTTTCAAACGATTTTGCAAGGCTCGGGATTATCTTCTCCAGCGAATCCTTCTTCTCGTCCAAAAAAGAGAGCAGTGATGACGGCGGGGATGGTGAGAACGTGAGCACGCCTGACACTTCCGCCCGGCCCGCCATGCCCTTTTTCTCCAATTGCGCCAGCGTGTCATAGACTGTGCGTCTCTGAAGGCCTGATTTTGAGGCAAGCTCGGTCGCCTTCATCCTGCCTGCCCTGATGAGAATTAGATACAGCTTCGCCTCGTTTGGCGAGAGGCCCAACTCCTCTAAAGTTTCCAGCTCGTCGGTCATACGCCCGCTTCTCCTTCTTTATGCCTATTTTGTGGTGTTATTTCTCACCACGTAAATATATATCTATCCCATGTGTTAAAGTTACAAGAAGTGTGTACCATGAAGCTCAAAACCTCAATAAAATACGCCGGCACGCTCGCCATCGCCACTTGGCTCGCCTTTAGCCCATTGCAGGAAGCGCGGGCGCAGGGGAAGGCTGATTCCGCCATCACCCGCAGCCTTGCGAAAGCCGATTCTGTGAAAACCCAGCCAAAGCCAAAACTCATGCAGCCGATTAATTTCGCCTCTCTCAACCGCCAGAGTCCCAACATGTGGCTCATCGGCGGTTCAAGCCAGATTCTTTATTTCAACAAACAGTCGCTGACGGATAATGGCGATCACATGTCAATCTATATGGCCTCTTTCTTCAGCCCTGATTTGCAGGCAGGCCTTCATCGCCACGTCAAGGAAAATCCGCTGGCCAAAACGACAATGGACGGGGCAGCCATGCGCTACGCCTTCAACAATGGCTCGTTTATCGTGGCCAGCCGGGTCGGTGTTTCAAGAGAGGAAGAGCGGAAGACCGGCGTCATAAAAACAACCCCGATGCTGGATGCGGCCGCAACCTGGGCAAGCCAATTCGGTTTGCCATTCATTTTCACTGCCGGATTCGGCTCGACGGAAGACTATGCCTGCATCAGCGCAGGCGAAACAAATTGGGCGCTCAGCGCCATGTACAAAAATAATGCGAAAACCGGCTCCAGCTATGCGCTCGGCGCAGATTATCATCTCACCTATTCAGGTGCACTGAGTCAGAGAATTTATGCCAGTCTCGAACAGATGGTGCACCAGGACAAGAGAACACTGATAATCGGCTCAAGATTCATGGTGCCGTTCGGGACAATAGAGCTGAATTATGAAGCCGTGATATCAGCTTTGGCCGCTGCGAAAGGAAATCTGTCGCTTAGGCTGACCTATTCCCTCAACTAGGAAATGAGTTATTCCACCGTAACGCTCTTTGCAAGGTTTCGCGGCTGGTCTGGGTCTCGTCCCAATTCAAGAGTCATGTAATAAGCCAAGAGCTGAAGGGGCAGAATGTAGAAGAGCGGCACGAAATCATCGCTCACTTTCGGCATGACAAGCCAATGCTCGCCCTCATCACGAATCGTCTTATCATCAGACAAAACAATCATGCTCGCGCCGCGCGCCTTGCATTCGCGGATGTTGCTCTCCATTTTCGGCGCAAGAGAGCCGGAGGGCGCAATTGCAATCACGGGCACTTTTTCCTCAAGCATGGAGATTGGGCCGTGCTTCAATTCTCCGGCGGCATATGCTTCGGCATGCAAATAGGTAATCTCTTTCAATTTCAGCGCGGCCTCCAATGCGCACGGCCAGCCCACTCCCCGTGAAATAAAGAAGAAGTTGCGCCTCTTGCTCATCAATTTGGCAAGATGTTTCACCGGCTCCTGTATTTCATCAAGCATTTTTTGCACAGATGCAGGCATGGCTTCCAATTCATCAAGGCCTGCCCGATTTCCGCTCATTGAATATGCAAGTTTGTAAATGACTGCCAGCTGGCCGGTAAATGTTTTGGTGGCAACCACTCCGACTTCGGGGCCCACGCCAATATAGAGCGTGGCATCTGCCTCGCGCGAGAGTGTGGAGCCCACCACATTTGTAATTGCCAGCACTTTTGCGCCCTCTTTTTTCGCCAGGCGCACCGCGGCAAGAGTGTCAGCAGTTTCGCCAGACTGTGAAATCGCGACAACAACATCCTCGCCGCCTGTTCTCCAATAAGCATATTCTGAGCCAAGGTAGGTGTTTGCCACCTTCTTTTGTTTGTGCAGCAAATACTGAAGCACCAGTGCGGCGTAATATGAGGTGCCGCAGGCAACAATGGCGGGCCTGACCGCCCCGCTCATCAGCCTCACGCCCTCTGCCACATCAGCCGACACGGCCGAGGCAAGAGTGAGCGGCTGTTCCAATATTTCCTTGAGCATGAAATAGTCATGGCCGTTCTTTTGCGCCATCTGCGGAGTCCAGTCCACATGAAGCGGCGAGCGCACTGCAGGTTTTCCATCAGCGCCCCAAATTGTTGCGCCCTTTGCATCCACCTGCGCCATGTCACCCTCATTGAGAAGAATGAAATCTCTAGTGTAACCCAAAAGAGCCGGAATGTCGGAGGCAAAAAACATTTCCTCCTTTTTGCCTTTGCCGATAATGAGAGGCGCGTGCCTTCGCGCCAAAAACAGCCGGTTCTCTCCGGCAATAAGAATGCCCAGCGCATAGGTGCCCTCAAGGCGTGAAATGGCGGCTCGCACCGCATCCAGCACCGCGTCGTTTATGCGGGCCGCGCCCTCGGACGGGCGGCGCGAATCCGAAGCAGACGGGCTCTTTTCTTTTTTCTTTTTCATTCCCTCCTCAATCAGGTGCGCGACAACTTCGGTGTCTGTGTCGGAGGAGAATTTGTGGCCTCTTGCCATCAGTTCTGTCCGCAGCGCGCGGTGGTTTTCGATAATTCCGTTGTGCACCACTGCCACATTGCCCGCGCAGTCTGAATGCGGGTGTGCATTGCGCTCGCAGGGCGGCCCGTGCGTGGCCCATCTGGTGTGGCCAAGGCCTATGCCGCCCTCCAGCTTGAGAAAGTCGTGTTTGGCGTGTATGTCGCGCAGCTTGCCGGCATCTTTGAGCAGGCGCATGCCCTTGCCGCTCGACACAACCATACCTGCCGAATCGTAGCCTCTGTACTCAACCTGCGAGAGGCCGTGCAGCAGCACTTCGGAAGCGCGCCGATGGCCGATGTAGCCGATGATTCCGCACATAACCCCCATTTTGCGGGGGAAATCTTTTAAAACAAGCGAAAAGGAGAAAAAAGTCGTTTATAATGCTTTCTTTGCAGCCTGCCGTCTGGGCTCTCTTCTAGCCCACCACTTCGGCTTCGGCATAAGTGCGGTGAGCTTTGCGGATTTTCACCCGGCAGGTGGCGCCAACCACCCCTCCGTGCACGTAAAGCACGTATTCCTCCAGATGCGCCAGCCCCACTCCGGCCGGGCCTGCCGCGTCAATGGTGACCTTGAGAACTTCGCCGTCTTCGACGGGCACGTTTGATGTCATGCAACCCCCCGAACCTCATTGAACCGGCCTGCTAATAATGGATGGGGTTTTGGGGGCCAGCAGCACAAATTCTGTCGCATTTACTAAACATTCATGCTTTTTTCGCCTGTTTTCGACTGCCATTCCTAACCCTTTATATACTTTTAGAAGCGTTGTGGGGGGCGGTGATAGGCATGATATACAATCCTGCTCTAATGATTACTAAGGCACGCCCAGACGAAGAAGAGGACGAGGACGACGAGGAAGACGACGAGGACGACGACTTCGACGACGACTTCGAAGACGACGAAGAGGAATAAGCTTCGCTCTGGCTCAATTATTTTTTTGTTTTCATTTTTCTTTCGCATTTTTACTCTTCTTAGCGCGAGCGAGCGGAAAGCCACCCTCTCCAAACCCCTATATTGCTCCAACACTCTCTTAGTTAACGGCCCAAAAGGCGAGGCCAAAGACTACCCGGGCGATTGGCATGGTTGTTGAAGAGGAAATTGTGCACTGGTGGAAGGATGACAAGGGCGAGAGCCACCGAAACGCGCTCCGCCTCGAGCGCGAGGATGCGTCCGAAGTGAACGGCTTTCCCCGCGACGGCATAGTGGTGGTGCGCATACTCAATACGGTGAGCCAGCAGGCCATCCGCCTCTCGCCTGACGAGGCATTGCGCATAAGCACGCAGCTTTTGGCAGTGTCAAAAGATCTGCTGCAGCAAAAGCGGCGGCTTTGGCAAAATCACGAAGAATAAGTTTCTTTAGCTGCTTTTGTTCTGTGTTGTCTCTTTCTCAGCCTTTGGCGGCTCTTTGCCGTTCATCGCCTTTTTCAACTCGCCAATCAGCTCAATCGCATTGGGCGCGCCGGTGGCCTGCGCGTCCAGCTCCACTCCGGCGGCTCCGGCCATAATCAGGGCCCGCACATGCGCGGGCGTGCGGATTCCCATTGTGGAAATGACGGGCCTGTTTGTGTGGTTTGCGCCAAGCATCTGCAAACTCACCGTAATGTCGGGCACGCCTCCTGTCTGTATCGCAGCCGCAGTTGCTGCATGCCCGTTCCCATTGTTTGAATTTGAAATCGCGATGATGTCTGCCTCTCCGGTTTTGGCCGCGCTCAATTCTTCGGGAGTGCGCACTTCCATAATCACTTCCATGTCCAAATCATGGGCCGCGTCAATGAGCGCGTGCTCGTCCGCGCCCGCCAGTTTGAGAAGAGGCCTTTTTAGAAGCAGAGCATCGCCGCCCACAACCTGCCGCACGTCTATTACGAGGTCTTTGCAGATTATGGGAAATGCGCGCTCGCGCGTCAGCCAGCGCAAATCGCCCGCCATGTGCCGGGGCTCCACCCACATGCTCATGGCCGCGGGCTCAAGAAGCGCGAGGCGGTCGATAAGGGCCGACGCCTCGTTTCTGTTCGGCATCAAAAGCCCCTTCTCGGGCCAGGCGGTCGCAACCTCGAGAATAAGCGGCAGGCGGCCTTGGGCAAGCTCCTGCTCGAGGCGCTCGCACACCGATTTGCGCTCGCGGCGCACAGGCGCCAGGCGCTCGTAGTAGCCGGAGTCGATTGTTTTTCTTATGTCGTCTAAGAGTGCGGGATTGAACAGCATGCTTCTACCTTTCACTGAACGTTGGCTGATTGGTTAGGCTGGGTAAAAAATTAAATAGCAGGGCCCTTGGCGGGCCGGCTAGACAAAATACAAATTTGCACGGCAAAATCGCAAACTTGCTCGACAAAATTACAAACCTACTTGCATGCGGGCGGGGCGGTCACATACTGCTTGCACAGCCATGTCATCAGTTCAGCCTCGGTCTGCTCGCCGGCAATGGACGACTCGCCTTTGGGCCCGTGCGCTACCAGCGTGGGGAAACCGATAAACACGCCCTCGCTCTTGTATTTGGCATATATGGCCGCAACCTGCGGGTCGGAAGCGCGCAATGCCTCGTTCCATTCATTGAGGCTGACCGCGGAGCCGAGTTTGGACACCGCGCTCATGAGCGCCGGCCGCGTGGCGCGGCAGTGCGGACACCAGTCAGCATAAAGATAATCCACCACAAGCGAGCCATTGGCATTCGCGGCAGTTGCGCCGGCCGAAGCCGTTGCCGCGCCCGCCCTCGCGCCGGTGTCGGGGGAGAGTCCGTCGCTTGACAGCTTCATCGCGTCCTTTTGCGCCGCGTTCGGCGGGTGCGCAAGCCACACGCTTGTGAAAACCAGCAAAGAGAGCAGAATGGCTGACCAAATCAGGATTTTGTCCCGCATCGTCATCTCCATGCACCCCCCACACAGAGGCGGTTTTAAAACGTTGGGGTGGGGGCGGGGCCGGAGAAATTCCATCTCAGTAAAATTCTATCTCATCACTTTGTTCAGCACGCCCTCGTCATGCATATTGTTGAGGGAAAATCCCTTCCAGCGCCGTGCGCGCTCCAGCATGACGCCTGCGCGCAGGCATTCCGCAACGCTCCACGCCTGTGCCGGCGCGCCGTCGTTTCTGCCCGATGTCGGGTCCCGAATTTCGGCCATACTCAAAAGCGCGCCCGGCTCGCGCATCGCAACAACAGCTTTCATCTGCCGGTGCAGCTCCTCCGCGCGCTGGGGATAGGTGCGCAGCCACGCCTCCACCCACACTCCGCACAGCCACGGCCAGACTGCGCCCTGATGATATGCCTCGTCGCGCTCGGCCATGTTTCCCATCAAATGCGCGTGATAATCATGGTCGTCTGGCGCAAGCGTGCGCACTCCCGCGCCCGGCAGCCACAGCGACTGCGCCATTGCGCCCAGGCTTCGTCGCGCCTGCACCGGGCTTAAGCCGACGCTCGGCAGCGCAATCGCCCACAACTGGTTGGGGCGCAAATGCTTGTCGGTCGGCTCTATCCCGTCGTCAAGGAAATTCGCATATTCATTGTAGAATTTGCCGAAGTTGCTGCGCGCAAGATGAGCCGCCTCGCCGAACAGCCTTATTGCCGGCCTGTCCCCCATCCAGTGCGCCCATTTCTCGGCGCAGGTAAGCGCATGAATCCACAGCGCGTTTATTTCCACGCGCTTGCCAGCGCGCGGGGTGATTGCCTCCAAACCCTCTTCGCTTTTTCTGGCAGCATCCATCCACGTAAGCCGCTCCTCGCGCAGCACCACCAATCCGTCGCCGTCCAGCCTTACGAATTTGTTGTCAGAAATCCATGCGCGCAGCGCCCCGCTCAATGCGGGCCACCAGCGCGTCATAAGCGGCAGGTTGAGCCCGCCCTCTCTTTCCAATTCGCTTATCGCCCAGAAAAGCCACAGCGTGCCGTCGGCAGATTCATAGACCGGCTGATTGCGCGAGTCAAAATGGTTTGGCAGAAGGCCTTTCTGCAGCCAGCCAATCCATCCCTCCAAAATATCGCGCGCAAGCCCGTGGCGGCCGGTGTAGATGCACAGGCCGGGCAATGATATGAGCGCGTCGCGCGCCCATCTTCCAAAATACGGATAGCCGGCCACTATGTTGTAGTGCTTGCCGTCTTTGACAATAAAACTTTCAGACGCGCGCACCAACCCCTCAAGCCCGTTCATTTCGCCCAGCTTGTTGTATGCGCGAAATTCTGACACAAGATGCGTGAGATGCCGACTCGCGTCTTCTGGGTCTGAGACGGAATTTCTTACCGACGTCCAGTCTCCTGTCGGAGTTGCGCGCGAAGCCCTCTTGCCTTCACCCTCTCTTTTTCCGACCGTCTGCTCCTCTTTTGCCCATGCCGTGATTGTGGCCTGATGCCCCTCGCGCAGCATGAATTCAAATCTGCCCGGAGTCGCCCAGTCCTCTTCAGCCGCCTCGCCCCGCTCCTCGTCAAGAGGATATTGCATATGGTAATACAAATCGGGTTTTGGCCTAAACAATCCTGTGTCTGCCGAGAGGCCCCATGCAAACGGCTCGTTCCACGACATTCCCTTCTCGGTTGCGATTCCTCCCGGCGCATCGCGCATGAAGTCGGGCAGCCCGAGTCCGTGCGCCGCCCGCCCGTTCACAAGCGGAACCGCCTCCAGCCCCAGAGGCTCGCCCTCCAAAAGGCTGTAGCGTATGTAAGTCGCA
>JAKAJC010000032.1 GCA_021814005.1 Microcaldota archaeon
ATATGCGCCCGTAATCGAGCGCTTGCAGTTCATGATGTCTTCCAGCTCTCCCGAAGCCACCACTTCGCCGCCATGCACTCCTGCCCCCGGCCCGACATCGACCAGATGGTCGGCCTCGCGCATGGTGTCCTCGTCATGCTCCACAACAATTAGCGTGTTGCCCAAATCGCGCAGGGCCTTGAGAGTGGAAAGCAGTTTCGAATTGTCGCGCTGGTGCAAACCAATTGAAGGTTCGTCCAGCACATAGAGCACGCCGGTAAGATTTGCCCCGATTTGTGTTGCAAGGCGTATGCGCTGGCCCTCTCCGCCCGACAGCGAGCCGCTGGCTCGGTCAAGAGTAAGATATGTGAGCCCAACGTTGATAAGAAAGTCAAGCCGGTTGCGCACCTCTTTGAGGACCGGCTTTGCAATGTAATTCTCGGCCGGCTTGAGCTTGAGGTCTGAGAAAAATCCGTATGCCTCGCTAATCGACATTGACGTGACGTCAATAATCGACTTGTTTTGTATGAAAACCGACAATGCTTCTGCCTTGAGCCTCTTGCCATGGCACGAGGGGCACACTTCCTCGCTCATGTAGCGCTCCATGTCGTCGCGCCTTGAGGCCGAGTCAGTCTCCATATATGTGCGCCACAGGTTCGGCAGCGCGCCCTCGAAAGTGCCGCTCGAGGTCCAGACCGAGTCCCCGCTCTTGCTCTCGAATTTGTAGTCTATCTTCTCCTCGCCGCTGCCGCGCAAAATTATTTCCTGATGCTTTTTGCTCAATTTGTTGAAAGGCACTGTCAAATCAAATCCGTACTGCTTTGCCACGGCGGCCAGCTGCTGCAGGCGGAAAGACAAAAAGCGCGTGTTCCACGGGGCTATGGCTCCGTCCATTATGCTCTTGGTTCTGTCCGGCACCACCAAGTCGGGGTCGGGATACATCTTTACCCCGAGCCCGTGGCATTCGGGGCAGGCGCCGAAAGGCGAATTGAACGAGAACAGCCTCGGCTGTATTTCAGTAAACGAAAATCCGCACTGCGAGCAGGCGTTTTTCTGCGAAAAGAGAAATTCCTTGCCCCCTATCTCGGCCTTAATCAGCCCCTCGGCGCGCTCTGCCGCGCCCTGCACCGCTTCGGCCAAGCGGTCGCGCTCCTCCTTTCTTGTTTTCACGCGGTCAACCAAAAGGTCAACATCATGCTTCTTGTTTTTGTCAACCTGGCTTGGCTCATATCTGTCGATTATGTGCACCTGCCCGTCGATTCGCACGCGCGTGAAGCCGAGGCGCCCCTGCTCCTCAATCAGCTTTTCGAACGTGCCCTTCTGTCCCCGTATAAGAGGCGCGAATATGGTGGCGTCCGCGCCCGCTCCGGTTGTCATGATTTGGTCAATAATCAAATCCATGCTCTGGCTTGCAATCGGAATGTGGCAGTTCGGGCAGTAGGGCACGCCTACCCGCGCCCACAGCAGGCGCATGTAATCATAAATTTCGGTAATCGTGCCGACGGTGGAGCGGGGGTTTTTGCTGCCCGCCTTCTGCTCTATGGAAATGGCGGGCGAGAGGCCCTCAATAGAATCAACGTCGGGCTTGCCCATCAGCCCCAGAAACTGGCGCGCATAAGCCGAGAGCGACTCCACATAGCGCCTCTGCCCTTCGGCATAAATTGTGTCAAACGCAAGCGTGCTCTTGCCCGAGCCGGAGAGGCCCGTAAAGACCGTAAGCTGGCCGCGGGGAATCTCAAGCGAGATGTTCTTGAGATTGTGCTCGCGGGCGCCCTTGATGATGATGGATTCTGCCGGCATATCGCCAAACCCTGCCACTAATGCTCGTTTTTTGGCCATTTCGATTCGACGTGGGCCTTGTTCGCCTAATTTGCGCGCCAAATAATAAAAGACGAAAGGCCTGCTTTTGTGTCTCCCCAGCAGGCCTTGGGGATTTGCCTCTCAGGGCGTTACAACCAGCGTGCCCTTCATGTCCCGGTGCCCCGAACCGCAGAAGACATTGCAGAAGAAGGTGTAGTTTCCGGCCTTCGAGGCCGTGAACTCGCCTGTCTTGGTCTCGCCGGCGTTGGCCACGAGGCTGAAGTTGAATTCGGCAACTCCGATGCCGTGCGGCACATCTGTAGCCGTCAGGGTGATTCTTACCCGCTCACCCTGTTTCACCGTAATCGTGTCGGGGGTGAAGGTGAAGCTCTTGGCCACTACGCTGACTTCCCGCACCTGACCGCCTGCCGAAGCCCCGCCATTGGCCGCGCCCGCGTCAGCAGAAGAAGGCGTGCCTGCGCCGATGTTGCCGCCCTGCGCGATTATGGCGCCGCTCTTGCCATTTTGCGCCGAACCCTGATAATTCGAACCGCCCTGAGTGCAGCCTGCCCCCAAAAGGACGGCTGCCACTAACAGGGCCAATAGGATTCCAATCCATGCTTTCATGTAATCACCACGTGCCGTAACGTTGTTTCGATCCACACCGCTTAAGATGAATTCTCATTCATATATTAACCTATCGTTCCTGCTGCCGCTGGGCATAGAACGGGTTTTCCAAGTTTTGGCAATGGCCGCCGCTTTTAGACGATGGCAGCCACTTTTTTGCCGATTCCGCCGTTGCTGCCGTTCAGGTGGAGCCCGCCGGCGCCGTTTCCGTTTGTGCCGGCAATCTTTACCTTGCCGTTTGCCCTGATTCCTGCCGCTATGCTTGTGATTATGGCCAGTTCGGCCATTTTCTCCTTAAGCTCCTTGTTTGTGAACACCTTGACGTGCGGATGCGCCACGCCGTTTGTTTTCGCCCGGCTGTGGTCATGCAGGATTTCAAGCGCGCGCTCCTGCACACCCATGTCCCAGTGGTCTTTGTGCAGCTTTTTCAAAAGCAGGTCGCTGTGCTCGCGGGGGTAGTGGGCAAGGGCGTTGACTATGGCCAGACCGACGCCCCAGTGCCTGTCGTTTTCAACCAGTGATTGGAAAATGTGCTCAGTCGCCTCCCAGGGGTAGGCGCTCAGCTGGTACACGGCGTCACAGCGCGCCCACGGATTGGGGGCTTCGAGCCGGCGGCGAATGCCGATAAGTTCTTGTGCCTGTTTTCCAAGGCCATCTTCAAACGGATGCATGGTCTAAGCTCCGGGTTTTTTTCGCGCACAGCGTTTGCCTTAAGGGTCAAACAAAGCGCTCGGATTGAGGGTCAAACACTCTTTGTCCCGCAGGCCAAACGTTCCTCTATGCGTCTTTGCTTATTCTCTTGTGCATTCGGGGGTTTTTAATCCTGTGTCTCGGACGGCTTAGGCTTTCTTTTTGCCTTTGTCGGCAGTTTTCTTTCTCAATTCGGCTATCTTGTCACGCAATTGTATGGCTTTTTCGAAATCAAGCGTTTCGGCCGCTATGCGCATCTGCTCCTCCCAGAGCACCAGCTGCTTCTTGACATCTGTTGCCGTGGCGTGCTCCATCGCTCCCGTGCCCTCGCTTTCGGGCCCCAGGCGCTCGGAGACCGAGCGGCGGATGCTGGTGGGCGTGATGTTGTGCTTTTTGTTGAACTCAATCTGCACGGCGCGGCGCCTGTTTGTCTCGGCAATGGCCTCTTCCATGGCATCGGAGGTGCGGTCTGCGTAAAGCACCACCTCGCTTTCAATATTGCGCGCAGCACGGCCAATGGTCTGCACCAATGATGTTGCATTGCGCAAAAATCCTTCCTTGTCGGCGTCAAGAATGGCCACGAGGCCAACTTCAGGAATGTCGAGGCCTTCGCGCAAAAGGTTGATGCCCACAACACAGTCAAATTCTCCCAAGCGAAGCTGTCTAATCAGCTCGGCGCGCGCAATGGTGTCAATTTCGGAGTGTAGATACCGCACCCTCACCTCGCGTGCTGCCATATATTCGGCCAAATCTTCGGCCATTCTCTTCGTCAGCGTGGTGACAAGTGTTCTGTGGCCTGCCTTTGCTTTCGCCTTTATGCGCGCAAGCAAATCATCCATCTGCCCCGCCGTGGGCCTGATGGAAATCGGCGGGTCCACAATTCCTGTAGGCCTCACCAGCTGCTCGACGATTTGCGCAGACACTTTTTTCTCGTATTCAGCCGGAGTGGCAGAAACAAAAACAGCATCTTTCATCTTTTTCTCAAATTCCTCCCATTTGAGCGGCCGGTTGTCAAATGCCGACGGCAGGCGGAATCCGTAATCTATGAGATTCTTTTTTCTTGTATAATCCCCGTGATACATGCCGTGCAGCTGCGGCAGTGTCACGTG
>JAKAJC010000021.1 GCA_021814005.1 Microcaldota archaeon
AACTTCTTGAAGTTTACAGAAAAGTCCGAAAATAGATTTAGCCCGCTTCCACTTAGCCAAATTCCACTTAGCCAACTTCGACTTTCAGGTTCTTGAGCACCTGCGGCAGCTCTTCAAGAGTAAGCAGCCGCGCGCGCTTGGTGGACAGCTGCATCTTGAACGACAGCTGCGCGCGGCCGGCGGAGTGCAGGCGGTCCTCGAAGCGCTCCAGCTCGTAGCGGTCGGGGAAAAGAATCCATGTCCTGCCCGCCTCCACGGTCTGCAATGCCCGCAGGATGACATCGTCATCGCCCTCGTAGAAGTGGATATAGTATTCGGTCGGGCCTATCAAAGTCTTGACATCGCAGTTTGCCACGGCCCGAAGCTTGGAGAAGCGCACGGCATGAGTCACGAAAAGGTCGCGCAGATAGCGGTAGGTGGAAAGCCTCCGCGCGGTTGGAGGCGAGGATGCGGCGCGCGCGGCGGCCGCAGAAGCGGCTCCTGAACCGGCTGACTGTGCGGCACCTGCAGCCGCCGGCGGAAGCGGCATCGGGGTTCTGGTCCACGAGGTAGGCAGCCAGTAGCCGCCAGACTCCTCCACCAGGTGCCGCGTGTGAAGCTGCTCGAGCAGGCGCGAGAGGTTGTAGTCTCCAATCATCACGGGCTTGCCACCCGATATGACTTTGCGGAATCCGTTCTTGAGCTCCTCGGCCTTGAGAGGCATGCGCTCCCATGCATAATCGCGGTTGATGGAATCGAAAAGCCCCAAGACAGTCTGCGCGGGCAGCTTGATTTTTACCACAGACTGGGGCGGGAAGTCGGGAATGTCGAGGGCGAAGAGAAGTTTTTCCTGCCGCATCCGGCTCACGTAGAAGCCGAAGCCGAAGATGATAAGGCCGGCCAAACCCATCACCATGACTTCCGGCTTTTCCCAGAACTGCACGCGCACGTCGTAGCGCATGGTGAGCGTCTGCACATAGTCGTTGCCAAAGTCGAAGCGGAAAGTGTAGTTGCCGCGGCCGAAGTCGCGCTTGAAGCGGTATGATATGTTCATGCTGTTGTCGAACGTGACCTCCGGCCCCTCGATTGGCGAGGGGGGCTTGAGAAGCTTGACCTTGACAGACGGCACTGTTTTCTGCATGCCGTCCACGTAGAAGACAAAATTGAATTCGCCGCTGCCGAACATGGTGCGGGGCGAGTAGGCGAGCTTCGTCTTGGGGTCAATCGCAACCGCCACGGCCAGATTGGGCACATAGACGCGCGTGGCCGCATAGATTTTGTTGTGCTGGTCGACAACCCGAAGAACATATGCACCGGTGGGCGCGTCGGTGGAAAACGTTGCGGTGGTCGGCACGCTGGTGGATGTCGCCCCGGCCTCGACAGCCGAGCGGCTGAAGGTCGCCCCGTCCTGCTCCAGTTCGAGATAAAGTTTCACCGAGGAATTGTCTGTCTCGTGCGGCTGCACCTCGACATAGGTCATTCCGCCGCCGAGGTATCCGGGAACCAGCACGCTGCTGCCCACAAGGAAGAGGTCTCCTCTGGCCTGTTTGCGGATTGGCCAGTCCATCACAAGCTGCTCGCCGAGGCCGTTGGAATCGTTCATGTAAAAGCGCAGGCGCAGATAGCCGTCACGCACGGGAACTACCGGGTCGGGGAAGAGACTGATGCGCCCTTTTTCCGGCAGAGTTGAATTTGTCGACCAGTTGGCATAGGAAAGCACGGGCCGGTACGGCTCTTCGGCTATGAGCATGGCGATGTCCTCGCCCGCAGTTTGCCCCGCTTTCGGCCAGCCGCCGTCCAGAGTCTGCGGCACGAAGACCAGAAAGCCCTTGTCATAGGAGAGGGCCTGCACAGAGCCGTAGTAGGCTTTGGCCGCACGCCGGTTGGAAGTGACGCTGTAAAGCGGCGCGCCCATGCGAAAAGGCGCGCTCGAAGACGGCGGGGTGAGCAGGTTGAAAGTTATGCCAAGGCGCGCCAGAGACGCCGCGTCCGCCGCGCGCGGAATGCCCGCGCTTCCGCCCTCGTCAAGCACGTTGTCGAACGGCCGGCCGATGTAGATTACGCTCACGCCCCGGCTTGCGAGCTCGTTGATTGATGGTATGCGGCGGCCCTCGTCGCCGGCCAATAGCGGGCTGGGCAGAAATCCTGTCGGAATCAAAAGCGTGCTGCCGCCCGGCATGGTGCCGAGGTCCTCGAGGTCGATTTCGCTCATGAGCCAGCCGCGCTTGCGCAGGTTTGTCTGCAGCGAGGCGTGGAATTCGGTGTAGATGTCGTCGCCGCGGCGCGGATAGCGGAGCAGGAACACCTGCCGCGAAGGCGGGCTTGAATACATGCGCGCATCGACCGAGAATGTCGAGAGATTGTGGGGCACGTAATCGAACTGCACATACGGCTGCGCGGTTATTGCCGACTCTGTGCCGGCCGTGAGAAGAGTGACTGCCAGAGGCGTGACATCAAGAGAGCCGATAAACGACGGGATGGGCTGCGGCGGCACTGGCGGAACTGGCGGCGGCGCGCTCGCGCCTACATAAAACCACAGAAAAGCCAGCACCAGAAGAAAGACTATGAGAAGAGTGGTTTTGAGCATGGCCGAAAGAATGGATTTGACGCCGCCGGCCGGCGGCGCGGCCGGCTGGCCCTTTGCGCCCCGCACGCCGGTGCCGAACGGTTTTTTCTGGGGCGTGCGCATGGATTCGATGGCCTGCGCTATGGGAGAGGTTGCCTTGGATTTTTTTACCACAAAATGGGAAACGGGAGTGAAGCGTCTGCGCAGGTTGAATGCATAGGCATTTTTGGCAATCTTGATAGAACCCAGAGGGTCGGGCGTCTGCGCCATAGGCTCACGTCCTTGTCTCCAGATATCCTTCAGACACCATCGAGTTAAGCACCTGCTCCACCCTCGCTTCGCTCACTCCGTGCACTTTCGCGAATTCCGAGAGGTTTATTTCGCCGTTGTGCTCGGCAAGCCACTGCTGGATTTTGACAGCCAGCACCGAATCAGAGTAGCGCTCCAGAGACTGGAGGCGCAGGGTGAGCTCGTCGTTGCGGGCCTTGAGGTCGTAGTTGTCTTTCGAAAGGGTTTCCGATGCGTCGGAGAGGTCTTTCACTTTTTTCTTCATGGCCGCCATCTCGCCCTGCAGGCTGTCGTAGAGCGAGAAGAGCTTCTGGTAGTCGCCGCTCACATATTCGTTCATGTCGGACAGCGTTGCCTCGAGGAACTGGTAGAGGTGGCGCATGTCCACCACCTGCAGCTCGGTCGAGAGCGTGAGAAGATTGAAAATGTATTTGATGACTTCGAGCTTGCGAACTTTTGGCGACATGTTGGGCAGCACCGAGTAGAGCACGTCGATTCCGTTGCGCCTGAAATAGGCGATGGAGAAAAGGTAGGGGTTTTGGGAAATGTCGCGCGACTCGATGTTGAGCACCAGCAAAGTCTGCGGGTCTGCCGCGTCCTGGGCCATTTTCAAAAATGACAGGCTGGAAAACGCCTGTATCATCTGCTCGGGCGTGCCGGTTCTGCGCACAAGCACGCGGAATCCCCGCACCACGGGCGCCGCTACCGCGCCTGCCGGCGCTTGGGCCGCTGCCGGCGCTGCCTGAGCCGAGCCGTACTGCCCGCCGTACATTCCCTGGTTTGAGTTTGGCAAAGCCATGTTCATCGCCGCCGCGAATGGGCGGATTTGGATTTGGATGCTGCGCCGGATTTAGAATGAACCAATCTGGACTTTTTGTTTTTGCCGGAAAGTTTAGGCAGCGCGTTGCTCACCGGCGCCCAGATTGGGGAGGAAGCGGGAGCAGATGATGGCTGCGCTGCGGCCGGCTGCGTTGAAGGAGCAGGGCGTGCAGATGCGGATGCAGCTTGTGCTGCGGCCTGCGCCTGCGCTGCTTTCAGTTCAGCCAGAACGTCGCGGCCCGAGGCCAGCGGCGGGACATAGTCCATGAGCGGCAGGGCGATAATCAGCCCGCCCATGAGCAGGCCGACAAGAATGGAGCCCGGATTGAAACTGGATGCGAGAAGAGGCACAACAATGATGAGCACGAGCAGGACCGCGGCCAGCACGGCGTGAAGCAGCATTTTGCGCTCATAGGATTTGAGCCGCTTTGCGTGAGGCTCGAGGCAGTTGTCGCAGACGACAAGGGTGTTGTTGGTCGCCATTTTCAGCCGAGTCTTGACATTGCGAATCGCGCGGATGACGGCCGTGTCGGCTACGCGCTCGCCGTTGCGCTCGTTATGGCACATGATGCATACACTGACCATGAAATCACCTTTAGCGGACCGGCGGCAGGCCTGTTCCCGCGCCGCCTTCCATTCCGCCCTCGTCCAGAATCACTTGCGTGATGTCGCGCCCCTCAAGGCCGAGCCGTTTGAAGTCGGCCTTGGAGAAGATGTTGATGATTGTGGAATCGTCTATGCCGACGTCCTTGAGGAAAGTGGTGATGTTGGAGCGGCCGACGCCGTAGCGCTCGAGCAGGATGACGAACGACACCACATCCATGTGGCGGTTCTTCTTGGCAAAGAGGTTGGAAATTTCCTCGACATGGGTTTCGTCAAGGCCGAATGCGCGCAGGCGCTTCTTGAGCTCCTCGCGCTCGAATGAAACTGAACGTGCCATATCAACTTCCCCCAGAGCCGCGTCAGCCAGGCCTCCCATGTCAAGGAAGAACTCCTGCATCGGCTCCTCTCCCACGATTTTCTCGATTAAAAAGGTTTCCGAGAACGACGCAGTCGTCTGGAAAGCCATGTTGACGGCCGCCTGCCCCACTCCGAGCTTTGCGATTTCGCCGCGCATGTAATCCGAGAAGCTCAATGACGCCTGCAAATAGTCAAGGAAGCGCTCGAATTTGACGCGCAATATGAAAGTTGTGCCGACGTTGGAGAAAATGGCCTCCGAAATGTCGGTGGGATTCTGGCTGGCGACAAGCAGGCCGAATGAATACTTGCGGCCTTCGCGCACAATCATCACTGCGTCGGAATTCTCGTCTTTGGCGATTTTCCACGCCTCGTCCAGCACGACTATTAGTTTGAGCCCCGCGGTGGGCGACCAGCCCTCCTCGCGCATTTTCTCCTTGATGAATTGCAGCATGGACAGGCCGGCCAGAGCGCGGAACACCTCGTCAGGCAGGCCCGACAAATCGAGGTCAACAAGGCCCGCGCCGGTGAGTGCGTCGAGGTTGATTGTGGAGGGCTGGGCAAAGAAGTCCTCGCCCTCGCGCGTGAACTGCTTTACGCGGTAGACTGCATTTTCCAATTCTGCCGGAAATTCGTAACTGCCCGCCTCGAGCATTTCCTCCAGAATGCGCTGCACGTCGCGCAATGTTGGGGGTTTTAGCGGGCGGCCCAATGTGTCTTTTTGTATTTTGGAATCGAGCTTGAATTTGGCCTGCACATAAGCTTTTTCTATTGCCTGCTCTGTGAGGCGCTTCTGCTCCGGATAGCGGCCGATGTCAGTGAGAATGTCGAGAGTGCGGATAATCTGCTTGATGCGGTCGTTGGGCTTCATGCCGCCCAAGTCGAGAAGGTTGATGTAGCTGCCGCGGCCCAGCGCGATGACCTTGCCGCCCGCCTGCTTCACCCAGTCCTTGTATTCTCCGGCCCAGTCGATGATGAACGCGTTTGTTCCCCAGATGAAATTGGCGCGGGTGAGAAATGTTTTCACAAAATAGGATTTGCCGGCGCCGGTGATGCCGACTACGCAGATGTGCGGGTTGGTGATGCGCCTAAAAGTCCAGGAAAAGGGCACGTGAAAGAGTTTTGTGTAGCCCACGAAAATGGAGTCGTCGGGGTCGTTGATAAGAAATTCCGACGGCGGCTCGGGAGGGCGCACGTAGAAGTTGCGGCGCGAGAGCGCCTTGTTGTTGGTAGACTGGTAGGTCAAACGGCCCATGCGCACCACAGATGAAAATTATTTGGATTTGCCGGCTCGCTGCCCGCGCCCTTGTTTGGATTTGCGCGCGCCGTTCGTTTGCGCGCGCGCCATTTATCCTACAGCACCGCGTTTTCCATTGCCTCGGTCGAGGGCGGGACAAAGCGCTCCCAGTCGAAGCACCGCAGCATCTCCTCGCCGGTCAGCATGGCGACTTCCACGTTCAGCGCGTTGGAGATGGTGGCCTTCAGCTCGTTGGCCTGCGTTTTGGCGGCCGCCGTTGCCGCCTCTTTGGAAAGGCCGGTGGCGGTGGTCATCATGTATGTGAGCGCGCCCATCGGCTTGAAGCCCGAGACAAGGCGCTGGATTTGCTGCTCGCTCATGCCGACCTCTTTTTCAAAGCGGTCGATTTTGAGCACGTCGGGGTCGGGCTTCTCGCGCTCGCGGGCGAGTTTCAGGCGCGCCTCGGCCAGGCGCGTCTCCCACTTGAGGCGCTCCTTGGACATGTCAAGCACGCTGACCATCATTGCGAATTTGACAGGATAGCGCACAGATGAAATGGCGCGCTCGAAGTATTCGGAATATACGACGTTTTCCTCTGGAGTTTTTTCCGAGGTGGATTCGTAGATTTTCACGCCCAGATAGGCGGAGGCGTAGTAGAGGCCGCCCGAACTCTTGATGATGACATCCTGCGCGGGGGGAATTTCGAAATTGTCCTGCATTATCTGCACGACGCGCGTTTTCTGGGTTATGAATGGGAAAATGAAATAGCCGTATTTGAATGTGATTACCGCCAGCGCGGCGCCTAACATGTAGAGAATGGCCAATAGCGGCGCCCAGATAGGGCTGTTGGCTGCCGTGAAAGAGCCCACTGCTCCGATAATACCAAGGCCAAGAAGGCCGTAGGTGATATATCGGATGTTGATGTTTGTCCAGTCCAACCCATCACCCATAATCGAGAGGCGTTCGGGAAAGAGGTTTAAAAACCAGACGCAGGTTATGCGCGGAAAAAGAAAAACAAAGACAAAACAAAAAGCTGGAAAAGAAAACAAAAAAAGAAAAACAGCAAAAATCCTCGGGGCGGCCTCGAGCCGCCCGAACGGCGCGCTTCGAAGCGCGCTGGCTCTTTTTCATTTTTGCTTTTTTTATTTTTCGTCCCCTGTCTAACCGCTTGCTGTAATAAGCTTTTGGCGCATATAAGTTGCGGGAGGATACTGTGGCAGAAGAATGGAGCTATCGGAGGTTATGTGACACCTACCGAGAGGAAAAAAGCACCAACAGCTTAGTCACCCTGCCGTCTGATTTTCACCGCTCATTGCAGGATTTGGTTCACGGCCTTCAAACAAAGGCAAATGCAGGCTCGCCCGACGCGAGCCGCGAGCTTGAGAATGCACGCAAACAGGCATGGGTTCTCATGCGCTTAAGACGGCAGAAAATAGTGGTGCGCGCACTTGTTGATGCCGAAGGCAGCGAGCCCGAAGGCCTCACGGCACCCGAGCACGAATTGTACGGGCGGATACGCGGCATGCAGAAAGATGAGGAGGAGCAGCTGGCAAGCATGCTTCACCCGATTACCGCGGTCGGGATGGGGGCCCAGATGGCCGGACAAAATGGGGGGGAAAAACAGACTGAACAGCCGAATGGAAACAAAAACCCCGAGAGCGCCGGTTTGATAAAAAATGAGACTGCTTCTGTGCAGCCGCCGGTTGCGTCGCAGAAGAAAGTCCGCATACTCAAGGACATTCCCGCTTATCGCGGAGCCGACAATTCAACTTACGGCCCGTTCACGACAGGACAGGAGACCGAATTGCCCCCGACAGAGGCCGAATGGATGGTAAAGGGGCAGATGGCGCAGGGCGTCTGAGCGGCGAGCCCGCCCTCGCTCATATCTTAATAAACCTTGACGCCCATACCTTTTCGTCGAAATCATCTTCTAGCATAGGTGAATCGTTTATGAAATACCCAAAGGAATCCCGAACCTACTGCCCTACGTGCAAGAAACACACTGACCACAAGGTGCGCCTTGTCGGCAAGGGAACCGCCAGCAACATGGCCATCGGCACTCGCAAGCACGAGCGCAAACTGCTCGGACACGGCGGCAAGCGCGCCGGCAAGCAGACGCCCAAAAAGCAGGGCAAGCGCCAGAAGATAGTCATGGAGTGCAACACCTGCCACAAGAAGCACGAGCGCGTGATTGGGGCAAGGACGAAGAAGAAACTCGAACTCGCATGAGGTTATTTTTATGAAAGGACGGACAAGAAGCAAATTCTGGCGCGTGAAGTGCGCCTGCGGCAACGAGCAGAACATTTTTGCGGCCGCCTCCACGGCAGTGAACTGCCTGGTGTGCAGCGCGCCGCTCACCACCGCCCGCGGCGGAACGGCAGTGCTGGCCGAGAAGGCCACGCTGGTCAAAACGCTGGAATAAACAGCAAAACAAGAATTAGTGAAATCGGCCCCCGAACGAAGGGCCGCAGAGCATGAGACGTGAATCTATGGCCGATATGCCCGAAACTGATGAATTGGTGCTGGCCACCGTCAAGAAAATTCTGCCCTACGGCGCATTCTGCTCTTTGGATGAATACGGACACCGCGAGTCGTTCATGCACATTTCCGAGGTCGCGCCCCGCTGGATAAAAAACATCCACGAATTTTTGCACGAGGGGGCGCACCTTGTCGCCAAGGTTTATCACGTCGATTTGGAAAAAGGGCAGGTCGACATCTCATTAAAGCGCATTTCCGAAGCCGAGAAGAAGCGCAAGCTCGAAACAGTGCGCCGCGTAAAGCGCGCGCAAAAGCTTTTCGAGGTCGCCACAAAGGAGGCCAAGAGCACCACCGGCGAGTCGGTTGCGGCCCGCCACGCGCTCGAGGACAAGTACGGGGACCTGATGGAGGCCTTCGAGCAGATTTCGGCCGGCGACAAGAATGTGCTTGACGGCCTCAAGATAGAGAAAGGCCTTCTCAAGGCGCTTTTGAACGTGGCGCAAAAGAGCATCCGCCACGCAAAGGCCGAACTAAAGGCGATTTTGCAGCTCACGGCATGGACTCCGGACGGAATCGGGCGCGTAAAGGAAACTCTTCTTTCTCTCCACGCACCGGCCGGCGCAACTCTTGAAATCCACTATTTGGGCGCGCCGCGCTACCAGATTACTGTTGCCGCCAAGGATTACAAGGAGGCGCAGAAAGTGATTGACTCTCTTCATGACGACATTGCGGCCAAGGCCAAGAAAGGCGACATGAGCATCGAATGGGCCATGATTGAGGAATAAATCTGCTTAGAAGGCGCGACGATGAAGTGGCTGAAAAAATGTCCGGCCGGCCCGCATTACACGCTTCACGACATCTGCCCCGTCCATCATCTTGCGACAATCAATCCGCACCCGCCCAAATTCAATCCAAAAGACAGGAACGCAGCCGCGCGGAGAAAAGCGAAAGGAATTGCTTGATGAAATTCTGTTTTTCGTCGGCCACCACGCGTTTTACTAACCTATAAAAATGCGCGGCCCCAAATTCGGATATGAAAGAAACCACTATCGTTATCCACAAGAAAGTCAAGATGAAAAAGCCGGTGCTTATCGAGGGCCTGCCCGGCATCGGACTGGTCGGCAAACTTGCCGCAGACCATCTTATCAAGGAAAGAAAGGCCGTGCGCATTGCAACCATTTACTCGCCGCATTTTCCGCATCAGGTCATAATGAGAAAGTCGGGCGTGCTGCGCATGGTGCGCCTCAAGCTCTATTACGCCTCATCATCCAAGCACGATTTGCTGTTTCTTGTGGGAGATGTCCAGCCCATCACCTCCGAAGCCCAGTATGAGGTGAACGGCAAGATATTGGATTTCTTCGCCGCGCAGGGCGGCAAGTGGATTGTCACCCTTGGCGGCTACGGCACCGGAAAGCGCGTTGAAGTGCCGCGCGTGTTCGGCGCGGCAACGCACAAGAAGCTGGTGCCAACTTATTCCAAATACAATATCATTTTCGGCGAGTCGAAGGGCTCCATTGTAGGCGCGGCGGGACTGCTGCTCGGATTGGGCAGACTGCGCGGAATGCACGGACTCTGCCTCATGGGCGAGACTCACGGCAGCTATGTCGACCCCAAGTCGGCTGTTGCCAGCATAGAAACGCTGGGCCGCCTGCTGGGCATGAAGTTCGACACAACGGCACTCAAGGCAAAGGTGGAGGAAGGCGAGAAGTTCATCAAAAAGATGGAAGCCAAGGCCTCCGAGGCGGCGATGGCCGAGAGCAGGCCGGCCGGACCTGAAGATTTGACTTACATCAGGTAGAAAAAAGAAAATATTTCTTTTTATTTTTCTTGTTTATTTTTTATTTTTCTGTTTGTTATTTTTCTTTCATTATTTCTTTTTCTTCGCAGGCTTGTATTCGCTCAGATATTCCAGCACAAGGCGAACTCCAAGGCCGTAGCCTCCGGCAGCCAAACCCGCTTTGGGCTTTGAGCCGTAGGCGGTGCCTGCGATGTCGAGATGGGCCCACGCCCTTTCCCCGACAAATGGTTTTAGGAAAGACGCGCCCGCTGTCGCTCCGGCCACGCCGGGCTCGCCAGTATTTTTCACAACAGCAACTTCGCTCTTGACCTTGTCATCATATTCGGGCCACAGGGGCAGGCGCCACAGCCGCTCTCCGCACCTCTCGCCAGCATCAATAAGCTCGGAAACAAGAGAGTCGTTTTCGCTCAGCACACCGGAAGCCAAATCTCCAAGAGCGACAGAGCATGCGCCGGTGAGGGTGGCCAAATCCACCATTACGGCCGGCTCAAATGTTTTGGCGGTGTAGGCCAGCGCATCTGCCAGCACCACGCGCCCTTCGGCATCAGTGTTGAGCACCTCTATTGTGGTGCCGTTGCATGCAGTCAAAATGTCGCCGGGGCGGTATGCATGGCCGCCGGGCATGTTTTCCACAAGCGCGGCAACGCCGACAACATTGACGGGCAGGCGCATGGACGCGCAGCCCGACAAAATGCCGATGACTGCGCACGCGCCTGATTTGTCAAATTTCATTTCATCCATTTTTGAAGATGGTTTTATGGAAATGCCGCCTGAATCAAATGTCACGCCCTTGCCCACAATGGCCGCATCCCATCCGTTGTGCGCCGCGCCGCGGTATTGGAGCACAACGATTTTCGGCTCCTGAGCAGAGCCTGAACCTACGGCGAGCATGGCATTCATTTTCAGCTTGAGAAGCTCGGCGCGGCCCATGACGCGAATCGACAGCTTGCCATTTTTGGCGGAGCGGGCAGTTTTGGCTGCTTCGGCTGCAATCCACGATGGAGTGGCAACATTGGCAGGCTCGTTCTGCAATGAGCGGGTGAGATTTGCAGCCTCGCCCATCAAAACGGCGCGCGAAACAGAAATTGCCGATGCAGGCATATTGGCGGCAGGCATGCGCAGCATCACTTCGTCCACGCTGCTTTTTGGCGTGTCCTTGTCTGCAGGCTTGTATTTGTCAAACACATAATCGGCCATTACCACCTGCGAGGCAATGCGGCCTGCAAGAGAGGAGAGCGAAATGTTGTGCAGGGCATGGCCGACAAGTGCGGGCATTTCAAGAGCCACGGTTTTGCAGCGCGCGTTTTTCAGCACGCCGAATGCCTGAGCATAGGCTGCAACAACGGCATGCGAATTTGTTTTTTCTGCCATGCCAAGGCCCAGCAGAATAACGCATCTTGCCGGACCGTTCTTTCTAATCATCACCATTTGCCCTGCCGCGCCGATGAATTCTGCCGCGTCAAGCGAGCCGGCGGCCCAGCTGGGCAGTTTGGGATGCTGCTTCACATCCTCCGGCTGCCAGAATGACAGCACCAGCCCGTCGGCATGCATTGCATTTTTGGAATCCTGCGCATAAATTTTCATGCAATCCACCCCACATAATCACTAAGCCGCCTTGACGCCGAGCGCCAGTCCGACGAAATAGCCCAAGAGGCCGGCGGCGCCGCCGATGAGCGCCATCTCCGCGCCCGACTTCCACCACACGCCAGTGGTGAGGCGCGCTTTGAGCGCGCCGCCCATGAAGAGCACCGCCAGAGAGAGAAGCACCGATGCCACCATGGCCGGAACCACGGGCATGAAGAAGAACGGGATAAGGGGAATCAGCGAGCCGATGACTGACGCCACGCCCACCACGATTGCTTCGCGCAGCGGGTCGACAAATTCGCTTTCATACAGCCCCAGCTCCTCGCGCATCATGGTTTCGAGCCACAGTTCTTTGTTTGATGTGATTTGCTTGACTATGTGGTCCAGCGCCTGTCCGCGGAAGCCCTTTTTGTAATAGATAAGCTCGATTTCCTTGCGCTCTACGTCGGGAATTTCCTCCATTTCGCGCATTTCCTGCTCTTTCTGCGCGCGGTAGTGGTCCTGTGAAGCGCGCGAAGATGTGTAGGCCACTGCGGCCATGGAAACGGATTCGGCAACAGTTGCCGCCAGTCCGGCCAGAATCACCAGTGCAGTCTCGCCGGTGCCTGAAGCAATGCCCAAAAGAATGCCGAGCACGTTGACAAGTCCGTCCTGGCCGCCCAGCACAATCTGGCGCATAAGGCTGCCGCCCGCAGACTGCTCCTGCTCAAGCTCAAGATGCCTGCGCTGCAAATCTGGCGAGGCGACTGACAGGTGTTTTTTCATTGCCGTTTTGATGTGTTTTACCATAGTTGGGACACCTTTGAATTACCACGGAACCCGCTTTATTCCGCTCGCGTGCGCGAATGCGTTCGCGCTCCGGTGCAGGACAAGTGTTACGGCGACGAGGAAGAGGAGCGGGAGCGGTTCAAACACGAACACAATGCCTAAAAGCCCGGCTGCCGCCAGAGCGAAAAACAAGAACGGCAGCTGGTCCAAAAGCAGTGACTGCTGGCCCGCCTTCACCTGCATGCGCCGCTTGATGAAAGAGCCGGCCAAATCTCCCAGCATTGCCCCGGCCGAGAGCGCGACTCCGCTTGACACATACCACATCGCCTGCCCGCTCCACAAATCAAATGATGTGCTGCGCAAAAGATGGGCTTCCAGCACCGCCGCGAGAGAGCCGGCGGCAAGTCCGGCCGCCAATCCGAGCCATGTTTTGCTGGGCCCGAAAATGGGGCGGCCGTCCCACGCGCGCCTGCCGCCGTCAATCGGGAAATGCCCCCCCAATAGAACGGGCGCGGCATTGGCGATGTAGGCCGGCAGAATGAAGAGCAGCAGGCGCACGGCCGTGGGGATGAATTCGGCCGCTGAAGAGATGAGGTCAAAGGACATAATGCTCGAGGTTTTGCACACCATCAATGTTCAAAAAGCGATAACCCCGAACAAGTGCCCCCCTTGCCGCATAATTGCCTCCACTCCCATTGCCGCATATCAACTTCCACCGCGCTGATTTATTAACATCCAAATGGCAGAAATGGCCGATGGCAACGCTTTCGTCAGGCATTTCGTTTGGCTGGCTGCTGGTTCTTCTCATCGGCCTGCTGGCCGCTGCAGGCCTTATTCTGCTGGTCTTCGGCGGCAGCAGGGCCGACATCGGGAAAGGATGCATAGGTTTAATCGAGGTGAAGGGCGAAATCGTTGCCGAGGATTCGGCTGGCTCGCTCTTCTCTTCAGGCCAGACCGGCTCCACGACCATTGCAAATCTTATCGAGCAGGCAGACAAGCGGGCCGACGTGAAGGCGATTCTGATTGAGATTGACTCGCCGGGCGGCTCCACAACAGGCAGCCGCGAAATTTATCTTGCACTCAAAAACAGCACCAAGCCCAAAATCGCGTATTTGCGCGAGATGGCCGCGTCGGGCGGATATTATGTCGCGGTCGGCACAGATTATATTGTGTCAGAACCCGACGCGCTTACAGGCTCGATTGGAGTGCGCTCCACGTTCACTGATTTGAGCGGACTGTTTGCAAAACTCGGATACAATGAGACGGTTATCAAGACGGGCGAGCTCAAGGACATGGGCTCCTCAAGCAGGCCGCCCACTGAGAAGGAGCTTCAGATAATGCAGGCGATTGTGAATGAGAGCTTTGACGAATTCAAGGGCGTGATTTTGCTTGGACGGGGAAGCCGGCTAAAAGAGCCCAAATTCGAAGAGGTGCTGGACGCGCGCATTGTTTCCGGCAGGCAGGCGCTGGCATTGGGGATGGTGGATGAATTGGGCAGCCGGCGCGATGCGGTGAAAAAAGCCGGCGAGATGGCCGGAGACAAGACATTGGAAACATGCACTATTCAGACAGAGCAGCGCGGCCTGCTCTCGCGCCTCTTCTCTGGCACGCTTGCCCTGCCGGCCATGCCCCGCATGAGCGGCGGCTGGAACCTTCGCTATTCATAAGACGAAAAAAGCGGTTATAAGACAAAAAAGCGGCAGAAAGAGAAGGGGGCATTTTTGAATGAAAAAAGGTGGGCGGTTGGAAGACAAAATCGAATGGCTAATCATTCTCATTGTCGTTGTGGCGCTCATAGCATATGCGATGATGACCGCCGGGCCAAAGCAGGCCGCACAAAACATTCCGCCCGCATATTCGGCGCATTTGAGCTTATCCGTCAATCCATCGTATTCCGGCGTGCCGCTTGTTGTGAGCGCAACCCTGACAAATTGCGGGGAGGGCAATGCAACATTGCGGTTTGATGGCAAATCTGTTTCTTACCAGCAAACGGACAGCGAGATTACGGCCTCAATCAGCCCGTCAGTTGGAACGCACAAGCTCGAGATTGAGAGCGGCAGATGCAAAGACAGCCTGTCGTTCGAGACTCGCACGCCGTTGTGCTCTGAAGGCCAGAAGCGCGCGTGCAATGCTGGCCGCGGATGCCCCGGCACGCAGGTCTGCGAAAACAATGCGTGGGGCGCGTGCAGCGGGCCGGCGCGCATATGCAGCCCGGGGCAGAAAGTGCCGTGCGCGATAAACAGCTGCGTGTTCGGCCTGACAACCTGCAATGCATGCGGCACCGCCTGGAGCGCATGCACTGCTCCGAAATGAGAGGCGGCCCATCTATTCCTCTTTAAATCCCTCCCGCCCATAATATGACGTATCGAGGTAATTCTTTATGTGGCCTTCTTATCTTTCCAAGCTCAAGCGCGGCCCGCAGGTCGTGCTGCCCAAGGATTTGGGAATGATTATCGCCTTTGCAGGCATCTCTAAAGAGAGTTTTGTGCTTGACGCCGGCGCGGGCTCGGGCTGGATGGCCGTTGGATTGGGCCGCGTTGCAGGGCGCGTTGTCAGCTATGAAGTGCGCGAGGATTTTCTGAAACTGGCTGCAAACAACGTGGTCCGTGTCGGGCTTACCAATGTTGAAGTGCGCCAGCGCGACATTCTTGCTTTGGGTTTTGACGAAAAAGAGGCGGACGTGGTCTGCCTTGACATGGCTGATTCAGACAAAGCGGTTCCGGCTGCCGCGGCCGCGCTCAAAGAGGGCGGCGTGCTGGTCGGCTATGCGCCGCAGACAGAGCAGCTGAGCGCATTTGTCAGCGCAGGCCTTGCGAATGGAATAGGCGACTGGTTCTGCTGCGAATCGCTTTTGCGCCCCATTCTTGTCCGGCCCAGCGGAGTGCGGCCTGCCAACGTGATGATTTCGCACACAGGCTTCTTGGCATTTGGTCGCAAAGGCGCGCCCACCGACGGCGGGCAGTCGGGGCAGAAGCAGAAAAGATTCAAGGAGCTGATGGCTCCGCTGTCTGGACCCCGGCCTGAAAAAATGAAAAAGAAACAGCCCGGCGAAATAATTGAGAAAAAGCCGGAAGATGAAAATGAGAAAAAAACAGAAGATGCGTCAACTGAGTAAAACAAAAATGCAGGGAGGGAGATTTGAACTCCCGAAGGCGCTAGGCCACAGGATATCTTCAAGCCCAATCGCCAGAAGACTTTGATTTAGGTTTGCTTAAGTCCCGCGCATTTGACCGGACTTTGCTATCCCTGCATCTAAGATGGCGCGGGGAAAGGATAAAAAGCGGATGCGGCAGACGAAAAAATGTCCGGCCTGCTTCATCCATACATCGGGCCGAGGTTCGGGTTCGAAATTTCGGCAGTCTTCTTGTACTGGGTGTGCGCGGCTTTTGATTTGGCCATCAAATCGCGCAGCTTCGACTCCGCCTCGGCAGCCTCGTGCTCCAGAGTGGATGTCTCGAATTCGAGGTTAAGATAGCTCTTGAGCACCTCGAGCACTTCGGCCGAGGCCTTGGGGTCCATGAAATCCTCGTGCGCCTGCGCAAGGAACGAAACGACAGGAAAGCCGTCCACCGCGCCCTGCGCCAAAAGCACGCCGGTCACGCCGGTTGTGGCGCCCTCCTTGATGAGCTTGACCTTGTGATGGCGCTCCAGCTCGGCCAGAAGCTTCGCATTTGAGGCGATGCCGTACACCTTGTTTTCGTCGCCCTTGATGTTGATGCCGCCCAATGAAACTATTTGGCGCACATTGTATTCATTGGCAAAGTTATGAATCGACTGCGCCAGCTCCCAGCAGGCCGAGACGGGGATGATGAATTCCGAGAGCAGCACGATGAGGTTGTGTTTTTTGCTGATGTAGATGCGCGCGGGGTAATGGGGCTTGAAATCATGGATTGACGCAAGCGGCGGGAACATGTCCGATGTGATGTAGCCTGCAGGGTCCATCTTCAGCTTCTCGACCAGGTAGGAGGCCGAGATGGTGCCCACCAGGCCCAAACCTGGAAAACCCTCGACGAGCACCGGGCTCTTGAGCTTGCGGATGTCTGCTGGCTTGTGGATATGGAATTGCACGGTCATGCATTGGGACAAGAAGAGGAGATATTTAAAGGAAGGGGAAGGAACGCCGGAGAAAAATGAATTTGCTCAGACGCAGCTGATTACATACTGGTCGGCGTGGTCGGGGTCAAGAGCCGAGAGGATGACCGGGACGAGAAGGATGATTATGAGCGAGAGCACCGCGCCGACTATGAGGGCCGTGGCCCAGCGGCCCGCATTGGTGCGGAATTCAGCGCCGCCGACCTGTCCTGCCGCATAGATGACTGCGGCCAGAATCACCAGAACCATGCCGATGGGGGGCAGAATCGAGAGAAATGAGCAGTAAATGGTTTCGAACGCGGTGCGCAGCTTAAGCATGTTGGAAATGGCCGTGGCTGCCATCGGATTTGCCATGAGAGCAACACAGGCCGCTCCGGCCCCGAACATGATGCGCCGCAAATTGAGGTTTTTCATCGACAATGCATGCGTAATGAAGATTTAAAATTAGGTCGCAGACGGGAAGAAAAAAGAGGTGGGGGCGCGCGGCTGGCCGCAGATGCGGCCCAAGCGTGGAGGCCCAAATTGGATTATTGGAATGAAAAGAAAAAAATCTAGCCGCAGGCGCCGGCGTTGAATGTTTCGCTCGGTGAGAGCGCATTCAATATTCCGGGCAGCAGAAGCACCAGCACCAGAGCCAGAACAGCGCCCACAATGAGGGCTGTGGCCCAGCGTCCGGCGTTTGCACGGAATTCCGCGCCGCCGACCTGTCCGGCCGCGTAGATGACGGCAGCCAGAATCACCAGAACCATGGCGAGGGGTGGCAGGAGTCCGAACAGGGAGCAGGCGATGGATGAAAAGCCGGCGTTGAGCTGGGAGATGCCAGATATCGTGCTGGAGGCAGCAAACGAAGCGGTGAGCGTCGTCAGACCCGCGAAGCCAGCTTTACCGACCCATTGGCGCAAGTTCAAGTTCTTCATCAATTCCACCTCGAAATTTCTGATATTGACTCCTTGATGCAGGCAAGAATTTAAAAACTTGTCCCGTCGGGCGAGCAGGCCTTTTGAGATTTCACGCGCGGCATCTTGCGAAGATGAAGCGGCCTTCTTTTTTTATCGGCCCGTCCAGCTGGCGGGCGTAGGAATCCCAGATGGAGGCCCGCACGGCCGGAGTGAGAGAGGAGTATGTGTCACGGGGGTCGACACCGATAAACCATGCGGAATTGGAAGCGGCGGGACAGCGGGTGGGCAAGATTTGGCCCCGAAAGCCGGTCAGGCGGGCCGCATACTGGAGGTCGTCGTCCGAGAGGGGGATGACCAGAATGACGGGTTGCGTTTCAGACACAATGCGGTCCAGAGACTGGATGTCTGAAAAAGTGTATGACTGGCCCATGTCATTGACAACATACCAGCCCGAGAGCATGGGCACGGCGAGGGTGAGCAATGTCAAAAACAGCATGGCCGGCTCCAGGAGTGAGCGGACAAACGAAGACGGGCGGAGGAGAGGGGGATGCAAATTGATTGGGCTGCAAATGATGAGGGCAAGAAGGGAGTTGACTGCCCACCATCCGTCCAGAATGAAACGCCAGCCCCATGAGGGCGTGATTAGGCCGCTGGCGCCCAAAGCCAGCGCAGTCAGGCCAAAGGAGAGCAGCAGCGGGGAGGCGTCTGAAGGCGGAGAGCGCAGATAGAAGCCCAAGAAGATGGATGCAAAAGCCAGCAGCAGGAAAAAGGTGATGATGGCCAGGGTGGGGTTGGGCATTGAAGGAAGGAGCGACTCTTCATGAGTCAGGTAAGCCAGAGCGGCGGCAATCAGGGCGAAGGCGGCAACATAGGCCCCGAGAAGCAGTATGCTGGAGCGGGAGCGGGCCCGAAGGCTCACAAGCAGCTGCCAGCCGATGAACGAGAGGACGGCGAAACAGAAAGTTGAAGTATGAGCCAGCAGCAGGACGAACGCCAGCGCGAGCGTCTTGACGAGGTTGGCGCGCGTCGGCTTCCGCTGCCAGTCTAGAAGACAGACCGCCAGCCCCAGCAGCACGAGCAGGCCCAGCTCGTTTTTGAGAAAACCGAAAGAGATGCGCGCCCACCAGAACGAGGCAACAGCGATGAGGGCAAAGAGCACGGCCATGGAGCGGCGTACCCCTATGCGCGAGAGAAAGAGCGTCATGGCAATGAAAAAGGCGGAAGTGAGCAGCGCGAATATCACTCGAATGCTCCACACTGAATCAAGAAAGAGATGCGCGAGCATGAGCAGAGGCATGAGCAGCAGGCCGCCGTTGAAATATGACAGGCCGGGAAATGGGCCCTTTTCCAAAAGCACGTAATAGGCAAACGAGTCCGAGAGGCAGAAAGTGTCTTGGCATTTGGAGGCTGAGATGAAGAGATGGACGCCAAAGAGGAGTGAGGCAAGGAGGAAGAGAACTATGGGGAATAGGAGCGGATGCGAAGAAACGCCCATGGCGAGGGGACGGCGGCCCGAACTGGAAGAGGATTTGGAAGTGGCGGCCATTGAATCCGGCGCTTATGCTGGCTCACGAATTTAATAAAGGAGATGCGGCAAGAGTGAAGAGAAGACTTGAAACAAGGGCATTCCATGATTCTTGGCATCGACGAAGCGGGACGCGGCTGCGTCATAGGGCCCATGGTGATGGCCTGCGCCTCAATCGAGCCCATGGAGGAAAACGCGCTTTTGCGCCTTGGGGTGAAAGATT
>JAKAJC010000033.1 GCA_021814005.1 Microcaldota archaeon
AGAAAAAAGAGCTGAAAAAGACTGCAAAAAGCACAGAATTTGGAGCCTGCATTAGCATGACTCTCAACCCCCCCTCCAGCCAAAAAACTGCCCCTACAAGCCCGCCGAAGGCAGATTCCAAACAGGCTCAAACCGCCTCCTCCAAGCCCGCGGAAGGCTCCATAAAGCCCGCCCCAGCGGCTTCTGATGCCCCGAAATACGACGCTTCTTCCATTCAGGTACTCGAGGGCCTCGAAGCAGTAAGAAAGCGCCCTGCCATGTATATCGGCGATGTGGGCGTGCGCGGCCTGCATCACTGCGTTTACGAAGTGGTGGACAATTCAATTGACGAAGCTTTGGCAGGTTTTTGCAAAGAGATAAACGTCACCATTCATTCTGACGGCTCGGTCTCAGTTTTAGACGACGGCCGCGGCATTCCGGCCGAAAAGCACGAGCAGACCGGCAAGTCCGCGCTCGAAGTTGTTATGACAATTCTGCATGCAGGCGGCAAGTTCGACAAAAAATCATACAAAGTGTCGGGCGGCCTGCACGGCGTCGGCGTATCGTGCGTCAATGCGCTTTCCGACTGGATGGAAGTGCGCTCGCACCGCAACAACAAGGAATACAAGCAGAGATATGAAAGAGGCAAACCGGCCGGGCCGGTGAGCGAATCCGCATTGGGCGAAGCAAAAGAAGCTTCGGCATTCACATCCACCCACGGCACCATGGTGCGCTTCCATCCCGACTCGCAGATTTTTGAAACTCTTGAATTTCAATACGACATTTTGCTCAACCGTTTGCGCGAGCTGGCCTACCTCAACAAGGGAGTCCGCATAGTTCTTTCAGACGAGCGCAGCAAGCAGACCGAAACTCTTCACTATTCGGGCGGCATCATAGAATTTGTTTCGCACCTCAACAAAAACAAGAATTCGCTTCACCCTGTTGTTTATTTTGAAAAAGATTTCGACCACAGCCAGGCCGAAGTTGCCATGCAGTACAATGACGGCTATTCTGAAAACCTTTTCTCATATGTCAATTCAATTCACACCATAGAGGGCGGCACCCACGTCATGGGCTTTAGGGCGGCTCTCACGCGCAGCATCAACGCATATGCAAAAGACAACAAGCTTCTCAAGGACAAGGACTCGTCAATTGCAAGCGAGGATTTGCGCGAAGGGCTCTCTGTAGTTATTTCTCTGCGCATCCCGCAGCCCCAGTTCGAGGGCCAGACCAAGACGAAATTGGGCAACACCGATGTCAAGGGCCTGATGGAATCAATCTGCGGCGAGGCTTTGCGCACCTATCTGGAGGAGCACCCTGCCGATGCGCGCATGATTATGGCCAAGGCAATGAATGCAATGGCCGCGCGCGAAGCCGCGCAAAAGGCAAAAGACCTCATCCGCCGCAAGGGCGCGCTCGAATCCAGCGTGCTGCCCGGCAAGCTGGCAGACTGCATTGACGACAATCCCGAGCACTGCGAATTGTATATTGTGGAAGGAGATTCAGCCGGCGGCTCTGCAAAGCAGGGCAGGGACCGCAAAACTCAGGCCATCTTGCCCCTGCGCGGCAAAATCCTTAATGTCGAAAAAGCCCCGTTGCACAAACTTCTCGAATCCGAAGCCATCCGCAATCTTATCATGGCATTTGGCACCAATTTCGGCTCAGACTTCGACCGCAGCAAGCTGCGCTATCACAAAATCATCATCATGACAGATGCAGATGTTGACGGCGCGCACATCCGCACGCTTCTGCTCACCCTCTTCTATAGGCACATGAAAGAGCTGGTGGAGCGCGGGCACATCTACATTGCCCAGCCGCCTCTTTACAAAGTGAAGGCAGGCAACAAAGAGGCATATGTCTACAGTGACGCAGAGCTCACCAAACTTCTCGCCTCTTGGGGCGACCCAAAGAACTACCATTCACAGCGCTACAAAGGTCTTGGTGAAATGAACCCGCAGCAGTTGTGGGAAACCACCATGGACCCCGCCACGCGCACGCTTTTGCAGGTGACTGTGGACGATGCCATGAAGGCGGACGAATTATTCACAATTCTTATGGGCGACGCGGTGGAGCCGCGCAGGCTCTATATCGAGAAATATGCAAAAGAAGTGCAAAATCTGGATGTTTAGGCAGGTCGAAAAAATGGCTGAAGAAAAAAAGAAAGATGAAAAAATAAAAACGGCCGTGCAGCCCGCGTCTAGCTCTGCCTCCAGCCCAACTCCCGCCTCTTCCAGCCCCGCTTCTAAATCTACTGCTCCAGCCGCGCCCGCTTCCGCCCCCACAGCTCCCGAATCCAACATTCCTTCCGCACCCCGCTCCAATGTTCATCCGCGCGCGCTCGAAAAAGAATTGCACACCTCCTATCTTGATTACGCAATGTCGGTCATAGTGGGCCGCGCGCTTCCCGATGTGCGTGACGGATTCAAACCGGTTCATCGCCGCGTGCTTTTTGCCATGTACGAGCTGTCCAACACACACGACAAGCCGTACAAGAAATGCGCCCGTGTTGTGGGCGAAGTGCTGGGCAAATACCACCCGCACGGCGACTCCTCGATTTACGACACTCTGGTGCGCATGGCCCAGAACTTCTCGCTGCGCTATCCGCTTGTGGACGGGCAGGGCAACTTCGGCTCTGTGGACGGCGACAATGCGGCCGCCATGCGTTATACCGAAGCCCGCATGGCCAAAATAGCGGACGAAATGCTGCTCGACATTGACAAAGACACCGTGGATTTCACCCCCAACTTTGACGGCACGCTCAAAGAGCCGGCAGTTCTTCCCTCCAAGCTTCCCAATCTTATCATCAACGGCTCTGCCGGCATTGCGGTCGGCATGGCCACCAACATCCCGCCCCACAATCTTGGAGAAGTATGTGATGCTCTCACTCTTCTCCTAATCAAACCCGAAGCATCTGTTCTCGAGCTGTCGCAGCTTGTGCGCGGCCCCGACTTCCCGACCGGCGCGCAAATCCTGGGCCGCTCCGGCATCTTGGAGGCATACGCAACAGGCCGCGGCTCCATCCGCGTGCGCGCTGTTGCCGAAATTCTGGACAGCAAGAAAGAGAAGGGCCGCAAGGCAATCCGCATCAGCGAGCTGCCCTATCAGGTGAACAAGGCCGAGCTTGTCAAAACCATTGCCGAAATGGCGCGCGACAAGAAAATCGATGGCATTGCCGACATTCAGGACCGCTCCGACAAAGACGGGCTTGAAATCCACATCGAACTCAAGCGCGACGCCAATGCCGACATTGTGCTCAACCATCTCTACGCCAAGACAGCGCTCGAATCCTCTTTCGGCATCAACACCCTTGCGCTGGTGAACGGCCAGCCCAAAACACTTTCATTGCGCGACCTGCTCACAGAATTCCTCAGCCACCGCCGCACAGTCATCCGCCGCCGCAGCCAGTTCGACCTCGGCGTTGCCAAAGACAAGAAGCACATTCTCGAAGGCCTGCAAATCGCGCTGGCCGACATCGACAAAGTCATTGACACAATCAAGAAGGCAAAAGACACTCTCGCTGCCAAGGCATCATTAATGTCGGGCTGGAAGCTGTCTGAAAAGCAGGCTCTGGCCATTCTTGACACAAAACTCTCGCGCCTCACATCTCTTGAGCGCGACAAAATTGACGAAGAGTGCAAAACATTGGCCAAACTCATCAGCGAGCTCGAAGCAATCTTGGCAGACCCCAAGAAAGTCGATGCCATCATCAAGAGCGAAACCGAAAATCTCAAATCAAAATATGCTGACAAGCGCCGCACCGCCATATTGGAGGATGCGGACGGCGGCGAATTCGAGGCCGAGGATTTGATTCCTGACGAGCCCACGGCCGTCATGATTAGCAAGGACGGCTACATCAAGCGCATGGGCCTTGACGAAT
>JAKAJC010000022.1 GCA_021814005.1 Microcaldota archaeon
ATTCTTGGCGAGCGCGAGCCCGAGAAACTGCCATGGAAAAAACTCGAGGTTGAAACAGTGCTTGAATGCACCGGCGCATTCACAGACCGCGAGGGCTGCTCAAGGCATCTGGCGGCCGGCGCGCAGAAGGTGCTCCTGTCCGCGCCCGCCAAAAAGGGCGGGGCAGACGTCAGCATAGTGCCCGGCGTGAACGAGAAGGCATATGACCGCAAAAAGCACGTCATAGTTTCGATGGGCTCATGCACCACAAACTGCCTCGCGCCCGTTGCCAAGACATTGAATGAGAATTTCGGCATAGTTGAGGGGTTCATGACAACTTGCCATGCCTACACAAACGACCAGCGCGTTTTGGATGTGGGGCACAAAGACCCGCGGCGTGCGAGGGCGGCGGCAATCAACATCATTCCAACGACGACAGGCGCGGCAAAAGCCATTGGAGAAGTGCTGCCCGAATTGAAGGGCAAGCTGGACGGCTTGTCGCTGCGCGTGCCTATCCCCTGTGGCTCGATAAACGATTTGTCTGTCACTCTTGCAAAGCCGGCCACAAAAGAGGAAATCAACGCGGCGCTCAAAAAGGCGGCCAGCGGGCCGATGAAGGGCATTATCGAATATTCTGAAGAGCCGCTGGTGAGTTCGGACATTGTGGATAATCCGCATTCGGCCATTGTTGACGGCCTCTCCACCATTTCCATCGGCAAGTCTGTCAAAGTTCTCTCGTGGTATGACAACGAGTGGGGCTTCTCAAACAGAATGGTCGACATGGTCGTACGAATATTGTAGACTGAGAAAAAGAATGAAAATTTTCTTTTATTTTTATTTATGAATTTTCTTTTGAATGATTTTTACTGGCCTCTTCGCTGGCGGTTGAGAAAATTAGGCCGACGCCATTACGACGCCGGCAAGGCGACCAGTTTTCCGCGCCGTCAATTCCGACAGAGCGGAACAAAAGACGGATAGGCTACGAGATAAGGGGAGCCGGGGTTTATAAGAGTTTCTACCTATAACCCCTTAAGTTGGCACAAACTCGACGTGCCGGCAGGCTTTATAAGTTCTATTGGATAACCTAATGAGAGACTATTACGGATAGGTTTAGCGGTTGAAATCAATGGACGACATTTCAGATATTCAGGCATTGCGCGAAGCGATGCAAGCCAAACTCCAGCGCAAGCGGACAATCATCGAGACGCTGAAAAACAGCAACGAGACAGTTGAGACTCTGCGCCGTGAGCTTATGGCCCTGCCGGTTGCGCCGCGAAGCGCCAGCCGCAGCCGCTCCCCCGAGAGACTGGCCGAGCAGATTGACCGCATGGAATTCCAAATTGCGACTTCGGCTTACACTTCAAAACAGGAAAAAGACATGATTCGCGAATTGGAGGCTGTGCAGGCCGAGCTGGCTGCCGCAAGAGCAGAAGTCAAGGCTTCGGGCGACGGCGCGCAGGTGCGCAACAAGCTCGATGCCGCGCGCGACGAGAGGCGCAAGCTCGTGGGTGAATTGCAGACATTGCGCAAAGACATTGATTCCATTTACCAGCAGCTCAAGGCTGCCGACGAGAAACGAGCCGAGGAGATGGCCGAGAGGCGCGAACGCCGCTCTTACGGAGAGGAGAAGCGCAAGGCCCGCGAAGAGGAGGCAAAAGAGAACGAGCCCTACATGAAAGAGGTTGACCCGTTCGTGTCTCTTGAGGAAATCGCCGAAATAAAGAGAAAGCCGGACGAAGCCGAAGAGGCTGCAACCAAGGACGAATAGATTGGCTGCCTGTTTTCGCTTCGCATAAGTCTTCTTTTTTAGCTTGAGCGTCGAGTAGCAGAAGCAATGGAAGAAAACAAGCCGCTTCAGCAAACGCCGTCAAAGGCGCCAAAGCCAAAAGCCCCGGTCAAAAAACGCTCGGGCGTGCTTCTTGAGACAGACTATATCATCAAAAACAATGAGACGCGCGTGCGTTTGCAGATGAAAGGCAAGCGCCTCTATTATCTCTACGACCGCTACGAGCCCTATTTCTACCTCGACGCGCCGGCCTCGAAGATTCCCGAACTGATGAAATCCAGCGTGCTGCACCGCGGCCTTCGCATAACCGCGGCGCACATGGAGGAAGTGGAGCGCGAAGTGGAGGGCAAGAAGAGAAAGGTGCTCAAGGTGTATGCGCACCATCCGCCCGAAGTGCCTGATTTGCGCACCGCGTTCAAGGATTATCACGCCTGGGAATACAACATCATTTTCGGCCGGCGCTATATGATGGACAAGGGGCTTGCTCCGTTGAGCCGGCTCACTTATGAGAGGCAGGGCAAACGCTTGCTGAAAATTCTCAAAACAGCGGAAGCAAATCCCACTTTCCGCACCATGACGTTCGACATTGAAACTTACAATCCGCTTGGCGCGCCGAGGGCGGCGCAGGACCCGTGCATCATGATTTCCTATGCCACCAGCATGCACGACGGCAAAGTGCTTACATACAAATCAATCAAAGACCGGCCGTTTGTGAAAGACTGCATAAGCGAAAAAGGCATGATTGAGGAATTCGGCCGCGTGATGGACAAAGTTGACCCGGAAGTGCTGTCAGGATACAATTCCACCCAGTTCGATTTGCCTTATTTGCAGACGCGCGCAGACCATTTGCGCACGCCGCTTCATCTGGGCCGCGACGGCTCCACTTTCAAGGTGCGCAAGCGCGGCATTCGCGAAGTGGCGCGCGTGCAGGGCAGAATTTATGTTGACCTTTTCCCGCTTTTGCGCTTTTTGTCATTTATCGGGGCCGTGAAAGTGAGCCGGTTCACACTTGAGAATGCTTATGCCGAACTGACGGGGCATAAGAGTGTGCTAAAAGAGCAGATGGACCGCCTTGACATCTACAAAATGTGGGATGACCCGCACCGCGTCGGACCTTTGGCTGATTATGCGCAGGGCGACGCGCACATCACATGGGAATTGACGCAGCTTGTGCTGCCGCTTGAATTGGAAATGGCGCGCGTGACGCGGCTCTCGCCCTCCGACGTTGTGGGGGCAACTTCTTCACAGCTTGTTGAATCACTTTTGATGTGCGAAGCTGTTGCGCGGGGCGCGATTGTGCCCAACAAGCCCACAGATGAAGAGGCCAAGGCGCGCGAAATGAATCCGATTGAGGGCGCCTATGTCAAAACGCCCTCGCCGGGCATTTACGAAAACATGGTGGTGTTTGACTTCAGGGGCCTCTATCCGTCCATCATCATTGCGCACAACATCGACCCTTTCACACTCAACTGCTCAGACTGCAAGGGGGACGGCTATATTTCGCCGACCGGCGCGCATTTCTGCAAAAAGCACCGTGGCCTTATCCCCGACGTGCTGGCCAAGGTCATGAAGGCGCGCGCTGAACTCAAAGACAAGCTGAAAAAACTTGAGCCAGGCAGCGATGAATACAGGGCGATGTTCGCGCGCCAGCAGACTCTCAAAATTCTGGCCAATTCCTATTACGGCTATCTGGCATTTTCACGCTCGCGATATTATTCGCGCTCTGCGGCTGAATCGGTGACTGCGTGGGGGCGCCAGTTCATCATGCAGACCGGCGAGAAAGCGGAGAAGGCCGGATTCAAACTTCTTTATCAGGACACTGATTCGTGCTTTTTGCTGATGGGTGACAAGAAGAAGGAAGACGTGCTTGAATGGATGAAGCATGTCAACGCAGATTTGCCGCATGGAATGGAGCTTGAATTGGAGGCATTCTACCCCCGCGGCGTGTTTGTGAGCAAAAAAGTTACAGGGGCTGTTGGAACAAATAGTGACAGCGCCGCAAAAACAACTGGAGCCAAAAAGAAATACGCGCTTATTGACGACAAAGGCCGCATCAAAATACGCGGATTCGAGCTTGTTCGAAGAGATTGGTCAGTAATTGCGCGCGAAACTCAGCGGCGCGTGCTTGAAGCCATACTCAAAGACGGCTCAAAGGAGCGGGCGGTTGCAATTGTGCGCGAAGTTGTTGCCGAAATCAGGGCGGGCAAGATGCCTCTTGAGAAATTCGCAATTGAAACGCAATTGGTCAAGCCGCTGGACAAATACGAGGTAATGTCGCCTGAATTGGCGGCCGCGCTCAAGCACAACAAAAGGGGCAAGGGCGAGCGCATGGGACAGGGAAGCGTGGTGCGCTACGTGATTACAAGAAGCGGCGGCGGGCACGGCACTGAATTGAGCGCGCACAGCGGGAAAGAGGAAAAGAAAAAGACGGGCGCAAAACCCGCAGCCAAGCCCACAAAATCGGCCTCGAAATCAAAATCCTCGAAAACTTCGGTCTCAGACAAGGCGGAATTGCTTGAGTATGCCAAAGACTACGACCCCGACTACTACATTGACCACCAGATAATTCCAACAGTGCTCAAAATCCTCAAGGAGCTTGGAGTGGAAGAAGAGGATTTGAAAAGAGGGGGAAAGCAGTCGGGGCTGGAATCGTTTTTCTGATTACCTAATACCCCAGCGGCGAGCTGAAGCCCGACACTGCCAGCAAAATGTTGCCAAGCAAAAGTGATACCACAAGCCCGATGAGAATGTGGGGCACAAAGGGCAGCAAATGCTTGTAGACCGGTACCTTGCCCTTGATGCGCTGCAGGCGTTTCCACTCTTCTGCATCCACGAGGCGGCCAATTGAATATTTCTTCACTTCGGCCGCATCCATCTTTTCGGGCGCGATGATGTCCTCGACTTCAACTTTTTTCGGCACAACCCACTCAAGCATGGAGTCGTTGATGGCTTGGCGGAAGAGCACGAAATACACGCTCACTGCAGACAAAAATGCCAGAAAGATGATGTAAGAGGTTGAGAGCAGCGGGCTCGAGGCAATTGTGAATGAAAGAAATCCGTAGGCAATGAGGATGAGGAATGCTCCAATCCATTGCTGGGCTGCAATTGAACCCGGCGTGCGGACAGCTTTTAGCGCTGACGGGATTGTGCGAAGCAGCATGTGCACCATGAATGTGAAAAATGCCACTGTCAGCACATGGATTACGAACGGGAACGTGAGAATGTAGGATGACTGGTCGAGAAGAAACATTAGAGGTTGCGCGGGCAGCAGCACGGCGATGGCGGCCAAGATAGGCCCGTCTGCGCCGCCCAAGTAACCGGCTTTGTAGACAATCCAGTTGGCAATGTAGAGAAGCGCGCCTGCAGCCAAACCATATGGAGTGGCAACAGGGTCATAGGCGATGATGGACACCGCTACTGCTGCAACCAAAAAGCCCTGCAAAAGCCTCTCAGGCACGTTCTTGTTGTTGAAAATATCGTAATAGGCGGCCAGGCCGACTCCGATGACGGCCACAGCAATGCGCAGCCATTCAAGAGGCATGAGAACGTTCGTGCCGAGCAGGATATCCAACCATATCACCTATAGGCTTGAGAGGGGGCGGCGGCTTTTATGATTATCGGCCAAAGACCAATCATTAAAAGGATGAAACATATATCATATAATTATGGCATTGGCTGAGTTCATAGTCTCGTTTCGCGAGTTTTTCGAAATCGCGGCCATAATCGGCATCATGCTTGCATATTTGGCAAAGGCAGGAAGGCCGAATCTTGGCCGCTACATCTGGATGGGCGCTGCGGCGGCCGGACTGGCCAGTGTTGCGGCCTACATCGGCTTTGAGGGCATAGCCGGCGGATTCGAGAGATGGGAGGCGCTTTTTGAGGGCATCTGCCTGCTGGCGGCTGCCGCCGGAGTGACGAGCCTGATTTTTCTGATGATGCAAAAAAAGGACATCAAAACGCATTTGCACCAGAGCATGAAGAAAGATGTTCTGAACAATGCTGCAATCGGCTTGCTGCTGGTTGCTTTTTTCGCAGTGCTGCGCGAAGGCGTTGAAATAGTTTTGTTTTTTGGCGGAATAAAACTGGAGGCCGGCGCATTGGATGGAGTGGCGGTGGCGGCAGGATTTGCCGCAGCCGCGCTTTTGGCATATCTTATCTTCGCCTCGCTCATGCGCCTTGACATTGCCCGATTTTTCCGCGTGACTGCAGTGCTTTTGGTGCTGATGGCAGGCGGGCTGGTGGGGCAGGGAGTGCACGAGCTTGAGGAAGCCCATGTTCTGCCCCCTATTGTGGAGCACGTGTATGACCTTAACCCGCCGGTTGTTCAGCAAGGAGTCTATCCTCTTTTGCATGAGAAAGGAATAATCGGCGGCAGCCTGCGCGCGCTTGTCGGCTATGCTGCCAGCCCGTCGCTTTTGCAAATGCTGGCACAATTAGGATATTATGGAGCCGCGTATTTTGTTTATCAAAAGATTTCAGCCGGCTCTGTCTGAAATTGTCAGCAAAAACGCGTCATCCACGCCCATGACATCCAATTGCTTGCAGCGGCAGGGCGTGCCCAAAAGGCCGGTGAATGAGGGTTTGGTGCGCCCGGCATCTCCGTGAATAAGCTCCTTGATGTAGGTGCCGGCTTCTGCATGAATGTCCAGCACCCACAAGTTCGGCTCGCGCGAAACCGCCGAAATCGAATACACGCTTCTTGGCCGGATCAAATCCGCCCTTCGCCTCAATACTCTTGTCGGTGTCTGCTGCAACACTTTGATTGGCAGCGCGCGCTCTATGGTCTGCCAGTCGGCATCGCTGAGCGGCCTGTCCGCCTCCACCCATGCGCGGTAATGCTTGTCAAAATGCGAGGTGCAGACAATTGAGGGCCATGTGGAAAGAACGAATTTGAGGCCCAGCACCTCGAGAGGGAATTTTGTTGAAATTATTTTGGCCAGCTCTTTCAAATCTGCCTCTCTTTTTTGCGGATGCACCAGCTCGAACACAAACGGCCTGCCGCTTCCCAGGCACATCACATCAACATCTTCGCGCCCGGATGCGTGAAGATAGGCATCAGATGCGCCGAAAGCGGGCTTGAACACTTCGCGGAAAGCCGACTCTATTGCCGGATATTCCTGCTTGTGATAATGGCATTTCTCGCAGCCCTTGCCGCGGCAGGCAATGCAGGCCCAGTCATGCTGGCACCACTCGCGAGATTTTTTGACATAATGGCCGAAGATGAAGAGAGGAGCCGAGATGGCCGTGCCTTTGTTGTGCCAGAAGTCAAGCTTGATGACAAGCTCGCCGTCGGTTTTGAACGGCTTTTTGCTCTGCTTCTCGATTTCTTTCATGGCAATGCGGTTGGCCTGATTTTTGATTACCATCGCCTCGGCAAGCTCCTCGCCGTCCATCACTTCCTCTTCGCGCACCATGAGGGGGCGGGAGAAAGTTGCCTGCACGCAGTAATTTGCCCACTGGATGTGGGCGGCGGAATCAAGAGCCTGCTTGACAAGGATTGGCAACTGCTCAAACACGCCCTGACAAATGAAGCACTGGTTTGGTGCGGGAGCACGGCTGGCATCAGGGTGCGTATCATGCCGCTCGAGGCAGTGCTCGCATAGAAGATAGGTCATTGGAAACATGACGGCACCAATGAATTTAACCCCATCCCCGCCAATACATGATGATGGGATTTCAGTTTGTGGCATTTGAAGGAATAGACGGCTGCGGCAAGGCCACGCAGGTGGACGAGCTCTCGCGCGCCATTAGAAAGAAGCGCCAGCCGTTTGTTGTCCACAAATATCCGACAAAGCACGCGCAGAGCGTGCATGACCATCTCAACGGCGTGAAAAAGCTTGCGCCCGACGCGCTTTTTGCAGCATTTGTTGATGATTTGGTTGCAGGCCAGCCGCTTCTTGCGCAGGACCGCAAAAAAGCGTGGGTGCTCTGTGACCGCTACGTGATTTCGACCGCCGCTTATCAGGGCGTGGACGGACGGCTGGATGAGAGGGTGGCGCAGCTCTCGAGCAGGCCGTGGATAAAGCCCGACATTGTCATCTGGCTGGATTTGCCGGTTGAAGAGGCCATGAGGAGAAAAGCGGCGCAGAAAAAGCCAGACGTGCACGAGGCAGACCGAGTATTTTTGGAAAGTGTGCGCGCGAATTTTGATTCTCTTTACCGCATGAAATTCTTGTGCTCTAATTGGAAAAGAATTGATGCAAGCCAGAAGCCTGAGAAAATTGCGGCTGAAATTCGTGCGGCGGTTGAAAACGGCCCGCTGTCGTCGATAGGAGTTTAAAGCGAAGCGGCGTAGTTCGCGCATGACAGGTCAATCGGTGCGCGCGGCGTTTCTCTGCAGTTTGCTTTTGCTCAGCCTTGCACAATTAGGTGCAGCCGCATCGCCAGCCAGCGCAGCCGTGGCATCAGCCACTCCAGAGGTTCTTTCTGCATCAGACATCGGCCTTCAGGCCCTTGTGCAGCCGCTTATGCTTCAAAATGAAAGTTTCTCAGCCTCTGCCGCGCAGATTTCGGGCGGGCGGTGGGCATATCTGATTTATCTCAACGCCACTCCGGCGGCCATGGCGGTTGCCGAGCAGAACAAGGACGGCACATACACTGCCAGACTGCTGACGCAGGAATATGAGATAAGGCCGGTTCTCGGGGCGTATTACGCGAGCATAGGATATGGGGAACTTGCCAAAAAAGAATTTTCGGCTGCGCATCAAATCATGCTGCAGATGGATGCAAAAGAAGTGAAAGACTGCAAGCAGATGATGGGTATTGACACCCATGCGTGCAACAGCTATGATTCATGTTTTTCGGCGTGCAGGACTTCGCCCACCTGCTCGCAGCTGGCAGAAGGAATCGGCAAGAGCTTTGTTTACCAGTTGTGGGATTACCAGAACCGCAGCATGGTGATGGCTGACGCGATAGCAAAAGAGACGGCCCAGTATTTTGCATCTGAACCCGATGTCACGCTTCTTTCTATTTCAAAATACAAAGACTCTCTCCAACCAGTGTGGGCTGCGCAGGGCAGTATGCTTTCGCACCCTTACAACAACTGGGTGTGCAAAACCCCGTTTTATGATTCAAAAGCCCCCGACAATGTGCGCCAGCATTTGGCTGCGGCCGAGAAACTGATTATCTCAATACAGGGCGATGATAATGGCGCGCAGAAAATAGCAAATGAGGCTGCGCGGCGCAGGGCGCTCAAGGGGAAGGAGGACGGCCTGCTTGGGGTTAATGCAATGTTTAGTGGCACAGGCGCCAATCTGCTTCTGGTGGCAATTATAGGGCTTGGAGCGGTGCTGGTGGCAGTGGTTGTACTGGCAGTTGTAGCGAATTGGAGGAAGAAGAAAGATGCGCCGAAACAGCCAGATGTGAAATAGATTAGAGGTTGTTTACTCCGTATTCGACTGTCTTTCGTTAAAATGAGTTCTCTAATACTACTGCTCGCGTGGTTTTTCGGTAAAATTACTATAATCTACGAGGAGAAGGTTGAATTACGTATTGTTTAGTTATACAAGTGTATATGATTGATAGACACATACACTTACGTCGTTCTTTTCTTTTTCCAGGGTTTTTCTTTTCTTCGAAAAGAAAAGAAAAAGCCTTGCTCCGACCGGGATTTGAACCCGGGTTATCAGCTTGAAAGGCTGACGTCCTTGACCGGGCTAGACTATCGGAGCGCGGTGAAATAATGTGGCGTTAGGAGTTTTTAATCAGTTGGGGAAGCGCGCGGCCACCCCATCCTAATTTAACTTTCACAATTCAGGAATAAAACCGGTTTTTATGGACTTGGGAAAAGGCCTGCGCACGGCTTTGGCTAAACTCACCGGCAAGACACTGGTGGACGAGGCTGCTGTGCGTGAGTTTTTGCGCGACATCCAGCGCGTGCTTATCTCCTCCGACGTGCCGGTCAAGCTCGTATTCGAGCTGTCCAAAAGAATTGAGAAAAAAGTGCTTGGCGAGGAGAAGGCGGCAGGGCTGAATTTGCGCGAGCAGGTCGTTAGAGCTGTCTACGACGAGCTTGTGGCCCTTTTGGGCGAGAAATACGAGCCCGCTCTCAAGCCCCGCCGCATTCTTTTGCTTGGACTTTACGGCTCAGGCAAAACCACCACCTGCGGCAAGCTGGCGGCATTTTACAAAAAGCGCGGTTTGTCTGTGGCTCTTGTTTGTGCAGACACCGACAGGCCGGCAGCATATGCCCAATTGCAGCAGCTTGCGGCAAAATGCGGCGCGCCGTTCTATGGAATAGAGGGCGAGAAAGACGTCGGAAAAATAATTTCCACTCATCTGGCCCGCATCAAGGAAGACATCATCATTGTTGATTCGGCAGGCCGCTCAGGCTTTGACGACGAGCTGGTGAAGCAGCTGCAGACAATTTCAAAACTGGTGGAGCCGCAGGAGAAAATCCTTGTCATGTCTGCCGATATAGGGCAGGTTGCCGGGCGGCAGGCCGAGCAATTCCACACGGCAGTTGGACTTACAGGAGTTATCATTTCGAAATTGGATGGCTCTGGCAAGGGAGGCGGCGCGCTGGCCGCATGCCATGCCGCGTCGGTGCCGGTGCTGTTTACCGGCCTTGGCGAGAAATTGGAAGATTTGGAAAGCTTTGATTCCAAGAAATTTGTTGGCCGATTGCTTGGTTTCCCCGACTTTGAGGCACTGATGGACAAGATAAAGTCTGTTGCCGATGTTGAGAAACTTCAGGAACAGGGGATGGAGAAGCTCACACTTGGAGCATTCTATGCGCAGTTGAAAGCCGCGCGCAAAATGGGGCCTTTGTCGTCTGTATTTGGAATGATGGGCATGACTGATTTGCCCGCCGACGCCATGAAGGTGTCTGAGCAGAAACTCAAGAAGTATGAAGCCATGATTTCTTCGATGACGCCGGCTGAAAGAGATGATGCTGCACTTTTGAAAAAACAGAAAGGGCGCATTGAACGTGTCGCCAAGGGCTCCGGCTGCAAACCTGAAGAAGTGCGCGAACTGCTTACTCAATTCGAGAAGATGGCCAACCTGATGGACGGATTCAAGAAGAATAGGGGCTTGAGGAAAAAACTGGAAAGAATGCTTGGAAAGAGCGGGATGGATATGGGCAAGCTGCAGGGAATGATGGGCGGATAGGGCTTGCGCTAGTTTTGAAGATTAAAAATTAAGAGAAAAAATCTACTTTTTGGCCTTGGACGGCTTGCAGCAGCCGGAGAAATCATAGGTCAGCAGCACCAGACCGGCGGCCATCAAGATAAGCGCAGGCCAGTACGAAAACGCATAATCGAAACGTGCAATACCGCTGATGCCCCTCTCAGAATAGAAGCCAATCTGATAAGTCAGGGCGATTGAGAATGCCAAGGCGCCGAACGCCTTCATTGTAAGAGATTTCCCGTCCACAAACCCACCTCGACGAAGAATATTTGAGATTATTGAAAATTAAAAATTAAGAAAAAAAATCTACAGCTTCTTGCTTTGCAGCGCCAGCTCCTTGTTGATGAGCTCGTCGACCACGTCCTTGGGAATCACACGCCTGCCGCCGATTTTCTCGTGCGGAATGCGGTTGCGGTCGAGGCGGCGCTCAAACGCGTTGCGCCTGATTTTGACGCCCTTCTGCTGCAAAAGCGTGATTGCGGCCGAAACGTCATGGTAGTTCTGCGCCACATGCGTCAATGCGTCCACGACGTCGCGGGGAACCCAGCGGGCGGTGCCGATTTTCAAGGAGGGCACGGTGTTTTTCTCAACGCGGCCGATAAAGGCGCGCAAGTTGAGCTCGGGCTCGTGCACTTTCAGCTTTGTGTATGCTTCCTTGATCGAGTAGTATTCGCCGTGCAGCGCAATCCAGTCATGGATGACGGGCTTGGGCACCAGGCGCTTTTTGCCGATTTTCTCCGAGCGGATGGAGCGGCGCTCGATGCGGCCCCCGAATGCGCGGGCCGAAATCGGGATTCCGGCTTTCGACACTTCGGCATAGGCCTCATCCACTGTGAGAAGGCCCAAATTGCGCAGGCGCTCCTTGTCGAGCTTCTCCTGAGCGTAAAGCTGGTTGGCAGTTCGCACTATTGAACCGATATTCTCGCGCAGCTCCGATTCTCGGGCAGAGCGGCGGCCCTTAAGCTCGCTGGGCTTGAGAGCCTTGAGCTTGTGGACCACCGGATCCTTCTGCTGGCGGACAATGACGATACGTTTTCCTCTTGGCATAGAATTTCACCAGCGGGGGTGGGAATTACACATTTCACCATAATACATTTTTTACCATATGTATTACGGGGCGGTAATTAAAAAGCCTTTCGGCACGGTCGTCCGAGAGACCCAACCCCCCATCACCCCAAGTAGATTACCACTCTAACCGCACGTTTAAAAAGATTCGCAGGCGGCAAGAGCGAAGAAGCTGAGAGAGAAATCAAAAAATCGCGAGGATTTGCCATGAATTTTCTACAGGTTGTGCGCACAACATTCTCGCTTTACCGCGCGCATGCCGGCTGGTACACCCTGGCAGGGCTCTCCCTGTTTTTGACGACGACAATCGGCATAGGGCTGATGGTGGGGGCGCTTCTTTTCGACATGCTCCTGGCGCTTTTCTGGGGCACCGAGGGGCAGTGGATTCGCTATCCTCCGGCAGTTGCATCCATTCTCATCATGACGGGCAGTGGATTCATTGTCTCAAGCGTGCTCATCTTCGCCGGCCTTGGCGCGTTCGTGCACGCCTGCGCGCAAGTCGGGGCAGGGGTGCGCGAGATAACCGTGCTCGGATTTCTTGAATACATGAGCCGCTTCGGCGGCTCGTTCTGGCCGATTGCGATGGCGCAGCTTATTTTGGGCTTCTCGGCCGCGCTTCCCATACTTGCCCTCGGCATTTGGCTGATTGGAATAGACTCCATTCTGATGATTTTTGTGGTTCTGCTCGCCATTCTCGCGTTCGTCATAATGCAGTGGCCCCTGTGGCTGGCTTTCGGCGCGCAGGTGGTGGATCGGCGCGGCGCGATTCGCAGCATGATGAGCGCGATGGGCGTCAGCGTCTCGGCGCCAATTACCTCGCTTATTGGCGTGCTCATGCTGGGCGTTCTGTTCATGATTCCGCTGCCCATGCTGGTTTTCTATCCGCTCTACTTCTACCTCTTCTTCGCGCCTCTGGCCGCCATCTTCGGGGTTGTGTACTACGAGGCGGCAAAAGGAATGATAAAATAAAATAAGAAAATTGGTTTTCTAGCTTTCGCGCCCGATTAGCTCTTGCGCCAGACTAGCTTTCGCGCTCGATGATGAATTTCGCCACGGCTTCCAGTTCCTCGCGCGCCTCGGATTTGGGCAGCTTAGAGAGTGACGAAAGCGATTCTCCAACCAGGCGGCGCGAATAATCTGACGCGTAATCGATTGAGCCGGTTTCCTTCATTTTGGAAATGCACCAGTCTATCTGGCCGGAATTGGCGGAGCGGCTGCCCAATATTTTGCGCATTTTCTCGGCATCGGGCTTTGCCAGGCGCGCCAATGAGTGCAGCACCATGAGCGTGCGCTTGCCCTCGCGGATGTCGCCGCCGATTTCCTTTTTGTATTTTGCCTCGTCGCCCACAAGATTGAGCACGTCGTCCTGTATCTGGAATGCGATGCCTATGCCGCGGCCGTAGGAGGCCAGCGCGGCAGCCTGCGCGGGCTTTGCGCCGCCAAGCGTGGCGCCGACCTCGCACGCGGCTGATACGAGGGCGGCGGTTTTGCCGGCCGCCATGTCAAGATAATCTTTTTCATTAAGCTCCCAATTGTTGCGGTGATGCCAGCCAAGCTCGCGCGCCTGACCTTCGAGCACTGCGGTGAAAGAGGAGAGAAGCAGGGCCTGTACTGCCGCCGAGCGGCTTGATTTGATTTGCAGCGCGGCGCGCCACACCATCATGAACAGCCCGTCGCCGGCATTGAGGGCCAGCGGGGTGCCGTGCTGGATGTGCAGGCACGGTTTTCCGCGGCGCATCTGCGAGCTGTCTTCTATGTCGTCGTGAATAAGGGTGAAATTGTGGAAAAGCTCGATTGCGGCGGCCGCGCTCAGAGCGTCCTGCTCTTTGCCGCCCACAGCGCGGGCTGCGGAGAGGGCCAAAAGCGGGCGGAAGCGCTTGCCTCCCAAATCCAAAAACTGCCATATGAGGCCGTAAACTTCGGATGGGGGCGCGTCTCGCGGCACTATGCGCGCCATTTCGTCCTCTACCATGGACACGCGGGAATAGAACCGCTCAAGCGGAGTCATGACAAGGCTTGGAACTCGATAAATTAAAAGGATGACACGGGGGGCGGGGGATAATGAAATGTAGTCAAATAAGCGCTGGGCAGAAAGAATTATAGGCGGCCGCCCCGTATGAGATGGGAATGAAAATCTCCCGACGCGCCCTGCTGGCCGCTGCTCTTCTTCTCATTCTTTTTGCGCTTGCGCTGACAATAAACTGGAACAAGCCGGCGGGAGATGGCGCCGGCACGGCAGATGAAAATCAGCCCACAGGAGTGTGGCTCAACGACATCCACATAGTTCAGCTCGGAGGTGAGCCGGCCGCGTGGATTTGGCTGGCGGGCCGTCTCGACGACGCGAACGGCAAGACGCTGACTCTGGATGTTTTCGCGCAAGCGCAGCCCAAGCGAGTGGTGCTGCTGGCCGGCCCCTGGGCGGGCGCGGGGCGCATGGATGAATTCAAACTTGCGCTGAAAAATTCGCTGACACAATTCGGGTTTGCGCTTGAGACGCAGAATTTCAGCGAGCTGAACGCCGATGACGAGGGGCGCATACTGATTTTGCCCGCGGGCGCATGGCCTGCCGAGCTGATGCAGAATTGGGAGAAAAAAATCGGGCCAAAAGACATGGTGGTGTTTTTCGGAGTGCGCCAAAACGTCACGCTTGACAAGACCGGCGGAATGAGCGATGAGGTCGGGGTGCGCAGCGAGCTTTTGGCCGATGGAGAGGCCGGCGGGCCGATTGCGGACGGGGAAATGATTACTGGGCTGAATGGGGGCGCTGTTTGGCGCGTCCCGCACACCCTTGGAGAATATGATGATTTGAAGAAACTGGCAGATTCGCTGGCGCAGGGAGTAGTGTCAGACCAGGCAGGAGAGCGCGTTGCGCGCAGGTCCATAACATGGCAAAGCGGAGCGCGCACCGAGATGGTGCAGCTGCCAGCCTCTTGGAGCGGAAACGGATTTGCGCGCGTGCGGCTTGCTGATTCTGCGGGGCGCACAAAAACAATGTGGGATTCGGCCCTGCGCGGATTTGGCGGCGATATTGAGGGGCCGGCCGAGGTCAAGATGGGGCAGACTGCGGCGTTTCAAATCAGACTGCAGCCGGGTTTGCCGCAAAACGAGCGCATAGGGTATCATGCTGTGCTCTACGCCCCCAACCAGAGCAGATTCCAAGAGCTTGAATTGGGCGAGGGAGTAATCCGGGCGGGCGGCACATGGGTCGGCTCTTTCACTTACAGCAAATGGGCAGCTTCCGGCGACTGGCGCATTGTTGTCGAAGACCAGTTCTCGCGCGCATATGCCGAGGCGGCAATTCATGTGAGCGGGTACAGCATCGACATGCTCGCGCCGGTCGGCAACACTTACAGATTCAGGATTTTGCGCGATGGACTGCCTTTGGCAGACGGGCCGGTTTCGGTGAGACGGGCCGGAAGCGCTGCATGGACAACTGCCAACCTAAATCAGGGAGTGCTGAGCTTGAGTTCGAACTGGGCCGAGGGCGAGAAAAAAATAGAGGTTGAGGCAGACGGCACAAGACTGGAATATTCGTGGGGCCAGAATGCGGAAGGGCCCTGGACGACCGCGCTGCGATGGGGGGCGGCTGGGCTTATTCTTGCCGGAATTGTCTACTGGCTGCTGCGCCCGCGCTCGCGGCCGACATATCGCATCCGCATCGGCGAATTGCCGATGATTGAATCAAAGCAGGTGCGCCTCGACATGCATGAAATGAAGGCGGTTATGGAAACTGCGGCGCAAAGGCAGGGATGGAAACGGCCTGACGAATGGGCATTGCGGGCCGAAGATGTTATGGAAAGCCTGCATCAGGCAGCACGCGGCGGAAGGCCGGTGATGGCAAGTCTGGAGAGCGTGGAGAAGGCGATGGATGGGCTTGTGGAAGACGGCCTGCTGTGCCGCTGGCGCGAATGGTACGGGCTGGCCGGCGGCGGTGTTTTGGAAAAAGACATCAGGCAGAGGGCGATTGCAAAAATGCTCAAAGACCGCCTTGTGGAGGCCGGAATAAATGCCAAACCGATTCACGGGGCTGGCAAACATGGCGGAGCGGCAGGATATGATGACGAGATGGGCCGGCAGTGGTGGATTTTCTCCCCTGAAGGATGGAGGGAGAGAATGAAGCAGGGCAGGCTGCCGCAGTTTATTGTGTTTGCAGACAGGGCGGAGCGGGACGAATTTATACGCGCGCTGGCGCTGGAGAGAAGCGGGACGATTGACCGCCTGCGCCTCGGCATGAAGACAGGGCGGGTGAAGCTGACGACCGCCAAAGAGACGGCCGGCGCGTAGATTCGAAAAAACGCTGGCTGCGCGCATAGATACTGATTTTAAACAACGGCTCCGAAACGAAAAATATGGCTCTTCGCCAGTTTATTCTCAAGCCGAAACCAACTTCGGTAATTTTGTGCCTCAAGGACACCAAGCAGGTCTGGTATCCGTCGAAGCTCGCGCATGCTTCCGGCGCGTCATATGTTTATGTCACACACTGGCTCAACAAACTGGAAAAGGCAGGCTGGGTGAAGCTGGAGAAACAGGGCAGGCTCAAAGTGGTTGTTGCAACTGAAAACGGAATCGCCATCGCCTCCATGCTGGACGAGCTGGTGCACAAAATGGATGCGCACACGGGCAAGGGCGCGCCGGCCGGAACTCCGGGCGCAGAAGCTGAAGCGGCCAAAAAGGAAAAGGCCGCGGCTGAGAGCAAGGAGAAGGAAAAGAAACAGGAGTAAGAGAAACGGAAACTGCTTACACTATTCTGAGCTCAAGCGTTTTTGACACCGAATTGAGCACGTGCGCGTAGTCGCGGTAATGGGAATACACGCTAAGCTTGAGCGAGTAGAGGCCTGCCGGCGTCTGGCTGCTCGAATAGATGGAAATGGCAAGGTCTTTTTTCGCGCCGGCGTCAAGCGTGCCGAGGCGCAGCTCTTTTGTCTTGTGCAGGCCTACCGAATCAAACCCGAGAGTTTTCGGCAGCTCCACCACGGCAGAGCACATCTGGGGCGTGCCGCTTATGTTGTTGAGCGTGACCAGCAGGTCGACGGAATTGTTGGAGCGCGCCGCGAGGCGCATGGGCCTAAACGACGTGGAAATCGTGAAGGCCGCTCCGCCGGGCGCTGCCGCCTGCTTCGAAGAATTGCCGAAAATGTTGTCAAGTAAT
>JAKAJC010000004.1 GCA_021814005.1 Microcaldota archaeon
GCGCGCGCGCCTTCGCACTGCTTTTCAAAGACCTGTTTTTCGAAGCATTCGAGTCCGACATACAGGATATCGGCTCATCGCCAAAACTCTTGGCCAAACTCAACGCGCTCTTCAATTCCTCGCCGGCAAAGAATGTCCCAGAAGCCGAGCGCATCAAGTATTTCAACAGCATCTTCGCTCCCTACAGCAACCTTCTCAACCACTACAGCCTGCTGGACCTCGACAATGTCCTGAGCAAGTAATTTTTCAAGCAGGCAAGGGATTTTTCAAGCAGGCAGCTATTCTTCGCCGAATCTCATTTTGAATCCCTTGCGCGCGGTTTCGAGCGTGAGCGGCACCGTAACTATCCCGCTGGTCGCGGTCACACTGACCTCATATTCCTTTTCAGCCACAATCAGGCTCCTGAATTTCGGCTTGTTCTTATCCAGCGTCTTTGTGTCAAGCTGCCCCAATTTTCCGTACATTTCGGTCGTAGCGTTAAGTATCACGCTATGCTCCCCCTTGTGCTCGTGGATTTCAACGTTGAGCTTGGTCAGAAGGTCGTCCACCGTAACCAGCGCATTCTGGCTTGCGGGGTCTTTCTTCTTTTCCAGCGTTGTCTTGATTTCAGCCAGAGCTGCCGCATAGCCAACCATGGCTTTTTCTGCAGTGGTAAGCTCGAGCGAAAGCCCGCGGCTGACTCCGGCCTTTACTTCGGCGTCGGCCTTGGCCTTTTCCTTTGCCTTGGCCGTTTCCTCTGCCTCGCCAAGCTTGACCTTGCCCATCTTCTCGACGCCCTGGGTCAGCTTCTGCTCGATTCTCACGGTGAGCTTGTTCATGCGCTCCAGTGAACTCTTGAGCGTCTTCTCCTCGGCCGGGCTCAGCTTCTGCCCGCTCGCGGCCTTGCCCTCCAACTGGGCAACAGTCTGCTGCTCCTTGGCGAACCGGTGCACCAAATCTCGTCCTTCGGCGTCTCCGGCAAGTTTTCTTAGCGCCTGCTTGGTGTCCCTTACAACTGCATCCTCGCCCGGCGCCGGCCTGCTCAGGTCTTTGGCATATTGCTCGTAATTCTCGAACCTCTTCTCCAGCAAATGCGCCCGTTTGCTGATGATTTTGTGGGTGACTATGAAAGTGCCGATAAACGCCAGCGCGGCCATCTCCTGCGCGTTGAACTTGCCCTCCCTGACCAGCTCACTTACGAATTCAGTCGATTTCACTCCAAACAGCGCCTCGAGCATCTTGGTCGACAGCTGTTCGCTCACTTCCATAATCTCGTTTGTTGCCCCGACAACCTTGGCGCCGAATTTGGCATTGCTTGTGACGAGGTCAACTCCGGCCTGCTGGTATCCTGCCGCCTCAAGACTTGCCTGCTCGAAAAATGCACCGGCCTTGGTGCCGTTCAGGGCGCGGCCCATCATTTTCACCACGCTCGGCCCGCAGGCGCCTATGATGGCGAGCGATATGCCGCCCTCCAGCAAAATTGAACCGGCGTTGCTTTGGGTGACTCCCTGCTTCTGCACCTCTTCATACAAGTTATACATTGTGTGGCCTGCGTCATATACGAAATAGACTGCCGCAATCGGCGCAACGACCGGAGCGGTGACCGGAACAATGGAGCCAATCATCAGCCCGCCCTGCAAAATAAGCGTGCCCCAGTCGTTCATGAACTGGCTGAACTCTATGCTCCCCTTGTGGTGCAGCGACTTGCCGGCCTCCCACTGTTTCTTGAGGTCTGTGCTGATTTCCTTCACAGCCTCCTGATTTGCCTCGTGCTTGAGCGAGTATCTGATGCGGGCCAAATCGGCCGGGCTGGTCTCGGCCATCCTCTCCCTGCCGCCCGGGTAATAGTTGCCGTCCTTGTCACGGTGGCCGGTTGCTCCGTACCTCCCGTTAAAGTAGTCCTCGACGCTCTTGGCCTCTATCTTGAATCCTTGGGGGTGCGTCTTCTCAACATAAACGCGGTATTTGCCGGTGCCGCTTCCCTCCTGCGGCACTAGAGTACCGTTCCCGTAATGGGCGTCCACCATGGCAGATGTGGCGTTCTCCAGCGTGGTGAATGCGTAGAACTGCCTTGTTCCTGTTTGGACATCAACATAATCGTCCATCATTTTGCGCCTTTGCATAATGCTCTCGGTGTTCTGTCCGAGCGGCGCCGGCTGGTCTTTCCACTCAATGGAGAAGCTGGTCATGTTGCTGGCGACTTTTTGCAGGCTCTTGCTCCGCTTGTCCTCTGCCCTGCTCAGCTCGTCCCAGAATTCCGGAGTTGCCTTGAGCCTGTCGATTGTCGCGCCTTTCAAATCCCCGTTGAAAATTCCGGGCGAGATGATGTCCATGACCGTGCTTGTAACCTGATTTACCTGCGCGCCTGTCGGGTTTTGCGCAAGCGTTGAGAGTGAAAGCCGCAGAGCCTGCAGTTTCATCCGCATGCCGCCTATCGAGCCTTCGGCCTCCTCGGCCAACTCAAGGCCCTCGCCGAAAAACATCCTGCGCTCGCGGTCTGTGTATTTGCGCAAAACGGCCGCCACGCCGTTCTCGTCAAATCCGCCGCCGGCCTTCTTGCTTTTGAGTTGCGCCTCAAGATATTCGATGTCTTTTTCCATCTGCGGAACAAGCTCTGCTCCAAGAGAAACAAGCGACTGCTGGAGCTGGCCGGCTGTTGATGGCGCAACCACTTTTGTCAAATCAACCTCTATGGGCCGCAGCAGCACTTCTGCGCCGCCCAAAATGTCCCTCTCCATGCTTCCAATCAAAAAGTCTGCCGGCAGCACTCCGTTGTTTTCCACGCAGGCCTCCAACGCTCTAATCGTAAGTTCAAGCGCCTCCGGAGTTTTGCCGCAATATTTCTGGACTATGTCGGGATTGTATTTGTATTCTTCAACCAGCTTCTTGAGTTTGGTGATGCCAACCTCGAAATCCCCGTTGCCGATGGCTGCTTTTGCCACCTTCCAGTTGTTCGCCACCTCGTCGCTTATGCGGATGTAAGACTCCTCGAATATCTCCCGCTCGTCCTGGCTTTTGGCCTTGTTGAATTTTGCCCTGACACTGGTGCGGCCCTCCTTGATGCCTTCCTGTATTCTGATGTTCTCGTCCGTCTGCCGCTGCACAACCCCTTTCGGGCCGGTGTAATCGCTGGGCATGACATAAGGCATGGGGGCAATACCGCTGCCGGGCTTGTTCATTTCCTCGTGATTGTAATCCATCTGGCCTTTGAGGTCCTGCCTTAGCTTCTCAAGCAGGCCTTCCTGCCCTTTTGCTTTTTCATTGTCAACAAGTTGCGCCATTTTCGCAAGAGTTTCGATTTTGACAGCCACATTGAGGTCCGGGCTCATCACAATGTAATCCGCCTGTCCCGCAATGCTCTGGTCAATGGCATTGCGCTGTGTCTGGCCTTTGGTTTTTTCGTGCAAATCAAGAAGCGACTGCACCTTGTCAACGGAATTCTGCTCGGTATTGACAATTGCGTCAATTTTTTTCTGAAATGCTGAACTGACCGGTTTGCCGGCCTTTTTCTCGCCTGTTTGCTTTTGTTTTTCCGCAATCTCGCGCACCACTACTGCGCCGCCCTCGTTCGAGGCGAGCAAATTGTCAATTTCGTAATTATGCAAAATTCCTTTTTCGTCCTTGAGTGAAAACTTTCCTTTTTCATAATCATCCATTGCAATCTGCACAAGCTGCCCGTTCGGCAAAGTTACCTGCGTTTTTTCATTTTCCCGCCTCATCTGCTCATACTGCTCGGGCGTGAGTCCGGCGTCCTCCTGCTGTTGCACGACTTTGCCCTGCTGCTGCACTATCTGGGCCGTTTCATGCAGGCTTTCGGCCTGCTGCGTTGTTTGCGCCAGAGGCATCTGTCCGGCGCCGGCCGGCACAATGCTCCCGTTCTCGCGAACCACCAGTTCGTATTTCTCGTACTCCGGGCCATTGACCTGATCCAAGACTGCCAGTATGTACTGTTTTGCATTTTCCTCGGTCAAGCCGAGGCCGATGACCGTGCTTGCAAGATGCGTGATGCTTTCCGGACCCTCTTGCCGGATTTTCTTGACCGCTTCTGTAAGGTCCATTCTCGTGCCGGCCGGCAGCGAAACAGGGGTGGAATTATCCATGGTCGCAATCATCGGGCTGTGCGCCGGCGCAGAAAGCGTGAGCTGGTTGCCGACAATCTGAAAAGCGTCTTTATTCATGTTGAGCGATTTGGCAGCGATGTCGATAATCTGCTCTTTTGGCAGGTTGATGAGGCTGATATCAATTGCCGCCATTATCGGCGCGCCTGTCGGATGCATGGATTCAAGATGCAGGATGGCCTGCCGGTTGTAATTTACCACCAAATCGCGCAGGCCGCATGAAAGCTTGTAGATGTTTTCGCTCAGCTTCTGCACTGCGTCATCCGGCTTGGGGGCATATACCCCTCCCGTCAAGTCGAAAACAAACATGGCGGATGGACTCTCGCGAGCTTAATAAAACTGACTAGCCGGACAAAACTGACGATAAGAAGAACTTTTTGAAAAAGAGAATTTTTGGAAAAATAAAAATATTTTCTAATCTGTGCCGACTTCTTTGGCTATGGGCTGGCGCGCCTTGTAGAGCACCCTCCAGCCGCAGTGGGGGCAGCGGGTGAACTTGGCGTCAATTGCCTTGACGTCTTTTTTGCATTTTGCACAGCGGTACATAGAGATACCCCTAATTTACCGATTCTAGGCGTTCTTCGCCTTTGCTTCCTTTTCGCGGCGGTCGAAGTCTGCCGTCAGGCGGCTGGCCACCTCTCCTGCCGGAGTGGTGAGCGCATATGTCGCACCCGCGAACTCCTTGCCGCAGGCGCGGCATTCCCACAAAGCGTTGCTCACGCGGTGAACCTGCACCTTGGAGCAGCGCGGGCAGGGGTATGCGGCGCGCCTTGTCTGCGCTGTCGCCGAGGCGCGTTTGCGCAATTCCATGCCGTATCGAACATTGAAGTCTGCCATTTGAGAATCACCATTAGTTCATTTCATCAATTATTGCTGTATCAAGCGCCTAAGCTCGGCGCCTTTCTTAAAGGATATATCCACGAACTCCATTATATCCTTTTGGGTGACCCCCTTCCAGCCCGTTTTCTGGGCCGCGCACACGAAATCGGGGGTGGTGGCGAGCGTGAAGCGCCCGTCCAGCCCCTTCTCCTCGTCAAGCGTGGGGTCGAGCAAATATGTGTTGCCCGCCATGCCGAATGTGCAGCTGACAGGCAGGCACGAAATGGGCAGATTGCCCTCGTACTCGCCGCGAACAAGCTTCTCGCCCTCCATCTTGGGCATGCGCGTATTCGCAAGCGCGGCTACGGCCGCAAGCATGGCGGCGTCGAAAAGGTTGCCGTCGTGGTCCATAATCCACAAATCCACGTAGACCGCCTTGACTTTTGTCACGCCCTCCACTTTGAGCGAAGACAAATCAATCATGTTGGCCGAGCGGATGCCGCGGTCAACCACGCGGGCAAGCTCGATTGCCTCCACGCGGGGCGGGCCGGGCTCGAAAAGATGGCTGCCCAAAGGCGAGAATTCTGCGCCTGTGGAGAGCACGCCCTCTTCGGGGCGGTCTGGGAACGGGGTGGCCAAATCAATTTTCACGCCGGCCAGCACCTGAGTGCGGCCCAAATGGCACACTGCCGACCCTTCTGCATTTTGCAGCGGGTTTCTCTGCAGGCTGATGGAGCGGTATGTGAGCATGTCACGTCCGTCCTCGCGCTTGCCCGAGGCGAGCATCGAAAGCAGCTGGCTGTGCTTGAGTTCTTCCTGTACTTCCATGAACATCACCTTATTGCCTGATTTCGCCGGGCGTGAGGTAGAGCGGCACGCTCACCTCGCCTCCGCGCTCATAGACGCGGCGCAGGGCCGCCGTCTGAATGGCATGCACTTTCTTCGAGGCCGCCATGCCCATTGTCATGGCCTGGTCAAGCTCCTCGCGTGTGAGCTGGCCGTCCATCTGGTAGAGCAAAACCTCGCCGTTGCGGCTTGCAAATGCGACGGGGTTGTCGGAGTCGCCCCAGTTGTCCTCCTCTTTGGACAGGTCGAGGGCGAGGTGGCCTTCCACCTTGCCGACCGCAACTGCGGACACCATGTCTTTCATGGGAATGCCTGCGTCGGCCAGAGCAACTGCGGCCGCCGTTACTGCGGCGCAGCGCGTGCCGCCGTCAGACTGCAGCACGTCGATGAAAACATCAATGGCGCTCTTTGGGTAGGATTCGGCAATAACAACATTTTCGAAAGCCTCGGAAATTACCTTGGACAACTCCTGGCTGCGGCGCGACGGGCCGGACCTTCCGTGCTCCTCAAGAGAGCAGAATGGAGCCATGTTGTAGCGGCACCGAATCACGGCGCGGTACGGGCTCTCGTCATGGCGGGGAATGCATTCGCGCGGGCCGAATACGCCTGCGAGAATTTTGTTCTTGCCCCAAATTACCAGCGCCGAGCCTGCGGCGTCGTTGAGCACGCGGGCCTCTATGGAAAGAGGGCGCAGTTCGTCGAACGCGCGCCCGTCAAGGCGTTTGCCGTCCTCGCGAAGAAGAGGCGGTTTGCTTTTGGATGCACCAGTCATCATAGTCACCTTTTACAAAAATTATCTAATTTCATCAGAATAATTCAATCAAACTTGGGGCTGATTCGGATTCTGCGGCGCTCTTGCCGAGCGGGGCGAATAATCTGAATCAGCCGCCTCGTCTCCCTGTCCGCCCGATGAGTGCACCGGAGCTGCCGGCGCTTTGGGCATTGCTTTGCCGCCCTTCTCCCTCAAGAGCGCGGCCACGCGGTCTGTCAATCCAGTGGTGTGGGCCTGCGCCTCCACCATGCGAATCGCCTCGACCGCCAACGCATGATTGCCGCCGAATGAAACAAACACATAGCCGTTGCGCCCGACTATCACCTGACAGCCGGTCATCTGCGCGATTGTGTTAATCATGGAATTCCGCTTGCCGATAAGGCGCGGCACCTTGACTGGGGAAATGCGCTCAAGCCAGCCGCCCTCCAATGGGCGCGCGTCGGCCAAATCAATCGACTTCACTTCGTCGACGTTGATTACCCTTGCCTGCACCATGCTGCCGAGGCGGAAAGTGGCCCTCGAATCTCGGCTGGACAAAAAGCCGGAGAACGGCTCGCCCAGCTCGACATTGTAGCCTGTGAAGCGGATGTCTGTGACATAACCGACCACAATATCCTCGACAAGGGGCTCGTAAGGCCCTTCAAGGGGCACAAGGTGGCCGTCATCGCTCAAAAGGCTGAGCGCGGTCGCATATGTCTTGTGGCCGTCTGAAAAAGTGTAGGCCATGCGCTGGGGCTGGTCTGAAACGACTTCGCCTGGAACGACGATTTTGGACATAAGAATATCCCTCCTAAATGCTTGGCCCAAACAGGGGCCATGGAACTACTAATCAGGTTCCGTTTTTGTTTCGAGTGTACGAGAGATAGTGGGGGCCCTATCTATAATAATATATATGGTTGGGCGGGCCCGCGAAAGCAGCCGGTTTGGCTCAAGCGGCCGGTTTGGCCAAATATCTATTTTCCGGCATCCAGCATCTTGGTCTGGTTGTCGCCCGATGTGGCCTTGTTCAGTTTGTCCAAAAATTCTCCAACCATGCCGGCCGGAATGGTGATGACGCCCATCAGACTTCCGTCCGAGCCCCATTCCTCGCGCTCCATGTGCTGGCTTTTGAGCAAACCGAATGCGCGGTGCGCGTGAATTGCAGGAACCTTGATTGCAATGCGCTTTTTCTCCATCTTGATAGGCAGCTCAAGGCGCAATGCGGAAATGACTTTGTCCATTTGCGCGGCCGCATCCTGCATGGGGTCGATGTCAAGGCGCACCTTGTCCATGGACGCCTCTATGCGTGCAAGAGGATGGGGCGCGCCCGTGCGCGGGTCTGTCGCCTCGCGCGCAATGAGCTGTGCAATCTGCTTTCTTTTCTGCTCCATCATCTTGTGCTTCTGGTCGGTGGTGAGGGCCAGCTCGCCGTCCTTGAGAATTTTCTCGGCAATAACGAAAACGTCCTGAGTGTGAAACGCTTTCTGCAATTCAGCCGCCTTGGCCCGCTCAGATGCCTTGGCGTCTGTGAAAATTTCCTCTACAACAAGAACATTGTTCAATTCTTTTTTCTGGCCCAAGCGATAGGCAAGTCCTGCGTCGGGGTCAACGTAGATTTCGAACAGCTTGCCCTCTATCTTCATGTGCGCGATGATTGCCTTGTCAAGTGAAACCATGTTTATCACGACACAATCGAATTTTCGCCGGCATCAACCACGTTCGTGGTCGGCAGCACGAATTCATCGTCCCAATAAACCGGGGCCACATATACAATCGCTTCCTGCACGATGCCGTTCCCTCTGTCGAATGACAGCAGGGCCCCGTCTTTGGGGTTATAGCAGTAGGTGCCTGAATTGACCGTGAATTTTGTCTCAAAGCATTCGGTCTGGATTGTGCCCCATTTTTTGGATTCCACTTTCTGCACGCGAGTCATCGTCCGGTTTTTCAGTTCGCCCAGCAGTCCGTTGTCCGGGCTGTAGAGCACAGACCGCGGCTTGGACTGGTTGTAGCACACCCATTCCCCCTCGCGCGCGCCGGCCGAGGTTGTCCCGCTGTCATCGCAAAGATAGTAAGCCGGCCCGTTGAGGGCGTAATAGCGGAAGGTGCCGTCGCTGGCGCGCCATTGGCTTTTTCCGTCGTATGAACGGTTGACGTATCCCATAACCTCTGTGCCGTTCCAAATGATTTTGTATTCGGCATGCCACGAATGATTGGTCTCCAGTTCAAGAAGGCGCATCATCTCGTTTCTCGCGTCGCCTGCCGCCGCGGGTGCGGGAGTTCCATTTTGCGGAAGAGCCGCGCCGGCCGAGTTGTTAGGTTTCACCGCGCCGACCGTATTTTTGTCTTCAACCGGGCCCGAGCCGCCCGCCGCAGGCTGCTGATTTTGCGCCTGGGTGCAGCCGATGAAAATAAAACCGACGAAAATAAGAGAAATTAAAAAAAGAAATTTCAGCATGTTCAATCACTCACTCAAGCCTTGAGGTGCTTCTCAATCTCCTTTGTCGAGAGCACTTCAAACACCTTGGTCTTGCTCGGGCAGATGGCGATTTCGACGTTCTGCGCCTCCAGCTTCAAATCGCCGGATTTGCGCAGCGCCTTGAGAGCGAGCGAGATGCCGGCGTCGAGGGTGAGGGATTCCTTGTATTCTTTTTCAAAGAACTCCTCAACCTCTTTGCGGCCCGAGCCGATGGCGCAGGCCTTGTAGCCTGTGAGAGCGCCCGAGGGTTCTGCCTCGTAGAGGCGCGGCTTGTCGTCAACGCCTGCCACAAGCAGTGTAACCCCGAAGGGTCTTACGCCGCCGTATTGAGTATATACCTGCATCAAATCGCACATCTCTTTTGCCATTGCCTCCAGACTCATGCTTTCGGCATAGGCCATGCGGTGGCGCTGCGCCTCGAGGCGCGCGATGTCCACCAAACGGCGCGCGTCGGCAATCAGGCCGGACGCGGTGGTTGCGATGTGAGTGTCAATCTCAAACACCTTCTTCATCGACTCGGGCACAAGCAGGCCGGAGCCGGCGTTTTTGTAGGCAACAAGCGCCACTCCGTCGGCGCACACTATTCCGATTGCGGTTGCGCCGCGCCTCACCGCCTCTTTGGCGTATTCCACCTGAAACAGGCGGCCGTCTGGCGAGAAAACCGTGCTGGCGCGGTCATATGCTTGGGGCGATACGGGGTACATGAAGACACCTCGAAGATAATGCACTGCATAACCGAAGAAGATTTATAATTGGGGCGCAGCGGCCCCAGACTTGCGCGGGCGAGAAGCTAATTCTGTTTTTGATTTTTTTGTTTTCCGGCCTTTGCCACCTCTTTTCGCATTCGACGGGAGTTTTATAAACGATATCAGTGTTGCATCGTCAATGTCCCGCTCTAGGCCGCCTTCATATGCAGTATATGGCATAGCCCTCATTCTCACCCTCTCATTCCTGCTTATTCTCATTCCGCCAGCGTCTGCCGGCGCAATCTGCTACGACTCGGCCAACACGACATATGTGCAGCTCAATTCAGACTGCAACGCGCCGGGCCAGTTCTGCAATGTCGAGGCCTATGTCTACACCATGGTTTCGGCCCCGGGAGCCACCACTCCCAAATCGGAAGGAGTCAGCGGCGGGCTGGTAATCCTCAGCTGGGGGCAGGGCACAAGCAGGGCCTGCAAAATGGTCACCGGCTCCGACGGCAAGAACACGGCCAAACTGTCAGGCCCGAACTACCCTCCCGGCGCAACCTGCTGGAACGTGCGCGCAGTCTTCTGCCCGTTCACAAAAGACAACACAATAGAAAGCGGGCAGACCACGATGGCCGCCTGCGCCGGCCTGGTCGACGACGCCGGCAAATCCATCACTCGCATTGACTGGAATCAGGCGAGTCAGCTGCCAGACTGCGCCGCGCCTGCGCATGCGGTGAACAATTCAGCGATGAATCAGGACCTCTCGCCATTTTTCCGCCCCTCGCAGGACTCGACAATGATATGCAACAGCGGCCCTTCTGCGGGGCAGGTGTCATTCTGCTGGGGCCTGGCCCTGGTGTTCGGGCTTCTCTTCTCGGCCTCTTTCCTCTCGGGCCGCAACCCGCTGATGTTCTTTGATTTCGGGGTGGCGCGCGGCGTGCGCATGAACCGCGCGGCCGGCATATACACTCCAATCACCCAGAACGTGTCCATCAACCCGGTTGCCATTCTGCAGGCAATCGACAAGGCCGGCAGCATGGCTTCGACCGCGGTCGGCTCAGGCAGCAAGGACGACGAATACAACAAGAACTCGGACGGCACGGAAAAAAGCTTTGGCCAGAAGATGGATGCCGCCGGCCGGAAAGGATTTATCACAAACGCGGTCGGCAAGACAATCAACGGCCTGTCGGACAGCTTGTTCGGCAAACTGACCGGCCAGTCGAGCGACGACTTGACCAAATCGCGGAACGCGGCCTCGAAAGGTTTCACCTTGTCCAATGCGCTCAATTCGGTCGGGCAGAGGGCCATGGAAGGAATGGTGCTCGGCGCGCTCGGCACCCTGGCGGGCGGCAAGTTCGGCAAAATCGCGCTCGCCCACACTGGCAAGGAAGTTGCCAGCCAGATGTCGAAGGCGGCCGGTCACGGCATAGCGAGCGGGCTGGAAGCCGTCACTCCCAACGCCGACCTGGCCAAGAATGAAGGCAACAAAGGCCTTAGCGACAAAGACAGGGCCGAGCAGCTGAAAGTGCAGATTGCAGCCGCGCTTGACAAGGATGTAAGCCTCTTCAACGTCGTGTCCGACGGCCGCGGCGGTTATTCAGTCAAGATGGGCGACGTGGTGGTCGGCGGCGTCACCCGGCCGAACGGCGCTGACGGGCCGCCGCTCTGCACATTCAACGACATCAGCTCCACGGGGCTGAGAGTGTCCAACGTGCTCCAAAATCTTGCCTTCGGCTCCAGCGCCGTGACCTGGGTAATCCTCGATCCAGGCAAAGGTGTTGTAAAGGGGGCGGATGGCAAGTGGGCGCTTGCCGACCCCAATAACAACGGCATAACCGGGGCTTCCAACATTTTCAACCGCGAGCAGATGATTGTTTCGGCTTCCAGCGGAGGCGTGAGAATACAGCTTCCCAACGGCCAGTGGGTGTCGATGAGCGGCAGCAGCGCCTTCTCCGACCATGTCGCCACCATACTGGATTCTATCGGGCTTTTCGTTCAGGGGCAACTCAACATCTTGGATTTGCTCAAGTCCATACTTTCGCCGGTGCTGTCCGTCGGGACGGTGGCCTCCAACGCCTTTGCCGCCCAGAACCACCCGACTGTGCAGGACGCAACCCGCATTATAGAGTTCAACAACCAGAATATTTTCATCAAGTCAAGCGGCGTCTATGAAAAAGACGAAACCACCGGCGAACTCAAGCCAATCGGCACCTATGACGTGAAAACAGAAACAATCAAATTCACCAACGACATCCATGACCCCAAAAATCCGGCAAGCGAATCTTATCTGGAGGCCGGCGCCACCTACAAGCTCTCGCCCGACGGCACCATGACACTGGTGGACAAAGCGCATCCGCCAAAAGCACTTCCGGTTGTCATCACCACTGCCGCCAAAACCTCTGTAATCACAATAGATTCAGACAGCAACATCAAGAGCAAGGGGCTTGACGGCGAAAAGGTCGCGCCGCCGGCCGCGCCGGCCGAAAAGGTCAATGTCGCGGTCAAACTCGCGAACGTGAACGGCGGCGGGGAGGAGAAGCTCGATTTCACAATCACCCCGATGACATCAGACCACTCCGGCACGCGCGAGCTTGTCACCCTCTCGCACTTTGACCCGGTCGCGAAAGTCAACCTCCAGGTAATCGCCGAAGTGGACAACACCAAGAAGCCGACCGATACCGACTATATCGTGGGCGTGAAAGCCATTGTCAACCGCGCGCCTGAGACCGGCGGCCATGTTGTGGTCGGAGAGGTGCTGAGCATCGGTGACAGAAACGGCACGCCGTTGAAAGACGGCAAGTTCACATTTGACAACAACACATATGGCATCGGAAGCGCCACACTCTCAAGCGATGTCAAGATTGAACTCAAGTCCCCCGCCACTCAGACTGCGCCGGTGAAAGAGATATCAATCTCACCCACTACTCCGCCCGAAAAGATGACCGTTATTCCGCTTGGCGCAACAGCCACGAGCGGTGATCCCGACGCCAAACTTGTGCTGGCCACCACGCTTAACACCAATACCCAGTACGTGATGGACAACACAAACGAGGCCAATCCGAAAGTGCTGGCAGTAATCAAACGCGACGAGGACGGGCACGCGACAGCATACAAACCGAATGCCGACGGCACGGCCAGCTCGACCGAAATCGACAAATTCGTTTTCCACGGCACGCAGCATGAAGTCGACATCACGACCAGGCACTATCCTCTCGGCAGCGAGCCGAGCACTGTTGTCATCTCCGACACGCGCGTGGTGGACGGCGCAAGCGGCGACGCGTGGAAGGCGCAGCAAACCCTGCCCAGCGGCGAAAAGGTCATCTCATTCAACGGCACCACCTGCACTGTGCGCGAAACCGAAGTGGCATATGGCGCGGGTTCCAAGCCAGAAATGGTGGTATATGACGGCGGCCTGCCGGTCGGCACGGCTCAGTTCGATGACAAAGGCCATCTTCAAAGCGTGACAATAGACTACGACAATCAGGGCAGGAAGCTCTACGACCTGCCGCCCGTCGGTCCCAACCCCCCGTCAGTGCCTATTGCAGTGTTTGGCGACTATGCGCCCGGCACCGTGGTAAAGGCCAGCGGGCCGGAGGGCAAGGACCCCGAGCTCACAGAATATCTCAATTCTTCGCAAATGAACCGCCACATGGTATTCGACGCAATCGGCGCGCAACTGGCCTCGGGCATAGACAGATTCGCCTCAGGCATGGACTACTTCGGCCTGTTCGGCAAGAAATTCTCTCCAGAAGGCGGCATGCAGTGGCTCACTGCATCGCTTTACAGCGAATATGTGAAATCTCCCATCGAAACAGCGCAACCTGGCCGGGGCTTTGACAGCATCAGGCGGGACGAGCTTAGGGAACTTTACGAAAAGTCGGGCGCAGAAGACTATGACGCCATGCGCCGTGAGGCAGAAGAGAAAAAGCAGCAGGAAGTTACGAAGTGGGTTCAGGATGTTGACAAGTTCAACAAGAGCGGCGCTGCCGGCCCTACTCCGCCCATGCCAGAGCCGCTGGAAAGAACCATGCCCTCGCGCTATGTCGATTATCTGGTCAAACAGGTGGACGCTGGCATTGCCCCCGTCCTTTCCGCCCCGTTCACGGAAGGAATTCCCTATCGCGTTCAGGACAAAGAGGCGCGGCATGAGTCAGTTCTTTTCAAAAACCAGGCGGAGTTCGACGAGCTCAACTCAAACAATGACCCGAACAAGTATGCGATGAAAATAATCGAAAAAATAAATGCATATGAAAACGACCTGCTCAAGCGCGTGAACAGCAGCGCGCAGAGCGGCGACCCCAACTACAAGCCGTTCACCAACTTGGGCGAGGCGCTCCTCGCTCACAGTTTCGCCACAACCGAGGACCCGAACATTGTCAAGCCCACGTGGGCCAAGAATCTTGACCCAGACCTTGTGAACGAGATGAGCAATTACATGAAAGTCTCATCGTCTGTCAAGAAACTCGACAACCTGACGAAATACTATGAAAAGCAGGGCCAATGATGAAGCGAACAGATGAGAAAAACAAATGATGAAGCGAACAAATGGGATTTGCAAAAATTTATTGAAGTGATTTGAAATGGCAGACGAACTCGAACCGCCCGTCAACCGCCTCGGCATGAGCGCGGCGGAATTCAGCGAACTGGCGATGCGCCTGCGCGCGAAGCAGCCGCAGCTGCGCGCCATTGCCCAGCGCCTGCTGGCCGCGCGGGTCGTTATCAATTCAGTCGAGGAGCCGCTGCGCGACGCCACAAGCAAACTGCTGGAGGCCGGGGAAATCCCGCCGGCAAAACTCAAAGACCAGTTCCTGTCCATGCGCCGCGTCAAGGAGGATGCAGAGCGCACTGCCGACTTCTACAAAGCGGCCGGCAACGCCCTCTCGTCGCTCTTTCTCTCCCCGCTGCCGCAGCAAAAGCATGCGGACGCGGCCGGCAAGAGAATGATTGAGCTTGGAGACGAATGGGAAAAATGCCGCTCAACAAATAGGCCCCGCGCCGATTACATCCGCCTGCTGCTCCGCGATTTGAGTTACACGATATTCTCCCTGCCCCTCACCCCGCCCGCCGACGGCATGGGCGCGGACCAGCGGCGCGAACTGCTGATGAGCGAAGCGATGGGGCGCGCAAAAGTCCAGACTCTTCAAACGCAAATTCCATTCGACACCGGCAACGGCATCATCTACCGCTCGCTGGAGCAGGCGCAGGCCGAAGCCGCGCAGCAAGCCGGACAAAAACTGGCGCCAATGCCGGGCCAGCCTTCGCGCCGCCCGTTGTCGGCCGTGGTCTATTCCCCTCCTCCGTCCATCGCCTCCGCTCCCCGCTCCAGAGCAAGCGGCGCCGGCATAAAGCCGGACCGCGCGGAGATGGTGCGGCAGATGGCGGTGCAATCGGCCCGCACGCGGCGCATCACTCCCGCGATAAGGCCGATTCCCCCCGCCGGAAAAACAAAATCATCCAAATCAAAATCTTCAGCGCGAAAACCAGCGGCAAAGAAAAAGAAACCAGAGCGGGGTGCCTGAGCAATGGTCGATTTTCTGGTGGCTGTCCCATACGGCATAGCCATCGGCACCGGAATCGTCGCATTCGCCTACATGATAGGCTCGCTTCTGCAGTCGGACGCCATGAAATCGTGGAGCCGCCTTGAGCTTGGAGAGCTTGTGGTCTCGGCCATTCTTGTGGTGCTGGTTGCCGAGGCGCTCAGTCCGGCGGGGCAGGCCGGCATCATCAAGGCCTTCACCGGCGTGTCGATGGGAATAGACGAGCTGCAGTCGAGGATGTATGTCTACATGGAGCTGCCGCTGGAAAAAGTGACAGAAGCCGTCGCAATAAGCAGCATGCATCTCAGCCGCATCATTTCCTACAATTACAACTACCAGCTGCCAATTCCCTACTTTTCGCCCACCGGCTCATCCAGCCCGGGCGCGGGAGCGGGGCCGCTGCAACTGTCGGTAATGATTGGCATGGATTCCACCGCTCTCAATCTCATGCTGGTCCATGCGGTCAAGCTGGTGTTTGTCTTCCTGATTTTCCTGCTGGGCACGTTCTTCATGCCGCTCGGCATCATCCTGCGCTTCATCCCGCCTTTGCGGAAAATCGGAAGCATGCTGCTGGGCACGGGCCTGGCCGTCTATCTGGTGTTTCCCATCGCCATCTTCTGGGGCACGTCACTGCTGGCATTTTCGGTGAGCCCGCCCGATTACGACGCTGGCCGCCTGGTGCAGGACCCCGGCCGGCCTCCAACTTCCGGATTCGTGTGCAGCACCGTCACGTCCGCCCTCTACAGCGCGGGCGAGCAGATTCCCGCATGGATAATCGGCGGAATAGTCTGCATCCCGACAATCATCACCGGCGGATACGTGGCCTGCGTCGGCACGCCCGGCTCGCCTCCGACATACGGGGGCGGAGTTGCCGGCATCGTTGCATACCTGATGTGGCTGTTCCAGTACGGCTTCCCCATCGCCACAACACAGTCGCTCAAGAGCGCGGGCGACACGCTGACGCCGGACTTCGTCTCCTCCGGCGTGTACCAGCCCATGGTGGGCTACCTTCTTCCATTGGCGGTGGTGCGAAATCTTGCGGTTCTTTTCATCGTAATCCTCGCGCTGGCGGCAACAATAATCCTGGCGCGCCAGTTCGCGCAGGTGCTGGGCGCGGAAGGGCAGTTCTACGGGCTGACAAAACTGGTGTAATGGATGGAAAACACGGCAGGAAAAATCGGTTCGGTTTCCCGTTTCGGGTTCGCCCCACTCGCAGTCCTCTCCCTGCTGTTTCTAGTCTCATCCTCTTCGGCCATCTTCGAGCCGCAGCTCTCGTGCTTCAACCAGACCTACAACATGGTGTATGATTTCGGCTCGCCAATCATCGCCGTCATTTTCATCATGGGCGTGCTCATCGCGATTGCGTACATGCTCGCGCAGCTTTTGGAAAAACCCGAGCTGTCGGTGTGGGCCAAGAGCGAAATAGTCACCCTGGGCTTTTCCATCCTTCTCATCGGCGCGGTGGTGGGCACGTTCGGACTTTCCTGCACAATCTCGAACTCGATGGTGTTTTCCGACTCGCGCGAATTCGCCAACAGCAGCGTGGTGGGGTCCGGCGCGCCGGCCAACGTTTTCACCAGCCCCGCGCAGAGGGCGGTGCAATATATCGACAAGCTCACGCAGACCTACGGCCTGCGCCTCGCATCCGACCTCACCCGCCAGGCGGTGAACGACCAGCTCGGCGCGGTGGCATACGCGTACTGGTCCGTGCCGGTGCTTGACGGCGGCGGGCTTGCATACAAAGCCAACCAGCGCGCATGGGCGGCGCAGAAAGACATTCTCATCGACCTCTACATGCCGATGATGATTTCGCTGCAGGTGCAGAAATTCATGCTCAACCTGGCCATGGTCGGCGTGCTGAACATTCTTCTGCCGGCCGCGCTGCTTTTGCGCACGTTCTTCTTTTCGCGCGACATCGGCAACCTGCTCATCGCGCTCTCGTTTGCAATCTTCTTTGCCCTGCCGGTAGTCTATTCGTTCGGCTTCGAGGCGTCGGCAAATCTGCAGAAACAGCTCTGTCCGTCGGGCTGCGACCCGCTCAATCCGTTCGGGCAGCTGAACATAGTCAAGGACCGCGTGGTTGGCGACAGCTATGCGAGAATCGGCTTCATCTCCACACAAGCGATTTTAATCCCTAATCTCGCGCTGGTTGTGATGATAACCATGACCATGGCCCTAAACAAGGCCTTGAGAGGGTTCACAGGATGAGAAATGAAAACGAAAACCCGGCGCGCCGCGAATCCGGCGTTTGCTTTGCGCCAGTCAATACGGCGCCAGCCGGCTTCCTGCCGCTGCACGCGCCGCATGTTTTCCTCTTCCTCCTCTGCCTTCTCTGTATCTCTCCAATAATTTTCTCCCAAAACACCACAATCCAGCCCGTGCTCACCGCCCAGAACGCGACTTTCGGGTTCGACAATTACGTGCGGGCAACCCTCGCGGCCGCCGCCCTCATGGCCGCAATCATGGCTCTGGTCTACATGGCAGGCATATTTTTCCAGAGCGAGGATGCCAAACAGCTGGCGCGCACTGAAATTCTGCAGACTGCTCTCAGCGTGATAATAGTCGCATTTCTTCTGGCCATTCTGCTCGGCGTCGACACCGGCCTTCGCCTTACCTCGGCCGAAATAGTCTCGCCCTGCGTGGGCCGCACCCTGCCCGCAAGCATCACGTCCGCCACTCTTCTCAACCAGTATGCATTCTGCTATGCGCAGGGCCTCAACGAAATGGCCATCGCGCAGGGCGACACCACAATCCGCAAGTCTGTCACATTTGCCAAGAAAGCGTATCGCATGGAAGGTTTCCAGACAGATTTGTGGTGGCTGCTCTACGGCGGCCTGACGCGCCGGCCCGATGCCAACCTGCGCCTTGACTCGGAAATCATGGGACAAGAGTTCACTCTTCTCACGTCATTCATGGTGAGCCTGCAGGGGCAGCTGGCATTTCTGCAATATATCGTGCCCGCGCTCGCGCCGGCGCTGCTTTTCCTTGGCGTCATCCTCCGCTCGCTTTTCTTCACCCGCAAACTTGGTGGCATGATGCTGGCAGCGGGAGCCGGATTATTGCTGGTGTGGCCGGCCACCTATCTGCTCTCATGGTTCACATTGCAGGTTGCGGTGTTCGGGCCGTCGGTGATGGGCGAGGAGCCGGGCTCGACCTGTCCAACCTCATGCAAAATCCTTCCCCCCGCCGGCTACAACATCTCAACAGCAAATCCCGATTCATGGGGCAGTCCGCCTGCGGGTTCGCCTTATGCAACCGGCGCAATCAGCGCAAAGCAAATGGCAAGCGCCGGCGGCAGCTCGATTGCGCCTGACATCGGCGACGAGGCGGCCTGGAAACTGCGGGGCGTCCAGACCTGTTATCCGCAATACAATTACACTGAAGACAAGACAACCGGCACCCGCACATACACTCTGCCGGCCGGCTATTCCAGCAGCGTGCCCGTGCAGTCTTCGGACAAGTGCCCCTCGGAGTGCCGCTTCCTTCCCACCCCGACGGATTTGAACTGCGACCTGGCCGCCTGTGACAACATACCAATAGCCTGCAAGGCAATCAGGGCCATGAACCTTTCCACCTCGCCCCTGCCGAACCCGCCGGACAACTGCAACTCGTGCACCAGCTGCCCGGCGTTCTGCCGCACAATTTTGCCGCAGGTGAAATATGCAAACCCCGCAAACCCGGCCGCCGGAGTTGTGCCGACAACGAACGCGAATTCATGCTCGGCCAATCCCGGCAATGCAACCCTATGCCCGCTCTACTGCCGCTCCTATTTGCACACGGACGCCAGCAACACGATTTCCTATTCCACTCCCGACTGCCAGGCCGCATGCCAAGCGACTCTTGACAACAAGAAAGACGCGGCAACGAGCCAGCCCGACTGCATGCTCGGCATTCCGGCCGCCATGATGGAGTGCAACACCCCCAACGTGTGCGGCCCTGCCATGAACCTTGAGGCTGCCATCGCCTCGGGCCGCACCGACCTCTGCCCGATTGAATGCCGCGTGAATTTCAATTCATCTGGCACCGAGGACAGATACAAGGACCCGACATTCAACCAATACTGCACCGGCTCCGGCAAGTTCGGCACCGCGTGCGACACGCAATGCCCGAGCACGTGCAAGGTGAAAGCAAGCGCCGAGAACGCGGCGCTGCCAAATTCATTCTCGCTGGGCGTGCCCAACTCGTTCATAGTTTCGACCGGCGCAGGCAGTGTTCTTTGCGCGGCAGCCCCCACTTTCACAAACGGCCAGATGGACTCGAGCGTGAACGGGCAGTGCGCACGCTGCCCGCTCTCATGCCGCCTGCGCAACCCCTCCTCCATCCTCGACCTTGACAACAACCACAGCACTTACTTCTTCTCGCAGTCGCATTATGCCCTCACCTGCAATTACCGCAACACCACCCCAATCATCCTGTACTCCGGCGCGTGCAGAAATTCCACATTCCCGCCCGGCTGGCTTGCGTTCGCTTCCGAAGATCCATCCGGCATTTCGTTGAGCCAAATCGGCCGCGGCCCGCCGGAATGCGCGCCAACCGCCCGCATTTACCTGCGCATGGATTCGTCAGACCCGCTCTGCCCGCTCTTTCTGGCCCCAATCCCGCCTTACATCAAGGACGGCACTCTTTCAAACGACCCTTCCAATTCCGCGGTGTCTGCCATCATTCCGCCAAACACCGACGTGTCGGCCGAATGCTCCACTCCCGATGCGCAGAAATACTGCCTCGGCAAAGACCCGCAGGGCCAGCCCTATTGCGACATTTCCTGCCAGCCAGACCGCGCCGTGAACGGGCCGTTCTACTGCCACTTGACCGACCTCTACAGCCCGCTCTCCAGCATTCCCGACAACACGCAGCGCTGCGGCGCCTGTTCGAGCCCGGCAGCAGACAATTCCAAGGGGCCGCAATGCCAAGTCATGCTGACAAGCGGCAGCACCCTCTATCTGCCCAAAGGCTGCGACCCGTCCTGCGCGCCCGGCTCGCTTGACACTGCGACCGGAATAATCCTCAACCCCGACACAGACCCCAAGTCGAGGGCTTCATGCGGCGGCTTCTGCTATCCGCGCCTGCCCATCCCCTCGTGCAGCGCATATGCCCCCGCCAGCACAACCAATCCCAACGGCCGCGCGTTCGCCTCCTGTGCCGCCTGCCCAACCGACTGCCGCTATGATTATCTCACTGCCGCGGGCATCAGGCGCCCAAACAGCCAGGACAACTACTGCGGCTGGAGCTTCACCGCGCCAACCGCATGCTTTTCCATCACGCTGGAGCGCCTGCGCGGCAGCGACATCCCAAGCGTGAACAACACCCGCTATTATTCGTGCACGCAGACCGAAGCAGGCCAATACCACTGGGTGCGCACAAGCAGCGGCGTTGACAACAGAAGCGACAGCGGCTGCAACGCGGCCTGGTATCCGATTGGCCACTTCACCAACCAAACCGTTGCCAACCTCGCGTGCGGCCCAGGCACTTTCAGCAACACCACGAGCGATGTCTACTCATGCACGCCGGTCCACAAGTATCCGGCCCTCGACAGCCTTGTCACCTCTTCGGGCGGGCCTTCCGATTACCGCGAATGCGGAGACATAAGCGTCAACGGCCAGAATCCGAACAACAACCTCTGCGGCGCGCGCACGTTCGGCGGCGCAAGCGTCCAGCTGTGCAAGAACGACCGCGCGGCAACAGATTCGTGCTTTGCCCACTTCAACGCGCTCGCGGTTGCCTGCCTGCCGATTACCGGCGTGGTGAATGATTACACAGACCCCGCCAACAATCCGACCAAGGCGGAGGAGAGCTGCCAGAACTGCCCGCTCTTCTGCCGCATAGACAACGGCGGCCAGATATGCTCGCCGTGGTCTGCCGGCGGCGAGCCTCCCAAATGTGATTTCCCCAACCAGTGCGACCGGCGCACTGCTCAGGGCAGCGGCTACTGCGGCATCCCGTCATCAGCATTCAAAATTGGCCAGGGCTGCGCGAATTACACCGGCGGCTCCGGCGTGGGCTGCCCCGCCCGCTGCCGCGTTTCACTGCCGTCCGGCAACGTGCCATACGGCTGCTCGGGCGGTGAAATCGGCAACGCATGCTCGCCCGGCAATCTTGATTCGGCATGCACCGCCACCCCGCCCGACAATCCGTGCGCAGGCTGCGGCGAATGCGACACCGACTGCCGCTCCACGCCTTATGTGCGGCAGAACTGCGACGACCTCTGCCTGCCGACAGACTTTGCCACCGGAGCCTCGCCCATCACGCCCAAGGACCTTTTGATGTCGTGGGAAGGCGCGTCGGGCAACCCCGACTGGCGCTCATTGGGCTCTTTGGGCATCGCCGCTTTCCTGCTGCCGATTCTCAACATCATACTCACTCTTGCATTCATCCGCAGCCTCTCGCCGGTGCTGGGCGGCGACATCGAGATTCCGGGAATACTCAAGGTGCTGTGAGAAAAATGGCGCGAGCTCAAAAAACAAAAACAAAAAATGAAAAAGAAAACGGCTGCTCCCGTTTCGCGAGCATTGGCTTCGCGCGCGCCAGCCCTGCGCGCGCCAGCCCCGCGTTTTCTTCGGCGCGCTCGAGCGCGCTGCGGCATTTTGTTTTCTTGTTTATTACGGCCTCTCTGTTCCTTATCCCATCAATTCACGCGGCCGCCGCATGGCAGCCGGCAGTTTTCGCAGCCGTGCTCATCTCCGTCTCCGTGCTGGCAGTCGTTTACATGATTGTAACCGTGCTGAAATGGGACAGGTTCAAGGGCATCATAAAAGACGAGCTCGGCCAGACGTTCATCACATTTCTTCTGGTGGTCCTGCTTGTTGCAGGCATGTCCGAAGGCGAAACCCAAGCGTCGAAACTTGTGTGCGGCATTTCCGGCATGCCAGACTCCGGCTTCTGCCCGACTCCCGCGCGCGACACCATGATTTTCTGCAAAACTGCCGGAAGCAATCCCACCACATGCCCCATCACCGGCAGCCAGCCGCTCAACAACTGGGCCCTCTCGCTCAACACCAACGCGCAGTCTCTCCTGAGCACCAACCTGCTCGCCAAGGCGCTGGAGTTCAACCAAAAACTCGGCTATGTGAGCTCGGTGTCGGGCTTCTGCAACATGCTTGGCGTGGGCTTCTCCATCGCCGGCTGCTCCACTTACGGCGTGCTGCGCGGACCCGTCGGCCAGCTGCTCAACGCAATCGGCATCGGATTGATGGATTTGCAGGCAGAGCGGATTCTGCTCCAGCTCAACACTGCCGGTTTCACGCTGAGCCTGCTTTTGCCGCTTGGCATCCTGCTCCGCGCGCTGCACTGGACCAGAAAGGCGGGCGGCACGCTCATCGCCCTCGCACTCTCGCTCTACTTCATTTTCCCCGCGTCGCTTTTGCTTGGGCAGGCGATGGCAGACCAGTTCATCAAGACGGGCAGCCCGTATCAGGCCCTCGCAGCCGGCCCGACGTTTCCGGCAATGAGCGGCAGCTACAATCCGCTCGACACATCTACCGTCGAATGCAATCCATTTGACCCAAGCACCGGCAAGATGGTCAACACCATGAACAGCTTCCTCACGCGCAGTCCTTCCGACCCCGCGAACGTCAAGAATCCATCCACCATCGACCAGATTCTTTTCGTTGTGATGATACGCAACCTGATGATAACCATCGTGGCGCTCACAGTCACCCTCTCCGCCACGCGCGTGCTGGGCCACGCCCTTGGCGCGGAAATCGACGTGTGGGGCATTGCGAGGCTGAGCTAAATGGAGAAAAAGAACCGGCCGCATTCACCGAAGTTCTCATCGCCATCGCCCATGCCGCACCTTGCGCTGTTATTTCTCTTGGCCGCAGTTCTGCTCGCTCCATTTGTTTCGGCAGACATAACCGCAACAATTGATTACAACAGCGCCCCTCCCCCGCCCGCCTCGCCCTGGCTCACCATAACTCCGATGACTGTGGGCGTGAGCGCCGACTGCGGCACCATACCGCCCTGCGTGCCGCCGTTCAGAATCAATTTCCAGTTCGTCTGCGGCGGCACCCCTGTGCAGGAAACATTCACAAACGTCCCGCCGGCCTCCCGAACAGCATACACCTATTATCCAAACTCCGACCCCGCATGCCGCGAGCCGACGCCGCTGAATTCCATAATCACAATCACCGACACTACTGGACAATCATTTTTCACGCAAAGTTTCCCCGTAGCTCTGGCAAATGGTACAGACACCACTCCGCCGGGCATCTCGTGGAATCCCGTGCCGCCGCCAGAATATGATGCGGGCGCAACCATCAGCTTCGGCTTCACAGTCACCGACCCTGACGACAACACCAACGCGATTCCGACATTGTATCCAAATGTCGCCACGGCCGAGGTGGAAATCACCGACTTGGGAAACGGCCAGGTCTATGGGCCATATGACATGGGCCCGTTCCCTCCACCGAACGGCTGGAGCACCCAAGTCTTTCATATAGAAGGCACCCCCAGCGCCGACCACACTGTTGAAATCAACTGCAGCCGCCTCAACTGCGTCGGAGATTTGCAAATAAAAGTCAGGTCCCACGACCCTGCGGGCCTTGGCATTACCCTGCCGCCAATGATTGTGCGCAGGCGCGGCGGCCTGGTTCTTCCCTCTCCCATATTGGGCATCATCCCGCCCGCACCCGTCTGCCCCAACGCGGCCATCCGCGCCATGGCAAACCAGCCGTCTGGCTCCCCTGCAATAGACAGCCATGAATACAGCTGGTCCATCACTCCAAATCCTCCGGTGCAGATAGATACTGTGCCCGACACCGCCAAAACGGGCGCCACTTCAGACACATTCGACTGCGCGGCGCGCAACTGCCAGAACGGCCAGACCGTGTCAGTAAGCGTGCTCGCCATCGCCGGCGCCCAGCGCTCCCCTCCCAACGCCACCCTGATTCTCGTCGACGGCAGCAGCCTTGACTGCAGAATGCCGGCAGCCCCGCTTCTCACCAACCAGACAATATCCATCTCGCCCTTCAACGCGATAGTGCTGGCAAACCAGAGCAACAACGATCCGCGAGCCGTGCTCCACCGCTATGTCTGGACCATGGCCGACGGCACAGTCATCGAATCCCCGCTCATGCCCCTGCCAATCCAAAATGTCACATCAGCTCCCGTGCCCTGCGCCGCGAATCCAAACCTCTACTGCCCGTCGGGAGGAACCGTCCTTCTCACGGTCTATTCATACACTGCGCAGAATGTGCAATCCCAGCCAGCATTTATCTCCATCTTAATTCCGGCGCGCTCAGCCCTCAATCCGCCGGTGGTTGTCACCAAGCCCTTCAGCCCGTATGACAACGACACCATCGTGCTTGTTGCAAACAACCAGAACGAAGAGGTGGACCGGCACCAGTACCGCCTGCTCATCATCAATGCGGACGGCACTATATACCAAGAAATCGATGCTCCAATCTACGACACTGTTTCCACAACCGCGGCAGACAAACACACCACCACATCCAAGCCATTCACCTGCACGACAAGCGTATGCAGGGGCCGCTTTGCCAACATAACCGCCCGCGCCTACAATTCCCTTGGCTGGTCAGACTGGTCTCCCTGGCTGAGCGTCCCATTCGGCCCGCCGCCGATTCCTGCGCCAATACTTGTGCGCATCGACCCGATTCCACCCGGCAATTCGATGCTGTCAGACATCAATTCCGGACTTGGCGCGCTCCTCAACACCTCGCTTGCCTACAGCTTCACAATAACCCCGCCCGCCGGCCAGCCGCCGTTCAACGACTATATTCCAACCCTCACAGTCAACGGCGCAGACGCGCCGGTTTCATCCAGCCGCTCGGGCAACAATCTCATCATCACTCTGGCCTGCACCCCGTCATCATGTCCGAACGGCTCAATCCTCACATACAAGGTAATCGGCGTGCAGGCGGGAGCGAATTCCACTCCCCTGTATTTCTCGCTTGTAGTTCCGCAGGCGAGCGGCATGCCCGCGCAGGTGGGCGTCATCTGTTCCGGCGCCGAACTGCAAAGATGGCTGCAGGTGATGGCCATCGGCATGATGGCCCTTCTCGCCCTTATCGCGCTCGTCTATATGATTGGCGAGGCGCTGCACCACCCGCAGCTTTTGGAATGGTCCAAATCAGAAATCGGGCACGTGGGCATGACCATCATCCTCTTCTTCCTCATCGTATGGCTGATTCAGTTCCAGTGCAACCTGACGGTGGGCGAATTCCTCAACTGGTCTGGCTCGTCAAACCCCCTCTACTCGTCAGGCATGACGCTTTCACAGGCAGGTCTCAAATCGCTTGAATGGGGCATCACCCAGACGCGGCTCACCCTCGTGGCCATGCGCTACGAGATGGGAGTGCTCAACATGCGGGCCACCTATTCCTCCTACTCCACCCAGTTCCCCGGAATGGGCGGCAACGGCTACAGCTTCATGCCCTTCTCGGGCGATTACACCCTGCTCGGCTCGTTCGGCATGCTCACCAACCTCAACTCCACTTTCCTGCTCGCGCTCCTCTTCCAGCTATTCTCGCTGTTCTTCTTTTCCTCTTCCAGCGGGCTGTTCATATTCCTCGTGCCGGTCGGCCTCATACTGCGCTCGGTTCCGTTCATACGCGGATTCGGCGGCTCGCTGGTGGCCATCGGCATCGGCTTCTACATATTCTATCCGATTCTGCTTGCCTTCACCGGCCTTCTGCTCGCGCCGCTCTACTCGGGCATTGACTCCACCAGCCAGCTCGGCATCGCCGACGCCTCGCAGCTGGAGGCAAAAGAGCTTGCGATTCACACGCCATTCAGCAGCACCGGCCTTGCTGGCGACAACATTTTCAGCTACAATCCGGGCGACCCGTATCCGGGGCCGCTGATGCCCACCGCCGGCAAGGACTCGCCGCCGAAGCTGGGAATATATTTCAATCTAACTGCCCTGAATTTCCTGCGCGCCATCCTCATTCCGACCGCAGGGCTGATAGTGACCGTGTCATTTGTGCGCGACCTCGCGGCCATTTTCGGCGAAGAGGTGGACGCGTCGAAACTGATTGCCATGATTTAGGAGAGAACCTGCCATGACAAAACAAAAAATAAAATCAAAAACAAATTCGGCCCCCATGTCGGGATTGCTTTCGGCCAGCCGCGCACGTTTCACCCTCTCCTCCTTCTTCCTCACATTCTTCTTCATCCTCTTCCTCTCGTCAATTCTCGCGGCTCTCGACCCCAACGCCCTCACATGGAGCAATCCCGACAAGCTCATGGTCCGCTCGGCCGGCTACTTCCAGCCAACCTCGCCCAACAGCTGGTACCGCATGGTCATTCCCGCTCTGGCCATCTGCATTTTTGCCAACACTCTTGTCTATGTGTTCGGGCGCGTTGCGAACGCGCCGCACGTGGTCCAGTTCGCGAAATCAGAATTCTACCAGGTCACGGCCTCGGCAGTCATGATATTCATTTTGGTGGCCGCGGGCGCGGAATCATTCCGCTATATTCAGGACAGCGGCCTGCTGCCCGCAGGCACCACGACTTTGTGCTACGGACAGGCGATGTCAGTTTGGGATGTGGGGCCGTTCGGCATAATCCGCTGCAAGCTGCAGGAGAAAATCGACTATGTTGAAGACCTCTACAATCAGGCATGGACTCTCAACGCCAATGTCGAGCCTCTCACCACCTATTCGCTCTACCTCTTCAACATACCCGTCTATGTGTGGGACTGGAACACCGCCCTGCATTCGCAGATGGAGCAGGCCCACTTCATAGCCAACAAGCTCACGCCAATCGGCATCAGCCTTCACGCGCAATTCATGTTTGCAGAATATCTTGCCCAGAACATGCTCAACGTATTTTTGCCGGTCGGCCTGCTGCTGCGCATCTTCCCCATCCTGCGCGGCATCGGCTCTCTCATGGTGGCCATCTCAATCGGCTTCTTCTTCGTGTTCCCCATCGCATACATTTTGATGGACCCGACAACCGTGCGGCCCGACCCTGCCACCCTCATACCGGCGGTCAATGACAACAAGGCCAACGTGTGCTACACTTCGTTCAGCGGCATGGTGACCACCTACACCCAAATCGCCCCGAAGGTGGCGCAAAAGGCGGAGACGGCCGACATCACCCAAATAGGCTCGGAACTTGCCAAACTGCAGATAGAGGCGTTCTTCTATCCGCTTGCCGCGCTTGCCACCGCGCTGGTGTTCATCTCCATCGCCACGCCAATCTTGGGCGGCGACTCGGGGGAAATCATGCACTTCCTCACAAAGGTGATATGAGTTGGGAAAAGAAAAAGAAATTGAGAGCATGCGCGCACAGGCGCCGCACCCGTCGCGGGAATCGGACAGTGGAACAAATATCAATCTGTTGTTTTTGGCCGCCATCTCCCTCTCCCTTCTCTCCCTCATTTTCCTCTCGGGCTGCGTGCAGCCCAACTCCAACCTCTCCTACGGCGCGTGCTGCATGCAGAGCAATTCGTTCTATACCTGCCAGGTGCGCACCGACGCCAACGGCACGCAGCAGCGGGATTCGAACGGCAACCTTCTCATCGACGGCTGCGGCCCCTGCATTGCCGTTGCCAAGAACGGCACGGTTTACAACTCGTCCGGCCCAACCGACGCCGCGCTCTGCACAAACAACTGCAACTTCAAGCAGTCCAACTGCACCAATTTCGACGGCAAAAACACCTGCTATCTTGTGGACAAGAACATGCAGACAACCAACGAATCGGTGGGCCCGATTTGCATGGCCGCAACCGACCCGTGCGTGCAGAACAACTGCACTGCCATGGTTTACGGCAAGCCGCTTCCATCCCCCAAGCGCAGCATCAACTCCCAGTCGGTGCAGCAGTCCAACAACCCGGACGGCAACGCGTTCAAGCAGGACGCGGCCAACCAGAAGACCGGCCTTGTGGGCCGCATCATGCAGTTCAGCCAGTTCAACACCCGCCTTGCCCGCCTCTTGAAAAGTCCGGACTGGTCTGTGAACACTTTGCGCCTCGGCCTCCAAGGACAATTTTCCGACTACGACCGCGCGCGTTTCTATCTTCCGCCCTCGGATTACTTCTGCCCGCAAAACAACCCCAACGCAATAGTTGACCGCTACACCGCCTATCTGGACGGGTTGAGCGCGCTCCCGCCTTTCCGCTCATACTACACTGTCAATTACGCAACAACCTGCAGCCCCGGCCACAAAAAACCCCCGTATGGCGGCTGGTATTCAACATGCACCTGCACTCCCTCCAGCCCTCCCGCCCCGCCGTGCGGCAAGGATTTCATGGGTTCTTCTGCCCTTGATGCAGAAGACATGTGCAACTCCTCCTGCACGAATTTCAGCCGTGTATACAGCACGCCCAATTTCAAGAATCCGCTCAGCCTCTGCCGCCTCGAGCCGGCATCAGGCGCCAATCTCTCCTACTTCTACTGCGATGTCAATCCCGGGCTCAAGTTCACCATCGCCGACCCGTCCGACCAGCTGCGCGCATATCTTTCCTGCCAGAAAGCATGCAGTTACAGCCAATACCGCACATGCAGCCAGAATCAGGACCTTCTGACCTACAACGCCAATCTCCACCCCAATATTTATTCGCCCTCCAATTGGCCTCCACAAACACCTCCGGCCGGCTCAATCCAGCCGTTCATCGACATCGACCAATATGCCAAGGCGCTTGCGAACGCTTATCCGACTCCGACCGGGCCGGCCTGGTGCCCCGCGCTTGTGGCGCTAAGACCCGACCCTGCCAAGGAGGCGGCGATGAAGAATGACCCGCGCAATTACTACAAATGCCTTCTGCCCGAACCCAACAGTGCCGGCGCCAACCAGACCATAGCCGCCTACGGCATCACGGCCGACCAGTACAACACCACCTATATGAGCGAGGGCATCAAGCCCGGGCCTGCCGGCGGCAAGGTGTTTGAGTGCACCGGCGGCGGCGACTGCCTCTCCGGCATCTGCGACAAATCCACCTATTCGCGCACCTCATGCTTCCTCAAAGACGGCTCTGCGGTTGACTGCGCCTGCCGCTGGGTAACCAATTGCAAGCTCGCGTACCAATGCTCGGGTTACGAAGCCCGCAGCATCAGAAAAGACCAGTGCGAGGTGAACCTCAACAACTGCCAGGAGGCACAGGGAGGCTCGGACTATCCGGTGCTGATGTGCGAGTACCGCATCAATCCGCTCACTCCCCAGACCGCCAATCCGCCCATCCATGGCCTGCGCACCCCCTACGCCTCCAGTGGCAACTATGTTTTCAACGACGGCCGCAACGGCTACGGCATTCTGCATATCGAGGAATTCAACAAATACATCGACGCTGCGGTCGCGGACGCCGAGCTTGCCACGGTGCAAAGGCCCTCCACTTCGCTCGAATTGTGCCCAAGCCGCGTGCGCCGGCCATGCGCCTCTTCAACAGAACAGGGCTGCTATGTGAGGAACACCAATCCTCCCGACGTGTCGGTGCTCTGGCAGCATGACGGCGACAGCGACGTATACCAGAACATACCGGCCTACACGCCCACCTACGACGCCTGCCCAAGCGGCGGCACGCTGTCCAATGTCTCTGGCTGGAAAGACACTCCCAAGGCATTTGGCGACTATTTGCGCGACAGTTCCTACCCCTCGCGCGAAACATTTGCTCTCGTGCCCACGCAGCAGGCGGTGGCCGGGCCGGGAGGCGCGCATTTCATCACCACCAGCCGCTATGTGACATGGCAGAATGACAACTGCTATTTCTCGCTCTCCGGCTACACTCTGAGCGGCTCAAAATGTCCGGCAGACCAGGTCCGCTTCCCGCTCTTTCAGGCCTGCAACATGAGCGTTAATTCCGAATATTTCAACAAAGCCGCAGGCAGCAGGAGCTATCCTTATCAGGACGCGTATCAGGCCGAAATATACAATGCCCGCGGGCAGGATGCGGCCGGCTCCGCGTTTGATGTGAAATATGTGGACGGCTATTCCTACGACCCAAACAACAACGACACCCTTTATTCCTACGGCGGCTCTGACCCCTACCGCATAGACAAGACGTGGGCAATCTACAGTTTCGGCGCCTGCCAGGTCCAGCCAAGCACCCCATCCGCTCCGGCGGTGTCGGGCAAGAGCCCGCCGCCGGTGGTGTTCAGCTACGGCATGTGCCGCTCGTGCGGCACCCTGCTGTCCATGGCTTACCAGCCGGTGAAGGATTCGCCTCTGGCCTTCCCATACGACTTCAACGGCTACTGCCCCTCGGGCTGCAAAAAGTATATTTGGAACGGCTTTCTGAATATGGGGCCGAAATTCTCGTGGTGCGCCGAGTGCCCGTCCAGCTATCCTGCGCAGACTTTCAGCCAATTCGCAAGAGGCTCGCCGGCAATGTATCCTGATTTCGGATTTCTGGCCGACAAAATCAACGAATACCAGTCATCCAACATCCTGCCAGTTCTGGATGTGCGCAACTACCACTATGCCGACGGGGGCAGCACTGTTGTGAGAGTGCCGTTCTCAAATCTCTGCCAGACGCTCGGCGGCAAGAGGGGCGGCTCCGGCGCAATCAACCAAAACGGCGGCGTGTATCAGGGTTCTGCCTGGGACTGCACCCTTCCCGCACAGCCCGACTGGCTGCTTGCATATCTGAACAAGAACCACTCGGCCGCGGTTCTTATCGTGGCCAACCTGCCCCCCGCCGCAATCGACCCGGCTGTCGTGCAGGCGGAGGTGGACCGCTCTGCGAAGGCCTGCCCCAACTGCCTGCGGGCGCTCGAATACGTCCCGCTTCTCACGCCTTCCGACGTGACGGGGGCAGACTACAATTATCCTTCAGCCCTCAACGACTCGGTGGCTTCATACACGAACGTGTCATTCAATCCCCTGCGCGTCAGCACGCCTCCCGAATGGCTGTCCAACCGCGGCAAGAAGCCCGACAACGTGCGGCAGGTGGACATGATAGTGCTTGAGCTTGACATGTCCGGCGTGGACATGACCAACGAGACGACCGTGGACAACGCAGTCCTCGCTTATGTCAACCTCTCGCGCCGCCTGCTGCAGCACGTGGGCTGGCCGACAATTTGGAAAATCAATTACAGATTCGGCATGTACCCCTCCGCGCTCACCAACGACGTCCTCTACCGCCGCATCATAGCGCACGAGCGCGAGATGACGCTGGCAGGGGTGAGCGGCGTGCTTATGCCGGCCATGGACAACGGCGACCCGGACGGGCACATCACCGGCCCGCCCACCGAGCAGTTCGGCCGCCTTCTTCCCAACACCGGCGGCTTGAGCGGCTCGAGCCTTATCCGCGCATCCGGCACGCCTTTCTGCGCCCTGCAAAATGCCTCGGCCGAATTCCTGCATCCCAAGATGATGGTCGGCACCCAGAAAATTCTGGCCAAGAACAACTGCTCCTGCCTGCCGTGCAGCGACATGGACCTTCTGGCCGGCAACTGCAACAACAAGTGCTATGACGGGCTGGCCTGCGAGGCTCCCGGCGGCGGCACAAGCGCCGGCAGCAAGTGCGAGCCATACTGCGTGCGCAACAGCTTCTGCCAAAACAACCTGTGCAACGGCACCCAGATTGGAAGCAAGACAACAACCTGCACCGCCCTGCGCCCCACCAACCTGCCGCCTGTCTCCTGCGGCGCCAACAACGCCCTCTTCCCCAAGTGCGACGTGCTGGCCGATGCCGCGCTCAAAGACATAGCCGCATTGCCGCAGGCGCCGCAGCTTATCGGCGGATTGCCGCCGGGGCAGGGCTGCTGCCTGTCGCAGAATCGCACCTATTACACCTACCGCTCTGCCGGTTCTGCCGCCACTTCAGCAGAGCCGGTCATTTTCCCCGGCTACGGCGCCAACACCACAGACTGCGGGCGCGTGCCGGACCCGGGCGACCCCTATTCCGACCCGTCCGCAAACTGCGCCGTGCCGCCTGCTCCGCTAAGCAATGTGATGTGGACCTGCACCCCGCCGAGATGAGCGGGCATCAGCGCAATCGCCGTCTCGGCAGGTCCGACCTCTTCGTTTATATTGTTACTTCGTCCCAGATTAATTTATCGTGGCCAAGGTGGTGTAGCCTGGTAGCACTGGGGATTGTGGAAACCCCTTGCCCGGATTGTCGGGCAATTAGTTGCAGACCTCCCTTAGCCCGGGTTCAAATCCCGGCCTTGGCCCATTTTTTTATTCTCTGCGCCTGTCTTTTACCGGCTCTTCCTTTTCGCCTTTCTCAAGCCGAAGCAAAAACGTGGAGCGCAAAAGCGGCTTGCCGTTTTTCTCGCCGACCAGCTTTTCTGTTCGCACGAATTTGTAGCCCTCGAGGCGGATGATGTTTTCCACATCCTTTTTTTCGCCGACCTGAATGTCCATGCCGCCGTGCATGGGTGCAACATCCTGCAAAAACGTCCTGCGCTCGAGGCGGCGCACCAGCCTCTTTCTCGCGCTCTCCACACGCACCGGGTCTCCGCGAATCTGAATTATTGCCTCATGATAGCTGCTTCCAATGCGGCCGCAGTTGGGGCACATATGCTCCGTGTACTTGACTGTAAATGGATGCGTATATGCAATTTTCGCCCCCTCCTCGTTGAATATGCCCTCCCACTGCTGCGCCTCTATATTGTAATGGCCATTCAGCCCCTTTTTCTCGAACTGGTGAGACACCAAATCCGAAACCAGCTGCGCGTCGGGGTGTTTCCACTCCCTGTCCCGATAAACGCGCTTGCAGGTGGGGCACTGCTTGAGCTCAAGGCCGCTCGGCCAGTCCTTGCGGCTGCGGTCAAGCGTGCATTCCACGCACAGCTCGCCAACAAAAGGCCTCTCGTTGGATGACTTGCCGCAGACTGGGCATATTCTTTCCATGATGTCTTTTGGCGCGTCCGGACATTATAATATATACTTTTACTCGTCCACCCAATCCCATGGAAGAAGAGAAGGCCAACGCCAATTCGGAGCTGCGCTATATCGCGCTCGAGCTGACCAAACTCGCCGAGAAGCGCAAAAAGCCGTTCAAAATCGTGGCTGCCGAATACATGCTCAATGTTTTCGAATTGGAAAGCATGCTGCGCGCAGCCCCGCCAGTTCCGCGCACAGGCCGCAAAACGCGCCACTCCATAAGCGAGCGCGAACAATAATTTCATTTTCCTCTTTTTTCATTTTCTTGTTTTTGTGTTTTTCTTAATTTCAGCCAATCCCTCATCTTTTTAGCCCCTCGCGTTGTTCCTCTCCTATGGAATCAGCCAAGACGGCGCTGGGGCTCACCCGCTATTTCGTGGCCCTGCCGCCCGCCAAGCACATGCTCGCCTTTCTCCTTCTCTCCACGCTCATAGGCGGCGCGCTGCTTGACTGGGCCCGCTCCGGCCGCCTTGACGGCGTTTCTCTTATGAGCGGCGCGGGCAGCGCGCTTATCACCATCGCCATTCCCTCCCTCATTGCCGCGGGCGCATTGGCGGTTTTGCGCAGGCGCGTAACCCCGCAGCGCGCCTTGGCGGTCGGCCTGATTTCAGGGCTGACCTATCTGTTCTTTTTCATCTGTGCCGCCGCCCTGAGCCACTTCTATCTTCCGGCATCCAACCTTGTCTTTGTGGGTTTTGGCGTCGCATTTCTTCTCTGGCTCACGGTTCTCAAATACGCGTTCGGCCTCACCCGCTCGGCATGGCTGTTTGCCATCGCCCAGCTTTTGGGCTACACTTTCTTCATGCTGGCCGGCTCCTCGCTCTATCTGGAGGCCCCCACCGACACCCTGATGCGCGTGGTGCTTGCAGCATCCGTGTTCGTGGCCGCCCTTTATGCAGTGCTCTCATTTGCCTCCGGCCCCCTCAAGCGCAATCTCGGGCTCAAATCAGGCGACATATTGTCAGGCTTTTCCAGCCAGTGGCTTTTTGGTGAAAACGATTTGGAGGAGGCGTTTGACGAAATCGGCGAAAACGTGCAAACCTATGTTGGCATGGCCGAGTGGCGCACAAAGCACGGCAATCTGCGGTGGGTGGTGCCCTATGTCCACTTCGGCCCGTTCGGCTCATTGGGCGGCAGCCACTTTTCCTACAAAATGGCCGAGGCCCTCTCAAACCAGCGCACAATGGCAATGGTGTTTCACGGCACCTGCACCCACGACTTTGACCCGGTTTCATCCAAGCAAATCAACGCACTTCTGGCGGCCTGCCAGACCATGAGTTCAAAATTCTCTTTCAAACCCGCGCGCTTCACATACAAAGAGGGCAGTGCCGGCGCCAGCCGCTGCTACTTTCTGGCTGTAAACAATTCCGCCCTGCCAAGCTTTTCGCGCGCGCCACTTTCCACAGAAGACGTGAATTTCGGAGTGGGCCTTGCGCTTATGGCAAGGGCCGAAACAGCATATTCAAACGCCCTTGTCTTCGACTGCCACAATGCCGAGACGGGAGATTTGGATTATATCGAGCCCGGCTCGGCCGAGTCGTTTGAAATGATTGACTCTTTGGAGCACGCATTGTCGAGCATGGCCAAAAATACAAAATCCTCCCCAATGTGCGCAGGCTGGTCTGCATCAGATGCAGAAGGCATAGGCGGCATCGGAGACGGCGGAATAAAGGTGAGCTGCTTTGCGCCCGCAGGCCGCGCAGACGAATCCCTTTTCTACATCCTCATCGACTCCAACGGCATCACCGCCGGCGCGCGCGACCGGCTTATCGGCGCTGTGCGCACCTATTACCCGCGCTCATCGTTTATCGAAGTGCTCACAACCGACACCCACCAGCTCAATTCAGTGCGCGGCGTGTTCAACCCCGCAGGCGCGACAGACGAGGCCGCGCTTGAGAAAATGGCGGTGCAATTGTGCGCGCAGGCGCACGGCCGCCTCTCGCCCGCCACATTCGCAATGGCAAAGCAGAGGGTAGAGGTGAAAGTGCTAGGGCCTTATCAGTCAGCCGAAATAGTCGCAACCCTAAATTCGGTTGTCGCGGTGCTCAAATTCGCCCTGCCAATAATATTTTTGGCAGCCATCGCGCTGGTGCTGTTCATACTCGGCAAAATTCCGGGAAGCACGATAGCATTATAAACTAAAACAACACTATCTATAACAAGCATATCATCCAATCTTCAGCGGCCAGCTTGAAGCTTAGAGGTGCATTTCGATGAAAGACAAAATATTCATAGCCAAACTAATGAAGCTCCCGGTGCCCATAGTCAGCATCAGCGGCATCCCCACCCTGCCTGAGCTCAAGCAGCACATCCACCTTGCGAATGCCGGCTCCAAGCACATAGTGATAAGCGCCCACCACATCTTCAACGCCCGCCATGTTCCGTCAGATGAAAAAATCTCATGGGCTCAGGACAAGCTGAAAGCAATCAAAACGTCTGAAAACGCCATTAACGGCTTTTCAGAGCTTTTGAATCAGGATTCGGCCCTGCTTGCCCACTGGTACAATGTCCGAATTTTTGATTTGGCCGACAGAAAAGACACCCTTATCAGCATGGTGTACAAGCTGCAATACTGGGATTTTGTCCAGGAGGAAACAAGGAACGGAAGGGAGCCCATAAACCTGCATCTTCAGAAAACCGAAGACAAAATCGCCATCTTTGTGGACGGCAAACACATCAACCCTTAGGCCGGCCAAGTATAATTCGAGAATAATGAAGATAATTAGTTTTCCAAGGTTTTTTGCCTCGAGCAAAAAAGCTTGCCAATGGCCGGATTTGAACCAGCAACACATCGGTCTTCAGCCGATTGCTCTCCCAGGTTGAGCTACATTGGCGCGAATGAACTAGGCACAAGCAAAGAATAAAAACAAGCGTTTGGGGGCAGACGTCATTTTCCGCCGCCTATCTTCGGCCTTGAGGTCAAAAGCTGCCTGCCAAGCTCTCGGTGCCCGTCCCGCATGGCGTCATTTTCCAAAAGCCGGCGGATGGCCTCCCAATCCCTGTTGCAGGCCATTTCAACCAGCACGCCGGGCACTATGTGCATGTTTTCAAAATTCTCGTGGGCCAGATTTACCAAAAGCTCCTTTTTCCCGCCCAGCGAGAGCAATTTGATTGAATTGGCAATAAGCGTCTTGCGCTGGCGCATGTCGAACTCCCCTTTAGTGGCTCCCACCACGCAGGCCTTGAGCAGGCCCTCGGTCACGCTCATCCCGACTTCGGGGTGGCTGACCAGCAGGTGCGAGGACGGGTCTGATGCCAGCGCATTCACCAGCTGAAAAGTTTTGTCATAGCGGCCCACTTTTATTGACGGCATTATCCATTTGCCTACGCTAAGTGTAATCTCGCCCAGCGGCACGCGGTCTTTGCCCTCCTTTTTGGCCTGCGTGATGCGGTGCTCCAAATCTTTTTTGAACAAATGAGGCCAGAACCTTTTGTCGTTGGCCTTATTCGCCTGCGGATTAGCCCACCATCTGTTTTGCATACCCGTCACCTGTATTTTCAGCCCCCTTCTTGAGGCTAAGGCTGAGCTTTTGATATTCTATTTTTTTGCTGTTTTGCTGTTGCCTATTTTTGCTATTCTGTTACTGCCTATTGTTCGCTGTTCTGCTTTGCCTGCTTCAATTCGGGCATAAAAGAATATATACCCCAATCAGGGCACGGGGAGCGCATAAGCCAATCCATCTCCCTTTTATTCCTCCATGCCTTTATTTTTTTGTGGGAAACCCGTTTGATTTCGACGACACGTCGAGCGTAAAAGTGCCGTCCACTTTGCTCGAGCAGGTAATCGGGCAGGAGGAAGCCGTGCGCCTTGCCCGCGTCATCGCAAAGCAGCGCCGCCATCTTCTGCTGGTAGGCCCGCCCGGCACAGGCAAATCCATGGTGGCGCAGGCCATCTCCTCTATCTTGCCCAGGCCGACTCAGGAAGTTTCCGTGCTTCACAATCCTGCCAAACCAGAGCGCCCATTCCTAGAAGTACGCACCCGCCCCCAAATCGAGGAGCAGGTCCGCGGCAGGCCTCCCGCAGGCCTTCTAATGCCAATCGAGCAGGCGCCCCCCTTTGTGACCGAGCGCCTCGGCTACCGCTGCCACGCATGCAGCCGCAACTCATCTCCAGACGCGCCTCTCTGCCCGCATTGCGGCGCCGAGAAATTCCGCGGCGGCGCGGGCCCGTTCGATGATTTGGTTGTGGGCCTTGGCGCGCCCGAGCGCGAGGAATCTGTTTCCACCACCCGCATAATGGGCGGCAAGGAAGAGCTTGTGGTGTTCGAGCGCTTTGACGACCGCTGCGTGCGCGCGCTTGACCAGAAAGAGCTTTCCAAGCTCGACCATTCCGACACGCAGCTGCCGCGCAACATTCTTCTCAATCTTGAGCGCCCCTGCTTTGTGCAGGCGACAGGCGCGTCAGAAACAGAGCTTCTGGGCGATGTGCGCCACGACCCGTACGGAGGGCATTACCAAATCGGCACTCCGCCCTATTCGCGCGTGGTGGCTGGAGGCGTGCACGAGGCGCACGAGGGTGTGCTGTTTATCGACGAGCTGGTCTCTCTGGGACGGCTGCAGCGCCACCTTCTCACCGCAATGCAGGAGCGAAAATTCCCAATCACCGGGCGCAACGCATCCTCAACCGGCGCGTCTGTGCGCGTGGATTCAGTGCCGTGCGAATTCATTCTTGTCGCGGCAGTAAACACATCCGACTTGCGCAAAATCCTGCCACCACTGCGCTCGCGCATAGGCGGCAACGGCTACGAGCTGCTCATCAACACCACCATGCCCGACACCGAGGCAAACGTGCAGAAGCTGGCCCAGTTCGCGGCTCAGGAAGTGCGGCGCGACGGCCGCATTCCGCACGCAAGCCGCGCGGCCGTGGAGGCGCTGGTGGGCGAGGCGCGCCGCCGCGCCAAATCTGTTGACCACGCGGCCGGCCTCACGCTGCGCCTTCGCTCTTTGTCAGGCATTCTCAAAATGGCCGGAGACTGGGCGGTGTCAGACACTGCCCCGCTTATCGAGGAAAAGCATGTGAAGCTGGCGATTGAGCGCGGCAAGCCTGTTGAAGAGCAGATTATGGGCCGCTACGGCAGCGCATACAAGGCCGCCATGTCGGACTGGGGGCTTTCAAACCGCGTGCCCACTGATGACAAAAACATCGGCTAGAAAAAGCCGATTAAGCATTCGGACTAATTAGCCGCCTTTTTCATGCGCCCGGCCCAGGCAGTCTCGCGGGCGCGCTCTTCTCCGTAAATGTATATGTCCTCGAGCATTTTTTCGCCAGTTTTCACCCATTTCAAAAACGCGCGCTGCTCAGCCCCGTCCATGTACATCGCAGTCTTGTGCATTATTCCGGTCATGAAATAAATCAGTTCGGCCGCTTTCGGCTCTGGCGCATCAGGATTGTTTTTGAAATACCGCTGGCGGGAAATGGCATCTTCCAAATCATTGAACCGATAGACAAACCACTCAACCGAAATTGCGAACGCTATGGATTTCACCAGCGCAACCTGCTCCGCGCTCGCCTCTTTTCTCGGACCCGCTTCGGCGAAAAAGGCCTGATTCTCCTCAGGTGTTCTCTTCATGGCCCGCATGACTGAAGGGCCCCAAAGCACGAGATTCATATATGCCTCGAAGGGGCTTCCGCGCTTGTGATACAACACCTGAGGCGAGTCGGACAGCGCGCCAAGCCATTGCTTCATGGGGCCGGTGATTGATTCCGGCGCCTGCCCCTCAAACGGCTTTATTTCTTTAATCAATTCAAACCACTGGCTGGCTGCGGCGCCAAATTCGCGGATTTGCTGCATCCGATATTCTGAAACCGCTATGCCCATTTTTGATTTGTCTATCTCCGGCGCCAGCCGTTCTATCTTATGGCGTCCCCTGCGGTTGAGGCGAATCGGCACAATCTCCGGCGTCAGCCGTTCAATCTTATGGAGTCCACTGCGGTTGAGGCGAATCGACGCAATGTCAAGCTTGCCGCTCGGCGTGGAGTTTATCGCTTTTCGCATGTTGTTTACTATGGTTTTTGTTGTTTTTAATAGCAGAGGGGCGGAAAAGCGCCTCCCATCTCTTTCCGAACCGCGGAGGGGGGCTTTGGCCCCCCTCCCCAGTTTGAGGTTCTTCCTGACCCTCCCCCCACGAATATTTGAGCGGAAAAGCGCCTCCCATCTCTTTTTATTGTTCACGACGTAAAGCGAGACATGGTTTCCGGCCCAACCACCTCCCCTCTTCCCGCTTCCGCGCTGGGCACTGTCATCTCCACTTTCGAGGGCACCCCCAACACGGCCGAATTTCATTTTGTCATCCAGTCGGGCGACGTGCACAAGGGCCAGTTCGTGCAGGTTGTCACCCCTTCCGGCCCTGTCCTTGGCTCGATAACCGAAATCTCGCGCGCCAACCGCTATTTCGAGCGCGCCGAATCTGTTGCAGAATACGAGCGCCTTGGCGTGCTATCATCGCAGTTCCCCACAACCGAATGGGAATACATGGTTGCGGTGGTGCGGGTGCAGGGCGTGCTCAACGGCGCGCACATGGGCCGCTGCTCCATCCCCGTCGCCCCCGGCGCGGCCGTTTCGGCAGCAACAGAGGAGCAGCTCAAATCTTTTCTTGGGTTTGACGATTCGGGCCTTCATGTGGGCACAGTGGCCTATCATACGCTGCCAGTGCGCCTTGGTTTGGGCCGCCTTTTGCAAAAGCATCTGGCAATTCTGGCCATGTCTGGCGCAGGCAAATCCTATCTTGCCTCTGTTCTAATCGAGGAGCTGCTTGACCGGCCGGCAGCCAGCGGCCGCCTGGCCGTTGTTGCGCTTGACCAGCACGGAGAATATGTTGGCTTCAAAGATTCAATTTACCGCGACCGCGTCACCGTGGTGCCGGGCAAGAAAATCCGCATCGGCCTTCGCCATCTCTCAGCCTCCCATCTGGCCGAATGGTCTGAAATGTCATCCACCGCGCGCCGCGCTCTTGACAAGCATGTGGCTGCCCTCAAGGCCGAGATAAAAGAAAAGCAGGAGCCGGTTGGCCTCTCCGAATTGATTGAGCGCGTGCGCGACGATGCCGACCTCAACAAAAAGGAAAATGTGCGCGGCCCCCTTCTTGCCGCGCTCGAAGAGCTTGAGCATCTGCACCTCATAGGCACAACCGACACCCTCAAACTTTCCGAGCTGATAAAGCCCGGACATCTCATAGTGCTCGACCTTTCCGACATTGACGATTTGCGCAAAAAGCAGATGATTGTCGCATACTACGGCCGCAAACTGTTCCGCCAGCGCAAGAAAGGCCTTATCCCGCCCTATGTCATGCTGGTGGAAGAGGCGCACAATTTTGCGCGCGAAAAGGCCGAGCGGCGCAACGCGCTTTCAAAATCCATGATTGAAACCATTGCGCGCGAGGGAAGAAAATTCGGCGCAAGTCTTTGTCTCATCACCCAGCGCCCCGTCCAATTGTCCACAACCGCCCTCTCGCAATGCAATTCCAACATCATTTTGCGTGTAACAAATCCGTTCGACCTCAAGCACATCGGCGAATCATGCGAGGGCATCGACTCGCACATGCTTGACTCCATCACCTCATTGCGCGTGGGCGAGGCCCTTGTGGTGGGCGAGGCCGTGGGCGCGCCCATCTTTGTCAAGGTGAGGCAGCGCAAAAGCAAAGTTGTGGCGCGCGGCGAGTCTTTGGAAAAGCTGGCAAAAGAATTTGAGGAAAAAGACAAAAGAAAAGAGGACGAGATTGAGGCATTTCTCTAAGCCTTCTTTGACTTCCTGCCTCTTGCCGCCATTTCCTTTCTCTCTTTTTTGATATAATCATCCAAAAGCGCGTTTTCGGCCAGAGCGTAGAACTCTGTTTTTATGTTTTTCAGCATATGGCGCGCCTGGTCGTAAAATCCGGCGTCTCTCAGACCGGTGGAAATGTCAATCCACACGAAGTCGCGGTCGTACACCGACATGGCGTCAGTTTCAACAACTTTTTGCGCCTGCAATATGGCATCCTCGAAAGTGTGGCTTGCCACCTTCCACATCCCGTGTTTGGCCTCCTCCACGGCGCACGACACCTTGTCTTTTATGTTAAAGGTGGCGAGCATGCCAAACTCGTTCAGTATGGCCTTTTTGTTGCGGTTGTGCCAGTAGATGTTGAAAACATTGCGTTTTATCTGCGCCGGTATTTTTTTTATCTGGTTGAATTTTTCCGGCCTGCGCCAGTCTGGAAAAGGAGAAGGTTTCAATTCGGGGTTCGGGGCCAATGTCTGTATCCTCAGTCCCTCCATATACAATCAATACGCGTGGGAAAAGAATAAAAATCGGTGTTTTCGTCAATTCCCAAACCGATAAAACACAAGGCTGTGAGAACTTCATCATGCGCAAAATCAACGCCGTGGCCAATCTTCCGCTGCAGTTGCGAAACTTCTGGCACGGCAAAATAGGCAATCAGCAGATGCAGTTCCACCTCTATACTGCCTCCGCGCGCGCCGCATTGCGAACCGAAGTAGAAAAAGCAGTAGAAAAATACGAAAATTCGGGCAATATGCTTTCCGCAGACAGGCTTTCGCGCTACTGGGAATATTTGTCTGCCTACATTGCGGCGCAAAACGAGAATAGCGGCGGCAAACCTGTCAGGCCCTCCTTCGATCTCTCGTCTTTTCTGCGCCTTCTTTACGCCGGCAAAAAACCTGCAAAATTCTGGCATGATTTTTCGCACACTTACAATTTGCGTGCGCCAATCGGCGGAATGTTCTGGGATTATTTTGAGGAATTTCAAATCAGGCGGCTGGACATTGCCAATTGGCTTGCCGAAAATTCAAAAGGAAAAATCCTTGACATCGGTGCGGGCGCACATTCCTATATTCCGGTCGATACGGCAGCCGACATTTCGAAAACTGCGCTGGCCGAAAATAAAAACGCAAAAAGAAAAATCGTGATAAATCCGCTGGACGAAATGACGGCCAATAACTGGCCGTTTGCGCGCCATTCGTTTGACACCGTCATGCTCAATTCAATTCTTTCTTATGTGAAAAATCACAAGCGTCTGCTGGCACTTATCCGCTCAACTCTGCGAAATGGCGGGGTTCTTCTCATCACAAATGCGCCGATTCTGCCGCACCATCCTGCCGCATTTTTTGTCAAAAAAGAAGTAAGCGCAAAATCTCTTGCCCGTTCCCTCCATCAGGCAGGATTTGAGTTTGAAAACCACTCGCGCGGCGAAATTCTTCTAATCAAATCCACGCCACGCTCCACGCGCCGGCATAAGCCAGCATGATGAAGCGCACTATTCTTCCTGCAATGCACCAGAAAAGAAATTCATACCATTTCATCCCCATCAGGCCTGCCGCAATTCCTGCAAAATCAAAGAACGGATTGGGCAGGGCCGAGAGAAGAAACACGCCCGCCCCCGCCCATCGCGTGAGAATTGATGACTGCAGTTTCAAAAGCCACTTCAAAGTTTTGTCTTTTGTTTTGAGAAGATGGGTGGAGCCCTGTCCGATGAAAAATCCTGACAATTCTCCAATGCCCGAGCCTATGCCTGCAACCAAACCGAGCAGAAGCGGGTCAAGCGTGCGGCCAAGGCCGACAATTGCAAATTGCAGCGGCCCTGCAGGCACGAAAACCGTTGCAGATGCAAGAAACGCGATAAGAAATGCGCCAAAATAGGAGTATCTGCCCAAGATGCGGGCCAGATGGGGCGCGGCAAGCCAGATAATGGCCGAAACCAGCAGCATTGCGGCTATTTCAAAAAGCCCGATGCGAAATTCCTTTCCTGACTTGGCGCGAGAGGCAATATTTGTTTTTTTCCCTCTGTTCTTGCCCATATGTCCAGTCGTTCGTCTTATCGTTTTAAATCCTCTGCCCTCATTTGCCCATTGGCGTTTCTATGGCATCTCTTCCGAATTCAGAGCCTGAAGCCAACGAGCTTCGCACAGACTTCCTGGGCCGCAGCGTGGTGCTCACCCCGCGCCGCGCATCCCGCCCCCATGATTTCGCCCCGGTAGTGCCGCAAAAGAGCGGCCTTCCCGCCCAATGTTTCTTCTGCCCAGGCAATGAAAGCAAAACTCCGCCCGAAATCGAGCGCGTGGCGGCCGACGGCTCATTCAAGCCGGCAGTCTCGCTCAATTCTCCCGACGTTTCCAAATGGCTTACGCGCGTTTTCCCAAACAAATTCCCAGCATTTGGCAAAAATTCCAAATCAGCATACGGCGCTCACGAGGTTATTGTGGAAACTTCCGACCACACCAAAACCCTTTCGCAATTGGATGAGGCGGCTTTTGTGCGCTACTTGGGCATGATGGCCCGCCGCCTGCGCGCGCACGCAAAAGACCGCAAAATCAAATACACCTGCGTTTTCAAAAACGAGTGGGCGGATGCGGGCGCATCTTTGGAGCACACCCACACCCAAATGGTTGCCATGAATGTGGTGCCTGACAACATCAAGAAGCAGAAGCGTTTGTGCGCATCCTCCTGCCCCTTCTGCCTTTTGGCTGTTGATGACAAATTTTCCAAAATCATAGACACTGGCCCGTTCCTTGTTGTTGCCCCCTATGCCCCGCGCTTTAACCACGAGGTCTGGATTGTGCCCCGCATGCACACTGCCAACATAGTTGATTTGGACGAGGAGGCTATCAAAGCCCTTGCGCGCACATTGCGCACAGTGCTGCGCGCGCAAGATTCCTATCTCAACTACCCAGCCTACAACATCCTCTTCTTCCTCGCCCCGCACCGCGAGAAGGCGTTCCACTTCCACATCGAAATCTGCCCGCGCATGGCCAAATGGGCGGGCTTCGAGTACGGGGCCGAAACCGTGATGAATTCCATCAAGCCCGAATGGACTGCGGCCGAATACAAAGAGGAAATTTCAAAGTTGAAATGAGGCTGCCTACCCCCACCTTTTTTTAGCTCTCCTCTCTATTGCTAGCCCGTGTACTCCAACCAGATAGAGCCGGTCCTCAAGTCGGCAGGAATCAAAATCGGTGAGCGCCTCCGCTATGAGCGCGAGGGCTGGTCAATCGAGGGACTTCTCATGCCGCGCCCCGATGTCGGCGACCCGGACTGCATTGTGCTCAAGCTGTCGTCAGGCTACAACATCGGCCTCTGCATGGAGGGCGCGAAAATAGAGAAAATCAAAGGCGAGGCGGTCAGCATTGCAGGCAGGGGCGGCTCAAAAGAGAGTGTTTCGGCACCCGCCCAATCCTCCCCATCACCTCATCGCCCCCATATTTTCCTTCTTTCAACCGGCGGCACCATCACATCCAAAGTCGACTATGTCACCGGCGCTGTTCATCCTGTCATGGATGCCGAGCAGCTGCTCTCCACCTACCCCCGCCTTGCACCCTTGGGCCCTTTCAAATCTGTTTCACTCATGCGCATCCTGTCCGAGGACATGCACCCGTTGCGCTGGACCACTCTGGCGCGCGGTGTTGCGGACGCGCTTCGCGATGGCTCGGAAGGCATTGTGATAACCCATGGCACAGACACCATGGGCTATTCTGCAGCCGCCCTCTCATTCGCCCTCCAAAATCTGCCAGTTCCTGTGCTGCTCACAGGCGCGCAGCGCTCGCCCGACCGAGGCTCGTCAGATGCGGGCGACAATTTATTCTGCGCAGCAGCCGCGGCCCGCGCCAATTTTGCCGGAGTGGGTTTGTGCATGCCCACCGAACCTGCCGGCGGCCGCTGCAATCTTCATCTCGGCACGCGCGTGCGCAAATGCCACACATCAGCCCGCTGGGCTTTCCGCTCAATCGGCGCGCAGCCGTTCGGCACAGTGGATATGCGCACAGGCGATGTGCGCCTCGAGCCGAATTCACCCGTCGCGGCCCGCGACCATTCGCGCAGTCTTCACATGAGTGAGAAATTCTCGGAAAATGTTCATCTTGCATGGGTGTATCCCGGCCTCACGCCCAAAACAGTTTCCTCGTGGGCTGATTATGATGGCGTGGTGCTGGCAGCCACCGGCCTTGGCAACGCTCCTGTTTCTGCAGACGAGCCAAACTCGCCCCGCTCCGTGCTTCCCGCCATTCGCGAGCTTGTAGAGTCCGGAGTTATAGTTGCCATTGCCCCGCAAACACTGGAGGGGCGCATCAACATGGATGTTTATTCGGCCGGCCGCCTGCTGCACGAGGCCGGTGTAATCGGACAGGGGGCCGACTGGCTGCCCGAAACAGCCTATGCCAAATTGTGCTGGGCTCTGGGGCAGGGCCATGATGCAGCACTTGTGAAAAAACTTATGATGACTCCAATCGCAGGCGACATCACCCCGCGCTCGGGCGCGCCTGATGGCCTCGGGCAGCAGACAATCTGATTTTTTGGGTTTTGTTTATGGAAGAACTCACCTGCGGACTGGAAATTCACCAGCGCCTGGCGGGGCGCAAACTGTTCTGCTCCTGCCCCTGCCCCTCTCCTGACGAGGCGGTGCCAGCAGACGCTCCCCATCTTGTCCGCCGCATGTCACTGGCTGTGGGCGAATTGGGCGGAGTGGACAAGGCGGCAGCATTTGCAGTGGCCCAAGGCCGTGAAATTGACTACACCCTTCCTCCGGCATTCACCTGCCTTGTTGATGCAGACGAGGAGCCGCCCCACGAAATCAACCCCCAGAGCCTTGCCGCCGTTCTTACTCTTGCGCGCGCCTGCGGCTCAAACATTTCAGGCGAAGTGCAGGTGATGCGCAAAACAATTTTGGACGGCTCGGCAGTCACCGGCTTTCAGCGCACCTCACTGGTCGCCCTCGGCGGCAGCATCCCCTCTCCTAAGGGCGGCAAGCCGATTGCATTGCAAACCATTTGCATTGAAGAGGAAAGCGCAGGCATTCTGCCACCAATCGCGGGGCGCACATCTTTCCGCCTCGACCGCCTCGGCATTCCGCTCATTGAAATCGCAACCGACCCGGTCTTTCATTCCGCGCAAGAGGCATTGGAGGGCGCAGAAGCAATCGGCCTCTTTTTGCGCATGCTGCCCCAAGTGATGCGAGGCTTGGGCACCATCCGCCAAGACGTCAACATTTCAATTCCGCACGGCGCGCGCGTGGAAATCAAGGGCATGCAGGAATTGCGCATGCTGCCTGTTCTTATTGAAAATGAAGTGACAAGACAAAAGGCACTCTTGGAAATAATCTCGGAATTGAAGAAGAGGGGCATCGGATTTGGCGTGAGCGAAAAAGAGAAAAAAGAAAAAAATGCCGAACACTTGTGGCTCGACGTCACACCCATCTTCGCGCATTCCACCTGCAAGGTGGTGAGCCGCGCTCTTGCTTCTGGCGGAGTTGTTCTTGCTGCGCGCCTGGCAGGTTATGCCGGCCTTTTGGGCCGCGCAACAGGCCCCAACAAACGTTTTGGCACCGAATTGTCTGATTACGCGAAAATGGCCGGCGGCGTGCACGGGCTTATTCATTCTGACGAAGACATGCAGAAATATGGGTTTGCGCCCGAAGAGCTGGCAAACCTTCACAAGGCCCTTCACCTCGAAAAAGAGGATGCGTTCATTCTCATCGCAGATGCGCGCCAAAAGGCCGAGCCAGCCATTGTCGCAGCCATATCGCGCGCGGGCCGCCTTGAAATTCCGGGCGAAACGCGCAGGGCGAACGAGGACGGCACCTCATCTTTCATGCGCCCTCTTGCAGGCGCGCACCGCATGTATCCCGAAACGGACGTGCGGCCCATTCGCATTACTGAAGAAATGCTGGCAAACCTGCCAAAGCTGGAAACTCCCGCCGCCCGCCGCTCGCGTCTGGTTTCCATCCTCGGTCCAGAGCTTGGCGAGCAGATGATGGGTTCATCCAATTTCGCAGACTTTGAAAAATTGACTGCCGGCGGAAATGTTGATGCAAAGCTTGCCGCAGTAACATTGGAGCAGACAATTGTTTCGCTGCGAAGAGAAGGCGTTGCGGTGGAAAAAATTTCTCTCGATTCAATCTCTCAATTGCTCGAAATGGCCACTTTAGGCCAAATAACAAAGGCAGTAATTCCCGAAGTGCTCAAAGAACTGGCAAAAACTACTGGCGCCAAACCCGAAGCAGTCATCGCATCGCACAGCTGGAACCGCCTGTCCGGCCCAGCGCTCGCGCAGGCATGGGCAGCATCCGGGGGCGACATGCGCGCCTTCATGGCCAAAAACCGCCTTGTTGTCGACGGCTCGGACGTAGCGGCGCTTATGAAAAAGAAATAGACGCTTTTTGAAATCCGACTTCCCGCCATTTTGTCAAAACCTCTTTTATCGGAACCTTTTTCTTCTTCGCCGCCCGAATTCATTTCGTGCCAGAAGAGCTGCTTTCCCCCGTTTCCTTGGCCGGCGCCGCCCAATTCAAGCTTGGGCTTGAGCATTTCCCGCACACCTCTCTCGACCCGCAAGTGAGCGCCAAGCTTTCCGAGCTATTGCCTCTCGTGCACGGAAAAGACGCCCAGTATCAGCAATACTTCCAGCGCCAGATGGAGCGTTACCTGAATTCAACAAATTCGGCTCCGGTCTCTGAGCAGCTTCGCGCGCTTTCGGAAATCCAGCAGATATGCGCGAAGCAGCCCTCTCTGGAACTCGGGGCTGTTCTCGCGCTCTATCAGGCGGTGTCCGGCGCCCCGGCAGGACCGTCTCTCGGCCCAGAGCAGAAGGCCGAAAAGATTTTGCAGATGCAGGCGGTCCTCGGCCAAAATTACGGCATCAACGGCGCCCGCTGGTGCTCCATTCCGCCCGAATACCTCGCTTCCACCTACGAGAATCATTTCAAGCCAGACAAGAAGGGGCTCACACTGGTGATAGTCTCCCCCGAGGCGGGCGACATCCAATCAACCGACATGGTCGGCATGGGCCTTTTCGGCATCCTGCGCCCGTCACTGGCCGCATCTGATGTCATAGTGTGCGTGGCGCATGACGACTCGGAAGTCGGCCGCCGCGTGCTGGGCCGCGGGACGCTCACCGAGGTTCCCGACGCGCAGAAAGCGGGGGCATATTCGGACGCCTTCGTAGTCTCGCATGCGCGGGCGGAAGGCCTGCTCATCGGCCAGCTGCCCGACTCATATTCCCCCGAGCAGTTCGGCTCGGCATATTCCTCCATCGACAGCAAGGTGTTCGACCCGGGCGATTACACAAAATTCCCGGCAACCCGTGCGCGTGCGTGGTCCGGCATGTTCAGCCCGGACGCCGGCATCTATCTCATCGCCTGCTCGGCCGGAGGCATTGCGAACACCCCGATTCCGCACATCGAGTCATTCGGCAACGTTGCGCGCTTTCTCGCCGCCCTCTCAGACCGGCCGGTTCATGCCTCCGCCATTCCAATGGACGCCACCACAAAAGTGACGCGCCGGCCCGACGGCCACTATGCAATGTCCTTTGTCAAGGACGGCATCGAACGCGTCGCGGTCTTCACGGCGCCCCATCTCGAAGCATTCCCTATCAAAAACGAAATGCTTATGGCGGACAACAGCCAGACAAAAACCGGCCCGTTCATTGGCATCGAGCAGGAATATTCGAAGATAAAGTCGGCCATCTCAGACCTGCTGGCATATCGGAACTTCGGCCTTCACGTGTCAAAGAACGGCATCGCCCGGGCATATGCGTCTTCCCGAACGCGGGAAATCCGCTTATGCGACCCGCAGGGGGCCGTCCTCTCGTCAGAAACTGTCAAGTCCGAAGGCGGCATCCTCGCCGTGCCGGCTGGCCTGCCGGACGGCGTCTATCGGCTGGTGTTCGAGCCGAAGAATCCATCCGCCAAAACACCCACTCTGGATTTCGCAATAATCGACGGCAAATTCTATGCGGGAGGCAAGAGGAAATAGCTGGCAGCGGAAAGCAGCCCCCTCCAAAATCAGTTAAGGCCCGCCCGCCCTCTTTCTCCCTATGGTTCTTTTGCTCAAGCACCACGCGCTTCTCTGCCCCTCCTGCGGGCAGGTGCAGTCCAGTTCAGCCAAAACGCGGGCGAAATGCCTCTCATGCAACCATTCATGGGCTCTTTCGCAAAAAGGCATGTCTATCGGCGTGCTGGGCTCCTATTGGCGGCCGGCAGAAGCCGGCGCGCATGTAAAAATGGCAAAAGAAGCAAGAGCCGGCGCGCAGTGCGGATAATTGGTCGGGAGCGTGCCGAGGCGCACGGCTGATTAATTATTCTTTTCTGCTCGGCTGCAAATAGTTCTGGTCTTCAAGATGCTTTTTCTTTCCATGCCACAAAATGTCAAGCCGCTGCCTTGAATATTCCAGATAGTGCCTGTCTTCGGAATGCACTTCCAAAGTGATTGTGCCGTCGTATTTCTCCTTTAGCGCGGCAACTGTTTTCTCCACATCAATCTTGCCGGCGCCAAGAGGCAGATGGTCATCGGTCTGCCCCATGTTGTCGTGCAGATGCACGTGCCTTATGCGGGGGGCGAAATGCTTGAGATAGGTTTCCAGCCCCTCGCCTTTTGCCGTGTTGGCATGGCCGACGTCAAACGTCATGCCCATGTCAACTTCGGAAAAGAGGCGGGTGAATTCGCGCACTGAAAATGACTTGGAATCCAGATTCTCAATCAGCAGGTCAAGCCCCATGTTCATTGCTTCCTTGTGCAAAGTCTTGAGGCTGCGAATGGTTCCGTCCACGTGTGACTCGCGGCTCTGAATCGAGGGCGAAAGCGTCTCGGTGTGAAGCGTGATTTTCTTTGCGCCCAAAAGCGCGGCAATGCGGAAAGCGGAAATGAATTCTGTGTGGGTGGCCTTCTCAATGCGCTCGTAGGGGTTGGCAAGCGAAAAATACCACGGCAAATGCGTGACAATCCCCAAATTGTAGGTGGAAAGCGCGTCCAGTATGTCTTTCTTGTTTTTCTCGATAAATTCGGGCCGCGCATGCGGATGTTCAATCGTTATCTCGGCATAATCAAAATTCATTTCGCCGAAAAGCATGAGCTCCTCGATAAGCTTCTTGTGTGGGTTGTTCATTGCGCCGATAATCATGAACAGAGTTGGCCTACAAGAGGATAAAAAGAAGACGGGTAAGGGGGGCGGGCGGCTCTTCTTTTCCAAACCCGCCCGTTTCTTGGCCGCCTTATTCGCCATATTTAAATAGTTGTTTAGAAATGTAAAAACGTGAAGCGCATCCCCTATACTTTAAATACACTCATTCTCAATTATCCACTTACTTTCGTTCTAATCCATTGAACATATAGGTGACTTGATGTCTGGCGAGAAACTGTTCTCAGAAGCCAAAGAGCTCAAAGAAGGAAAATACATCCTTATCGACGACATACCCTGCCGCGTGGTGGGCATCGACACGTCGAAACCCGGCAAGCACGGCGCAGCCAAGATGCGCGTGACGGCCATCGGCGTGTTCGACGGCCAGAAGAAGCAGTGGCTGGGCCCGTCCGACCAGGATGTCGAGGTTCCGGTCATCGACCGCGGCAACGCGCAAATCGTGTCGCTCAACGGCAAGGTCGCGCAGCTGATGGACACCGTCACATTCGAAACATTCGAGCTTGAAGTGCCCGAAGAAATGCTGAAGGATGCGGCGCCCGGCAAGGAAGTCGAGCTGCTGTCCGCAATGGGCCGCCGCGCGATTCAGCGCATCCGCTAAACAAAAAATCTGTTCCGTTCTTTAGGAGGTAATATTTGTGAACATCTCAATTGATTCCAAAAACACCAACGCGCTCTTAGGCCGCACCGACGTGAAGTTCTCCATCGAGTTCGAGGGCGGCGTTCCGTCGCGAAAAGCAGTGCGCGAGGCGCTCGCAGCCGCGCTCTCGGTTCCGGCTGAGCGCATAGTCGTGGTTCGCCTGGACAGCTCGTTCGGCGTGCACACCTTGAGAGGCATTTCCCACCTTTATCAGACTCCCGAGGCCGCGCTCAAAAACGAGAAAAAGCACCTTCTCATCCGCGACGGCCTTGCTGTCAAGGAAGAGAAAAAGAAAGAGGAGAAAAAGGCCGCTCCGGCCAAGAAGTAGGTAAAAACCAAATTATTTTGATGTGATTTTCATGGCAGACGAAAAGAAAGCACCCGCAAAAAAGAAATCGTTCAAGCCCTACAAGGCCGGCAAGTCCTGCCCCAAGTGCGGCTCAGGCATCCGCCTCGCCGACCACAAGGACCGCCGCTCCTGCGGCAAGTGCGGCTACTTCGAGAAAAAATAAATTAAAAAGAAATAAAATAAAAAGAAAAATAAAATAAAAATACTTTTTGTCTTTTTTCGTTCTCTATTTTTTCTACGCCTTGTTATACGCCCAGGCGAAGACATAGGCAGCCGCGGCTCCGGCAACCGCGCCCCAGAGCAGGCCCGACACCCATGCCAGCGGGGTGAAGCCGTAGCCATAATAGCGGCCCATCATCCCATATCCCCAGCCGCCCATCATGGCGCCAAAGCCCATCAGGCCCATGCATATTGCGCCAATCAGCGCGCCGGCAAGCGCCATCTTGCGCTCATCAAGGCGCATTGCCGTCTTTGCGGGCATGTTTTGTTTTTTAGCCATTTTCTCACCCCTCTTTCCATCTCAAACAATCTGGTCTATTCTCCATTTCTGTTCATACCACATTTTTTCCGGCAGAATAGCGGCCTCTTTGCCTTTGCGCTCCATTTCGCGCGCGCCTAAAAGCGCAATCATGCCGCCGTTGTCTGCATTATACTGGTTTTCACACGTCGAGCATTTTGCATTGTGCAAACCAGCCATTGCCTTCATCTTGTCCATAAGCACGGTGTTCTGCGCCACGCCGCCGCAGACAACAACCTCTTCCTTGTTTGTCATCAACAGCGCCCTCTCGCTCGCCTCACACAATTCCGCGAAAGCGGTTTCCATCAATGAATAGCACAAGTCATTTGCCTCGATTTTTCCAACTCTTTTCGAGGCATAAGTCAAGAGGCCAGAAAAGGCGAAATTCATCCCCTTCACGGTGTAGGGCAGCTCATGATAATTTTTGCCCACCATCGCCATTTTTGCCACAACCGAGCCGTGGGCAAATTCCAAGCCCAGCTCGCGGGCAAACGCGTCAAACAAATTTCCGATGCCTATGTCCAGAGTTTCGCCAAGAACAGTAAATGGCGGGCCGTAAATTTTGCCTTTTTTCGTGCCTGTCAATATTTGTGTGTTCCCGCCGCTGACATAAAGCACGAGCGGGTCATCAAATCCAGACTGCCAGCGCGCGGCCTCAATGTGCGCAGGCCCGTGATGCACTGGGATAAGCGGCTTGTGGTGCAGTCCTGCCAAAAAGGCGGCCGAACTCGCTCCAATCTGCAGGCAGGGGCCCAAGCCCGGACCTGCTGCATAAGAAATCGCATCAATGTCTTGCCAGCTGCTTTTGCTTTGCTCAAGCGCCTGTCTGATTATTTCCTGCGCATGCTCCCGATGATGCTCTGCCGCCACAATAGGAACAATGCCCTGCCCTGCAGGCGATTTGTAAAATGCCTTCGGGTTTGCGAGCATGGCGTCTGCTGTCGAATCAAATACGCCAACCCCGAATGTGTGGGCAGTGGATTCTATTCCAAGCACTCGCATAATCAATTTTGGCCAAAGGGGGCTTATTAATCAATTCGCAAACGAGCCGAGGCAGCCGCCCTGCGAGATAGTGTTGTTTATTTTGCCGCATGCCGTCCGGCAGGCGTCCTTGTCCAAAACAAGGATATTTTCATTGCACGTCTTGACGCACTCCTGTCCGAACTTGTCTCCCAAATCGGGCGCAGCGCCGATTATGCGCCGCTCTCCGACAAGAGAAGCGTAAATCACAATATTTTGCTCATCTAAAGGCAGGCCGTAGCGTATGGTGGAGTTGGCAAAATAGGCCCACCCCTCGCGCCTCACCGAGCGCACCGCTATTTCGGTTTTGTTTATGCCGCGAATAAGATAAGATGAAATCAGTTTCGCATATGTATCTGACTGGTTCGGGGCGTCATATGGCGCGAGCCGGTCAATGAGGCAGTTTTTTGTTTTGTTGAATTCGCCTTTCACTCCCGCGCGCAGCGCATCTTCACTAAAGGCAGTGTACATCAAAACTTCGGCAACAAGAAAAACTAAGACTAGAATTATGGTCAAAACAACAAGCCAGCGGGGGATATGTTCAAGCATGCCGTCCCCCCGCGTCTTTACATCAAATTGATTTTTTTGCCGGCCTGCACAAGCGTCACGCCCTCCTCTTTGACCACGCGGCCGATTTGCCGGCTTTCCATTCCGCTCTTTTTCACGATTTTCATCACGCTTTCCGCCGCCGCCGGCTCGCAGGCAATCACCATGCCGATGCCCATGTTGAATGTGCGGTAAGCTTCGCGCGCGTCTCCCATCTTTTTGTAAAGCTCTGCCATTACCCCCTGCGGCTTTGGCATATTGTCAAGCTCAAAACCGACAGAGGCGTGCGCGCCTATTCTTGCAAGCTTGGAAAACGCCCCGCCGGTTATGTGGGCAATGCCGTGAACAGAAGACGGGTGCGCCTTGAGCATTTCCAGCACCGGCTTGACATAAAGCGCGGTCGGCTCAAGCATCTCCTCGCCCCACTCGTCTGTTGAGAGAAGCTTTCGCGCGAGCGTGTATCCGTTTGAATGCAAACCCGAAGAGGCAAGGCCGACAAGCGCGTCCCCAGCCTTCATCTTCGCGCCAGTAATCGGCTCGCCGTTCAGCGTGCCGACAACAGTCATAGCCAAATCATAATCTGCGCGGGCCGGATTTTTCTTCACGTCCCCCTTTATCATGTCGGGCAATATTGCCGTCTCGCCGCCGATGAGCGCCACTCCGCTCTCGCGGCAGCCGGCCACGAGCCCGCGCATCACCTGCTCCACAAGAGCGTCGTCCAGCTTTGAGAGGGCCAGATAATCCACGCCCACAATTGGCGTCGAGCCCACGCAAACAATGTCGTTGGCGTTCATTGCCAGCGCGTCAATTCCAATCGTGTCATGCTTGTCAAGCGCCTGCGCAACAAGGATTTTCGAGCCCACGCCGTCGCAGTGCATTGTCATCTTCTGCCCGCCCGCCTCAAACACTCCGGCATAATGGCCTGCCAGAAAGTGCGGGGTGTGCTTGTTGGATGTGGAGCCGATGAGGGCGTTTATGCGCGCCTGAACCGCCTTGACCGCCCGAACATCCACTCCGCTGTCCGCATAAGTAGCTTTCATGCATCTCACATGTAAGCAATCTTTAAAAACTCTAGACGGATGTGCTCTCTATCAGGACCTTTTACCTTAGGTTAGGTCTTGGGGTGAATCAATGACTCTTGAATTAGGTGTGGTTTTGGGCGAGGTCGTCATCGGCCTGCTGTCCGGCGTGCTCCAGCTCTTGATTGGCCTCGGCCTTGCCATGAGCTCGGTGTATCTGGGCCTGCGCATGTTCGACCGCATGACCAGCGGCATCAACGAAATGGCGGAGCTGAAGAAAGGGAACGTGGCTGTCGGCATTCTCATGGCCGCCGTCATCTTCTCCATCGCCAACGTGATACAGGGCGGCGTGGCGCGCCTCACGGCTGTCATCCACCCGGGTGCGCCAATGGCTGTGGTCGTCATCGGCCTGCTGTTCGGCATCCTGCAGCTCCTCATCACAATCGCGGCTGCGGCTTTCTCCATCAACCTTGCGCTCAAGGTGTGGGACAAGATAACAACCGAGATTGACGAGACCAAGGAGCTCAAGCGCGGCAACGTGGCGGTCGCCATCGTTATGGCCGGCGTGCTTCTGGCGGTTTCGGTGATTGTCGCCTCAGGCGTTGTGGGCCTTGCGTCAGCCGTTGACCCGGTCCGCCTTGCCTCAGCACTCGGCCTTCTGGCCTAAACCCAGCTCAAAATCCATTTTTTCTTTTTTCGGGGCTCCGGAGCGGGCCCCACCTATATCTATTATATACATGATTAAACCAACCTTTCTTTAGCTCATTCAATTAGAGTCGAGGTTTTCACATGACCAATGTATCAGAAATACGCCCCGGCACCGGCAATGTTACGGTTGAGGGCGAAATCTCAGCAAAAGACGAGCCCCGCGACGTTGTGTCGAAATTCGGCAAGCGCCTGCGCGTCTGCTCCGCCACCCTCAAGGACGAGAGCGGCGAAATCACCCTGTCTTTGTGGAACGATGACATCGACCGCATCAACGTGGGCGACAAGGTCAAGATTGAGAACGGCTGGGTGTCCGACTTCAAGGGTCAGGCCCAGATTTCAGCCGGCAAATACGGCAAAATCACGGTGATGGGCAAGTAGAAAATAAGGGTGGCCGCCCATCGAGCGGCCCCGGCCCGCGCCAATCAACATAAATTTTTTATTTTTTCACAACAATAATTGGCTTGAAACGCATTTAGGGGACATCTTCTCTCCCAAGTGCATATTCTCTTGCAAAACAAACGCGATTTATCGAGGTGTTTTAATATGGCAGACAGAATGCAGAACCAGAACGGCCTGCCTGAGGGCAGCCAGCGCGTTTTGGGCCGCGACGCTCAGCGCACCAACATCATGGTGGGCTATGCAGTGGCCAACATCGTGCGCACCACGCTCGGGCCCAAGGGCATGGACAAAATGCTTGTGTCCGACCTTGGAGACATCATCATCACAAACGACGGCGCCACCATCTTGGAGGAAATGAACGTCGAGCACCCGGCCGCCAAAATCATGGTCGAGATTGCCAAGACGCAGGACAAGGAGGTCGGCGACGGCACCACGACAGCGGTCGTCATTGCAGGCGCTCTCTTGAAGAACGCGGGCGATTTGCTTGACCAGGACATCCATGCCTCCACCATTGTCAAGGGCTACATGGACGCGGCCGCGCGCTGCGAAGAGTTTTTGGGCAACATCAGCCAGCCCGTCAGCCTCAACGACACGGCCAACCTCGAGAAAATGGCCTCCATCTCAATGGGCTCCAAGTCTATTGCGGGCGGCGCTGTCAAGGACGAGCTTGCCAAGCTGGTTGTCAAGGCGGTCACGCAGGTGGCCGAGAAGAAGGGCAACAAATATTTTGTTGACGACGAGCTCATCAAGATTGAAAAGAAGTCTGGCGGCGACATCCACGACACCAAGCTGATTCAGGGAGTATTGGTGGACAAGGAGGTCGTGCACTCGGGAATGCCCAAGACGCTGAACAAGGCCAAAATCGCCCTCGTTGACTCGGCCCTCGAAATCGAGAAGACCGAAATCGACGCCAAGATTGACATCAAGTCCCCCGACCAGATGCAGTCTTTCCTCGATCAGGAGGAGAAGATGCTCAAGGACATGGTGGACAAAATCGCCAAATCGGGCGCCACTGCCGTCTTCTGCCAGAAGGGCATCGACGACATGGCCCAGCATTTCCTGGCCAAGAAGAATATTATGGCGGTTAGGCGCGTGAAGAAGTCCGACATGGAGAAGCTTGCCCGCGCAACAGGCGCGCGCATAGTCTCCTCGCTCGACGACCTCGCGTCCAAGGATTTGGGCGACGCGGGAACGGTGGAGGAGCGCTCCATCTCCGGCGAGAAGATGGTCTTTGTCGAGAACTGCAAAGACCCCAAGTCGGTCACGCTCTTTGTGCGCGCATCAACCGAGCACGTGGTTGCCGAGGCCGAGAGGGCCATTGTGGACGCAATCGGCGCGGTTTCAGCCGCAATCGAGGAAGGCCACTATGTCTATGGCGGCGGCTCTGCCGAAATGGAGCTGGCTGCGCGCCTGGGCGAGTATGCCAAAAAGGTGGGCGGCCGCGAACAGCTGGCCATCAACGCCTTTGCCGAAGCGCTCGAGTTCATCCCCCGCACGCTGGCGGAGAACACGGGCATGGACGCCATCGACACGCTGGTGTCCCTGCGCTCCAAGCACAGCTCTTCGGGCAACGCCTCATGGGGCATTGACGTCTATGCGGCCAAGGTGGCCGACGTCAAGACCACTGGTGTTCTCGAGCCGGCCAAGGTCAAGAGGCAGGCAATCCAGTCGGCCTCAGAGGCCGCGCGCATGATTTTGCGCATCGACGACATGATTTCCTCCAAGGCCAAGGCGCCACAGGGCGGCCCCGGCGGCATGGGAGGCATGGGCGGCGACGACTACTAAGTTTTTTTCTTTTTATTTTTCATTTTTTCCTAATATTATACAATACATGCAATTCCGCCTTTTCCACCGAACATTAAACAAAGCAGCTATAACCAGATTTTGCCAATTTTCTCTCGTATTCAACAGCCGTTTTTGGGCCTTCTCCAAAGCCCCGTATAGTTTCGAAACCTATATAAACATGTAAGTTTATACTCATGTCAATATGTGGTAATGCACATAATGCATTGCTGAATTCACCTTTTGGAAAGGTGTGGGTGATTAGATGAAAATGAACACTGTTGGTAAACTTGTTGTTGGAGCGGGCATCGGCGTCAGCTCCATCGCCGGCGTTAATGCTGCCAAGGCGCAGGAAGTCGGCCAGATGTCGATTAATGACATCAAGGCCGCGCATGCGCGCACTCTCGATTCCTTGAAAACTGTCATCAAGACAACCAAGGCAATCAACGAGGCCAAGCTTGACTACAAGCTCGACAGCCTTTCCTATCAGAAAGAGCTCAATGCAGCGCAGAAAGCGTATCTCCGGGAAATGAACGCCCTGTTGGCTGACACGACCGGCGAGCTTTCGGCTTCGACCAAGGTCAAAATCACAGCAGAAGGCGGCATGCTTACAGCGACCGACATGAACAGCAACGTGCCACTTTCAGGCAAGTACTTTGGCACAACCATTGACTGGAATGCCTCAAAGACATTGCAGCCCTATGCGCGCGTGCAGGGCAACTTCGGCATGACCACGCCCAACACAACGGCCGGTCAGACCGTAACGCAGGCGATTGCGGGCGCAAAAATCAACCTTGAGCCCGTCAATCTCGACATCGCAGGTTTCTATGCCGACCGCCCCTCTCCGGGCGTGCGCGGAGCCGGCGGTGTTATCGGGGAGGCAAAAGTGAGCGTGCCCCAGAGTTCTGACAGCCCGATTGGTTTCAGCATGACAGCCGGCGGCGCAGGCCAGTACTCCAAAGAGGGATTCTTTCCGGTCTACCGTTTTGACTCCAAGCTGCAGTTGGCGCTTGAGGACTCGCAAATCCTTTCCTCAATCTTTGGCCTGCCGATTTCAGCCGAGGTCAATTACTCGCCCATCCACAACATCAACACCCTCTTGAAAACAAACGGCTTGTATGCCCCGCTCACGACCAGCACAATCGGCGGCAAACTCAAGTTCAATACCTTGAGCGGTCTGGTGTTCAGCGGTGATGTCGAAGGCGGCTCCAGCCTGTTCCGCATGAATGCCGGCGTCGGCACCAACAGCTGGCAGCTCAACTTCAACCTTGAGCAGTACAACAACCGGGACCTGAACGTGCGCAAAGTCGGCGTTAAGGGCAGCGTGAATATCCGCTAGTTGGGATTTTGGGCAATGAACGGAACTGGCCGGTCAGACACCGGCCAGTCCGCAAGCCCTTTTCCGTTTCTTCAGCCACCGCTCGGTGGGGAAGTTCGGTCTCTTGGTGAATGGATGCGGCCGGGGCGCTTTTGCGTCTTGTACGCACGGGCGTCCCGTCGCAGGGACACACCATTCCCATAAAATCACCCCAACTTTCCAGCCCGGACCCCATGACCGGCCGGAGGTTCTTTTTTCATTTTTAATTTTATTTTCGTCATACGCCGGATTTTGGGCCGCTTTTACATCGCTTATATAATGTTTCTTGTCCATGCTCTAACCAGTGTGGGATTGCCATGAAACAGATTACTCTTGTAGTCGACGACAAGGTTGGCCTTCTGGCCGACGTCTCATATCTTTTGGGCCGCTCCAAAATCAACATTGAGGCCATCAGCGCCGCAATGGTGGGCGGCAAGTCAATCGTCACTCTTACAATCAAGGACAGCCGCCGCGCCCTCGAGGTTCTGGCGGCCAACGGCTACCACTGCCTTGAGGCGGACAGCCTTGTGGCAAAGCTCGACAACAAGGCGGGCGAGCTGGCCAAGATGTCACGCCTTCTGGCGGACAACAATGTCAACATCGAGAGCGTCACCATGATAAGCCAGGACGACCGCGTCTCGATATACTCCCTGCGCGTGGACAAGCCGAGCAAGGCCGAGAAAATCCTCGGGCCTTACCTGAGCGTAGAGAACATTTGATTTCCTAAAATTCGGGGGTTTTATCATGAAGCAGCTCACTATTGTAGCCGATGACAAGGTAGGCCTTCTGGCCGACATCTCATACCTTTTGGGCCACGCCAAGGTCAACATCGAGTCGATTTCGGTGAGCGTGGCGGGCGGCAAGGCGTTCATCAACCTGGGCGTGCGCGACGACTCGCGCGTGCTGCAGGTGCTCAAAGCCAACGGCTACGACGTCATCGCGTCAGACCTTCTTGTGGTCAAGCTGGCCGACAAGCCCGGCGAGCTGGCCCGCATCGCCAAACTGCTCTCGGACGGGGGCGTCTCGATTGAGAACGTGGTGATTCTGGCCAAGATGGAGGGCATGGTGTTCGACTGCATCAAAGTCGACAAGCTGGAAAAGGCGCGCAAGCTTTTGGGCCCCTATTTGGATTTGGAGCGCTAGCCCGCATCCGTTCGGGTTTTTAACCCCGCCACACAAAATAATATCATAGCCCCTTCGTCTAGCGGCAAGGACATCAGGCTCTGAACCTGAGGACATCGGTTCGAATCCGGTAGGGGCTAAGCTTTTTTCTTTCTCTTTCTGCGGAAAGAGGAAAGAAAAAACCTTGGAAAAAAGAAAGAGAAAGACAAACTCCTTCTCAGTCAAAGCTCGCCAAACTAACCTCTTCGCGCGGCCAAAACCGCGAACAATGCCACGACCGAGAGGGCAAACATGCTCAGCGGGCAGGCGGCCGGCTTTGCGCCGCCGGAAGAAGCGGCCGCCGAAGCTGCCTTTTGCAGCGCGGCTGTCGAGGCGATGTAGGCATCTTGAATCTCGTCTTGCGCGCTTCCGGCCTCCTGCGTTGAATTTTCAAACAGCGAATTACGTGCATCCCACTGCTCTTGCGTGAGCTGTGTGATATTCACCACTCCGCGCGCATCCACCACAGCCAATTGGCCGGCTTCCACAGTTTTTTTCAAATCTGTGCGGTTCACCCCGCCGACTATGGGCGTGACGTCAACAAGCCCCTCGTGCAGATAAAGCGTCGTGATGTTCTCGTTCTGTTCCAGAATAAATTCTGTTCCGCGCGGCGCAATGACCGCATTCGGGGTAAGAATATAGAAATTAAACCATGACTTGGACATTCTCTCCGCCAGTTTCAAATCCCCATCAAGCAGGACGGGCGCAAGATTTTTCATCAGCGTCAAGATGGTGCCCCTGCCGGTTTTGTACATGTGGCCGTCCGGCATTGTCACCCATGCCAGCCCCCGCACGGTGTAGCTGTCTTCTTTCATGGTAACGCTTGTGCCTGAATACACATGAAGCCTTGTTCCGTCGCTGAGTTTGAGCGCGACATCACCTTTTGCAACGCGCAGGGTGTCGCCGGCCCTAAGATTATTGTCGCCCGGCGGCGCTATCGTGCCGTCTGCATGAAAAATCCTAAAACTGCTGTTTTCACTCTCGATTGTGCCGGTGAGATTGGTCGGCGTGCCGGTAGTCTGGCCGGTTGAACCAGTTGTCTGGCCCCCCGTTGCGGCCGAACAGCCGGCATTGTTTTTGAAAGCCTCATACTGGCAGCACTCGGCGCCCTGGCAGCAGCCGCCCTGCTCTTTTGGAATGTATTCTCCGCTGGCGGTGAATCCGCCGGCGCAAACTGCATCCGGAACCTCGGGCACCTGGGCCTGGATAATTCCGGCCGACAGCAAAAGGGCCATCGCCATGCACAGCATCACAAAGAGTCTGGCCATGGCGGCAGTTATGGGCAGGAGATATTTAACACAAACAGCTTGGACCCGGAGCGAATCGAACGCTCAGTCTTCTGCGTGTAAGGCAGACGTGTTAACCATTCCACCACGGGTCCGATGGTTCCGAATTAGATTGAGCCGCCAATGATTAAAAAGCGGCTCCGGCATTTGGTTTTATGCATCTCGTCTTCACCTCGGTTGCGAAAAAGGCGCAAGCGGCGAAAATGGCCAAATCCCTTGTCCGCTCGTCTCTTGCGGCCTGCGTGTCCTTGAGCCCCATTGAATCTGTCTATTCATGGAAAAACGAAATGATTCATGCGCGCGAATATTTGCTTGAAATCAAGACAGCAAATCCGGCCGCGGTCCGCGCATGGCTGGCCAAACACCACCCCTACCGCCTCCCGATGATTTATTCTCAAAAAACAACGGCAGTGGAATCACGCTATGCCAAATGGGTAAAAAGCGCGCACAAGAGGTAAGCACATGCCAAACCAGAAAGCTGCAAAACCGGCATCAAATTCCTCACTAATCCGTTTCCGGCTGCACAAGCAGGGGGACGAATTGGTGCTGGCTGCGGCAGATGAGGATGCTCTTGGCCTGCGCCACGAAGGCAATGGCCGCGTGCTCGACTTGGTCAAATTCGCGTCATTTTACGGGGAGGAAACCATCGAGGCAGCAGACTTGGCGCCCCACCTCTCTGCCTGCACTTCAGCCAATCTGGTCGGCGAAAAAGCGGTCGGCGCGGCCCTCTCAATGGGGCTGGCCGAAAAGGGGGCGGTGGTGCGAATCGGGGCCGTGCCCCATCTGCAGCTCTACCGCGCCCGCCCCTAATCTGCTACCTTTTCACGTCGAGAGCGGGCAAAGCTATTTAAAATAAAAGGTGGTAGCGCAAGACAGAGTGAAAAGATAGGTGATACTCATGACGAAGATCGTCATCGCCAAGCAATTAGCAGGCAAGAAAATCATTACCAACGACGGTGAGGAGCTCGGCAAGCTCATCGATTTGAACGTCCACGATGTGAGCGGGAAAATCGAGAGCATGCTGGTGGAGCCCAATCTGGACAACGCATTGGCGCGCGCGCTCAACAAGGAGGAAGGGCTCATCAACATCCCCTACTCCTCGGTGCTTGCGTCATCCGACCACATCATCGTCGACAAGAAAGCGATTCACTAAGTTTTTTCTATTTTAGTTTTTCATTTTTACTTTTAGTTTTTATCATTTCTTTGGGAGTTTGAATGCTGATGGACCCTCTTTCTATTCTTATTCTGGGTGCCGTGCAGGGCATAGCAGAATGGCTGCCAATATCCTCCAAAACCCTTGACACCGCCGTCTTTCTCCAGATGCTGGGCGGCTCGCGCGAGGCGGTCGTTCCCCTCCTGCTCTACCTCCATCTGGGCACATTTCTCGCAGCCCTCGTCTACTTCCGCTCCCAGCTAATCGAGCTGATTCGCGCCGGATGGCAAATCGTGCGCAGCGCCGGCAAAAACAAGGAGCGGGGGAGCGAACTCCTCTTCTTTGTCTTTGCCCTCTTTGGCACAGGCCTAATCGCCTTGCCATTGCTGTGGCTGTCGAAAAACTTTCTTGCCAACCTTGATTTGGGCTTTTTGTTTGCCTTTATGGGCGCGGGGCTCATCATCACCGCGCTGCTTCTTCATTCGCAAAAAGGGCGGCGCCAGTACAGAACCACTTCAGCTGCCGGCCCTCTCGATGGCCTGACAGTCGGGTTGATGCAGGGCCTCAGCGTGCTGCCCGGCCTCTCCCGCTCCGGCGTGAGCACAACCGCCCTCATCTGGCGCGGCTTTGACGCCTACTCGGCCTTCGAGCTGAGCTTCATTCTATCCATTCCGACCGTGCTCTGTGCTGAGATGGTGCTGTGGGGCTACCAGCTTTTCGCCGACCGCTCGCTTTTGGGCGCGCTGGCAGTGGGAGACGGGCTCATGCTGGCCGCATCCAGCGCAGTCTTCGGTTATCTCACAATAGGCGCCCTTCTCAGGCTGGCCCGCAAGCTCGACTTCTCAGTCATTGCGGGCGCATTTGGCCTTCTCATGCTCATCGCGGGCCTTGTACGGCTGACCTGATTTTGCAGATATTGTGCGGCTTGGCCTATCCAGTGCGGCAGGCCTGTTTTCCCTCATTTTGCCTGCGCGGGCGCGGGCATTTAAATCTCTTTTTCCCTATCTCTGTGCAATGATGAAATCGAGGTATTCCTGACGCCCGAACCTCAGAGCTTTGGGCGGCCATGAGGAAGATCTTGAGTACTGATGCAAACTACTGGTCATTTTATGCCACGGCATGCACGCGCAAAGCGCCATCAGCCAAAAAGCCAGCCCGCCCGCCCCAAACTTCTTGTTGCAGTGGCAGGCGCGTCGGGCCGATTGGGCCTTCACGTGCTGCGCAAGCTCCGCTCGCACAGATGGCGCTGCGTTGCGCTTGTGCGCTCGCGCGCGGCCGCGCAGAAGCTGCCAAAAGGAATCAATTGGCGGCTGGTGGACTATTCCGACGTCGACGCGCTTGCGCTCACGCTGGCCGATGTCACCCACATAGTGAACTGCACCGGCAGGCCGGACCAGAATTCCTCCCTGCACGAAATGATGGCTGCCAACGTGCTGCCCACCCGCGCCCTCCTGATTGCATCCCCGGCTGCCTTGCAGAAATTCGTGCACATCAGCTCCATTTCAGTCTATGGCTGGAATCCAAAAAGCGGGGCAGACGAATTCTCGCCCCGCCGGCCGGACACGCCGTATGCGCACAGCAAGCTGGAGGCGGAAAAACTCGTGCTGGCGCAGGCCCACAAGCGGCCAGTCGTGGTGCTGCAGCCGGGCATGATATTTGGCACAGATTTTCACGAAGGATTCTGGCCCGCCCTGCGCATGATTATGCAGGGGCAGATGAGAATTCTTGGAAGCGGAAAGAACCGCCTGCCCCTTGTGCATGTTGACGATGTTGCGAGAGGAATAATTTGCGCCCTTCGCGCCCCCGTCATTTCCGGCTCGGTATTTTTGCTTGTCGGCCCCGAACAAATCACGCAGGAAAAGGCAATCTCTTCAGCCGCCGTCGAGCTTGGCGTCATGGCACCGCAAAGCCATCTTTCTCTTCACCTTGCCAATCTTATGTCTCACAGCCATTCATTTGTGCGAAGTTTGCAGGGCCGCCAGTCATCCCTTAGCCCTGAAATGGTGCGCCAGATGTCGTCAGACCGTTTCTTCGACTGCTCGCGCGCGCGCACGCTTTTGCACTGGCGGCCTTCCGTACCATTTAAAATAGGTCTAAGGCAAGTCGTATCACAGTTCGAATCATCGCAGCGAGGCGAATCCTATGGCTGACAAAACCTACCAATATCTTCTCGAGTCACTCTCGGCGCGCGGCGCATTGCTGGCCGCCCTAATCGACCCCCTCGACCACCCAAGCCCTGCCGCGGCAGTGAAGGCCGGCGTGTCGGCAGCCAATGCTGGCGCAGACTATGTGCTTATCGGCGGCTCCACCGGGGTGGGCGGAGAGCTCCTTGATGGAGTTGCAAAAGACATCAAATCCCAAATTTCGGTGCCGCTCGTTCTTTTCCCCGGCAATGTGACTACCGTGACAAAGTATGCGGATGCGGTCTATTTCATGTCGTTACTTAATTCGCGCAACCCCTACTGGATTTCGGGAGCCCAAACACTTGCCGCACCAGTTGTGCGCGCCATGGGGCTTGAAGCCATTCCCACAGCCTACATAGTTGTCCAGCCCGGCGGAACAGTGGGGTGGGTGGGAGATGTCAATCTTGTCCCGCGCTCAAAACCCTCTCTGGCTGCCGCCATGGCATTAGCGGGCCAGTATATGGGCGCAAAACTTGTGCTCACAGATTCGGGCTCAAATCCTGCCGACGGCCCTCTTCCTCCCGAAATGGCCAAGGCTGTTTCATCAGTGCTTCGCGTTCCCTATGTGATCGGGGGCGGCGTGCGCACTCCCGCTCAAGCGTCTGCACTCGTGAAGGCAGGGGCCGACATTTTGCAGGTCGGCACCGCGCTGGAAAAAGACGGTGACGTGAAAAAGACCGTGTCATCTTTGGCAAAAGCCATTCATGATGCGGGCAAGGGAAGAAAGAAAGAATTTCAAATCTAATTAAAAGTCGCTCATTTTCTTTTGCTTTAATTTTTCCAGCGTAGCCCATTTGTGGCGCAGATAGGGCTGCACATTTTCATCGTGCGCGTGCTTGGCCAAAAATGCAGTGGTCATCGGGTCTGAAGTGTAGCCGGAATTGAAGTCAATTCCAATTATCTTCTTGATTTTCTCAATCTCCCTATCCCGCTCCACCTTGGCCACAATGGATGCGGCGGCCACAATAGGGTATTTGTCATCTGCCCGATTTTCGCATACCAGTTTCGGGAGGGTTGGAAGGTGGGCGGCGAAGCGCTTGATGCGCTTGGCGAAATTGGCGGGAATGTTGTCCGGCGCGTCGATGTAGGCGCACGCGGTTTCAGGCACCCCTTTCAGCATTTCGGCAATAGTCATTGCCTCTATTTCGTTGAGGTTGCGCTCATCCATCATCTTGGTCAGTTTCGCCGCGCTGATGTGCACTGTATGCACTTCGCACAGCTCCTTCACTGGCTCGTACAACTCTTCGCGCTTGTGGGGGGAGAGCTTTTTGGAATCTTTTACTCCAAGGCGCAAAAGCGCGTTTTCCTCCATGGGCTCGATTGAGGCGCAGGCCATCACCATGGGCCCTATGACGCAGCCGCGTCCCGCTTCGTCGATGCCAAGAATCATGGAATGCCCTTGTTTCAAGCCTTCTCTCACTCTTGCCGCATCTCCTTTATTAAATTCGTGAGCCAGCATAAGCGCCGGATTCAAT
>JAKAJC010000023.1 GCA_021814005.1 Microcaldota archaeon
TCCGATCTGTAGTTCTCATCATCTCGCTCATGGCCGCAGTCCTTTTGGCAAACTCTCCCGGCCCGGCAGCCGACATCCGCTCTTCCACCTCGGCAGCATACTGGAGTTCGCAGGCCACTCCGTTCCTCATAATAAACCAGAACCTCTCGGCCGACGGCATTCTCACGCTCACCCTTCTCAACAGCGCTCCCTCAACGCTGGAAATATCAAACATGAACATCAGCGGCACCGGCCTTTTCACCTCATCATCAACCGTGCCGCTCAACGTCGCCACCGGCAAGCGCGCCGTGGCAACAGTGTATCTGAACGGCTCGTGCGTGCCGAACCAGATGTATGAGCTCAATGTCAACATGACTCTTCTAAGCGACGAATCCGAGCTGCCGTACCGCATACAATCGGGCGCCGAGCCGCTTGTGGGCCGCTGCAACGAGGCATCGGTGATGCCTGCTCCCGTGCCGTCGCCGCCTCCCGGCCTGCTGCCGAACGGCGCAATCTGCGACACCCCCAACGACTGCGAGTCCCATCACTGCCACAAAACCGAAGTGGGCAAGATTTGCGTGGAGTGCGAAGGCAACGGCCACTGCGTTCAGCCCCCGCAAACGCGCTGCTTCAATTATGTCTGCCATAAAGAGGGCGAAGACTAGAAATTGGCAACAGCAATAAAAACATCCTCTGTGCCATAGCATATGCGAGGTCTCTTTACAGCCTCCGGTTTCATTTCTCCAAACGGTGTTTTCCATGCTCCGCTCCCCCATCGTCTGTATTCTCGCGCACGTGGACCACGGCAAGACATCAATTCTTGACCGCATCCGCGGCACCGGCGTTGCCGCCCGCGAGGCCGGCGGCATCACGCAAATGATTGGCGCGTCATATCTGCCGCGCGAATCCATTCTCTCGGCCTGCGGGCCGCTTCGCGCGCAGGCTGATGCGTCGCTGAAAGTTCCCGGCCTTCTTTTCATCGACACGCCGGGGCACGAGGCTTTCACTTCAATGCGCGAGCGCGGCGGCTCGATTGCCGACATCGCCATACTGGTAATCGACATAATGCAGGGCATACAGCCGCAGACTGTGGAGTCAATCAAAATTTTGCGCTCGCAGAAAACGCCCTTCATAATCGCCCTGAACAAAATCGATTTGCTGCAGGGCTGGAAAAGCCAGTCCACCGCATGCTTTTCACAGTCTCTTGCCGCCCAGTCAGAGTCGGTGCAGCAGTTGTTGGAGGAACGGCTCTACACCATAGTGGGCCGGCTCTCGGAAATGGGCATGGAGTCGGAGAGATTCGACCGCGTGAGCGACTTTACAAAACAACTCATCATGGTGCCATGCTCTGCCAAAACCGGCGAGGGCATGGCAGAACTTTTGCTCTATCTGGCAGGCCTGAGCCAGAAATATCTGGCCGGCAGCCTCGAATCTCAGGACGAGGGGCCGGCCCGCGGCTCCATCATCGAGGTGAAAGAGGAGAAGGGTTTGGGCACCACAATCGATGTCATTGTGTATGACGGAACTCTCAAGCGCAACGACCTCGTGGTTTTCGGCACGCCTTCCGGCGCGCGCGTGGTGAAAGTGCGCGGGCTTCTGCGCCCGCCCCGCCCAGGCGAAACCCCGTCGGCCGGCTCTCCATATGTTTATGTGGAGGAAGTGCATGCCGCCGCCGGCGTGAAAATTTATGCGCCTGATTTGGAGGGAGTGCTGGCCGGCTCGCCGATTGAAGTGGTTGTCTCATCCGACCTCACTCCGAAAATCGAGCAGGAAATAAGCTCCCAAATCAAATCCATTCTCATAACAAACGAAAAGGTGGCCGGAGTGGTGCTCAAGGCTGACACTCTGGGCTCGGCCGAGGCGCTCATGCGCCTTCTTATGCATGTCAACATTCCGATTCGCTCGATTGGCGTGGGGCCTGTGGGCAAAAAGGACGTCATCTCGGCCCGCGCAGTGTCAATGGAGGACAAATATCTCGGCGTTGTGCTTGCCTTCAACGTGCCTCTTCTGCCCGAGGCAATGGAGGAAACAGAGAGGGGCAATGTGCATCTTTTCCAGTCAAACATTGTTTACCGCATTCTTGAGGACTATGTGGCATGGGTGAAGGAAGAGAAAGAGAGAGACCAGCATGCGGTTCTGTCCGAGCTTGCGCTTCCGGCCAAAGTGCTTGTTCTCCCGAATTGCTTCTTCCGCCTTTCAAAACCAGCCATCTTCGGCGTTGAAGTGGCTTCCGGCCGCTTGCGCCCCGGCGCGCAGCTGATGAACTCTTCGGGGCAGATGATTGGAGTTGTAAAATCAATTCAAGACAAAAAAGAGTCAATGGATTTGCTTTCAGAAAGACAGCAGGCCGCAATTTCAATGGACGAGCCCTACTGCGGCAAAACTTTCAAGGCCGGCGAGATGCTTTATGTGCAAATTTCGAAGCAGCAGGCAGAAAGATTGCGCGGCTCGCCGGGCTTATTGACGGAAAAAGAGCTGCTTCTGCTTGACGAAACGCAGAGAGTGGCCGGCGCAAGCGTCATTTGATTATCAGCGCGGGCTGCCTAATATTTGTCAGGCTTTTGCAAAGTGAAAACCTGCACCGTGTTTTTCAGGTTTTCCTCCGACGGGTACTGGTAAACCTTTTGCGAGTAGATTTCAAACCCGCATATTGCGAAAAAGTCCTGCGCATCGCGCTCTGTTCTGAAATAGAGCTGGCGGCCGAGCCTTTGCAGGCTGTCGGTGCGTGCCGTGTAGTCCATGGCCCTCAGCGTGAACGTGTATTTTCCGGCCTTGACTTCCTCCTTGTCGTCTTTGCAGCCCATTTTTATGCAATCCTTGAAAAACGGCGCATTGAGAGGCTCGTTTCCTATGCGCAGGTTCACAACCCCGAAAGCTCCGGGCGCAAGCGCTTTGTGCATAAATGCGGCCATGTCGTACGGGCAGTAAATCAGCGCATTTATCGCAATTGACATCTGGAACTTGCCGTGCATAAAGCGCGACTTTCTGTCCCGAACATCCCAGGTTACAAAAACCGCGTTCGGGTTGTTTCCGCGCGCCTCATCGAGCATGTTCGAGTTTATGTCGATTCCAAAAGCACGGATGCGTTTGTATTTCTTGAAGAAAACAAGCTCGTGGCCGTATCCGCATGCAATGCTGAGCACATTTGTCGTTCTTCCGAATCTGCTGCGTGCAGTCTCAATTACCGGCTTGTGGAAACGGTCGAAATAAGCCTGACTTTGCGACGGGCTTGCGATTATTCTTTTGTAGGCATCTTGGCCCAATTGCTGGAATTGAATAGTTGGCAGTTTGTCATTCATGTTATAATTTATGTCTAATGGGGTTTATTAACCAATTTGCCTACTGCTTTCTCGCCACTTTCCCGAATTTTGCATAAGGCTTTGACGTCGGAGTTTTCATATACTCAAACACGACCTGTGAAATTCTCATGCCTTCGGAAATTTTCACGGGAAATGGCGCGAAATTCACAATTTCCAAAACCTGATGATTATCGCTTCCGGGCTGAACAAGTGCGGACGTGATGTGAACTGCAAGGCCCATCCGCGCGTACCTGCTTCTTCCCTCCAGCCTTCCCATAATGTCTGACGGCAGCCTGATTTTCTCTTTTGTTATTCCCAAAACTATTTGGCCGGGAGCAAGAATAATCGATTTTTGTTTCAACTCCTCTGTTGCCTGAGTGAACGCCACCTTGTCCAAATCCACCGGCCGGTGCGAATTTGCATACCCTGTCTTGAACAGCCAGAACCGCCCGTCCAGAGTCAAATCAACAGACGCGCCGCCGATTTGGTCCAGATGAAGGTGCGGGAAAAAGACCATGCGCCGTTTGGCGATTTCATGCCGGATGTCCTTGTCCGAGAGAAGCATGCCACTTCATCTGCCATACATCTTATATAGCTTGAACTCCCTATTACCTCGTACATTCGGGTGCTCTTTATGGCTTTCAAATTCGACCAATCCAAGTTCATGTTCCGCGCCAAGGCAGGCGTTCAGCAGGCTATGGCCTCGCCCGACCTTGTGCTCGTTCAGGTGGTTGCGGCCATCGACGACATGGACAAGGTCGCCAACCTTGTTTCCGAGCGCCTCAACGAATGGTACGGCTACCACTTCCCCGAGTTCAAGCAGCAGGATCCGGCCAAATTCGCCAAAGTGGTTCTTGCCCTCGACAAGGCAAATCCTGACGCAGCCGCCATTGCCCCGATTATCGGCGAGCAGTCTGCCCAATTGGTTTGTGACAGAGCCAAACGCTCTGTCGGCGTTGCCCTTTCCGAGCCCGACCTCAAGGCAGTGCGCGAGCAGGCCAGCACTCTTCTTGCGCTTCTAAACCACCGCGAGGAGCTTGTGGCATATTCTGACGAGCTTGCCACCCGCCTTGCCCCCAACCTTTCAGCCATCGCAGGCCCGTCTCTGGCCGCCAAACTAATCGCGCAGGCCGGCTCTCTAAACAAACTTGCATCTTTCCCTGCATCAACCGTTCAGGTCATTGGCGCAGAAAAGGCGCTGTTCAAGCATTTGCGCTCAGGCAGCCCGCCGCCAAAACACGGCCTCATCTTCCAGCACCCGGCCATCTCGACAGCGCCGCGCTGGACAAGGGGAAAACTGGCCCGCGCTCTGGCCGCAAAACTCACAATCGCGTCCAAGGCCGACGCATACAGCCACCACTTCATTGCCGAGAAGCTAAAAGAGCAGTTCGAGGCGCGCGTGAAAGCATTGCAGGGCAAGCCTGAGCCGGCAAGAAAACCGGGACAGGCGCCACAAGTTCAAACCTCTTTTGGCGGCCGGCCACGCCCGGGCGGCAACCGCTCATTCGGCGGAGACAGGCCCCGCTTCGGTGGAGACCGCCCGAGATTCGGCGCTGAGAGGCCCCGCTTTGGCGGCGACCGCCCGCGCGGCGGACAGGGCGGCGGATTCGGCGGCCGCGGTTCGGGCGAAGGCAGGGGCGGGTCAGGTGGTCGTGAAGGTGGCTCAGCTGGCGGCGAGCGTCCGCGCAGCTTCAACCCCCGTTTCAGCAAAAAGAAGTATTGATTTTCATCACACCAAGGCATGAGGCGAATGAATGGCGAACATGCACATACTGGCGTTCTCCGACATCCACGCGGACGAGGAGGCGCTCGACGGCTTGCGCGCATTGGCCAGCAAAAACACCTACTCTGCGGTTTTCTGCGTCGGCGACATGACCAACCGCGGCCCTGTCACATATGCGCAGGACCTCATCAGCCTTTTTGACGAGAATTTCTATTTCGTGCACGGCAACATGGATTCCGCCCCTGTGGTGGATTTCCTGCGCCCGCAGGCAGGGTATGTGCACGGCAGGCGCATCTCTTTTGACGAATGGAACATAGTGGGCCTTGGCGGCAGCAACCCCACGCCGTTTTCCACCCCTTCCGAGCTGTCCGAATCGCAGATTGAGCACATACTCGGCACAACCGGAGTGGACGACCACACCATTTTGCTCAGCCACCCGCCGCCCTACGGCGTGTTCGACCAGGTGGGCGGCATGCATGTCGGAAGCAAGGCTGTGCGCGACTGCATCACCAAAAACAAACCGCTCATGGTTTTGTGCGGCCACATCCACGAGCACGAGGGCCAGAGCGTGGTTGACCAGACGCTTGTGGTCAAGCTCGGCTCTGCCGAGGCGCGCCGCGCCGCCGACATCACAATAACAGACGAAATCCGCGTGAACTTCATCCAGTTCTAGGGTGGAGCGCATGGGGCGTAAAAAGACAAATAACGCCCCAGAGAAGAAATCAGACAGCTTTTTTTTCTCTACTCGCTCAGATTTCTCCATACGCCCCGCGCGCAATTCGGAAATTCCCCTCTGGCGCGCGCTGGCCGAGTCTCTTTTTCAAAATTCTTCAATCGAGCTTGGGCAAGAAGACATCCTTTTGCTGGCTTTTGCGGGGGCAAGCGAGCCAATAGGTTTCGTTCATCTCCACCCTCAGCCGTCATTTGTTCTTCTTGCAGGCATCGGAGTTATTCCCTCATGGCAGGGCCGCGGCGCTGGCCGCGCGCTCATGGAGGCGGCCATGCAAGAATCACAAAAAAAATGGCCGAATCTTCCCTTTCAGCTTGAAGTCGAGCAGGCAAATCCTGCCGCTTTGCGCCTCTACGCCTCGTGGGGGTTTGCGCTCACGAAAATGGGGGCAGGCACCTACCAGTTGCGCCGCGCCTCCCTGAACTAGCTGCTGTTTTTCGCGGCCATGTTCTGGAACGCCTTGCCCAAAACCACGAGGTTGATGAGGCTGCCCGTAAACGCCTCTACAACTGCGGCCGTGTGGGCATAGATTCCGACCGGCAGGATGTCTCCGTAGCCGATGGTGAAATAGGTTGTGCCGCTGAAATAGAACACATCCCGCTCCAGACTTGGCGTTCCATATTGGGTGCTCCAATATATGCCGGGCGGCTGCAGGAAATTGGCGTCAATGTAATAGAACAGGCCGTATGCCAGTATGAGGCAGGTAGTCAGGTAGATGTATTTGACTGCCAGCGCCCCGACGCTTTTCTGCTGGCTGTAGAGAAGGTCTGTGAGCAGAACTATTGCAAGGAGGATGTTTGCGAACAGAATCACGCCCAAAAGCGTTGGCACTGTCAGCATAACTTTCAATTCCTCGGGGAAGAAGAGGATGCTGCCCAAAAACAGAAGCACAATCATGCGCGCAATCAAGTAGAGGCCTTTGCGCTCGAGGCGTTTTGTTAATTCAAGGATTTTGTCTGTGTGAGGCCTGAGACGACGCATGCACAAAATACCCTGAGGCGCTTTATAATAATGCCGTCATTTCACAAAACATTTTGATTTGCTTATCCGATTCTGACCACCAAAACCGCTGCGACGATTTTAGGCGGAAGGTCAGACGGCTCGTCTGCATATTTATACGCCACATATATTCGGCCGGAGAAATCCTGATTTTGTTCCAGCTGCAACTGCGGCTGGTATGGCCATGTCATTGCGCCCGAATTTTCATCCACCGTTATATCTGTGCACTGGACATTGAACTGATTTCCGGCGTCATCCATGAACGCGCCGAGGTTTATGGTCTCCGTATACCTCATGGTTTTGCTGATTTGGGCGTATATGGGCCAGGTTTGAATGTCCATGCTCGGGAGTTTTCGTCCGTTCACACAGGCAATACCGCTGATTTTGATGGTGCGCTTCTGGCCGTTGGTAATGTTGGCGCTTAAGCGCCCGTCGGTGGTCATTGAAGGGTGCCCGCACACAAAGCCTGCCTGATCGAACAGGCATTGCTCCGATGCGCGGAACGGCTGCCCAAGCGGCGCATTTGGAGTTGTGTTCGAACCAGCAGCAGAAGCGGATGCGTTTTGGGCTGGAGCGCCACCTGCGGAGGCCAGCGTCGAATTCGACTCTCCGGGCGCGGCGGGGCCCGTGCAGCCGCCAAGAACAAAAGCGAATGCGAGCAGAGCGAGCACGAGAATGGGCAGTTTGATGTCCATGCCCGCTCTGTCATTCTCTGCCCTTATAAAAGTTGTTTGTGAAATTCATTCGCCAGGGGGGCTGAGCTAACCTGGTATGCTGCCAGGTTTGGGACCTGGTTGTCGGAGTTCAAATCTCCGGTCCCCCACAGCTTTTCTTTTCTTTCTGCGGAAAGAAAAGAAAACCTGGGAAAAGAAAAGAAAAAGAATGCCTGCGGAAAGAAAAGAAAACCTGGGAAAAGAAAAGAAAGAAAACTTTTGAAAATTAAAATTAAGAAAAAGAAATTAAAAATCAGAAAAAATTAAGAAATCAGAATTTTGCCCAGGCGTTTATGACGTATTTTACGCCCTCGATTATCGCGGGCGCGGCAGCGTAATAGGTGACGAGGCTGGCCGCCACTCCGGCTGCGTGTTTCATCGTGCCCTGCGTAACCTTGGCCAAAACACTTCTGCCCAAATCGAGGTTGTTGACCCACTTTTTGACAGCAACTCTTGCAGCAACATATGCCGCAATGCCCATTGCGGTGACCAGAAATCCTTTTTGGTGCGCGCTGCCGCCGGTGACATAGCTAAATGCGATGCTGAACGGCATTGTCAAATAGTTGATGGCCTGCTCAACCCCATTCATGGCGCCGGACGTGGCCGCGGGGGTTGTCTGGGCCATCGCAGGCGAGGTTGCCGTTATCACGGCCGCCATGCCGAGCGCAATCTTGTGGCTTACCCCAAGCTTGACTGGCACTGGCTTGACATATGGGCTGTCAATCAAATTAGCCGAACTGCGAAAATGCCAGTTGCTCATGGCCGCCGAGGGCAGTCTAAAGGGGGAAATTTGTTTGAGCTTCATGTTGTTATATATGAATAAATGTGTTTTTAAGGCTTTGTGTAAGGCCCGGCCTGCGGCGGCTTTTTGAAAAAACAAAAGAAGAATGCCCTACTTTTCCTCGTACACTTTTGTCATCTTGTCGCCGACGACAAGCTTCTGCACGATGTCCATCCCGCTTCCCTGCACCTGTCCGAACACCGCATAATTTCCGTCCAAAAACGAGGCATCGCCGGTGACAATGTAGAACTGGGACGAGGCTGAGTTCGGGTCCTGCGTGCGGGCCATTCCCAGACTGCCCAATTTGTGGGTAAGGCCTGGCACAATCTCCAGCGCAATGGTGTCGGGGGAGCCGCCGGAGCCGTCACCTTTGGGGTCGCCGCCCTGAGCCACGAATCCGGGCACCACGCGGTGGAATGTCAGGCCGTTGTAAAAGCCCGAGCGCACCAGCTTCATGAAATTGCCGCCTGTAATCGGCGCCTCCTTGAGATATATCTCTGCCTTGAAAGTGCCTTTTGTTGTTTCGAATACGACGATAGGATTGGAAGTTTTGGCCACATTATTCACCTGCTGGGTTGTATTTTTCTGCGCTGGCGCATTGTTCACGCTCGTATTGTTTGCTGTCGGTGTGCCGGCCTGCGCCTGTCCCGCGCATCCTGCCAGAAGGACGAAGGCCAGCGCAACCGCAAATATGGCGGTTAGTTTCATTTTCCCCACCTCGTTTGGCCTCTCATACAAATTCCATGCTTATATTCCTGCGCCAGCCCATGTATTTCCATGAACATCGGCTCAATCCGCATCTCCTCCACCCCGGTTCTGGCTCTCGCGCCAATGGCCGGCTACACCGACGCCGCCTTTCGCACCCTCATAGCGCAGCGCGGCGCTGATTTGGTGTTCAGCGAATTGTCGTCTGCATCAGCTCTGGCCAGAAAGCATGGCGCCGGTTTTGAGCAGGACAAAAACACGCGCCGCCTGATGCAGGTTGGCGATTTCGGAATTACGGGCATTCAGCTGTTCAGCTCAAGCCCCGCTGACATCGGCGCCGCCGTCACTCTTTTGCGCCGTGAAATCGAAGCAGGCAAATGCAAAGCCCGCATAATCGACCTCAACTTCGGCTGCCCCGCGCCGAAAGTTGTGAGAAACGGCGCAGGTTCGGCCCTTCTGGCTGACGAGAGCAAAGTTGCGGCCATTGCGGCTGCGGCGGTAAATGCGGCCGGTCAAATCCCAATCACGGCGAAAATCCGCCTCGGCTATCGCAACAAAAACAACATTCAAACAGCCAAGGCGCTGGAAGATGCCGGCATTTGCGCCCTCACAGTGCACGGCCGCACAGCGGCGCAGAAATTCAGCGGCAAATCGGACTGGAAGTCGATAGGCGAAGTTGTTGACGCAGTCTCCATCCCCGTCTTCGGCAACGGCGATGTGCGCGAGCCGGCCGACGTGCAAAAAATAATGGACGAATCCGGCTGCCATGGGGTCATGGTCGGTCGGGCTGTTCTGTCCAATCCGATGTTTTTCTCGCAGGCGCGTCAATATCTTGACAGCGGCCGCTTCGAGCCTGTTTCTTGGGCAGACAAAATCCGGTTCATGCGCGAATACATTCTGCTCATGCCGCGCTTTGATTTGCCTTTTCATGCGGCAAAAGATTTGGCCATCCAGCTCTCGGTCGGTTTTCGGGGTTCTGCCCGCCTGCGCGGGGAGCTGATGAAGGTAAAGAACGGGGAAGAATTGATGGCAAGCATGCAAAACGCGGCCCCGCACGCCAAATCCGAACCATAACCCCCTCTCCTTTAATACTCCCCCGGCCTTGCTCTTTTTAGGTGGTTTTAATGAATGAGAACTTGCGCGTTCTTGCCTATCTAGCCGTTACGGTCATCGCCTTGAGCCTGCTGGCCGCGTTTTTCGCGTCCCCGCAAGGTGCAGCGCAGCCGGCCGCACCGGGCTCGATTTCGGGCGGAAAAACGCTCGTCGGCTCAGGCGGTTCTGTTGGCACGGGCATCTCTCCAACCACTGGCGCTTACGGCAATTTCTCAAACAATTTGCGCAAATTCAATTCCACGGCCGAACTTGAGCAATGGCTCACAGATTACGGCACAACAGGCTCATACAGCAGCTACAATTACGGCGGCGGAATTATGGCCCGAACTGCGGCTGACGCGGTTGCGCCAATGCCGGCCGGAGCCAATGCCGGCAAATCCGAGGGCACGGTGTCTTCCCCTCCACAGGCAGGCACGGATTACTCGGGCACAAATGTGCAGGTCGAGGGAGTGGACGAGGCCGACTATGTGAAGACCGACGGCCGCTACATCTACCTCATCGCAGACAACAAACTGCTCATAGTGAACGGAACAGATTCGGCCAAAGCAAAAATCATCTCAACCACATCCCTGTTCAACACTTCCGACAGCGCTTCCAAGCGTTCCGGCTCCTATTACCCATACTACTACAACCAGCCGTCAGCGCGCGAGCTGTTTGTCAGCGGCAACAAGCTCGTTCTCATAGCCCAAGTTCCAAAGCAGTCGTTTGTTTTCCAAAAATACGACATTACGCCAATCATGGAATACACGCAGACAACGGGCCTGTATGTGTTTGACATTTCAGACCGCACAGCGCCAAGACTCACCTCCAACTTCAGCGTCTCGGGCGACTACTATCAGGCAAGAATGATTGGCGACACTGTCTATTTCGTCACGCAGGAATCGGTTTCGCAGCCGCCCATTCTTTACCCGCCGGTAATCTATTCGGCAAAGCAAACCCTGCACCCCGAAATCTATTACTTCGATTCGCCCGAGCAGAACTACCGCTTCAACACCGTCGCCTCGCTCAGCATTTCGGGCGAGCGCATAGTTGATGCCAAGACATTCATGCTGGGCTATTCAGACACCTTGATGGTGTCACAGGACAACATCTACATCGCATATCAGAAGCAGAACAACCACTTCTGGCCCTGCCTGCGCTGCCGCGTGGCAATGGACCAGTATTCCAAGGAGCGTTTCTTCGGCGTTGTGGTGCCCCTTCTGCCTGCCGAGCTGCAGGCCAACATCACAGCAATTACGGCCAAAGGTTTGGATGAGGAGGCGCAATGGCGCGAAATTTCGCAGACATTGAGCAACTACTTCCAGCCTGCGCTTGAGCAGGGCAGCAGCCTCTCAGACGCCGAGAAGGAGAAATACACAACACTGATGGAAAACATCCAGTCCGCGCTGGCCGAATACGACACGCGCAAGGAAATCGAGGATTCCAAGACCGTTATCCACAAACTCGGCATAAAAGACGGGCAAATCTCCTACGGCGGAGCGGCAGAAGTTGAGGGCCGCCTGCTCAACCAGTTCTCGCTGGACGAGTACAACGGCGATTTGCGCGTGGCCACAACAACGGATGTATGGGTGCGCAAGCACGTGCAATACAACAATGTCTATGTGCTGGACAAAAACATGAAACAGGTCGGCGCGCTCGAGAATCTTGCGCCCGACGAGAAAATCTACTCGACGCGCTTCATGAACGAGCGGCTCTATATGGTCACCTTCAAGCAGATGGACCCGCTCTTTGTGATTGATTTGTCAACTCCGACAAATCCCAAGACTTTGGGGCAACTCAAAATCCCCGGCTACAGCGATTACCTGCACCCAGTCAACTCCACCACTCTTATCGGGGTGGGCAAGGAGACTGAAACCAGCGAGTGGGGCGGCGTTAGGCCTGCCGGAGTGAAGGTTGCGCTCTTTGACGTGAGCGACCCGGCCAACCCGCGCGAAATAGACCACATTGTAATAGGCGACGCGGGCTCGGACAGCGAGGTGCTGCGCGACCACAAGGCCTTCCTCTACTCGCAGAAAGACAATCTGCTTGTTCTGCCAATCAGCGTGGTGGAAAACACCGGAGGCTCGTACTACGACACCCGGCGCGTGTGGGACGGGGCTGTTGCATACAAGGTGGGGCCGGACGGCTTCACCCTTTTGGGCAAGGTGAAGCACACATCCACAACCGGCTCGTACTACTACTGGGACTACAATGCCCGCGTGCACCGCAGCCTCTACATCGGCGCCGCGCTCTACACGTTCTCGGACGCTTTCATCAAGGTGAACGAGCTGGTGGACGGCCTGCCCGGAATAACGAGCATTGATTTGCCGACAAGCGACTACAACGGACCCGTATATTATTAGGAGAAAAAAGGCCTACAAAAAATAAATCAGGCCCGCCCGAGCGGGCTGGGGCCGGCTTCGAAGCCGGCTTTTTTTTGTTTTTCTTTCTCATGCCATAGCATATACTGCTCACTCGCATGCTCCAACAACGCCCTTGGCTTTCACGGCTGAGCATACGGCTGGGTATTTGTCGGCGCTGCTTTTCACGCACGAGCACTCATTCGCAATGCTCTCATAACACAGCTTCTTTTCATCCGCGGTTCCGAAACTCTCGCACGCGTTGGCGTTTCCATCGGCAAAAGCGACTTCCGTGGAGCAAATGACATACCGGCTCACGTCGTTCAGCGGGATTTTTTTGCAGTCCTCCATTGTCTTCTTCGCACTTCCCGTGCATCCGGCCGCGAGCAGGCCGAGAACTATGAGCGTACTGGCAAGCCCAAGCATCAATTTTGTATTAGTATCCATCTTATCCCTCTACTCCCTGTCATATGTTATGAAGCTGTAATTGCATTTCGAAAACTTCTCGTAAAAAGAGCGCAGATGCTCCAGCTTGTACGGCACATCCACCATCTTCTCCATTCCGGTCCAAGCCGCAAACCAGCCGGCGGGCGTGAGGAGAATGCTGGCCACCTTGACCCCTATGCCTGCCGGGTCCCACCAGTTGATGAGCACGTCGACCAAAAGCAGCGCAAAGCCGATGGCAAGATAATTGATGCCCTGCTTCTTGCGCTCCCGTATCAGCGTTTTCACGTCGTGCAGCTCGTGGGTGAAATGGTCGCGCAAGCGTTTTTTGATGGTGGCCTCAAGCCGCGGCTCGCGCGCCTGCGCCGGAATCTGGAAATGCACCTCTATCCCGCCCTTGGTGTTTTCCATATAGCGCCGGCCGAGCTCTTTGAGAAAGTCGTCTGACAACTCGCGCTGGGCGAACGAGCGGGGGTCGAAGTCTGAGAATATGTCGTCATAGGTGTCCAGCCACACCAGCATCTCGCCCTCGGTCGGGTTCTTCTCGCCGAAGCGGATTTCTTCCAGCTCAATCTTGTCTGATTTGTCGGTTTTCGCCGTTTTGTCGCTGTCGCCCATCCGCTGCTCGCTTTTCTTTTCCGTGAAGCTGGCCAAAACTGGATTTTCCTTGGTGCCGGCAGCCGCGGGGCCGCCTTTGCGCACAATGGCCGGGTTTTCCTTGTCGGGCATGGCCGGTCTAATGCAGGGGGGCTTTTAATCTTTGTCGGCGTAGCAGAAACCGAGCAGAAAACGCATTCGGCGGTCTGGGAGGGCCGCGGCGGCGTTTTCAGACATTTCGGAGCGGGTATATCTCGTTCTTCCAAACATCACGCACATCAGGTGATTTTCTTGTCTACACTGGTATTGGACATGGGCCGCATGCTGGGCATAGCGTTCGTTATGGGCATGGCCGGCGTGCCGCTGGCATTCTGGCTTCTCAAAAAGGAGAATTTCACCAAACTGGAAACTCTTGTCATGGGCTACACCTTGGGCCTGATAGGCGTTCCCGCCCTTTTCACGCTCGAGCTTTCGGCCGGCATACATTACGACCCTCGGTTCATCCCAATCAACTGGATTCTTCTCTTCGTTGCCGGCGTAGCGTTATGGACAAAAGACAGGCTCGCGAGCAAGGACGGATTCAACAACATCTTGCGCATGCCGGCCCTTGACCTGGCCGCCGTCAAGAACGCGCTTCCTTCCTTGGCGCTTCTTGTCATCATCCTTTTCGCCACCTGGATTCCCCTCACCGCATCGGGGGGCCTTCTCTCAGAAATCGACCCGTACTATTATCTCGACGGCGTGCAACAGCTCGTAACTCTCGGCTACAACCCGGCGTTTGACGACACTTCCTGGTATCAGGTCGCCCCCGCCGGCCACAACATGATTTCCGGCCACATGGGCCAGCCGTTCTTCAAATTCCTTCTCGCGCCGTGGTATTCGCTCTATGTCGGCAATCAGCCGTACTCTCCCTATGCGCTGGCCGCCACCTCTTCCATCTATCCCCCCATCGCCTGCGGCCTGACGGTCTTCTTCGCCTATCTGCTCTTCAAGCACCTCTACCGCCCCCGCATCGGCCTTCTCGCGGCCGGTCTTGTCGCCTTCACCCCCACAATTCTGTCCTATTTCCAGGGCGGCCGCTCGCAAATCGTGCCATACAGCATTTTCGCGCTGTTCTTTTTCCTGGCGATGTTTTTCCTGATGGTCAGGCGCCGCAACACCGTCTTTGCCGCCTTGACCGTGCTGGCCTACGCGGCCATTATTTTCGGCTCCAACCTGCAGACGCTTTTGCTTTTCTGCCTGCCATTGCTGCTCGGCACTCTCGGCCTGCTGCACGTGCTCTCGCCGACTGACCAGAGCCGCCAGCTCAACCGCATATTGCTGATGTTTCTGGGCGGCATGGTGCTCGTGCAGCTCGTCAACCTCGCCTATTCCTCAATCTCGGTCACCAACCTGCTGGAAACTGTCAAAAGCATCGGACTGCCGCTCCTTGCACTGGTCGTTCCGCTCGCGTTCGAATGGGCGGCCGAGCGCCAGAAGTGGAAGCTGACACACATCCAGCGCGTGGAAGTGCTTATTGCAGCCGTGCTGGTTGTCGGCCTGCTCGCGCCAAACCTGCCGGTCATCAACTCGCTCCTCAGCTTCTACCAGTTCCTTGGCTCGTACGCCTTCGCCCTCACTCGCACCATTGCCGAACAGAACCTCGGTCCAACATCGTTTGACGGCACGCTCGGGCAGCTTGGCATGACGCTGGACCCCAACCCGGTCGGTCCGCGCATGGGCGAAGCGCTGGCGTCCGGCGCTTCAGGCTTTGTCGACGGGCTCGTCAAGTTCAAATTCATCGACGCCCTGCTTTCTTTCCTGGCGTTCATCAATGTCATCCCAACAATGCTGCTCAACCTGTTCTACAACTCCGTAGCCGGATTCCTCAACATCTATCTTGCCAAGGACGGCGTTGCGGCCAACTTCCCCACACAGGAACGCGTCAATTCACTGGCCACATTCTTCTTCTTCTGGGGCCCGGCGCTTCTTCTCTGGCGCATGGCGCGCACCTGGAAGGCCGATGGCCATCCCGACATCGGCGCTCTTCTGCTGCTGGCCTTTTTGGTGCCTGTCACCTTCATGGGCCTGATGAAAGCCAAATTCGCCATCTACCTGTCGGTGACATTTGCCGCCTCGGCGGCTGCGTTTATCGGCGAAGCCGAACCCCTGATGCGCGACTGGGCCGCAAAACGCAAGCTCAGCACTGACGGCCACGTGTCGCTGGCCGGATGGGCCCTGCCTGTCTCGGCTCTTGCCTGGGCGGCGGTAATCGTGCTTGTGCTGCTGCAGCTCGGCTGGCCTGCCACCGCCCTCATGGACCGCGGCTGGGCCATCTCTCCGGCATACACTTTCGGAGGCTCGGTGCTTGCCACCTCCACTATTCCGACGTTCTACCAGAATCCAGTGCGAGGCATTGGGGTCCTCAACTCTTTGTGCAAAAACGGAACCTACACGCCGGGCTGCGCCGCAGTCGCCGACCCGAACGGAACCGTGTCAAGCCCTCTCCAGCTCTACCGTTACGATTATTGCGTGTACAGCCTCTGGCCTTATCCCGCTTCACAGAGCGCGCCGCCCGCATCGGTTCAGCAGGCAATCCAGTACAGGTGCAGCCTGATGACAGGCTACTGGGTCGAGGCCATGCAGTGGATTTCACAGAACGTGCCGCATGAGGACCGCATCACTTCATGGTGGGACTACGGCCACTGGACCAATTACTTCGGCAGAGCCAACACCGTGCTCAGGCCGGAGCAGTCGGACGTTGTGATGATAGGGCACATCGCCTACTCGCTTCTGGACAATGACACAACAAACCTGCGCAAGGTCATGAAATCCTACGGCTCGCGCTGGGTAATCATTGACTCAGAAATCGTCGGCGGCTTTGCGCAATCCGGTTTCCAGTTCGGCGGCAAGTA
>JAKAJC010000005.1 GCA_021814005.1 Microcaldota archaeon
GTGCTTCACTCCAAGCTGGTCCATAACCTTGCCGCACACGAAATCGACGAGCTGCTCTATGTTTTTTGGCTGATGGTAGAAGCCGGGAGAGGCGGGCAGAATTATGCCGCCGGCCAGAGTGATGAGGCGCATGTTTTCGATTGCAATAAGAGAATAGGGAGTTTCGCGCACGACGAGGATGAGCTTTTTTCTTTCTTTTAGGGCCACTTCGGCCGCCCTTGTGGTGAGGCTGCCCCCGACCCCGTGCGCTATTTCGCCCAAGGTTTTGAGAGAGCAGGGGCAGACGACAACGGCATCTGCCGCATTGGAGCCCGAGGCAAACGGGGCGGTTAAATCGAATTCGTCATAGTCGGAATTCGGCAGGGAGCAGGCGCCTTTTCGCCCCGTCCCGTCATTTTCGCACTCAGCTTCTGCCACTTTTTTTGCGCCTGAAGAAACCACTGTTTTCACATCTTGTTTGGCATCGCGCAGGGCCTTGGCTAATCTTGTGCCATAAACAATGCCCGAGGCGCCCGTGATGGCAAGAAGAATGCGCATGGAAAAACATCGGGAGGGAAGAATAAAAAGCAGGGGCTTGCCGCCGGCATCCGGTTGGGCAGCCTCACTCTTGCATTAAATCTTTCAGCCGCGCCCAGCGCCGCGCGGCGTCAATCTGGGAATAGACGGCTTCGATGGCATCCCAGCCTATTCTGTTTTCCAGCAGGGAGGTGAGTTCGAAAAGCACGCGCTCGTGGTGGCTGAGCCCGCCATAGGGAGATTTGCCAAAAATTTCCAGCGGCTGGCGAAGGCCGCCCGAGGTGATAACCCCGCCGGTGATTGTCACCGAATAGTTTTGGTCCAGCTTTCCTATGTCAAGATGGTCGGACATCATGGAGACAATGTTGAAATGCGCGGGGGCAATTTCCTGCGGCAGGGAGATGATGTGCTCTTTGTCAAAACGGATTTTGAGATGCACATATTTCTGACTGGGAGAGAGGGTGTAGATGATTTGCTGCTCGCGCGAGTGAAAGGAGACAAGAGGAAAGGCTGAATGGCCGTCAAAAAGGGCGTAGAGGGCCGCGGTGCCGCCGTTTATGACAGATGCCGGAAAACTGAGCTCTTTCAGCTTGTTGAGCAGGGCGGCCGGGCGCGAGCGGTCGAAAACCAGCGCAGGCACGTCCTTGCGGCCGGAGATAAATATGGGGGTTGGTTTAGGGGGTGTCATTTCAGTACCTTGAAATAATACCTGCTTTCAAGTTTATAAAACAAGTATTGCGCGGATGCACCAAAAGAGGCATTTGGCTGCGGACAGTGCATTTTTATCTTGTGCCGTGCTGATGGTTTTATGCAAATTCTAAAACTCGGCGGCAGCGTCATTACCGACAAGAACAAGCCGCAGACCGCGAACATGCAGGCCATCAAATCGCTGGCCAAAGCCGTTTCCCATGTCTGGAATTCGGGCGTGCATGACATAGTGCTGGTGCACGGCGCGGGCTCGTTCGGCCATTCGCTTGTGCTTGAGCACGGGCTCGACAACGGCGTGCGCACCGACGAGCAGAAGGCGGCCGCGGCCAAAACGCATGCAGCCTGCGAAAAACTGACAGGCATGGTGGTCAATGCTTTGGTTGAGGAAGGCGTGCCTGCGGCGGCTCTCTCGCCGCCTCTTCTTATTGTCCAGACAAACAAGCGCATTGTGAAATTTGACCAGAAAAAGGTGCTTGATTCTCTGGCCATGGGCTATATGCCGGTTTTGCGCGGAGACATGGTGCCAGACACTACTCTTGGCATGTCGGTATGCTCCGGAGACCAGATTGTTGCTTATTTGGGCAAAAAGGCCGAGCGCATAGTGGTCGGGACAAATGTTGACGGAGTGATGGCTGACGGCAAGGTGGTGCCGCTTATCACAAGCCAGAATTTTGCAAAATATGAGGCGCATCTGGGCGCATCAGGCTCGCCTGACGTGACTGGGGGCATGGCGGGCAAGATAAAGGAACTGCTTGCGGGCAAGGTGTCTGCTTATGTTGTTAATGCGCACCGGCCGGAAAGGCTGGAAGCTCTGCTGATGGGAAAGAAAACAATTTGCACGCAGATTGAATTTTAGTTTGGAAGAAGGACTAAAAAGAAAATTAAAAAAATAAAAATTAAAAATAAAAAGAAAATTACTGCGCAGCTTCAGCCGGACCGGCAGTCTCTGTTCCGGCGTTCGGCTGCTCGGTGTTCGGCTGGGGCGCCGGGCGGTTGACGTTGATTGTGCCGGCGGGCTGCTGCACGTTGACGTTGCCGTTAGGGCCGACTGTAACATTGGTCGGGCCGGTGGCGTTCACCGTGGTCTGGCCGTCGGGGCCCATGGTCACGTTTGTGGTGCCGGGGCGGGGCTGTGCGGGTGGCTGCGGCTGGCGCTCTTCACGGCGGCGACGGCTGGCCCACAGGGCGCCGACAGCGGTCATAATGGCTGCGGCTGCGGCGCCGAGCGCGAATTTAATCCAGTCCGGAACGTCGGTAATGCTCTTGATTACAGGAATCTCGGCCGGCTTGGCGGTGACGGTGTCGGCTTTGGCCTTGCCGTCATCGATAAGACGCACGTTGACAGTGTCGTTGTTTTTGAGCGGAGCGGGCTGGGGCTTGGGGTGGACATGGCTCTTGATGATGACAACCTTGGGCTCGGAGTTGAGCTCGTCGAATGAGGAGCGCTTGGGGCCCGAGGTCATCTCGCCGCTGTTGACAATAACGGTGTTGTACTGGCGTGAATTGGGGCTGTTCTCAATCTTGTTGTCAATCTTGATGTCCTGGCCTTTCAGGTTCTGCCCAAAGGCGATAAGCACCGAAGTCATGACGATTGCAGCTGTTTTTTTGACAGGTCCCACAGTTGTCGTTTTCATCAAATCCCTCCTATACTTGGTTCGTTATTCAATATGTTGATTACACTCTTTGATAATTTCTATAACACTACATATTTATATACTTATGCCCACCCACAAGGAAAGGCATGCCTCGAAGGCCGCCGCTTACTGCGACGGCGCATTGAGCATAACAGGCTTTTGCGCGCCGTATTCGGGTGCAAAAGCGCACAGCTTGTCGGCCAGCGCTCCGGCGTTTGTGAGCGGATAGGCAAACACCCTTGTCTGCTGCACGGTTTTGCCTTTCTGATTTATCGAGCCGGCGCGATACTCGACCTTCATCTTTATGCCGAAGTTGCGCTCAAGCACAGAGAGCAGAAAAGATGCGAATTCCTTGAGCTGGGCAAGATTTGAGGCGGTGGTTGTGAACTCGTAGGGAACGGCTTTGCCATCTGTCGCGCTCGACTGAATCGACTGCAGGATTATGCCCTCAAGAGACTGGAGCATGCTGCCGGGCAGGCCCTCCTGGCGCGTGGCATAGAAATAATCGTATTGGGAGTCGAATTTCGACAGAAACTGGTTTTGGAATGCGTTGAAGCCGATTTCGAGCTTCTGCGCGCGCGTGAGCTTTTGAGCCGGCGGCTGGGTTTGCTTGAGCGGCATCTGCTCGACGCGGGTTTTGAAATAGTTCAATTCCGCGCGCGTGCGGTTGTATTCTGAAACCGAGACGCAGCCGGTGAGAGAAGTGCCTGCCATGGCTCCTATGATGCCCCATGTGACGAGGCGGTTGGTGAATTTTGAGGGTTTTGGCTGGATTTTCTGCTCCAAAATAACACCCTTAATAATACACTATAATACAACATTTAACACTTGACCTTTTTATAGCTATGCTTGGGGCAAAAGGGCCAAAAACAGGGGTAAGAAAGCGGAGGTTAGGCGGGGTTGGGGAACGGAGTTGGGGGCTCGGGGACCGGTTGATGAGGAGTCGGGACTACTCTTTTAGCGCTCCGCCGCACTGGGTGCAGAATTTCGTGCCCCACGGGAAACTGATGCTGCATTTGGCGCAGGTGAGCTGCAGTTTCTGGCCGCAGTTGGGGCAGAATTTCAGCGTGCTGTCGGTTATCGGCTTTTTGCATTTCGGGCATTTGCCCTTGTCCGCCTCGCCCTTGTTGAGCACCTTGCTGGCCCCTTGCGCAATCTTGTCAGATATGACGCTCCCGGCCTTCCATTCCATGTCATATTTCACGCGATTGGCAACTCCATCCAAAATCCCCATGTGCATCCCTCTTTGAGCGGCCTTACTTGCCCGCATTTTTTATAATCGTGCCCGGCTGGATTGCGCCTGCGTCGGCGCCCTTGAGCGTGAGGCCGACGGTTTGCCCGGCCTTGGCTGACGGCACGCTTTTGTTGGCGATTTCGATTTTTTCAACTGTGACGGGTTTGCGGCTCGCGCCCACCAGAACTTGCTGGCCCGCCTTCACTTCGCCGGATGCAATGATGCCCATTGCCATGGTTTTGCCCATAATGGCGAATACGGCCTGCACCGGCATGGAAAACTGCGGACTGTTTTCATCGGACATGAAATCATCCCATTTCTAGAGCGACGAGCGGAGTTCGCTGGCCCATTTGCCCTCCTGGCGGGCGAGTTCCTCCAGCCTTTGCTTCTGTTTTGCCGACATCTGCACCTCGGCGTTGTTCACTTCGGAAAATCCGCCGCGCTTGGCCTGCTCCAGCATGATTTTCGCGGTTTTGATGAGTTCGGGCTCGTCCATTGCCTTGGCCGACTCCAGCATTTCCTCCGCCTCTTTGACTGCAGTATCCTGCTGGGCCTTCTGCGCGGCCGGCGTGATTTGCTTGAAATTCTTCAGCTCCGCCTTGGCCTGCAGGGCGGCGACATAGCCGGGCAGCGAAACGTCGTGGCGGCGGGCGATTTCCTCGGCATGGCGGTCGGGGCGGTCGTTGAGGTCGATTTCCTCAAGGCCGGAGGAGGTGAGAACGATTTTGGAAGCAACGCTGAGGGTGGGAAGCAGGGTCTGGCCGGAGCCGAAGCCGGGGAGCATGGGATGGCTGGGGCCGATGCGCCCCTCCCTTGCCTGGCGCGAGATGGGGCATATCTGGCTGGTCTGCCCGCTGCCCGCGTGGATGATTTTGTTCAGGCTGCCGTAGAAGGTGACCGCGCCGCTTCTGCATTCGATAAAGCCGCGGAACGTTTTGCCGGCCGAGCGGTTTTTGGAGCCTTTGGCCTGCGCCTGCCCCAGAAGGTCTTTGTATTTTTCGGCCATGCCGGGGGGCATTTTGAGCCCGGCTTTGAGCAGCTTCTGCACGCTGCCCTCCACGCTGTTGGCCACCGGGTCGAGCGGCGCGCCAATCAGGAATTTCGGGCCCGATGAGGCGGACAGTTTCTGGTTGACGTCGCTGGTTCCGCGGATTTCGGCATAGAAAAGGCCCTCCATCAATTCGACGCTGGAAACGGCCTGCACATTGTTTGTGACATATTTGTCTTCCGGCTCCCCTGTGTCGGGATGGGAGCTGGATTTTCTGACTGAAAAACGGGCCTTGCTGTTCGGGAATATGTCGATGGCGATGAGGTCCTGGTCGTCGATGTTCTCGCCCCGCTGCGGGTCGGGGCTGCTGCGGATGGACCACACATAGGAGCCGGCTTTTGTCTCGATGACATCGCCGTCCTGCAACGGGGTGACTGGACCCTTGCCGCGGTCGAAGTAATAGTCCCAGAGCCTGATGCGGGAGCCGCCGCGCAAAATGTAGGCCTCGCCGAACACGCGGTAATCTCGCACGTCGTAATTCTGCACAAGCTGCAGCTTGGGCCCTAGCTGGAATCCGCCGCCCCCGCCCATGCCGCTGTTTTCTGGCGGGCGGCCGTCCTCGCCGGCGGAGCCCCCGTTGGTGGTGTGAATTATTCTCGGCGGCGCGGCCAGCTTTTTCTGATATTCGGCCGCGTCTTCATCGCGCGCGAGCTTTCGGTAATCGGGGGTGGGTTCGGCCTTGTTTTTGGCCTGCATTTCCGCCATCTTCTGGCTGGTTGGGGCCATTTTCTTGGACAGCTCCATGAGTTCGGCCAGCTTTTTCTTGTCAATGCCGGCCGGGAGCGAAGAAAAATCAGGTTTGGACTGGGAAGCTGCAGGCGATTTTGAATTCTTGCCTTTCCGCGGTTTGTCTGCCATAATTCAACCTCACGCTTTTTTCCATTCTGCCTTGAGCGGCGGATAAGGCGGCAATGAGGCGAGGTCTGCCAGCGCTTCTTTGGTGCGCGCCCGGTTCTGGTCCGACATCCGCTTGCCTGCAATGGCGCCCTTGCGCGCCTCTTTGGCGAAGTCATAGCCAGATGCCTGCATTTTCTTCATGCTCTCCTGAATCTGGCCGAAGCCGGTCTGCATTTTGGCAGAAAATTCCTTCACCTTGGCCTCGTCGACATCTGCCATGCTTTTCTGCACGGTTTCGGCCTGCTCGGCCGAGATGCCGAGCGCCATGAGCTCTTTTTTGCTCATGCCTTTCATTTTGAGCGCCATCTCTATTGCCGAACCCATGCCGGCTCCCTGAAGTTCCATTATCGCCGGCGCGTTGCGCATGTTCTGCTCGCCCTGATGGATGAGTTCGTCCGAATCCTTGACAGCGAAAACGTCGCGGCCGGTTGACAGGGCGTATTTTGCTATTTTCTGCATCCGCTCGTCAGTCTGGGTGAAGGGCTTGACATAGATGCCGCCGGGCACAACAACTCCCTCTTTCTGAAAGACTGGAGTGTCGTGCTTCGGGTCGCGCTTGGGCACCACCATGAAACGCTGACCGCCCTTGCGGCTCACCAGTTCGAGCTGGCCGTATTTGCAGAAGGTGTGGGTGTAGAAATAGGTGGAGCCGTCACTTGTCACCTCGATGGAAAGAAAGCCCGTGCTGTTGTCTGAATAATATGGGCCGGCGTTGGTGGGATGCTTGAATTCAGCCGTAGGGGTGAGAAGCTCGCCGGTTGTATCAACCGCAAAAATTCCCTTTGCCAGTTCGATGCGGGAAATGGTGCGGCAGATGTAATGCTCTTTCTTGAGAGTGTAATCATATCCTGATGTGCCGAACGTGAGTTCGCTGTTGGGAAAGATGGTGAGCATTGTGGAGGCGGCGCACTTTTTCGATTTGTCTGAATAGCCGTTGGCGCTGAAAGTGGCAACGCAGCCCGGGCCGGTTATGATGGAATCTCCGTCCTCGATTTGCGGGCGGTTTTTCTGCACTTCGGCAAACTTGAGCTCGATGTCTGGAATAAGGGGCGGCAGGAGCTTGTTTTTGCGCTTGAGGCGCACGCCCGTGCCTATGACGCTCCCCCAGCTGATTTGGCCTTCAACTAGTTCGTTCATATGCCTCGCCGGAACATTTTTGTCCGACAGCGCGTTGTTACCGAATGTTAATAATGTTTCTTGAATTTTGCCGGCTCCTTTCAGCTGAATTTGTATCTTTTCTTGATTTTCTCCTTGATGGTCCAGACGCACTTGAGGCCTTGCGGAAAGACTACCCAGTCGCCGGGGCCGAATTTGGCTGACTGCTTTTTGTCCATGCTTGTTACCGAAGCTGAACCCTCGAGAATAAGGCAGGTTTCCTGCTCGTCATAATTCCAGTCAAATGTTGAGGGCTCTTTTTCCCATGTGCCCCATTGTTCTGCTTCGGCTGCTTCGGCTGCAGTGGGCTTGCGGACTATGATTTTTGGAGTGGGAGACATAGACTTCACCTTGCTGGATTCTGGCCTAGCCGCACAACGAGGGCGGCTTGCAGCTTCCGCCGCAGCACACCCAGCCGTTGAGGCAGCAGCGCTTCTTGCCGCCGCACGTGGTTGCATAATGGCCCGGCTCGCAGGTTAAGCTGCTGCTTCCGCCGGTAGTTGTGGTGGTTGTGGTGGTGGTTTTTGTCTTGCCTTTGACATGGATTGCAATGTCGCGGCAGTCTGACCAGCCAATCAAATCAATCACGCAAACGTTCATGGCAAATTCTCCAGATGTTTTTGGCACGCCCTTGATGGTGCCGTCTGCCCACAGCATCAGGTCGGGGGAGGAGTCGCCGCTGTCGGGCGCAAACGACTCGAAATGATAGGGCGGCGTGCCGCCGCTTGCAAATGAAACAATGGACTGGCTGCAGGCCGTGTCGACCGTGCAGGTGATTGAGGCTGGCGCAAGTTTTGGCGGCTGTTCGGACAGGGTGATGCGCAATTCGGCCTCGCACACACGCGATGAGTTGGAGGCGTCGGTGGCAACCACTATGAACGGCGGTGAAATTGACTCTGCGGAGCCGGGCTGAAGTGAGGCGGTGCCCGAAATTATGCCGTCAACATTAAGCTCAAAGCCGGCCGGAAGAGTGGAGCCCTCTTTCAGCTTCCAAGTGGCATTCGGGATTCCGCCGCTCTGGGAAGAGCCCCCGACCGAGAGCTCATAATCGCCGTATGTGCCGTCGCGCCAGACCGGCAGGGTGGTGGTTGTGATGTAAAAGTCGGCGTTTGAGCAGACCGGCGAGGTTGCGGTTGGAAATGCATTCAGATTGGCAGAATTCTGCGGGCTGGTCAAAAACGCGTCAATTCCGTTCTGCAGGCCGGACGTTGCAGCAGTGCTTGGAAGATTGACGGAGCCGGATGAGGTGGGAATTTCTATTTGCTGCCCGTTTTGCATGCCGTCAAGCACGCCGTCAGACCAGTCGGATGAAAGCGCGCGCATCAAATCGGCCGGCCGCGCCCCGAGGCTGGCCGCCGTTTCCATAAAGCCGGAAAGCACGATGCCGTATTCGCGCTGGGAGTGGAACGCGCCCGCCATTTCAGCCTCATTGTCTGCCGAAATCGGCACGGTTCCGCTCACATTTCGCACATGATATTGTCTGCTTACTGCAGATGTTGCCATTGAGACAGCGGCCGGCTGGCTGGCGCCCTTTTTCATTGACGAGAGGGCGAGAGAGGCGGCCATGTCGCTGAACGGGGTGACGGCCACAAACGCCGAATCTGCCGGCGCAACGGCGCGCATTATGTCGGCGCGAAGAAGGCGGGTGGGCTGGCTGCCCGAGGCGGCCGAGGAATTATAGACGCCGCCCGACGCTTCCACCAAGATGTAGGACGAGCGTTTGGTGAATTTGAACAGCGCGAGCCCGTCCGCGTCGGTTTGCAGCGGACCGGCCAGCAGCTCGCCCCGTGTGCCGTCATCATTAAGCGCATAGATGCTGACGCCGGCATCGGAAACGGGAGAGTTCAGCTGGACCTGCACAAGAGGATTTAGGCTGGTGGCAAATACATCGGAGAGCACGAAAAAGAGGGCTCCGATAATTGCCAGAATGACGATGGCGTAAAACGCGAACGAGAGGATTTTGCCGACCACCATACGCTTCTGGCCCTCGGTGCGGAGGTTATTATTACTTTTGGGCAAGCGGGAGAATGATTGTTGGCGGGCCAAAGAATGTTTGCCGGTTGCCAAAAAATCATTTGGTTTTATATCCTCAGCCTGCGCAATAAGTGCATGAGCGCCGCACCAACCGACAACGCTCAAAATGTTGTTGAGGAGAAAAAGGCCAAGAAATTTCTTTTCGTGTCGATAGAGGGCCTCATCGGAGATTTGGCCTACATCATGAAGAAGGAGGGCCACGAGGTGCGCTACGCCATCATAGACAAGGCCGAGCGAGACGTGTGCGACGGGTTTGTGGAAAAATGCGACGACTGGCGCGCGCAAATCGACTGGGCGGACACCATAATTTTCGATGACATAGGATTCGGCCACATTGCCGATGACTTGAGAAAAAAGGGCAAAGCAGTGGTGGGCGGCACGCCATACAGCGACGAGCTGGAGGACAACCGCCGCTTCGGCCAAGACGAGCTGGCTTCTGCCGGAGTAATGGTTCTGCCCCACTGGGACTTCACGGATTTCGACGAGGCAATAGCTTTTGTGCAGAAAAATCCGGGAAGATATGTGCTCAAGCCCAACGGCAGCGCGCAAAACGAGAAAGAGCTCTCATTTATCGGGCAGGAGGATGACGGGGCGGATTTGCTCAACGTGCTGCTGCATTACAAAAAGAGCTGGTCGAAAAAGCTCAACTCTTTCCAATTGCAGAAATTCGTCTCCGGCGTTGAAGTGGCTGTGGGGGCATTTTTCAACGGCAAGGATTTTGCCGGCCCGGTGAATGTGAATTTCGAGCACAAGAAAATGTTTCCCGGCGAGGTCGGCCCCAACACGGGCGAGATGGGCACGCTGATGTTCTGGACCGCGCAGGCCAAGATTTTCCGTGAAACGCTTTTGAAAATGAAGGCAAAGCTGGCCGAGGGCGGCTATGTCGGCTACATTGACATCAACTGCATAGCCAACGCCAAGGGCATCTACCCCCTTGAATTCACCTCGCGCTTCGGATATCCGACAATTTCGATTCAGATGGAGGGCGTGACCTCCTCGTGGGGGGAATTCTTCCACAAATTGGCGCGCGGCGAGGATGCGGAATTGAAAACAAAGAAGGGCTTCCAGCTCGGAGTGGTTGTGGCCGTGCCGCCGTTCCCGTTCCAGGATTTGAAGGCTTTCAGGCGCTATTCCGAAGATGCCACGATTATTTTCAAAAAGCCGGCATTTGAGGGCGTGCATCTTGGGGATGTGAAAATGGTGGAGGGCGACTGGCGCCTCGCCGGCCAGTCAGGTTATGCGATTATTGTGACAGGCTCGGCTTTGACTGTGGAGGACGCGCAGAAGCAGGCGTACAAGCGCGTGGAAAATATCCTGATTCCCAACATGTTTTACCGCACCGATATCGGAAACAAGTGGGCGCATGACTCTGATTTGCTGCACGCTTGGGAATATCTCTATTAGAAAATAAAAAAAGTCGGGCGGGGTCAGGCGACCAGTAAGACCCCTGCCCGACTTATTGAAACCCTATTTTGGAGGCGAGGGAGAAAACTCGCTGGCAAAGAGCGAGTCCATCTCCGGGTCAAGGAACACGTCGTTTCCGTCCAATATCGTGTCATTGAGCCCGAGACCCGTCTCCCATGCCGCAGAGCCCGAACTGTTGGCAGGCTGGGCGGCAAAGTTCGGAGGCGGGGCAACCGAGGCGTCCGAAAAGGCGACCGTGTCGTTTTGCACGGCGCCCGGCGAGATGTCAGCGTCTCCGAGCGGGATTGAGCCTGCCGGTGCGGTCGGAGCGGGCGGCTGGCCGGCCTGCGCCTGCGAGGTGCAGCCCAGTGAGAGCAGTCCTGCCAGAATCAGGCAGGCAACAATGGTGGTGCGGGCAGCCATTTAGTCATCTCCGCGGTCTTTCCCGCCGTCGTGGTTGCGGCCTGAATTGTTTGACCGGCCGCTCTCATTGTCCGACTCCTCTTCATTGTCATCGTGGCCGCCTTGCCAAGTCTGGTTGCCAGTTACATTTGTTCCGGTCTGGTTGCCGGTTACATTCGTGGTTGGGGCAGTGCTGTTTTGCGAGAGGCTGGAGTTGGTGCTCTGGTTTTGGGTGAAATTGAGCACTGGCGCATGCTCGTCCTCATTGTCGTCGTTCTTCTTGCCCTGATTTGCTCCATTGCTCTTGTTCTTTTGCCCTTGTCCGTCTTCCTTGTCCTTCTGGCCCTGCTCGTCCTCCTTGTCCTTCTTTTCCTTGCGGTGGTTGGAGAGCGCCTGCTTGATCAGCTTGGAGGCCTGATTGAGGTCTTTGGTGATTTGCTGCTTCTGGCCCCGAGCGTAGTCGCTTGTGCCGACCTGCGCAATCACTGCCTTTGCGTCGTCCACATAGCCCTGCGCCTGATCGAGCAGGTCAAGGCTCGAGTTGGACAGGTTTTGCTGGCGCATGAATGCTATTGTTTCGGCCAGCTTTTCTGTCTCAAACTTCGCGTCCAGATGGAAGTTTATTCCGTCCTTGCAGCCGCCGAACAGGCAGTATTGGTGGATGGCCTGCGCGACGAGCGAGCGGGTTTGGGTGCTGTTCGAGCTGTTGGTCTGGTTGGTGGTGTTGGTCTGGTTGCCCGTTGTGGTGTTGGTCTGGTTGGTGGTGTTGGTTGGCGGGATTACCATGTTTGCGAAAACATCGCAGGTGAAATCCACTCCGCCGACGGTTGCGCTAAGCCCGCTGAGGTTCTGGTTCAGGCCGACTGGCGGGTTCGGCACTTCGCATGAGATGGAAGTGCCGGTAGCGTTGCACACCGCGCTGATTGAATTCGACTCATTGCCGATTGTGTAGGGGATGTTCAGAGTCATGCCGCTGATGTTGAGCGTGCTGTTGATTGAGCTGTTGGACAGCGCGCATGTTACTGATATTACAGATATGGGCTCTGGAGTTGTGGTGTTGGTCTGGTTGTCCAGCGTTGTGTTGGTCTGGTTGTTTGTGTTGTTGGTGTCGTTGCCGGGCAGCGTGGTGTTGGTCTGATTGTTTGTGTTGTTGGTGTCGTTGCCGGGCGTTGTGACATTGGTCTGGTTGCCGGGCGGGGATGTGGGAGTGCCGCCGTGGTTGCTGGCGTTTATGAGCGCGGCCTGCAACGGAATCATGACTTCGGTCTGCGCGTCATTGAGAATCTGGTCAAGGCCGGTTGTGTTGAGGCCCATTGCGGCGAGCCTGTCGCGCTCTGCGCGGTATTTGTTTATTTTTGTGACATAGGACTTGATGCGCGCATTTGCGAAACTGGATACTGCTGATGCGGTGCAGGTGTTGTAGTCGGCCTTGAGCGAGGCGTATGAAGCCGCGATGGCCGCCTTCTGCTCGTCTGTCGCGTTCGCCCATGGCTGGGCCGCCGCTATGGCCGTATTTGCCTGCGCAATATCAACATCATAGGTGCTGCTCAAAAAGGCGGAATAGCCGGCCATGTCACCGCTTGAGGCGAGAGTTTGAAGTTGGGCCGTGTCTGCCGTCAGTTTGGATGAATAGTTCAAAAGCCCGCTCGAGTTGAACATTGTCGAGAGCTCGCTGATGTAGGAGACCATGAAGGTTGTCTTGCAATTGACGTCCTGCAGCGACGCCGACAGGAACGGGTCTGAACCCGCCCCGTAGCCCTCGTCCGCCATTGCATAAGGCATGGCCAGCAGAACGAACGCCAGCAAAATTGTTTTCCAATCCATAACACAACACCTTTTGTTTTGCCGCGCAGCCATGGGCAGCGGGGCCGTGCTTTTCGCACGATATGCTATTTCTGGCAGCGGAACGGCACTTATATGTTGCCCGGAACAAGTGGAACAGTCCACGTCGACAGAGCGTGGAACGCGCGATTTTTCACCTGCTTTGCAGATTTTCGGTCACTTGCTGTGCAAGTTTTCGGTCAGGCTCAAGAGATTGGTGTTTCCTTTTGGCGAGCGGCGCACAAGCCCGCGGTTTTCGAGCGCTGCGAGCCGGCGCGAAAGCGTTGCCTTTGCGATATGGGTGCGCATGTAGATGCGCGCCTGCGTGGTTTTTCCGCCCTCTGCCGAGATTTCGCGGATTATTTCCTTGTCAGTTTCGTTCAGCGTCATGAAGATGGGATTTTCCTCAAGCTTTGGTTTTGCAGGCTCGGCCGGCTGCAGGAGAGGCGCAGAGAATGGCATGGATTTTCGGCTGACGGCTGGCACATGCTTTTTGGCGGCCGGCATATGCTTTTTGGCGGCTGGCGCATGCTTTTGCTTGGCAGTGTGCTTGGGCTGTATTTCGGTTTGCCTGCGGCTTAGCGCCCATCTTGCACCGAAGGCGGCGAGCGCGATTACGGCGATTGCGGCCAATGCGGGCAGCCAGTCTGACGCCTGTCCCTCAACCGCGTATCCGGCCCGCAGATTCACCAGAGTGTTGGCAGCTAGATTTTTGCCGGTCCATGTAAGAGAAAGCAAATCCCCCTTTGTCGCCACCGCGCCGTTCGAGGTTTGGAGTTTCGCGCCTGCAGGCAGGGTGACGGAGGCAGAGAAATCACTGACAGGGCTTGAGGAGCGCAGCATGAGCCAGAATTTCCAGTCTGCGCCGGTTTTGGCCGTGGCCCCGTCGGTTGTGAATTCCAGCTCGATGTAATCATAGGGAACCGAGATTTGGATGAGTGTGAAATTGTCACCTGTCCGTATTTGCGGGGTGAGGATTAGGCCGCTCCTGTCCTTTACAACTATAGACTGCAGTTTGGATGAAAAGGAAAGATTGAGGTTCTGGCCGGCGTTGGGGGGCAACTCAAACGAGAGTTTTGCCTTTAGCTGCCCGTCCTGCCCGATTGCGCCGTCCATTGACACCGAGCTTGCAAAAGCTGAGGCAACAAGCAGCGCGAAGGCCAGCAGAATAAAGGCAGGTCTCATCGAAATTGGTATGGTTTTGCGCTTAAAATAACTATGGCTACCGTTTTGTGCGCATGATGGCCGGACATGTGAGAAGCTTACCAAACGTATGGAACAAGGCGGTATCTGACTTTTTTGCAATAGGCCGCATAACCCTTCAATTCGCGCCGCAGTAATTCCTCCTCGCTGATTATGCGTATGATTAGCAGGGGCAGCATGAGCGCAAACAGGGGAAACGCCCAATAGGAGCCGAGCGCAAGCGGGGTGGCCCCGTAGAGGAAAATCGTGCCGAGATACATGGGATGGCGGATGATGGAATAGGGGCCGCTTGAAATGACTTTCTGCCCCTTCACGACCTCGACCGAGCGCCCGGCATAGGCGTTTTCCTTGAAAACCAGAAACACCATCATATAGCCCAAGAGAACGATGATGTCGGCCGCAATGCTCATTTCGGGGGGAACATGGGACCAGCCGAAGCGGCGGTCAAGGCCGGGAATCAGAAAGCCGATGGCGAAAATAACCCCTCCGAATTTCACGACTGTCTTTTGTCTTGCCTGCTTTTCCTTCAGCTTGAGCCTCCGCTCCAAAAACACGGGGTCTTTGTTGATGAAGTAGTGGAAAACAAATGCTGCCGGAACAAGGGTCACGGCCATGTATGCCCATGCCTGCCAATAGTCAAATGTGCCTGCAGGCAGAAAGAAGAAGAGGCAGAGAACTATGGCTGCTGCAATATAGATGAGAACGGCTTTTTTCTTGAGAGCCGATGATTTGGCCATAAGACGGGGTTGAATTCGGGAGCATAAAAGCATTGCTGAAGAGGAAAAGCTAGATTTTGAATTCTTTGAAAATTTCGGGATGGCCCATTGCCGCGCGGCCAATCATTGCTCCGTAAAGTCCCTGTGATTTTAGCGTGATAATCTGCTCTTTTGTTCTAATGTCTCCGTTTGCAACTATTTTCTTGCCTGTCTCGACGCATTTGCCATAGACGTGGAAATCGGCCTTGTCTTCAAGCGTTTGGGCCGCGGTTCTGGCATGCACCACAAAGAATGAGGCCTCGACGCCGCGGATGAGGTTGAGATATGTTTCCTGCTTTTTCTCAAATTTGTTTTCGCCGAGCCGCATTTTCACCGAACATTCAAAGCCGGCGTTGGTGATGAGATTTGCAATGTCGCTTGTCCGCTTCACGCGCTTCACCATTGCCGCACCGATGCCTTGGCGCATGAATGCTGGAGAGGAGCAGCCCAAATTGAGATTGAAGCCCCGAAATCCGGGTGATGACTCGAAAGTGGAAAGAAATTTCTCGTATTCTGTTATTTTTGCACCGGCCAGCTGGATTTGCGTTGGCGTTGAGTCCAGAATTGCGATTGTTTCCATCTCGCCTTTTTTCTTTCTGGCCAGATTTGCCACCCTAGCAATGGCGGTGAAAGTAAGGTCTGCGCCGTTCTGGTGGCACAGGGTGCGGAATTTGACGTCGGCCATGCCTTCCATCGGCGCAAGCATGAGTTGGAAGTCCATTGAATCAACGGCCCGAGCTGCTTGAAAGTTGAATATATCCAGATGCGCATCAGCGCGTTATGATTGTTTTATTCAGCAGGATAATCGTGTTGTTTGACATCACGTTCTTTGACGAGAATTCTTCTTCTATCGCCTTTTCATGAAGCGAGAGGACGTTATCCACCAGGGAATTGTTCGAGGAGTGGAAGAAGTATATGCCATATCGTTTGCTCTGGTTGACGCGATTTAGACTGAGGATGTTGCCTTCAGAGTATTCGAGGTAAATGCCGTCGTTCGCCGCCCCAAGAATCGTGTTGTTATAGACGCGGTTATCCGCGCTCTTTTGAAGCCGGATGCCCTGGAGCGGGCCGCCCGTCCCGTTGGATATGGTATTTCCGTACACTTGAGTGCCGCGTGCTGAATAGAGGTTGATGCTGATGACACCGTCTTTGAGTATGTTATTGCTTATCCGGTTTTCGTCTGAATAGGAAATCTCGATATCCTGGTTCTTGTTGAGGGTGTTGTTTTCCAGCTCATTGCGGCGGCCGCCATCCATCCGGATGCCGGTCCCGAACTCCGAGATGATGCAATTCCCCACCCTGATGCCGCTCCGGTTAATGATGCGAATCCCGTATATGGTGGGGCCGTCGAACTGATGGCCGTACAGGACATGCCCGCGGCAGTCCAGCGTGACATTATCTGAGACTATATCGAAGCACGTGGAATTGGAGGACACGTCATTCGACAGGATGTATTTCGTGTTGGCTGCATCCAATCGTGAGCAAGTTGAGAGGGGGAGCTCGGATTGGGGGGACTTGGAAGTGGTCTCGCTTGCATTCGTGCCTTGTTTCCCCAATGTTTTGTCCGCCGGAGTTGATGAAATATTGGAAACGGCGTCGGATGACGGTTTATTGGTGCAGCCAGAAAGCAGCAAGCTCAATGAAAACGCAAGCACGAGCACGAGTGTCATGAAGCCGTTCATAGTTATCCCCGGACGAAGTTTTTTTGCTCAGAAGCTACTCCGAATGGTCATTGCTTAAGCGGCTAACCAACTGGAGCGGTGTCATCATCGCATGAATAATGGCGCAAAAGGAGAATAAAAGGGCTCTTGTGCGCAGAAGTTGGAGGCCCGCTTTAATTTGCGATTTTCTTTTTTTGTTTTGGCAAAAAGTCGAAAGCGCTGTCCGCCATGATGTGCAAGAAGTAGCCGAGCGCAAAGCCGGCGGTGAGCAGGCCGGTGCTTGTGGAAAGGCGCACGATGTTGTTGAACATGCCAACGCCGCCGGACATCACGGCCGCCGAGGTCCAGGAGTGGAACGAATTCTTGGCCGGCAGCCAGAACACCATGATATAGGAGATAAGCCAGGCTGCGGCCATGAGAATGACGGCCAGCCCGCTTTGGCACACCACCAGCGCGTCGAAGGCTCCGTCCAGAATGCCCTGAATGTCTGAGGCCGGGCAGTAGGGAGCGGACACAGCCCAGAGCGAGTGATACATCAGCACCGCGCCGCCCATGAAAACTATGAGCAGCATGGACTGGAAAGACGTGCGGACATATCCGGTGATTACGTCGAGGTCTGGGAAAATCAGGCCTGCCCAGAAGGCCGCGATGATGCAGAAGACGTGCTCGGAGGGGATGAGGAAGCGGGAGGAGGCGAAGAGAATGAGCACTGGCACCGTGAGGCCCATCACGATTTTGCGCCCTGTTGCGCCAATTAGATAGGATGTGCCGAGCATCGAGAGGGGAAGGAACGGAACTGATAAAAAAGAGACGGAAAAAAGGACGGAAGACGTTTTTGCCAAATCAGTACAATACAATGACCGATTCGGTGTAATAGCGGGCCGAGCCGTAGCGCACGCGCTTTTTCACCTGCTCGGAAAGATAGTTCCACGCCGCCTCGGGCGGCTCGTTGAGATAACCAAGGTGGAAGTTGAGGCGGATGATGCGGTTGGGAATCATGTGGCGCGTGCTCTTGGGCGGCAGCGGCCTGCCCGCGACAGCCTCGCGGATGATTTCCTCTTTTGTGAAAACACGGCGCATGAGCACCGAATAGCCGCGCTCGAGAAAATAGTCGAGGCGGCTGTCCTCGATGAAATGAAGGTCGTGGTTGTTTCCGTTTTCCCCGTTGCCGTTGTCGCCGTTGCCGCCCGTGTCGGCATGGCCGGCGCCTTTGAGCATTCCCAAGTATTTGCGCTGGTCGGCAAGCATGGTCGGCAGTTTGCGCTCTGACGAGGGCAGAAGCGAGAATGAGTCAACCCCGTTCTTGCGCTTGACTATGAGAAAGGCCGCGTCCATGCGGTCGAGGGCCGCTTGTCCGGCTGCGCGGTCCACAGATTCGGCTTTGCCCATGCGTTCGAGAGGAAGGGATTGCGTTGCCAGATACCAGCCGCCCACGCGGATGTCGGAAGAGTTGTAGTCAACCACCTGACAGACGGCGTGCTCGGCCTTGAGGGCGGCCAGAACTGCGCGGCGGTGGTTTCCGTCCAGCACCACGCTGTTCTTTTGGTCAACTATAATCGGGTCGACGAGGCGGCCCAGATTCAGCATGGTTTCGCGCAGGTTGCGCTCGTTCTCGGGAATAGTCTGTTCGTGGATGCGCAGCGTGTCGAGGGGAAGAATTTGCAATGAAGACAGGATTTCTTCAGCCAGCATGACACCACGCCCGACATGGCCCCAAAAAGTCGTGGATTTGAGACCATTAACATGGCCATTATGGACAGTCGGTTTTTTTAAGGCCGTAGCTGGACTATCCGATGAGGGATGGGACATATGACGGACAACTATCGGCTCGTTCACACCATCGCATTGATTTTCACCATCACCATGGGCCTGATGGTCGTGCTCGGCGCCATGGTAATGATGTACGGCAACTTCGAGCTGGGCGTCATTCTCTTTGTGCTGGGCCTGGTGCTGGTCATTTCCAACGAGAGCATATTGCCGCGCCTGCGCCGGATGCGCAACCGCAACAGCAACAGCACGCTCGAGCCCGGCCTTTTGGAAGAGGTGGCCAATCTTGCCACAATCGGCTACGCGCCCCCGGTGCTGGTCGGAGTGTATCTTTACATGAGCGGGGAGACCGACTTCAAGCTCATCATATTCATGGCCGTCAGCTTCACCGTTGTCACCATGAAGATATTCGCAAAAGTGGCCTCAAGCCGCTACACTTACCGACCCTTGGGCGGCGAGGAAGTGTACACCTATCAGGCGCCGGTCGAGGAGACGAGCGAGCCGGGCGTGTGAGTTTTTTATTTTTAGATTAATTTTTCTTTATTTAGATTAATTTTTTCTTTCTTCAGCTCGACTGATGCGCTGTATCTAGAAGTCTATTCTCTCGGCTCCCATGAAATCCTGCAGCGGTTTTGGAATTGCCACGCCGCTGGCGTCTTGGAAGTTTTCCAAGATGGCAACAAGGGTGCGGCCAACTGCCAAGCCAGAACCGTTCAGGGTGTGCACAAACTCGTTTTTGCCGTCGCGGCGGAATTTGATTTGCGCGCGGCGGGCCTGGAAGTCTGTACAGTTGGAGCAGGAAGAAATTTCGCGGTAGGTGTCCTGCGAAGGCAGCCATACCTCGACATCATATGTCTTGGCTGACGAGAAGCCCATGTCGCCTGTGCACAATACGCGCGTGCGGTAAGGCAGGCCAAGGCCGGAAAGAATTCTCTCAGCGTCTTTTGTAAGCATTTCAAGCTCGTCAAATGAATTTTCGGGCAAACAGAATTTCACCAGCTCCACTTTCATGAACTGGTGCTGGCGAATCAGCCCTTTGATGTCTTTTTGGTAGTTGCCGGCCTCGGAGCGGAAGCAGGGCGTGAGAGAGCAGTAGCGCAGGGGCAAAGCCGTTTCCTCCAGCACTTCGCCTGCATGCAAATTGGTGAGCGGCACTTCGGCGGTCGGAATAAGCCACAAATCATTGTTTTCGACCTTGTACAAATCACCGGCAAATTTTGGTAATTGACCAGTGCCGGTCAGGGCTTTTGTGCCGACCATGTAGGGAACGGCAACCTCGGTGTAGCCGTGCATTACATGAGTTTGCAGCATGTAATTTGCAATGGCGCGCTCGAGGCGGGCCAGCGCGCCCCACATCACAGTGAAGCGCGAGCCCGAGAGTTTCACGCCGCGCTCGAAGTCAAGCAGTTTTGGGAAAAGCTCGTAGTGCGGCTTGATGTCGAGGTAATCTTTCTTGGGGGTGCCCACGCGGCGCACTTCCTTGTTGTCATGCTCGTCTTTGCCGTGCGGCACGCTCTCGTGCGGCACGTTGGGCACGTTGAGAAGAATGGATTCCATTTTCTGGTCTGAAAGAGAGAGCTCTATGTCGAGCGCCTTGATGCGGTCGCTCAGCTCGCCGGTTTTTGTGATGATGGGTTTGACATTCTGGCCCGCCTTCTTGGCGGCGTTGATTTCCATTGAAAGTTTGTTGCGCGCTGATTTGAGCTCGTCTGCCTCTTTTTTCAGCTTGCGCCAGTCGGCGTCAATCTGCACGATTTCATCGATTGGGGCGGTGGGGGCATTGCGTTTTTTCAGGGCGAGGCGGAATGGCTCGGGGTCTGTGCGGATTGCCTTCAAATCAAGCATGAATTACACCTGTGCATTGAGCTTCTGCTTCAACTGTGATATTAAATCCTCGCCTATGCGCCCCTGCGCCTCTATGGTGGAGGCCGCGATGTGGGGAGTGAGAAGCACGTTGTCAAGTTTGGTGATGGGCCCCGAATATGGCTCGGTCGGATAAACGTCAAGGGCCGCGCCCGCCAGATGGCCGGATTGAAGGGCCGAGATGAGGGCGGCCTCATCGACGAGAAATCCTCGTGCGGTGTTGATGACATAAGAGCCTTTTTTCATTTTGGAAATGCGGGCGGCGTCAAGAATTGGCGGGCTGCCGGCCGGCATTGAGGCGTGCAAAGAAACTATGTCAGCATTAGGCAGCATTTCGTCCGAGCTTGCGTAATAGGGGTAAGGCAAATCGCTGGCTTTCTTGGGGTCTGTGTAGATTACGCGCATGCCCAATGCAATGGATTTGGCTGCAACAAGGCGGCCGATGCGGCCCATGCCGATAAGGCCAAGAGTTTTGCCTGAAATTTCGCGGCCTGTGCTGTTTTTCTTGTCCCACACGCCGGTTTTCATGCCAGCGTGGGCGCGGCCCACGTTACGAAGCAGGCAAATCATTATGCCGATGACAAGCTCGGCCACTGCATTTGATGAGGCGCCGGGCGTGTTGAGCACAGAAATGGAGCGCGCCTCGCAGGCCGCCTTGTCCACATTGTCAAGGCCGACGCCTGCGCGCGCAACAACGCGCAAATGAGTGGCGCCGGAGATGAGGTCGGCCGTGACTTTTGTTGCGGAGCGGACAATGAGCACGTCGGCATCAGCCAGTTCTTTCTTCAGGTCGGCTGGCTGGAGCGCAACAGTGCCCAGAGAGCGAAGTTTTTCAACAACTTCTTTTTCCATTGCGTCTGCAATGACTATTTTGGAATAGGTTGCCATGGTGAATCACCCGTATATTCGGACAAGCCCCTTTTCCTGCCAGATTTTATAATCAAACGCGTCTGAAGGCTGCGCAGTTTAGGAATATTTATTAGCTGCCTGTTTCCAATTCCGCCATGGGCGGACCTCGCATCCAAGAACCAAATTTGCCGGGCATTGCAAAAATCGCAAAACTGATTAGCAGCCCCATACCGCAGCAGGAATTGGAAGAAGCCAAAAAAGAGATTTGGCGGACGGTCGGCTCGCCCGGCACCGGATTCAATATCAACAAATTTGACCCGGGAGGCGCCAAAATCGGCTCGCTTCTGCTGCTGTCCGGCGAGTTTGAACAGAAATATTCCGGCAGGGCCGGCTATAACGAACTGCAGCAGAATCTCGCGGCCGCTTTTCTGTCGCAGATGTCACAGCCGGATATGGGCCTGCTCGGAGCCTCGTATTTCCAGACTTTTGCAGGCGCGCGGGCCAAGCCGTTCAAGACAATGAGCAATCCGAAGTATCTCAAGGACGCCAATCTCTTCATCGCCCAGCACATCAATGCAGGGGATTTGCAGTTTTATCTCTGTGACTACGAAAAAGACAGGGACAACCGGGCCGTAATGAAAACAACCGCCTCGTGCGAGGACAAGCTCGATTACATCATGAGCCTGTACGCCAGCATGCGCCGAGACTCGAAGGGCGATTTCGTTCAGAACTGGTATGACGACCGGCAGAAAGTGCTTGTCCGCGCCGCGGTCGGGCAGCTGAAATACATGAAAGATGTCGAGCACAAGGAAAACACGGCCGGATATATGCTTTATGTCTCGGCGCTTGCCAAAAAAATCGGGGTTAGCGAGGACAAGATGGCCGAATTTGTGAACAGCAGCACCAACAACATGCTGGAATGGCATCTTAACCAGCACGGATTCCCCAAAACATAGGCTGCAGCCGCAGGTGCAGGAAGTGGCGGGCTGCCGGCCGGAGTAAGAATTGGCTGGCTGCCGGCGGGCGTATCCAAAGTCTTTATTAGCTGTCTTACAATAAGACCATTATAGAACACCAAAAGAGCTGGTGATTTGAATGGGTGAAAAAGAGCAGAAAATGGCGAAACTGGACGCTGACAAGTATTATGCCGAGGAAGCGGGGTCGGTGGGCAGCCTCCGTGAATTCAAAACCGAACAGGAAGCCCAGACGTTTTTGCTGGCAAAAAAGCTGAGCATGGACAAGCCCGTCTGCATGCAGATAGGATATGAAAATGAGGGCTATTTGAAACGGCTGCGCGTTGAGAAAGAGCCGGAGAAAATGGGCAAGGAAACCATCAGCAACATCATCGGCGCATTGAGCACGAAGGGGGCGCTGGAAAAGGTCGAAAGCGCGCTATCGGCGCAATCCGATTATTTGACCAAAATCATCGAGGCGGCTCCGGGCGCGGACAAAAAAATCCTTGCCATTGCAAGCAGATACCGCGAAGAAGTCGGAGAGGTTCGCAAGAAGGTGAACGCGCTCCTGAAAATGGATGTCGTTGACGAGAGCCTGCTGAAAGAAGCGGTTAATGGCCTATTCCTCCTCAGGCTCAACAAAAAGGACAAGGCGGCGGTGGACGGCATATTCAAAACTGCGCTGGATAAAAAACCCGAATTGAAGATATACAACCGCAATGACTTCGAGAATGCTTCCGCGCTCGAGGCCGAGGAAGAAAAGGGAAGCTACAATGACTTTTTCAAAATCTCGGGCTACATGGCAAAGCCGCTTAGCGGCGCGCTGCTTGAAAAGCTGCGGAATATGGGCAGCCTGGCCGTGGAAGGGGACATGTACGTGCTGAAGACAAACAAAACCGAGGAGCGGAACGGCGGCGGATACATTTACCACTTCGGCATAAAAGGGGAGGAGGGCGTCGACATCGCGCTTGTGCGGTCCAAGCCGCTTCCCGTCGATTTCCTGCCAAAAGAGATTAACGCCAGATATTTCATGGAAAAAATAATGGCGGGCGCCAAGCTCGCGGCGTCTGAAGGCGCGCAGGAGCAACAGACAACCGGCATGCGGAGACTGCAGGCGCGCTGATTTTTTCGCGCGCCAAATCAAACTCTTTTTTCATGCTCCCAATTCTTTTCATACTCCCAATTCTTTTTTCACATGTTCAAGGGCGTTCAGCCCCTTGTCCAGCTTGCCGATGTCCATGTCGCCCATGTTGCAGAAGCGCAGCGTTGTCTCGGCCCAGTCGGCATGCCCGCCGCCGAGCTTGACCTGATGCTTTGACTGGAGCGTTGAATTCACTTCCTTGTTTTTTTGCACGAAAAATGCCGTTACCGTGCCGGATTCGAAGCCGGGCTCGGTCACGAGCTTGAAGCCCATTTTCACAAGCCGCGCGCGCACGTGCGCCGCCATCTTGTCATAGCGCATGATGAAAGCGGGCTGGGTTTCTTTTTTGAGCAGCTCGAGCGCGGCATGCAGCGAGTAGATTATGCTTATTGCGGGCGTGAAGGGCGTCTCGCCCTTGAGGGACATTTTGCGGTAAGTTTTGAGGTTCATGAAATTGGAGCGCACGGGCGCCTTCTCTATTGCGGCCGCTGCGTCGACAGAATGCGAAATCACCACAAGGCCGGGCGGGCAGCCGAGCGCTTTCTGCGTTGCCCACGAATAGAAGTCAACAGAATCTGATGCGTGGTTGAGCGAATAGGCGGGCCATGCGCTGGTGCCGTCAAGAAGCGTGAGCATGCCCTTCTCCTTGGCATAGCGGCAGATTTCGCCCGCCTTGTTGAGAATGCCGGGGGAAGTTTCGTGGTGCACCATGGCAAACAGCTTGACATGCTTGGCCGCGGCCGCGTCGATATAGGGCTTGGCCCTTTGCAGATTCCAGCCCTGAGCGTCGTTCAGGCGCACAAATGTTGTTTCATAATACAGGGCGCAGTGCTCTTTGAGTTTGTCGCCGAACGCGCCGTTGGAAAGAACGAGGGCCTTGCCGCCCACGGGAAGGGCGTTTTGCACGTTTGCCTCTATGCCCAGCGTGCCCGAGCCGGTCAGGATGTGCACCTCTGCCGCGTTGAGCATGGTCTTGAGGTCGGAGATGATTGGGGTGTAGAGGGCCTGAAACTGCTTGCCGCGGTGCGTAATCATTTCCTGTTCCTGAGCTTTCGAAATGGCTGGATGAACCGCCACCGGACCTGGCGTGAAGAGCATCATATACAATCACCCTCAACAGTCGTAATTGTCACGTCAACTATGACTAAATCTTTAATCATATTGTTTAGTCCAGAATTACGGCGGGCGCGCCGGTCCAGAAGATGAAGTCGAGGGCCATTTTGAGGGCAAAAAGGGCGAGCAGCACCACGAACGCGCGGCGAATCATGGAGTCGTTCACGCGCCCGCGCGCCATTGCAAGAGAGCCGATTGCAGAACCTACGGCCGCCGCTGCGCCGACAGAGAGAAGCAGGCCGGTTGAAATGGCGCTGCCGAGAGCCACGTTTATGAGAAGGCCCAAAAGCGAGGCCAGCAGGGTGCAGACATGGGAGAGCACGGCCGCGCGGCGGGGGGTGAGGCCTCCCTCCACAAGGGCGGGCACAAGAAACACGCCGCCGCCGATGCCTAAAGAACCGCTCAAAAGACCGGTGCCGCCGCCCAATGATGCGCCTGAACCGAACGCGGCGGGCGCGCCCGAAAGCGGGGCAGATGCGCCGGCGGCTATGCGCGACGCGGCAGGCGCGCCCACTTCGGCGATTCCGCCTGCCGCCCCTCGGCGCAGGGCAAGGCTCAATATGCGCTCGCCCGTGCTTTCAAAAATGCCAGACTGCTGCGCGGTTTCGGCAGTTTTTTTGCCGCTTTTTGCGCGGACAGGCGGGCGCAGCATGCGGACAGCCGCCAGAGCCAGCACAAGGGCGAACACGCCCACAAGCACGCGCGCGTCTATTATGTGGGCAAGCACCGCGCCGAGCGGCACGCCGACAAGCGTGCCGATGAAGATGAAGCCGGCGGTCCGGTAATCTGAGCGGTTAAGCAGGCCGTGGCGGTGGAAATTGAATGATGACACGGCAGTGGTGACTATGTTGACAAAAAGGCCGCCAACCACAGCCGATTCTATCGGAACGCCGAGCGCGATGAAGAGGGGCACATAGATTGAGGCCCCGCCCAAACCCAGGACAGAGAAGAGAATGGAGAGAAGAAAAACCGCCGCAGGCGCGACAAGCCATAATGAAATAAAATCCATCTGCCATCAGCCCGAAAATCAGTCCAGAATTTCTTTGGCAAGAATGCGCATGGATTTGTCAAATTCGTAGATGTAAGGAACTCCGGTCGGGATTTCGAGGGCCATTACCTGCTCTTTGCTCAGGCCGTCCAGATGCATCACAATGGCGCGCAAGCTGTTGCCGTGCGCCGAGACGAGAATGTTTTTGCCGGCCGCGAGGTCGGGGACAATGGCGCGCTGATAAAATGGCCATGCTCTTGCGGCCGTGTCGGCCAGGCATTCGCCACCCGGCGGGCGCGTGTCATAGGAGCGGCGCCAAAGTTGAACCTGCTCGGGCCCGAATTTTTTTCTCATCTCGTCCTTGTTCATGCCCTGCAGCTCGCCGTAATGCCGCTCGTTGAGGGCCGCGTCCTTGAGAACAGGAAGATTTGTTTGGTTTAAATCAGCGAGCAGGATGTCAAGAGTCTGGTGCGCGCGAATAAGGGTGGAAGTGTAAGCAGTGTCGAAGCGAAAACCGGCCTCTTTTATCGCCTTCGCCGCCTTGTGCGCCTCGTTTTCCCCGTTTTGCGACAAAGGCACGTCAATCCAGCCGGTGAATCTGTTTTGAAGATTCCAAATCGACTGGCCGTGGCGGACAAGGGCGAGGTAGGGCATGAACCAGAGAAGATGACGAAAGATTAAGAAAGTAGGGGAGGCGGATGGAAAAAAAGTGGGGTGTGAGGCGAAGCGGGAGAAATAACGAATAGATGATGGGTAGATGGAAAACAGGGAGCGGGAGCATGGCAGTATTGGCAGGAGAATGGCAGTGTTAAGAGAACATTTATTAACTAAAAATACCACATATATACATGCAAAAATGGGGTATGGGCTTCAAAAAAGCGGCTGTCACCGTCGCTGCAGTCACCACGCTATTCTCCTGCAACCCGTTTCACAAGCTTCCGGCCAGTGAGCAGCAATTTGGCAAAAAAGAGGGGATTGCTCGAATCGCCCCCGCGCTTTCGCATTCTCTGCCCTCCGTGCAAATTCCGGTTGGGAGCAAAGACGATGTTATTGGCGCTGGCAAAAATAATATTCCCCAATCCGATTCCATCTGCCTTCGCAAAGTGCCTCTTTCCGACCTCGACGCAAAGACTGCGGTCCTGCTCGAGCATCACAAGAACGCATCCAACCGCATTGCATTCGCGCAGCTGATGCTGCAAAAGCCGGATGCTGCCTTTTACAGCGAATTTTTCGATCTGAAATGGCAGGACAGCGTGGATGCGTATTTGCGCCAGCCATCCGACACTCTTTCGCACTGGCTGAACGCCAGCCTGTATTCGATGAGTTACGATTACGGGGCGGCCGACAGCATAAAGATTGCCTGCAGAGACAATCACTCTTACGGCAAGCTCGTTCTTGCTGCCAAAAAAAGCGGCTGCACTCTGAAAGGTTTCAATGCCAGTTATCAGAGTTATGATGCCGAGCACACCGTGCACGGCCTTGACAGCCTGTATTCTCTTGAAATTCTGAAAAATCAGGATTTTGGCAAAACCACATCGTTTATTCTTGTTGGCGCGTGGCATTTCGGCCTTAAAGAAAGGCTGCAAAAGCACAAGAAAAATATTGCAGGCGGCAAGGATGCTGTAAATGTGCTGGTTTGGGATTCTCAACTAAGCCCGATTCGGACAACGCAGATTGGAGAAGAGGATTTCAAAGTAAGATTTAACGAGCGCGTGAGCAAGCCCCTGATAAAACTCAATCTGCCGACCGGCCTCTATCGCGTGGAGCGTGGCTCAAAATATGCGGCCGGCTACGGGATTGATTACATTCTGGTTGTTGATTCAGACGCCGACCTGCCCATGCCGCCGGCGCATTGAGCACAAGTTAGCAGTTATTTCTTTTTTGTGTTGTTTGCGCCAGTTTCGTCTTTTTTGGGTTCAGCGCCTTGGTCAACGCTTCCTTCGCTCAACTGGCCAAAGATTGCGAGATAGCGGGCCAGCGTTCTTTCTTTTGGTTCGTATAATACCGGCTTTTCCCCCATAACCCCGATTTTTGCTGACTCGCCGCCGTCCAAAAACATCATTTTGTCTATCTCCACGCCCATCTTTGCCGCCTGACGCACATACGCGTCTGCTACACTTTCATAAGTCATTTCATCAAACGCTGCCACCATTACCCATCCCTCTGCGGTTATGGCGACTGCAACGCGGGGTCTGCTGCTGGCGCCGGTTTTGTCGGCAACAAAGAGTTTTTTGCCGTCGTCCATCTTGAGCGGGAACGAGCCTATCCCGAACTTGACTTCGGGGCAGCTTTGGCGGTTTGGCTGTTTAAGCCAGAAATCCGCCATTGGCTCGATTTGCGCTTTGCCGTCCGTGCCTATCCAGAACATGTAGGGCTGGCTGGTTTCAAATTTCGTTTTTGTTCCTTTTTCCACTACTTCCCCGTTCATGATGATATCGCAGGTCGTGGTGCCGTTCGGCTCATAATATCCGGGAGTCAAGATGGCTATAAGCTGCTTAATGGATGCCAGCTCTGTGTTGTTTGCCTCTTTTATTGCGCCTGCCAGATTCTGCTGGTTTTTGAATTTGAGCAGAGCAAGCTCGACTTTCGACGGGTCAAACATTATGCCCCGAATGCCTTTTTCATTAAAAGCAACATATCCGCTTTTCATGCTGACTGCTGGCACAAGAACTGTTGCGGCAACATCGACTTTTCCTCCCGCAATTTCTTCACCCGTAAGCTCTGCGCCCAAAGGCTCGCTGCCGTCTTTTTGATGCGCCAAAGCCAAAATTGCAGGAGCGGTTGGCAAGGCCTGCCCGCTGTTGGAATATTCGTTTGATTTTGCCACGAAATATTTGCTTGTGGCGCCGACTACCCGCCCGTATTCATCCTGGGTTGGCGAAGAATTGTACGCTTTTGCCGCCAGCCTGATAAATTCAAAACCCTTTTTGGTCGGGGCGAACAGGAACGGGTCTGTCGGTTCGCTTGTAAATCTGCCCTTCTTGCTGAATAAATTGTACACATGGGGGGTGTATTCCTTGTATGAGCGGAATCCGTAGTCATAGCCGATTTCAGGCAATACTTTGAGCGGCACCCCTCCCCATTTTTTTATCTCGTTGTTGACGCCATTCTCCTTGTTGTCCAGGGAGTTCTGGTTTGGGTCGGAGATTATTTGATAAGGCCCGTATCCTCCCCCCAAAGCCACTGCCACTCTTCCCTGCGTTTCGTACAAATAGATGCTGGTGGATACATACCACGGCACAATGCCGCGGGTGAGATATTGACCCCAGAATATCTGGGCAATTTGCATGGCAACCATTTTTTCTGAAGCGTTGTAGTCCTTGCCGTCTCCGTATTTCTTCCCTTCTTTGGCCTTTTGCGCGATATTGGCCCAGTCGTGGTTGGTCAGCTCGTGCTCGGTGTAAAAGTCGCGCGGTCGCCAACCCTCCTTTTTCTTAAAATCAGGGTCATGCGGCGTATTCTCAAAGATTTCGTCAACATTTCTGATTGTCGGCCAGTAAACCGCCATCACCCTTATGGCCTGAACTTTCGGGGTCTGGATGGTCGTTTCCACTCCGATTACCGGCTTTGACAATGCCATCTGCTCCGGGTCAAGGCCCGCAATGGGCGCAAAGCGGCGCATGTTTTCCAGCCCTTCGCGCGCCTGTTTGTTGGAAGAGTCGTACTGAATCGCTTGCTCGTAATCAAACAGGATAGAGGCGTAGAATGTTTTCTTGCCGTCTTTTTTCTTCTGCGCCTTGTACAGTTTGTCCGTCTCCTTGCTCATGCCAAGGGCATCGAGGCGCAGGCTTTCCCCCTCCCTGCCAAGGCGATAAACCTCTTTCTTGTCGTTGAACAGCATCACTTCGTTGATTTCTTTTTTCACAAACAAAGCGTACGTTTCTGCATTCAATTTGCTCTTGACATCGATGTTGTTGTCTGCGAGGGCTTCCGCAAGCGCTGTTTCGTCTTTCATTCCAACCATTGCGGTCGGAGCATACAGCATCTCGTATCTGACCAGCGCCCGCGCCTGATACACAATGGAGAGCTCGGGCGCGATTTCAAGCGCTGTTTCAACATCTGCAAACGCCGCTTCAAACTCCTTTTTCTTGGCATTCACAATTGCGCGCATTGCATATCCGTTCCCGTTTTGGGGCTGCAGCGCGACAAGCCGGTCGATGTCCGGCTCGGCCAGGTCATACTGCCCGAGCTCCATGCGCAGGCGCGCGCGCATCAGATGGGCCTCGCTCTGCTCCTGCACGTGCTGCCCGTCATGTCTCTGGTAATACTCAAGGGCGTTATCCAGACGTTCCGCTCCCAGCGGCGTCATGCCGAGGTCCAGATAGGAGCGGGCAAGCATGAGGTTGACGGATGCCGCTGTTTCCTCGTTAAGGATTTCGCTTTCCAGCGCCTTGTTCAGATGGCCTATGGCGCGCGCATGCATGCCGAGGGAGTAGGAGAGTTTGCCGGCCAGCATGTGCAATGGCGCCAAATCCCCGGCTCCCTGGCTGAGATTGATTGCGAGCTCGAAATCCTCAAGAGCCCCCTTGGGCTCGCTCTTCATGCGCTCCACGCCACGGTCCGCATATACTTGTGAGAATTGGGGCTCCATGCTTATTGACATGCCAAAATCGGCTATTGCGCTCTGCGACTGGCCGCTTTGGGCAAAACACACGCCCCTGCGGTGATAAATTTGCGCACTTTGCACACCCCACTTCAGCGCCTCGGTATACTCGGCCAGCGCGGCCGCATAATCTTCGGCAGCAAAAGCGCGGTCCGCGAATGCGTTTGCTATTCTGCCCAAGTAGGCATGGGTGCGCGTGTTCTGCGGCTCCATCCGCCTTACGCTCTCAAACTTCTGGCGCGCCCACTCAAGATTTCCTGCTTCAAACTGCCTCACCGCCTGCTCGAACACCGCGTTAAGGCAATACTGGTAATTTTCAATGTGCTTTTTGTTTTGCGGATTGAGGTCAAGGGCCGATTTGAAAAACATCATTGCCTCGTCAATCTGGCCCGCCTTGAAATATTTTGCTCCTTCCTCCGAATATTTTTTTTCAATCTGTGAAAGCTTGTATTCGTAACTTGATATCCAGCTTTTTTGCGCGCCCGCGCCGAGTTTTTGGCATATCTGCAGCTGCTCCTGCGCGCTTTGCAGCTGCCCCGTCTGCATGTATGCTTCCGCCAGCTGCTCGCGGGCGCCGATATTCTCGTTGCCGGAGTTTATGCTGAGGTCTATTGATATCTGCAAATCCCGTATCGCGCCCTCCCAGTTCTTTGCCTGCATGTTCAGCATGCCGCGGTTGTAATAGAGTTCGGGCATTGCCGGCTCGAGCAAAAGCGAGAGATTCATGCACAAAAGCGCGCGGTCGGCGGCGCCCAAACTCTCGTACATCTGCCCAAATCTCCCCGCAAAGCCGGAGTAGAGGGAGTTTTCCGGCGTTTCATTTTGTTTGCTTACAACAAGCTCTATCATGCCCGGCGCATTCTGGGCGGGGGCATAACTTATCAGATAGCCTTCTTTTTTCACCGCATTTGTTATGCGCAGAATTGCAAGCTCGCGCTCGTCAAGCTCCAGCCCGCCCGCGCTTGTCTGTATCCTGAGCCCCGGCCCCTGCAGCCGGCTTCGCTCTATGATGCTTCTGTCAATCTGCTCAAACAGCATCTCTTTTGCCTCTCTGAGATATGTCTCAACCCGCCCAATCGCCGAGGGTGCGGAGGCAAATCCGAGCTGCCGGCTCTGCCAGTATGCATATATCCCCAGACCGTTGAACTGGCCGAAACCTGTCGCGTCCAGCGCAATGGCCTGCAGAAAATCATCTTCGGCGCCGGCCACGCCGTCTTTTCTTCTGTTGACCCCCCGTCTGGCATAATCGTCTGCAAGAGATATGCGGCTTTTTGTGTAGGCCTCCTCGGTCGGGTCAATCCCGATGGCCAGAAGAAACTGCTTGTCGGCATCCTGCAGCCTGCCCGCCCTCTGGTACGCAATTCCCAGCTTATGATGAGTTTCTGCAAGCACAATGCTGCTGCTCAAAGTTGCCAAATCAGCAAATTTTTGCAGGTCTGCGAGCGCATCCTCGTATTCCCCGGCCGCGCGGTCCCAGTCCCCCTGTTTCTCGAATATGGCGGCCAGCTCACGCCGCATCACCGCTCTGGCATAATACCCTTGCGGGTTCTCTCCGCCCCCTTTTTGCGTTGCCTCTATTCCCAAGTCTGCCAGATGAAACGCCGTTTCGGCATCTCCCGCTTCGCGCGCCGCATAAGACGCGTCCACCAGGTCATAGCCGAGCGCGCTCATCAGCTTTTTTATCTTCGCCTCTTCCGTGCGCTGCGGCAAATCGTAGCTGTGATTTATGCGCAGGGCCTTCTGCAGCTGCTCGTACGCTTCCTCGTATTTGCCCCCTTTTTGCAGCACTGCCGCCAGCTCGATGTAAAGTTGCGCCGAACGAGGCTGCTCTTGAAGCGCTTTGCGCAGGTCTGTTTCGGCCAGATTCAACTCTCCGCCCGTTCCGGCAGCGCCGACTCCGGCGCGGGCCCGCCTGTATTCCGCCCCGTCATAAATTGTTATTGCCTGCGAATAGTAGAGAAATGCCTTCTCGGTCTGCCCCATATTCTGGTATATCGCGCCCGTCAGATAGCTGCACTCTGCCATGCCCGGGGCGTCTTTTGCTTTCGGGTCAAGCTGCAGCGCTTTTTGGTAATGCTTAATCGCCTCCTGCAGATTCGAAAGCGCATTTTCTTCCATTCCGTTTGCGACTTCTGCGTCGGCCATCATCTTTTTTGTTTTGGCAAGAATGGCCTTGGCCTGCCCGAGCTCTGCCTGCGCCGAATTTGGCTGGATTGCGCCGGCTATTTGAAAATATTCAAGGCTTTCCCCGGTTTTCCCCTCTTTGAGCAAAGCCGCTCCCTGCTCCAGCAGTTTTGGCGCGAGCTCAGAATATGCCTCGGCATAAAACTGGTTATTGGGCGCGCCGGCGATTGCGAACCGGAGATGGCGGGCGCTTTCCAGATATTCCCCCTGTTTTTGATAGATGAGCCCGAGGTTGTAATGCGCATCAAGAGACACCGCGCCGCCCCCTCCCAGCTCTATGGCTTTTGTGAAATCGGCGATTGCCGACTGGTACGCGCTCTGCGGAGTGTAGAAAATATTCTTGTTTTTGGCCAGATACCATTCGGCCACGCCCCTGCCCAGATATGCGCTGGCCGATGCAGGGTTGTTTTGGATTGCGCGCGAATACGCTTTTGCAGCCTCTTCCCACCGCGCGCCGGCCAGGGCTTTGGCGCCGTCCTGCAAATCCTGGTTAGGGCCGGCCGCTTTTGCGTCACCGTCGTAGGCGGCCGTCCTCAGCTCTTTTGTCAGTTGCATAGCTCGCCCACCGGACGCATGCCGTTTTGCATAAACACGTCAGAAGCTTGGCCCGCAAGTTATTTAAACGGCCTGTCGAGGACAAAAGGGGGGAAAAGCGGGCCAAAAACAATGGATTGCGTCTAGCCCTGAATAACGCTTTGCGGCATCCATGACACGGGCGAGCCGGCAAAAGCATTGGAGAAAATGTCAGCTTGGCTCGGCAGAAGTTCGTAGCGGGCAGTTATGTCAAGCCACGGGCCTCCGTGGCCGAAAGACGGCTTGAATTCATAGACAATCGGAGTGCAGTGGTGCGGGTAGACGTCCAGCGCTGCATCGTCGTCCAGCCCGTCCAGGCGCTTGATGAGCGCCGCGAGCACGTTGCCGTGCGAGATGACAAGGGAGTCGAAATCGCGGAGCATGTCAAGCTTGAGAAACTGGGTGTACAAGAGCCAGACGCGCTCGCCCACGCTCTCAAAACTCTCGCCGTTGGGCGGAATGCTTTCAGCGCCTACGCCGCGCTTGTATTTGCGCAGGGCCTGCGCCCCGAACCTGGCTTCGATTTCCTGCTTGGTGCAGCCTTCCAAATCGCCATAACTTCGCGAATCAAGAAGGCCGGTGCGCAGAGTGGGGGGAGAGATGCCAAGTTCGCCGTAAATTATGTCTTTTGTCTGAACTGCGCGCGACATGAATGAGCTGTAGGCGCGCTCAAATGAGAAATGAGACAACAGAGGGGCTGCCCGGCGGGCCTCTTGTATGCCCATTTGCGAGAGTGGCAAATCCAGTTTGCCGGTGACACGATGGTCCTCGTTTCCGAGCGAAAGGCCATGCCGCAATAACACCAGTCTCGACATTTGTTCCCTCTTGACCATTTACTAACACATTATGTGGGCGCAGAAGCTTAAAATCCCCGCGCATGGCCGCCTTGGAACACCAAAAGAGGCGAAGAAATAAAACTTTAGCGCCGAGGAGGCGCGAGAATCGGCTTTAATAAAAGGGGGGGCGAAAGCGCATTATGGATTACAAGGTGCCGTGGCGGAAGACTCCCGAGCCGCCAGTGGACAAATACACGCTGCCGTATGCGGCCCCGCCCCAGCGCACCACGCAGACGGCCGAGCAGGAAATAAGGCTGATTATGACGCAAAAACCGGACAAAAACACCGGAGCGCGCCTTTTGGAGCTGTCAAAAGAATACACAAACTCGAATGCAAATGTAAAAGACAAAATCTCGCTTTTGGGGGCCGTGGCCGAGTACTGCAACAAAAACAACAAGCTGCTCAAATCGGCCGAAGATGGCGTGCAGGCTCTGCTCGCCGGCCAGATACGCTACCTCTCGCAGAGCGACCGCAGCATGAGCGCGACAAAGAAAATCGAAACACTTCTTGACATTCCGCCCTCTGTGGCGCTTGAGGCCAAAGTGAAAAATGCCATAGTTCTTTCTTACGGCGAGCAGACCGCTTATCTCAACGAGATGGCCAATGACATCTGGACCGCCGGAGGATGGGCGCGCGATTACAAATTATACTCTCTCGCAGGTTCCGGGATTGGGGGCGAGATACGCTACGACCCGCCGCCTTCCGAACTGGTGACAGAGCAGTGGGCCAACGACCAGAAGCGGGACGACGGCATGTGGCCGAAAGGCGACACCGTGCCCGCCGGGCAGCTGCCCGCCACCATGAAGCGCATGGCAATAAATTATTTCGAGGCTGAAGTGGCGGCCGCAAAGGCGATGGGAAAAAGCGGCAATTACAACATCAGGATTGTTGCAAAAAAGCTGGAGGAAAACGCCAGCGACGCGCTTGAGGATGCGCGCAAGCTGCCCGACAATGCCGACGGACGGCGCGCGGCCCACAAGCTGCTTGTGCAGTATTACCACGAAAAGCTCCAGCCGGCGCTGGGGAAAATAGAGCAGGAGAAATACTTTGAACAGCTTTACGCGCTTGCCGGGGACAGCCCGTGGAAAAACGCGCTGGTGTTTATGCACGAGCACGCGCAGACCGGAATGCTGTGGAGCGCCGTGGCGCTTGGCGCGCTCAATCCAATGGCCGGCCGCATGGCATTTGCGGTGATGGGCGCAAAGCAGGTGCAGAGCGGAGTGCAGAGCGGAAACTACGGCGACATAATCATGGGAGGCTGCATGATTCTGGGCATGGTCAATACGGGCGTGGCCGGCAAAGCGGCCGGATACACCGTGCTGGGCGGCGCGGCATGGGGGGCCGCGTCCGAGATAAGCGATGATACAGGACTCACTACAAGGAAGCTGGAGAACATACTCAACAATTTCGTGCTTATCGAGGGCTATTTCAAGGCGAGGCTGGAAACGCAAAAGGCCCCGAAGGGACGCAAAAGCCCCAAAAAACCTGTGCAAAAAACAGAAAAAACCGCGCAAAAAAACATTCTGGAAACAGTGCCGAAAAAAACCGGGCAGGAAACCGAAACCGCAAAAGCCGGCGAGGAGACTGGCGCGAAAAAAGGCGAAACGCCGGCGGAGCAAAAGCCGGTTGTGGAGCCAAAACCCATTGAACAAAAACCGATTGAGCAGCAAAAACCAAAACTCACTGAAAAGCAGATGGAGGAGCAGGCCATTCTGCATGATGCCAAGAATGCGGCGGTCAACTGCTCCGACCCGGTTGGGGGGCTGCTGATATTTGTTGATAAGTTCCAGCCGTCGGCCGCTCAAACGGTGCTGAAAGACGGGTTGAACGCGCTGCGGACAAACATTTTGAAAATCAACGACGGATTCGGCGAGCTCACCAAACTGACAGATGCAAAACAGCGCGACGCTCTGGCCGCGAGTTTGAGAAAACAGGTGAGTGATGCGCAGAAGCAGATTGAGAAGGTCACTGCGCAGGTTGACGATCTTTTGACCAGCCAGCCGCCGCAGAATGCGGAACTGGCCGGAGATATTGATTTCTTCAACACCGTCCTGCGCAAAAACAGCGGCGGGCTCACGAGCGCGCTGAAAGAGCTGAAAGCGCTCGGAGAGAGCGGCGTGCACAAGCTGGATGCAGGAGAATTTGACATTGTGGAGGCAGCCAGCAATTACGTCAATTCTGCAGTCAAATACTATGGAAAATTCGCAGGCCAGCAGCTGCGGGTGTATGAAATCGGCGCTGACGGCGTGCGCAGGCAGGTTGACGCAACCGACCCGTTCGTGTCTTTGGACGCATATTTCGACCCGTACTTGCTGCGCCGCGCGGTGAACAACCTCTGCGCCAATGCAGAAAGATATGGAAACACCAAGGCGTGGATGGAAGTGGAAGTGACACCGACGGAAGTGCGCATAAAAGTGATGGATGACGGGCCCGGATTTTCTGCGCAGGACGCGCCGAAGGCGTTTGACTACAAGAGCGGCATCGAGAATTACGGCAAACCCGGCTCCAGCCAGGTGGGCTTGAGCACTGTGAAGGCCGACGTGGAGAAGATGGGCGGCAGCGTTGCGGTGAGCGACGGGCCGCAAATGAGCGGCAAACCGACCACTGTGCAGATTACGCTGAAAAGAAAGGGGCCTGCAACAAGCGGCGGGCAGCAAGGCGCGCCGGCAACGTTCGGAGGGCAGGAAGGCGGGCGGGCCGGAACAGGCGGGCCGAAAGGCGGGCCTCAATCCATCAAGCCTGAAGAGCAGGCAAAAGTGCAGCAGAAGCAGAATGAGAGAAGGGGGCCGGCCGGCATATCGGTTGAGTTGAATGGCGCCAAGACCAGCCATGAGGCCGGCTTGAAAGTCGGGCAGAATTACAATATTTATCAGGTTTGCGATGCGCTCGGAATCAAGGACATCGCGTCATTCGAGGTTGCGCTCAAGGATTATTTGGGAAATGAAGCGCAGTTCGAGAGTCTGCAGTTCCGCAGTCAGGGCCGCTCCGAAGTGGTGTTCGCGATTGCGGGCGAAGACGGGGCCGCTGTCGGGTATCTCAAGAACGCGGACGGAGTCAGGGTCCTTGACCGGCAGGTCAACCCGATTTTCAAAAAGCTCGGATTTGACGTGGAGTTCGAAGCGGCATACTACGGCGACCTGGCGATTATGAAGCCGATTCCGAAAATAAATCTTGACGCTTATCTGGTGCAGATTTACCGCAATTTCGACCGGCCCGGCTCGCTTGAGAATGCCAAGGCGCTCTTCTACGAGATTGGGCGGCAGACATATGCGAATTTTGTTTTTGGAATCCGCGACGCCCATCCTGCCAATTTCAGGGTGAGGGGCAGCGAAACCTCGCCAATCGTGCAGCGCATAGACGCGGGGACGCTGGGGGAGGAGTTCAGGCCGCGCGACATCGGCAAGCTCTTCGGCAGGACGGCATCGCCCGACCCGGAAGCGTCCATAGCTTTTCAGGCGCTTTTGGAAAATCCGCAGCTTGAATACGAATTCTTCCGCGGATTTGGCGACGTTGCGGCCCGCACAAACACGCTGGCCAAAGACGCCGAACTGGCAAAAATAGGGGGGCAGAAAATGACAATGGGCTGGAAAGAGGTCTGGCTTAAAATCACGGATTTGGGAGCAAAATACGAGGCCGCGAATCCGGCCGACCCGCTGCCCAGCATGCTGAAATACGGGCCGAATGAGATGGAGCTTATCGGCCTGCCAAGATGAAACCATTAAGAGGAATGAGCGTCAGAGGCAGAATATGCAAAAAAACAAGGATTTGACCGGCCGGCATCTGCAGGATTTGTTCACTTCCGGCAGCCAGAAAAAAGTGCTGGCGGCGGCAGGCGGAATCAGCATCACGAACAATCTGCTGGGCGCGAGGCAGGAGACGGCGCGCTACGCCCAAATCCCGATGATTTGGAAAATCAGCAGAACGAGGGGGCGGGCGGGGGAGCGGGAGAGGGTGAGCCCAACTCCGCTGCATGAGCAGCAGGCGATTGAAACTCTGATGAAAACAGCCCGCCAGAGCGGCATTGAAAAGATTGCGTTTTACGACGGGGAAAAGCTGCTGGCGTCAAAAGAGGGGATTCTTGTCCCCAAGTCGGCTTACCCGGCGCTTGTGCTGTGGTACCGCTCCAGCCACCATGAAGAAGGGGACTGGAAAGTCGACTCGAATTTCCAGGGTGATTATGAGCGCTCTTTGCAGGCGTTCTTCTCGTTCCAGCAGGGCGGAAAAGCGTGGGTGAAAAAAGCCGACAAGGAGCGCATTGCGCGCGCGGCGTTTGTTATCGGCGTGCTGGGTGGCGGAGAAAATTTCCTGGCGTCTTATCCGATTGTTGATTCCATGCGCCTTATCGACACGGCACAGCCGCTGGAAGCGCACGTGGATGCGATTCAGGCCCACGCAGTATGGGCGATTGACAACATCATCCAGTTCTACAACGGCTCGACGCTGTAATTTGGCGGCGGGCCGAACGACAACTTTTAAACTGTCGCGCACCTCGAAGGCCGTATGGCGTCAAGGCCGAAAAAATCAAAACTCTCAGGCGCAGCAAAACACAAACCTGCGCCGAAGCTCACCCGCAAACAGCTTCACAGCAAACCGAAGCGCCAGCCGAACAGGATGCTGGCGGCGGCATCGGAATGGGCAAGCATGCGGGGCGGAATGGAAGAGGAGAAAAAAGAAAACAAACTGATTTCTTCACCAGCTGCATCCGTGCAGGCCGAAACAGCGCAGCAAAATTTTGGAGTGCCTCCCGCCCCCGCGCCGCCCAAACAGGCCGGCCCGGATTATTCGGCCAAGCGCCTTGCAACCAGATGGTTTGCGCACAGGCCCGGCACTTTGCAGACCATGCTGCTGCTCACGGCCGGACTCACCATTCTTCTCTTTGGCTATCTGAACTGGTGGCCGCAGGTGTTTGCAAATCCCGAGACAAGCCAGCTGCCGTACTTTCTGGTGCGCACGCTCATTCGCATGCTGGCCGCCTATGTTCTGGTGGTCGCGTTCGCGCTGCCTGTCGGCATAATAGCCGGACTTTACCGCAGGCCGCGGCAAATCATTCTTCCTCTCCTGGACATTTTGCAGTCCATTCCCGTGCTGGGCTACCAGCCGGCGGCAATAGCGCTTTTCGTGGGCCTTCTGCCCTCGCTGGGCGAGGTGCAGTTCGGCTACGAGGTTGCGGCCGTGTTTCTCATTTTCACAGGCATGGCGTGGGCAGTTGTTTTCTCGGTAATCGGAGCGGTGCGAAATATTCCCGATGATTTGCGCATCGCCTCCAACTGCTTCGGGGTGCGCGACTGGATGTACATGCGCCAGGTGATTCTGCCCGCGATTCTGCCGGCGTTTGTCACCGGCTCCATTCTGGCGTGGGGCGGGGGCTGGTATTTCCTCGTGGCGGCCGAACTCATCACATACGGCAGCAGCACCCATGCCCTGCCGGGCTTGGGCACTTATCTTGGAGACGCGATTGCAAAACAGGGCAACATCCCTTCGGCCATTTTCGGCCTCATCGTTTTCATCGCCGTGATTTACACAATAAACCAGATGGTGTGGAAGCCCCTGCAGGTGTGGGCGCGCCGCTACCGCACCCAGACCACTGCCGGCGGCCAGCTCGGCGAGGATGCGGCCGTGCGCCACAGCGTGGTGCTGAACATTCTTCGGGCGGGATTTGCGCGCCTCGAGGCTCTGGTTGCCCCGTTCATGCTCTTTGTCTGGAAGCGGGTGGTGCATGTGCGGCGCCTCGGCGCGCTTCTCACCCACGTGCCGCGGCGCAAGCACCACGTTTCTATTCCGCTCTACAAGCGGGGGGCGCTCTATTTGTTCTTCTTCTTCCTCGTGATGGCGGGACTTGCATATTTCTTCTCAATCGCGCTCGAGGCGCCCCTGCGGAGCTTTGAGCAGTCGCTGGCCGGCCACCCCGAAGTGGGGCGGCTGCCCGAACTTGCCCTGCGCTCAACTTTGCGCATAGGCATTGCATATGTGCTGGCGCTAGGCTGGACTCTGGCGGCGGCGATAGCAATCACGCGCTCGAAAAAACTTTCAGACATTTTCTTCCCCCTCTTCGACATCGGCCAGTCCACTCCGGCGCTGGCCCTTTTCCCGTTCATGGTGCTCATAGTCATCCGATTCTTCGGAGGGGGCGGGCTGGCGATTGAGGTTGCGTCAATTCTTTTGCTTCTCACCGGCATGCAGTGGTATCTGCTGTTCAACATCATCGGCGCAATCAGGCAGATGCCGGGCGACATTCTGGAGGCGGCGCGCGCATTCAACATAACCGGAGTGCCGTATTACACCAACGTGCTGCTGCCGGCGATATTCCCCGGAATTCTGCTCGGCTCGATTCAGGCGTGGGGCGGCGCGTGGAACGCGTCGATTGTTTCGGAATTTGTCACGTTCGAGGCGCAGAACTATTCGGTGCCGGGCCTGGGCTCGTTCCTTACCCAGCAAACTCTTGCCGCCGCGCCCGACCCGTGGATAATCACCCTCGCTGTCGCGTGCATGACGGCAGTGGTGCTTTTGATGAACACGTTCGTGTGGAAGCCGCTGTTCAACTATGCCGAGAAATTCAAATACAGCACCGGGTGAAAAAAGATTGGATAATAAATGGTAATATGCAGGGAGAAAACGGCGGAAGCCCGCCTGAAAGTGATTCGCGTGATGGAACAGCAGCACCATATTCCCGAAGTCGAGGTCCGCCATGTCCGGCGCGCCTACACCGACGGCGACAAGAGCGTGCTGGCGCTGGACGACATTTCGTTTCATATCAACGAGCATGAATTTGTGTGCATCATCGGTCCATCCGGCTGCGGCAAATCCACTCTTTTGCGCCTTTTGGCCGGCCTGGAATTTCCCACTGCAGGCGCGGTGAATCTTGGAGGCCGGCCGGTGAACGGGCCGAATCCGAAAAATGCTGCAATGATTTTCCAGACATTCGGTTTGCTGCCTTGGCGCAGCGTTTACCAAAATATTGAGCTTGGGTTGCAGGCGATAAACGTGCCGGAGCCGAAAAGGCATGAAATCATCACAAAATACATCAAGCTCATGGATTTGGAGGAATTTTCAGACTCATACCCTGCCGAATTGTCTGGGGGAATGCGCCAGCGCGTCGGCATCGCGCGTGCGCTGGCCGTCGAGCCGCGCGTGCTTTTGATGGACGAGCCGTTCTCCATGCTGGACGCGCAGACTGCCGAGGCGCTGAGGCGCGATGTGCTCGAAATCTGGAATAACAAGCAGATGAAAACAAACACGTTTGTGATGGTGACGCATCTGATTGAGGAGTCAGTGTTTATGGCAGATAGGATAATTGTGCTCTCAAAAAGGCCGGGAAGGCTTGTGGCCGACGTGCCAGTGGACGTGCCGAGGCCGCGCTGGGAGCACGCGCGCGACCCGGAATTTTTCGAGATGTGCGACATGCTGAAAAGGCTGATTGCATACCACGGCGGGCCCGAAGTTGCGCAGCTGGGCAAGGCGTAAAGTTATTAAACATTAAATAATATTATTTAACTGCCAGGGGTGGAACATGACTCTCAAAACTTTTAACGTCGAAGAAACGACTTATGTGCGGTTCTCCCGCATATGCAAGGAGAACGGCATCAGCATGAGCCGGCAAATTGAAAACTTCATGCGCACGTTCGTGCGGGAAGAGCCGGCCGCGCGCAAAGAGTATCTCCAAAAACTCGAAAAGATACGCAGGGGCAGGTTCACTAAAGTTTCAAATCTCTCGCAACGGTACGGGTTGTAGATGCCATACGCACTCGAAATATCTGACGCTCTCGACGCCAAATTCAAGAAAATGACAGCTAGGGAGCGGAAACGGCTGAATGTCATTATCAAAAAGACTGAACAGATACTCGCCGACCCGCACCATTTCAAACCCTTGCGCGGAGATATGCACGGGGCACGGCGGGTGCACATAGACGGCTCGTTTGTCCTGACATATGAGATAGACGAGGCACGGAAAACGGTCCGGCTGCTGGATTTCGACCATCATGACAAGATATATGGATGAGGAGTGAGAATATGGCTGAAAGCATTTATGACGTTCTTGTTGTGGGCGCGGGCTGCGCCGGCTCTGCCGCCGCGATGTATGCGGGCCGCTTCGGGCTGAAAGTCGCCATGATTGGCGAGATGCCGGGTGGCACCATTACGCAAACCCATGTTGTGGAAAATTATCCGGGCTTTGAGACCATCACCGGCCTTGAGCTTGGCGAGCGGCTTCTCAACCACGCCAAGGCTTACGGTGTGGAAGTGAAAATGGAAAAAGTCGTGGATGCTGCCAAGCGGCAGGATTTGCTTTTCTCGATAACGACCGATTCAAAGGAAGTGTATGTTTCACGCACCCTTATTGCCGCCACGGGTGCGGAATGGAAGAAACTGGGCGCGCCGGGCGAAAAGGAATACACAAACAAGGGCGTGCATTACTGCGCCCTTTGCGACGGCTCATTCTACAAAAACAAGGTGATTGCGGTCATCGGCTCCGGAGATTCGGCTGCCAAGGAATCCCAGCTTTTGGCAGAATACGGCTCTCATGTGTATGTGTTTGTGCGCGGTGACGCCCTGCACGGCGAGCCGATTAACAACGCGCGCGTTGCGGTGAACAAGAAGATTACTGTTTTCACAAACGTGCAGGTGAAGGAAATTGTCGGGGGCGGGGAGAAAAAGAAAGTGACTCACCTCAAACTAAGCAAGTCCTGCGCTCCTTCTGGTTCCAAACCAACCGACCTTTTCCCCGTTGATGCCGTTTTCGTGCTCATCGGCCACAGCGCAGTCAGCGCATGGACCAAGGAATTGGGGGTTTCGCTCAATGCAAAAGGCGAAATAGCCATCGACCGCCTCTCGCGCACGAATGTGAGCGGGCTTTTCGCGGCAGGCGACGTGACTGACACAGAATTCAAACAGGCCATCACGGGCGCCGCCGAAGGCGTGTCGGCCGCCTATTCTGCTTATTCGTATTTGCAGAAAGGCAAAAAATAGCGTTGCCAAAAAAGAAAAAGAATGAATATAATTTCAGACGATAAGGCCGTCCGCTCTGCCGCGGCCCTCACTTTTTTAAACACCCTGACCGATGGATGGGTATGCTATTTCTGCGTCGACATCAAGCCGGCGGGCCATGGGGCCTTCGCGGACAGACGATGGTGGAATTCATCATCATTCTCGCGGCTTTGGCCGTGCTTTCTCTCCTTGTTGCCGGCTTTTTGGGCATATTGCCCAAGAATACGCTGAATGTGCAGATTGAGCAGTCCAAGACATATTGGAGCAGCCAGGCCGCGCCAATCAAAATCATCGACTGGTCGATGATGACTCTGAACAAGACATCGCCGCAGCTGGCGGTGGCCTCAAACCTGTCGCTGGTTCTTCTCAACCCCACCACGCAGGTAATCACCATAGAGAAGGTGCAGATAACGCCAGGCAATTTCAGCCAGATTTATTTTGCTGACGGCACGTGGGCCGGACCGGCAAACGCCCTGTCCATCATACTTCACCCCGGAGAGCAGAAGGTCATAGTGGCCCAGCACTGGGAGGAGGGGCCGGCCGCCTTTGTGCCGCCGGAAATTTACCAGTTCGCGCTTTCATTCGAATATATCAGCGCGTTCTCCTCGCACTCTGTTGAGGCCGGAGTGGTGCCGCTTGTGGGCGGCAACCGCTATTTGCTCGGAGACCCGGGCACAGACTGCCCGAACGGGCTTACTTCCTGCGGCAACGGAGTGTGCGCGCCGCCCGACCGCTGCTGTGGAGACGGAGCATGCACTCCGGGGCGCTACTGCTGCGGCGCAGACTGCTGCCAGGCCAGCCTCGAGCTCTGCCTGAACGGCACGTGCGTGTCTGCAGAAAACTGCACCGCGCCCTCGTTCAAGTGCGGAAACTCGTGCTGCAATGAAACCCAGATTTGCAATGCTACAACAACCACGTGCCAGTCATGCGCGTCCCCCACTTCGGTTGCCTGCAACACAACCTGCTGCCCCGACGGCCAGTTCTGCGAAAAGGCAACCAGCAGCTGCACAGCCAGCTGCGACCCGCCCAGCTTCACCTGCCCCTCCGGCTCGTCCAACTGCTGCAACGGCACGCAGTACCACTTCTGCAACGCCACAGACGGCGCGTGCCTGGAGTTCTGCGCGCCCGAGAGCGTCTGCGGGCCGGACGTGAACGGCACCACTTTCTGCTGCACAAGCACCCAAACATGCAACAATGAAACCAAGCAGTGCGAAAATCTTGCATGCACCGACCCGGGCCAGACATTGTGCAACAGCACCGACGGCAACGTGTCCAACTGCTGCTCGAACGGGCTGGGATGCGCGAATCTGACAGGCACCTGCTGCGACACGAACACCACCCTCAAGCCCTCGTCGGTTTTGTGCAATTACACCAACATTACTGGCAGCTTCTCGGCCTGCTGTCTCGGCATGGACTGCAATTCCTCGTTCGGCTGCTGCGTGGCCGTGGGCAACCTGTGCAACGACACGCTGGGGCTCCACTGCTGCGACGGCACAGCCTGCCCGCCCAGCGGCATCTGCCCCTGCAACAGCCAGCAGCCCTGCTGCATGAATCTGGAGGGCGGCTGGTGCAACAGCACCAACATTAGCATTGAGCTCAGCTGCTGCAATTCCTCGAATTTGACCTGCTACATACCGGCCGGCCAAACCAACGGAACATGCATCCAGAACACAACCGGCGGCTGGACATGCCCCGATTCCTCGATACAGTACAGGGCCATGGACGGCTCGTGGAAATGCTGCAGCCCGCCCAATTCCACAAAGATGACTGAATATCAGGCCAACCCGTATCCTGACTACCGCCAGCTGTGCTGCGAGCCCGGATATTCGCTCGGATATCGCGATATTCGCGACCCTTCCACCGCGATATGCTGCCCGGCAGGCAGCGTGACATCGGACGGAACGTGCTGCAACAATGTCACCGAGAACATGGCCTGCAATACGGGATATCTTTATTCAGAATGCTGCAAGAACCCCACCCCGAACTGCACAACAAGCACGCCGTATGACATATGCTGCAATGCAAACACCACAAAGGCGGTTTGCAACGACCCGTCTTTGGGCGAGGTGTGCTGCAATGACACCTGCGTGAACGGGGCCGGAATGGGGCCCGCTTACAGCGTTTGCTGCCATGCGCCGAACAATACGGCGGTGTGCAGCGGACCGACGTGCTGCTCTGCCGCATGCGTGATGTCCGGGGGCACCTCGGTGTGCTGCCCCGGAGTCAACGTGACGGACCCGGGCAGTTCGACGCAATGGGTGTGCGCCGGAGACAAGGAGTGCTGCAACCACACCTGCAGCGACAAGATTGGCACGCCTGCGATGAGCAGCTTCATGTGCTGCCCCAACGCGACCGACCAAGTGTGCAGCAACAACCAGTGCTGCGATTCAGCTCTTTTGAAATCCTGCGTTGATGAAAACGGCGGAACAGTCGGCTCGACGGCATGCTGCCCCATTGGTGTGGTGTCGTGCAACGGAATATGCTGCAACGCAACCCAGAGCTGCTCGAGCGAATATGGAACCAAGCAATGCTGCGGCCCCGGAACTAATTTGTGGGACGGGGTGTGCTGCCCGGTTCCTGCGCAAAAAACATTCGGAAGCCAGCACATCTGCTGCGACGAGATGACGCACGTGTATGATGCTGCCACGGGAACATGCTGCTGGAAAGATGAGGCAACGAGATTTGCAAACGAAGGCAATGCCAGCGACCCAGTGTGGTTCAACAATGCAGTATCACCCGGTCCCGGAGTTCCGCCTGCCTGCCCCGTAGCCATGTGCTGCCCATTGAACGGCACTGTTGAAGTCTGTGATGCCACCAATAGCAATAACACACAGGTTTGCTGCCCGCACTTGTGCACCGGAGCGTTGACAGGTGTTTGCCCGCCCTACAGATATTGCTGCCTCGCAGCACAGCCATATTGCAATTCTGTGAATACACCGAAGCCAGATTGCTGCTCCAACTGTCTTGTTGGCACAGATAATCAGCAATACTGCTGTCCTGCCGGAGTCACCAAGGCTTGTGTTGATGCCGCTAGCGGTAATGTGGACTGCTGTGACCCGGCGCAAGGCAAGACGCCTGTGCCAAAAAACAGCGAAGACATGCTCTTGAGCGCAAATCATCCGATATGCTGCCCGGCAAATAATATCGTCACCGGTCTGCCCAATGTGGCATACTGCACCGGCACAGGCAATAATACGTCAGGATGCTGTGACCATCCCTGCACTTATGCTGACAGCGACGTGTCACGCACAAACGGATTCTGCTGCCCGGCCGGCGCAACAGTATGCAACGTATCGGTGACAAGCGGAGAGAACAAGATGGGCTGCTGCGCGCCGCCCAATGCCGGCGCCCCCATAGACGGCAATGCCAGCAACAAGATGTGCTGCACGCCCGGCAAGCAGACCGCTTACTGCTCGCTCAACGGCACATCAGATGGATGCTGCGGAAATGATTGCACCACTATGACCAAGAACGGCACAGTATACAATGCCTGCTGCCCGCCTGGCTCATCACTGACATGCGGAGCCACCACGGTAACCACCTGTGACACCGGAAGCATGAAATGCTGCGTTTCGCCAAAAGTAGCGGTTAACGTCGCACCTGCCGGCACGCTCGGCACGCCCGCAGGCATGAACGTCGCGGCGCCAAAGGAATGTTGCGATAGCGGAGACAGCATTGCAGTGGCGGCCGACGGAACATACCAGTGCTGCGGAACCGGAACAGGCAAAGTGATTGTGAATGACTCTTACCAAACCAGTACAAGCTACAACTGCTGCACGCCCGGCGCGGGCGGAACGGCGTTGTCCTGCAATATGCAATGCTGCAATGCTGACACGCAAAAGTGCGCTGGCGGGCAATGCTGCGCAACAAACATGACTGCCTACAAGTCAGGCACTCCATGGGTTTGCTGCACAACCGGGCAGATACCGATGAACCGTTCATCCTCGCCATTCTGCTGCAGCCTTCCAGGATATGTGTGCGCCAGACAGGGCAGCCCCGATGTCCAAAACTGCTGCACATATGGCCAGGGATGCGACATACTCACAGGCACCTGTGCTGGCTCGCCGCCGCCAAACACCTGCCCGTCCGGATTCGAGGGGACTTACCCCAACTGTGTCTACCACTGCCCCACAGGCTCTGACTACTACTATCCGTAGACGGCCTTTGGGAGCCCCATTTAAATGCCTCTTTTTATGGCTCATCTTTCCACACAAACCCAGCTTTAGAAACATTTAAATAGGCTGGGGGGCATATATTTATAGTTCAGATGAGTGGAGGGAGTGGATACGCTCTCCGTCGTGGGTGATGTTTATGGTGGGTCCTGCATTGATTGGTCCTAACGGCCCGGCGGCCACGCTTAACCAGCAGGCTGATGCAAAATTCTTCAGCAAGAACCAAATAGTGAATGAAAAAGTCTTTACATCCAAAATTGATTACAACAAGCTCCTTAGTGAAATCACTCCCAAGATTCCTTTTGGCAAAATTGACAATATTTTCAAGATGGGAGACTGGGACGTTTATGTCAAAGGCGAGTCAGAGGGCAACTGCGCCCGCGTATCAAAATGCCAGATTAGCCGCGCATTCTCATTCGGAAACAGGACGGCTGTCGACGGCGTAACATGGGGCCCTGACAAGATATCCTTGTTTGGCGCCATGGACGACAGCACCAGCATCAAGGCAAACGTCACGGTCATTGAGAATGAGGGCAAACTTAGCATTGTGGCTGAATCTATTGACCCTCTCTGTTTTATCCGCAAGATTATTTTGAGAAACGGCGAAGCGCCTGAAGTTTATTTGAACAACGGAAAGAAGGACAGCACGGCCACGGGAATTGTTGTTCATTTCGCAGATGTGCAGAAGAGCGGAGACAACATCAGCCTGACCGCCTCGCTTGAATCTGATTTCGGCACAGGCGCAGTGGTGGACGGACAGAATCCGCTGAAAATCTGGCCAAACTTGAACATCTGGTTTGCAGTTGACGTGACAAACGCAACTGCGCAGAATTACATGGAATTGAGCGTGCAGGACACGGTCAAATTCATGCTGCGTGAGAATAAACAATACACCGAAAAGACGAGTATAGGGGTTCTTATGGTCAATCCGGTTGAAGGATACACTTATCCGGACAGGACAGATGCGACTATCAATTATTACTATGGCGCAACAGGACGCTTCAAACTGCGCAAAGCCATGTACGAATTGGGTATGAGAAAGATGGGAGATGTCAGCCAGAAGAACTACATGCTGACTTCTGGTCATACTACATTGCCAGATTCTGTGAATGGAATGCCGGTGATGGCAGATTATGGAAACATCAGAGGCCCGCCAATACTGATAGGGGATTTGACCAACCTGAAGTATCCGTTTGACAATGTAAATGCGAATTTCTTCAGAACGCTTATGATAAACAACATACGAAAGCAAAGCTTTGTTATTGCACCAATCAGAGGAAACAGCGATCCGGCTAATGTCAATGTCGGAGACAGTTTAATCATGTTCGAGTTTGAAAAAGCGACCAATGAGGATGGCAAGCCGTATTATCTTCAGGACGTGGACAGGGGAGTGAATGGAAAACTCGAGTATGTCAAATACACCAATCCCGACGGCTTCACCCCGACATTTACACCGTTTGGCTATGGAACAGACACAACCATGGCCAACAATACAAGAATCCGCGTAATCGACAACCGCCACATCATAATCGAAGATGTCACCCCTGAATCCATGAAGGGGGACAGATTCTTTGTTCCGCAGGCTGCCCTCACCCCCTACGCCAAGAACGACGACACAACGGGCGTGGGGGTGTATGAGCCAATTGCCCAGACTGCGTCCATTCGCGCCTACCCCAATCCTACCGATGGAATGCTCAATGTTGAAGTGAGCGCGCAGGGCCAGACTTGGGTTAATTTGGTGGACATGTACGGCCGCGTTGTGAAAAACGTTTACAACGGCCCGGTGAATGAGAAGGACACATTCCCCCTTGACGCGAGCCAGATTCCGTCAGGAATTTACTTCCTGCAGGTGCGCGGCACAACCAAGTCCGAAGCCATCAAGGTGGAGATAATCCACTAAGGCGGATTGACTCAGCCGGAGCAGTAGATTGGCCCGGCCTTGGGTTTTGGCTCCCTCCACTTCCCTTTATATACTTTCGGCTGGCCAGATTGTTGACAAGGGTCTTTTTCTGGCAAGAGGCACGCCGTGAAAATGGCCTTATCTGCTTGTCCAAAACTACAAACAGGTGATCAGGCATGGAGCAAGAGGCTATTTTGCAGCAAAAGATGCAGGCCCTAAAGACGGGCACGACCACGTGCGGCCTTGTCTGCACCGACGGAGTGGTTCTGGCCTCTGACAGAAGGGCGACAATGGGTTACTTCATTGCCTCAAAAGACGTTCAGAAAGTGTTTCAAATCGACGACAAAATCGCGATGACTGTGGCCGGCTCGGTTGCAGACGCCCAGTTTCTGGTGCGCCTGCTTCAGGCCGAATGCCGCCTCTACAAGCTGCGCAACGGCAGAAACATGACAACGAAAAACGCTGCGTCGCTTTTGTCCAACATGATGTTCCAGTACAAGATGTTCCCGTATTGGGTTCAGCTCATAGTGGCCGGATTTGACGAGAAGGGCGAAGTTTATTCGCTCGACCCGCTGGGCGGGGTGACTGAGGAGAAATACACCTCCACGGGCTCCGGCTCGCCGGTCGCATACGGCGTGATTGAGAACGGCTACAAAGCAAACGGCGGCGTGAAAGACAACGCTCCGGTGGCCGCCAAAGCCATCGCAATGGCCATGCGCCGCGACGCGGCCACAGGCGAATATGTCGACGTGGCGATGATTACCAAGTCGGGATTCAAGCGCCTGGAAAAAAGCGATGTCATCAAGATGCTGGAAAATTGATTGCAAAAAGGCAATAATCAGCACAAACAACGGCGAGCCGGCCCGTCTCGTGGCGACACGGGCTTGGACGCCAGTAATTCATTTTCGTTTCTCTCACCAAACAGTGAGAGCATAAGTTTCAAGAGAGGTTTTTCTAATGGATTTCAAGGAAATTGAAAAGAAGGCGATTGAGCTCATACCGGCGGAGTGCAAGCTGACAAAAGTCGAGGCAGAAGGCCTTGACGTTGTCATTTATCTCAAGGATTTGCACGCATTTTACGCCAACGACCAGCTGATAAGAAAGCTGGCCGGCACGCTGAGAAAGAGGGTGCTGATTCGCGCAGACTCAAGCGCATTGGGTGGAGTGGAAGATTCACTCAAAGCCATCCGCGAGATAGTGCCTGCAGATGCGGGAGTGTCCGAGGTTAGATTCACGCCCGAATTCGGCGAAGTGATGATTGAAGCCCTCAAGCCCGGTTTGGTCATAGGCAAGGGCGGGGCAACGCTCAAGGCAATAGTGGAAAGGACGGGATGGGCGCCGCAGGTGCAGCGCCAGCCCACAATGGCCTCCTCGACAGTGAAGGGCGTGCGCGCATCTTTGCAAAAGGAGGCTGGCACAAGAAAGAAATTCCTTCAGAATTTGGGCAAGAAAATCTGCGGGCCTATTCTCAAATCAGACTATGTCAAGGTAACTGCATTGGGCGGATTTCAGGAAGTGGGCCGCTCCTGCGCGCTGGTCGAAACCCCGAATTCGCGCATCATTATAGACTGCGGAATAAACCCCGAATCTTTCGAGCCCACAAAGGCATATCCCTATCTCTCGGCCATGAAGCTGGAGCTGGACAAGATTGACGCGGTCGTTATCACGCACGCGCACTTGGACCACTGCGGATTTGTGCCCTATCTTTTTGCCTACGGATATGACGGGCCGGTCTACTGCACCCCGCCGACAAGGGATTTGATGGTGCTTTTGCAGATGGACTACATCAACCTCACCGCAAGGCAGAAGGACGGCAACCCGCCTTATGGAGTGAAAGACATCCAGAAGCAATTGGCCCACACAATATGCTTTGACTACGGCGAAGTGATGGACATCACGCCCGAAGTGAAGCTGACATTTTACAACGCGGGCCACATTCTTGGCTCGGCGCAGGTGCATCTTCACATCGGCGACGGACTGCACAACCTCGTGTTCACCGGCGACATCAAGTACGGATTCACAAGATTAACGGACCAGGCGTCGGTGCAGTTCCCGCGCCTTGAAACACTTTTCATGGAATCAACATACGGCGGGCGAAATGACGTCATGCCGAGCAGGTTTGACACCGAAAAAAGGCTTACCGAGCTCGTGCGCGCAGTAATTCAGCGCAAGGGCAAAGTGCTTATCCCAGTCTTCTCTGTCGGACGCTCTCAGGAGCTGATGATGGTGATGGAGGAGCTGGCCGCAAGATTCCCGGACCTCAACTTCCCCGTCTATATTGACGGCATGGTGCTGGAGGCCTCGGCAATCCACACCGCATATCCCGAATATTTGAGGCACAACATCCAGCGCAGGGTGCTTTCCAATGACTCGCCGTTCGAGTCCAAGATTTTCCTGCCTGCCAAGGGCGAGAGAAAAGACATTGTGGAGGGAGACCCGTGCGTTATTCTGGCCCCGTCCGGCATGATGACGGGAGGGCCGGTGCTTGACTACTTCCATATGATGGCCGAGGAGCCCAAGAACGCGCTCTTCTTTGTCGGATATCAGTCGAGCTTGTCAGTGGGCAGAAAAATCCAGCGGGGCTTGAAGGAAATTCCGGTCATGGGAGATGACGGCCGCACGCAGAGCATCAAGATAGGGATGGAAGTGGACACTGTTGAAGGATTCTCCGGCCACTCCGACCGAAATCAATTGATGCACTTTGTCAAGGCGATAAGGCCCAGCCCGCAGAGGATTTTCACCCTGCACGGGGATGAAAACAAGTGCGAGGATTTGGCCCGCAGCATTTCGCGCTCGTTCAATATTGAATGCAGGTCTCCAATGGATTTGGACAGCATCAGGCTGCGCTAGATTCGATTCGGCTGCGATAAAGCGATTCGGTTAGCCTGCGCTAATAAAAAAATTCTTATTTGCCGTGGGCAACGAGCGCTTTGGCAAAGAAAGCGTAGACGTCGTCCTGCAGCACATAGGCTGACGGCAGGTTAAGCCACACGCCGACGCAGTTGTCCAGCACCTGTTTGCGCTGCTCTGACGCCAGCAGGGAGAGAGACCGAAAGAGATGGTCTGAAAATTGTTCATAGCTGAAAATGCCGAAAGCGTCCCTCCCCTCGACCAGGGAGTTGAACGCCTCCTCGAAATTGCTGGCCCGCGGATTCTGCTCAAAAGGCTGGGCCAGATAGGTCATGTCGGAGGCCGCATGGCCAATCTCGTGCTCCAGCGCCATGGGGAATTTGCTGTACACCTCGTATCCGTTCGAGAATCTTCCTTCAGTCCAGTTGGACTGGCCGCTGCTCGCTATTTCCTTGGCAGACGGTTCGCGGATGAACTTGATTTTGCCCAGCCGCTGGCTGACGGCATCGCGCGCTTCTTGGCTGAGCGAATAGCCGCCGGAAATGCCGAGCGATTTGCAGAGAAATGAGAGCTTTTGCTCCAGATAGGCGCAATACTGCTCCTGCCCCTGCAGGGTTTTGAGATAATCATGAAGTGCAGAATAAGCGGCCTGCAGCGGAAGTTCGCCGACTCCGTGCGGCCATTGCGAGAAAACAAGCCCGAGCGAATTTGTCTTGGAAACATACTGCAATTCGCCGATTTTGGCCGGCCCTATCTTGCAGTCTGAAGTGACTGATATCTCGATGCGGCGGTTGGGCAGCTGGTTTTCCAGCATGTGGACCGTCGGCTCTGATTCTTGCTTTGGAATTCCCTTGAGCGGCGGGTGCGGCTTTGGCTGCGGCTGAATGGCGCTGGATTTGACAGATTCTGCCCGTTTTTCCCTGAGCTGGAAAATGAACATAGGCGGAGATGGGAGGGGGCAGGATAAAAAGATGCTGCCGGCTGGCGATAGAAAGACATTGATGGCGGGCGGGATAAAAAAAGTTATTCAGGCGCGCTCGGATTCGGCCTGCGTTGAGGCGCGCTCGGATTCTGCTTGCGCCGGCGCCGCCTGCCCTGATTCGGATTGTGATTCTCCAGCCATCAGCTCCTGCTCCACTATGGGCGGACCGCCGTTGCCCATCAAATCCAGCAGGTCATGGCGTCCGATGTTTTTGAGGGCCTGCCGGATGCGGTTGCGCAAACGGCCGTGGGACACTGCACCAAGTTCTACAAGCAGCTCCGGCCTTGCCAAATCGGTTTCCATCATGTATTCGAGGCCCATCTCTTTCAGCAGTTTCAGCTCGCGCTGCTCGGGCCTTGCCATCCGCTCAAGAAACAACACCACAACGCGGGCGGCGAACTCGCTTTTGAAGTCCATTGCCCAGTACACGCAGGAGGAGTCAAACGACAGTTTGTCGTCGCTCTGCAGGCGCTGGAGAAAGAGTATGTCGGCGGCCATTTTAGTCAGTGAATTCATCTTGCGCCGCGCGTCGAAGTCGAGGGGGTGAAAGCCGGCCCTCTCCAGCTGGACGAGGCGCTGAAGCACCTCAAAAGAATCCAGCATCCGGTTTGGCACCACTTCGGGCTTGCGGAGCGAGAGAACCTCGAAAAGCGTGAGAGTGCGGGCGAGCAGGCGCAGGCTGGCAAACGGCATGCCGCGCACCGGATTGTCGTCATAGGGAACGTTTTCTTTGTACAGACAGCCCTTGATGAGGCGCCGGGGGATAAATGTCGGGGTGTCAATGGAATCTGGGCGTGCGCCGAGGTGGTAATGGCCGATAAGCAGTTTTATTCCAAGCGGGCGGATGGTGGATTTCATTGTGCAGACAAGGTGCGATGAAACTTAAAAATGCATAACCGCCCACCGCAGCGGACGGGGGCAGGAGGCAGCGGCACCGGCTGCCGGAAGATAGCAGGGGGCTGGTTGCGGCGGGTATGGGTTATATTTCTTCGTCCACAAAGCCAATCCATGAAGATTCTCATCACTTCAGCCCTTCCCTATGTGAATAACGTGCCCCATCTGGGAAATCTCATAGGATGCGTGCTGTCGGCCGACGTGTTTGCCCGATTCTGCCGCTCAAGAGGATATGAAACCCTCTATATTTGCGGAACAGACGAATACGGCACGGCCACGCAGGCAAAGGCGATTGAGGAGGGCGTCACTCCGCGCGAAATATGCGACAAGTATTATGCCCTTCACCGCGGGATATATGAGTGGTTCGGCATATCCACAGACAGATTCGGCCGCACCTCGGACCCGATTCATGCCAAGCACACCCAAGACGTGTTTCTCGACCTGTACAAAAACAAGATGCTGGTGGAAAAAGAGGTTGAGCAGCCATACGACGAGAAATTGAGCATGTTTCTTGCAGACCGCTTTGTGGTGGGCACGTGCCCGCACTGCAAATCAAATGACGCGCGCGCGGACCAGTGCGACAAATGCGGCAAACTGCTGACCTATTCCGAGCTGATTTCGCCAAAAAGCAAACTGTCGGGCACCGTGCCAGTGGTGCGAAAAACAAAGCATCTTTTCCTTGATTTGGCAAAAAGCCAGCCGAAGCTGGAGAAATGGATAAGCGGGATAGAGAAAGAGGGCCGCTGGTCGTCAAACACAATTGCCATCGCGCGCTCGTGGCTGAAAGAGGGCCTGCACGCGCGCTCGATTACCCGTGATTTGAAATGGGGCGTGCCTGTGCCACTGCCGGGGTGGGAAAACAAAGTGCTTTATGTGTGGTTCGACGCGCCAATCGGCTATGTTTCGATTACTGCGGCGCACACAGACAAGTGGAAGGAGTGGTGGCTTGATGCGCCTGACGTGCATCATTACGAGTTCATAGGCAAGGACAACGTGCCTTTCCATGCCATTATTTTCCCTGCCATGCTGATGGGCACTGGAAAAAACTGGACATTGCCGTACTACATTTCCTCTACAGAATTCCTGAATTATGAGGATGGCAAATTCTCCAAAAGCAAGGGCATCGGGGTGTTTGGCAATGACGCAGCCGATTCCGGCATTGCGGCTGACGTGTGGCGCTATTATCTGCTGGCAACGCGGCCCGAATCTTCTGACGCCACTTTCTCATGGGAGGAGTTCGGCACGCGCAACAACAAGGAGCTTTTGGGCAATTACGGAAATCTGGTTAACCGCGCGCTGATGTTTATCGGCCAGAATTTTGATGGCAAGGTGCCGGCTCCGGACGAATTGAACGACGGGGACCAGCTGTTTTTGGAAGACCTGAAAATCCGCCTTGAGCGCGAGGCAGATTTGCTGGACAAGGTGCAGCTGCGCGCAGCTTTGGCAGAATTCATGGGCGCCGCCGCGACGGCAAATGCCTATTTCCAGTCGCAGGAGCCGTGGAAGGCGGTGAAAGAGAATCCGAAGCGGGCCGCTACGGCAATGTATGTGCTGGTGCAGGCAATCAAGGATTTGGCCATTGCGTCCGAGCCGTTCCTGCCTTTCAGCTCCGAGAGCGTGTTTGACCAGCTCGGCCTCACGCCGCGCAAATGGAAAGACATCGGCGAGAGAAACGTGCCGGTTGGGCATAAACTTGGCAAGCCGGTTCATTTGTACAAGCCGCTGGACGCAAAAGTGCTGGCCGGCCTTAGGGAGAAATATTCCGGAAAACAGAACAAAGGCGGAGAAAAGAAAACAGGAAAGCCCGCCGCTTCCGGCTCCCGCCCATCTTCCCCCGCTCCGGCAGTTTCGCCGCTTTCTCTTGAAAATCTTCAATTGGAGGTCGGGCTCATCGAGTCTGTCGAAAAGCATCCCAACGCCGAGAAGCTTTATGTTGAGAAAATAATTCTTGCAGACGGCGAGATGCGCACGATATGCTCCGGCCTTGCGCCCTATATGAAAATGGACGAATTGCAGGGCCGCTCCTGCGTGGTAGTGAAAAACCTCAAACCCGCAAAACTGCGCGGAGTGGAGAGCGCGGGAATGCTGCTGGTTGCCGACGACGGAAAGGGCGCGATGGAACTTCTCTCGCCAAATGCGCCGGCAGGCACGCCGATAACGTTTGAAGGCATTGCGCCCAATCCGAAGCCGCCCGTAATTTCAATTGACGAATTTTTCAGCGTGAAAATGGAAGCAAAAAATGGAAAAGTGCTGGCAAACGGCCACGCGCTGACTGTTGATTCCAAGCCGCTCGGCGTGGAAAAGGTAAAAGATGGCAAAGTGAGCTGAAAAATCTTCGCTTGAAATTTTTTATCTAAAAATATTTATTTTTAAATTTATTAAAAAAATCCGGTAGCATAATATATCTTCTCGTTTTAGCAATCTTCATCTAGTGGGGGGATTGCTGGTGGCTGACGGAGCGATTGCAGGGTTCATGGAGAGGCATTATAGGCATTTTAACTCAGCAGAATTGCTCGACGCCGCAAAAGCTTTCAAAAAACACTCCGATTCCGGTGGAAAAATGCTTCTTGCCCTGGCCGGAGCCATGAGCACCGCAGAAATGGGAATTTCTATTGCTGAAATGATAAGGCAGGACAAGATTCACGCTATTTCAACAACTGGCGCAAATTTGGAGGAGGATCTGTTCAACCTCGTGGCGCACAAGAATTATCAGGTAATCAGAAACTACCGCGACCTCACTCCGAACGAGGAGCTTGCGCTGATGAAAAAGGGCCTCAACCGCGTCACAGATACGTGCATTCCCGAAGACGAGGCCATGCGCAAGCTGGAAAAAGTTCTGCTGCCGATTTGGCAGAAGCACGACAGGGAGAACAAGCCCGCGTTTCCTCACGAATACATGTACGAACTCATACGCTCCGGCGTGCTGAACAAGCACCACCAGATAGAGGCAAAAGACTCGTGGATGCTGGCCGCGTGCGAAAAGAATCTGCCGATTTTCGTGGCCGGCTGGCCCGACTCTTCCTTGGGCAACGTGTTTGTGGCCGAACACCTCAAGGGCAATATCAAGAACATGGGCGTGATGAAGGAAGGCCTTGAATACATGAAATCTCTCGTTGACTGGTATGCCGCCCAGTCTGCCAAGAGCAAAGTGGGATTTTTCCAAATCGGCGGCGGAATTTCCGGAGATTTCCCCATCTGCGTAGTGCCGCTCATAAATCAGGATTTGCGCACAAAGCAGGTGCCCATGTGGTCGTATTTCTGCCAGATTTCCGACTCGACAACCTCATATGGTTCGTATTCCGGCGCAGTGCCCAACGAGAAAATAACGTGGGGCAAGCTTGGGCCCGACACTCCTAAGTTCTTGATAGAATCTGACGCGACAATTGTTGCGCCGCTTATTTTCAGCTACGTGATGGGGCATTAGAAGAAGATGCGCCCCGGCTGGGATTTGAACCCAGATCACAAACTTTCGCCTGTAAAACCGCAATAGTTAGCGGCGCGAGCCATTCGGAGGCTTGTGTCCTATCCAGGTTGGACTACCAGGGCAATTGGTGAGATACTTCGTCTCCTTATGTTTATAAAGTTGAATTGACGAATGAGATAAGTCGAAAAGTAGGGAGAGAAAACCCGTAAGGGGGGAGATCAGGAAGAACCTCAAACTGAGAGGGGGGACTTCTGTTGCGCATGTGTTCCCCCCTCGCGGTTCGGGCCGAGTTGGCAGAGAGGCTATGCATCCGCCTGCAGAGCGGATTAGGGGGGTTCGATTCCCTCACTCGGCTAGCGGTTGGGGAATAATAGTGCTTGAAATGATAATTGAGGGAAAGAATTCTGCATTAAGCAACAAGCCGCAGCGCGTCACGGCCAATTCAATTCAGGGCGGGGGCTTGGGGGAGCCGCTTGCCGATGCCGGTTCTTCCAAGCGCATTTTTATTTTCAGTCTCGACCGCCAGCTCGCGCCCGAGCATCAGGCAAAATTCATTGAATTGCGCGAGCGTTTTCTGGCCGGCTTTTTGGCTGATTATCCGACTCTTGGCCATCTGCGCGCAAATGCCGCCACTTTGGGAATCAGCCACGTGCGCACAACCGCGCTCAAAACCAAAGGCCACTGGTTGTTGACCCTGCGCGCCATCTGCAAGATTGTGATGAATGAAAAGATGGATACAGGCCGCCTGCGCGAGGGCGGATGGTATGCCGAAATGCTGCCCATAGCGCTGGAGCTGACCGGCTGGTTCAAAGATGCCGAGAAGATAGAGGCATTTGTTGAGCGCGTAAAGGAGGAAGCAAAAAAGGTTGGGGATGCGCAGCGCAGAAAATCGCGGGCCGGCCCGACGCGCGAGCAGATATGCGCGCAATTCAAAGCGGTGTTTCCAAGCGTGGAATTCATACTGCAACACCCAGATATGCTAACGCGCAACGAGATGATGCGCCTGGCCAAGGGCAGGCGCCACCACTGGTTCACCTCGGCCCGCATGCGGTATTTTGACGAGACCGGCAGGATGGACACATATTACGGGGAAAACGGGCTTCTGGAGTGGCTGGTGCGCGGCGCCGGCCTGCTGACGGGCAGAAGCGAGCCGGAAAAAGACATTGCAGACATTCTTCAAGCCGTGGAGCAGGCCGGAATAAACAAGACTATACGGGGGGCGACAAATGCCGCGCTCAACCGCGACAAGAAAGCATATGTCTGCGCGTGCCTGCGGAACAGCTACATGGTTGAGGACATAATCAGCGCCCCCGAGCTGGTGAGCGAGGACGAGATTCGCAAAATCAAGCTCGGCGCAATCAACATAATACATTTCATCCGCCGCGCGTATGGAAAGATGGGCTGGTACGAAATACTGCCCGAGCTTCTGCATGATGCTTACGGATTTGACAGGGTAGAAGCGGACAAACTTGTTGAACGGGCGCGCGGCAACGAGCTGAACCTGAGAGTGAGCACATGGTCAGACGCAGAAAGGGTGTGGGAGAGCACTCAGAAAAAGTTCAGCCGCCGCATGAACCTGACAGAGCTTTTGGACGCCCTCGAGCTCACAGACACCCAGCTGGCGCGCAACCTGCGCCTTTTCATCAGGCACACCCCGACATTCCGCGAGATGGCCCGCGAATATGAATTGCGCAGGGTAGTGGATGAAATAAAGCAACAGAACGACCGAAACCGCGCGAACTGATGAGATGTGCAGCGCCTGCCAAGTTTACCGCGCCCTCCAAGCCTTCATGCCTGCCGAGCCTACCATCTGTCTTTTATTTCAAGTGAGCGAATGACGAACGATGGCAAAAGCGTTTGTCCTGATTCTGGCAGTGCTGCTTGTTCTGTCGATGGCTTGCGTGCAGCAGAATCAGCCGCCGCAAACAGGCGCGGACAACAATAGTCAGGGTGCAATTAATCCCGCAACTCCTGCGAACGAATCCAACGCTTCATTTGTTCATCTCAACACGGTCTCGGCCCTGCGCGTGAAAAATCTGGCCAGAGGGGTGAATGTTGCCAACTGGTTCTGGTATCCGGAATCTGGGGATAACCGCCATTTCGGGGATTATTTCACAGACGCGGAGTTTGAATGGCTGCAGACAAGAGGATTCACGTTCATACGCCTGCCGATTGACCCGAAATGGCTTTATGTTGAAGGAGAGCCGGGCACACCTAATGCCACCACGCTGGCTTACATCAATAGTGCGGTTGAGAGAGCTCTTGACCATAACCTGTCCATAGTGCTTGAATTGCATGAAAACGACTGGCAGAAACTTGAGACAAACAGCACATATGATGACAACATGGTTGCGCTGTGGGGCGCGCTGGCCAGGAATTGGAGCAAATATGACGCAGACAGGGTGTTTTTCGAGCCGATTAACGAGCCGCGCTATTATGTTCATCCACAGGACTGGTTTGTTTTGCAAAAAAGACTGCTGGCCGAAATTCGGGCAAACGCGCCGGAACACACAATTTTCGCAACCGGGCCGGTGATGTCTTCTGTCGAGGGCCTGACGCTTATGCGACCTGTTGAAGACGGCAACATCATCTACACTTTCCATTTCTACGACCCGGCCGCATTCACCCATCAGGGCGCAACCTGGCTGCCGGGAGGGTTTGACCAGATAAGAAATTTGCGGTATCCCTATGAATTGCAGAATGCGCGCGAGGTGCTGGCCAACATCAGCGACCCGGTTGCCCGGGCGGCAGTGGTGCAGTATGCCGCAGATGAGTGGAATGCAAGTGTTGTGAAGAAAAAGATTGGGAGCGCCGCCGCTTGGGCGCAGAAAAACAATGTCACCATCCTGGCCGGAGAATTCGGGGCGAACGAAGTTTTCACGCCGGCCGTTTCGCGCATAGCGTGGATGACCGACGCGCGGCAGACATTTGATGAAAATAATGTCGGCTGGGCAGTGTGGAGCTATGAGGCCGGATTCGGGATAGGGGCGCATGTCTGGATGGATGGAAAAGTGTCGGCAGACGAGGCGTCAATGACTGCGCTCGGGCTTGGAAACGGATGTGTCGATTGCAGCGCAAGAAAATACAACTAATCCTTTTTCCAGCCGATAAGGCCTGCGCATTCCGGGCAAATTAGAAGCATGCCGGCGGGAGTGTCTGATTCTTTCGGCTCGACAAGGGCGCCGCAGCGGGGGCAATTCACTTTTTGCGTGTCTGCTGACATGGCAATCACCTAGGGCAATAGAAGCTTCAAGTAAAACAGCGGGTCTTTCACCTGCTGCTTTGCCTCGTCTGACGCGAGCATGTCGATTATCATCTGCCGAAAGGCAGGCTTGGTGGCCGCCTTTCCTATGAACACGTTGAGCAAAAATCTGCTGCGCGAGGCGCGCTGCAAATTATAGGAAGTCATTATTTCTGGCCGGAGTTTTGACTCGACAAGCTCGGAATAGGGGGCAAGAGAGGCGGCAGGCAATGGGCCGTTGCCCGGATTTTTGCCAAGCGCCTCGTTGATGGTTTGGGCCGCGAATTGGCCGGAAGAGAGGGCATTGCCGACTCCTTCGCCCGAAAACGGGTCAACCAATGATGCCGCATCGCCCACCAGCACCCAGCCATCTCCGAAATTGGGGCGGGTGTGAGAGCCGTTTGGAATAACCCATGCGCCTATGGGGCCCTCCTGCTTTGCGCTCGTGAAGCGGGCGATGAGGGCGGGGTGTTTGGCTATGGCATTGAGCAAAATCTTGTTCGGATGCTCTCCGCGCTTTTTGATGTCAGAATTGAGAATGCCAAGGCCCACGTTTGCTGTGCCGTCGCCCATCGGGAAAATCCAGAAATATCCGGGCAGCACCTGGTCAATGAAAAACAGTTCAATGTGGTCTCCGAGGCCGCCCACTCCGCGCCAGTAGCCGCGCACCGCCATAAACGCGTGCTCGGGCGGAACTCCGGCCAAGCCCAAGGAGCGGGCAACAACAGAGCCCGCCCCGTCCGCGCCGATGACAACGCGCCCTTTGTAGGTGCGCTCGTTGTTGAGGGGGGGAGAGACTGATTCGCGGTTTGCCTGAGAGCCGCTGATGCCGATAACTGCGCCGGATGCGTCGCGCTCAAGGCCGCTCACCGAGAAATTTTCGATTAGTGTGATATTGGATTCGGCTTTTGCGGCCGCGAAAAGAACTGCGTCTGTTTGCTGGCGGCGCAGGCAGTAGCCGGCGCAGGTCAGGCCGGTTGCGTTTGGGAACGGGACAAGCACCTCTTTGCCGTTTGGCGAAATCATTTTCAGTCCTGTGATGACTCCGTGGGGCTGGGCCTCGAGATGGGCCAAAAGCCCCAAAGTGCGCAGCACGCCGATTGATTTGCCAGACACCGCGTCTCCGCACACCTTTTCGCGCGGGAATTTGGCCTTGTCCACCAAAAGCACGAAATGGCCGGCGCGGGCAAGGAAAAGGGCGGTGGAGCAGCCGGAGGGGCCGGCGCCGACCACGATGGCGTCGTAGAGGATGTCTTGCGCTAAAGATGAGCTCATGAAATGACCGAATATGGTTTGGGGGAGAAGATATTAGAGGTTTTGGGGTGAATCGAAAAAGCGTGGAATTGGGAAAATTTGCCATCGCCGGCATTATTGTGCTGTTTCTTGCAAGCATTGCTGTCAATTTCATGCAGATGGCCGAGTATAAGGGCCTGCAGACGGGTTATGACTCGCTGAATTCCACTTATGCGCAAGACAAAGCGCAGTGGAGCGGCGAGCGCAGGCAATTGTCGGCCCAGATAGGGCAGCTGAACGAACAGGCCAAGGCATTGCAAACGCAGATAAACGGCCTGCAGGATTCGCTGGACGAGCAGAAGCGCGAAAAGCAGGCGGCGGATGCTGCTCTGGCGCAGGCAATGTCAAACATAAGCGCGCGCGAAGCCGAGCTGGCTGCACAGGCCGCGCGCCTGCAGATTCTTCGCAATGAATTCGCGGGCCTTCAGCTCGACATCAACGACTCGATGAAATGGTTCAGGGACAATTCTGTGCTTGAGCCGAACGTGAGCTGGAACATCGGCATCATCGCACCGCGCGTAATCGAGGACTGTGTGGACGGGCAGGATTTGAATCTGGCCTGTGTCAACTACATACTCGAGCGCATGGCGACCATACGTTACAGGCATGACCCGAGCACAAACACCACCAACCGCTTCCAATCCATTGCCGAAACGGCCGCGATGGGCAGCGGGGACTGCAAGGACTATTCTCTTCTTCTCAAGGCAATTCTCAATACGGTTCGGGAGAAACAGGGAGGATTGCGCATAGTTGCATGGCAGCCGGGCGGCGCGCAGAGGTTCATCATCTATCCAAGAGCCAGCCTCAATCTTGGGCCTGACGAGTCTTACTGGTATTACCCGAATGCAAGCGGGGTTGACATGGGACAGCTGGATGAACGGCACGCATATGTGATATGCTACGGGGTGACGCCTACGGAGGGCCACTGCACCGTGGCTCTTTCTGATGTGCAGGCCAATTCGAGCGCGCAGCTGCCCGCTGCGCTTAATGGGGCGGACGTGTTCGAGCCGCAGGACGGGCAGTATTTGGGAAAAATCGGCTCCCGCTTCACGCTGTGCACCCAGGACAGATGGTGGGAATGCACCGCCACCCCGAATGTCATAATTGTGGTGATTAGCGACAACGATTTGTACAAAATACAGGACGGCCAGTGGGTAGGGTACGGGGATTATTCGCAAAAAGTCGGGGATGCAATGCAGAATTTGAGCGGATAGGCAGGGGAATGCGCTGGGCGCGCTTCACCGATGGATTTAAATTAAGGCGATGGGATAAGAAAAACAGCAAACGTTGGTGATATTCATGAGAAAAGCAGGTTCAGCTAGGCGCAATTTGTCACGCAAAGGAGTCGCACGCGGCAAGGTGAAAGCCCGCAAGTCTGTCGGCAAGGCCCAGTCCAAGCGCGACAAGTGCGGCTGCAACTGCTCGTGCGGCGGCAAATGGTAGAATAAGAATTATTTTTTCTTTTTAATCTTCTTTCAATTCTTGCTTATTTCTTTGCTCCGTCCAAACCTTTGGCTGCCAGCTTTTTCGCCTCTGTTTTGTCCAAAAAGCGGTTGTTGTTGCCGCACTGGGGCGAGAAAATGCAGCGCGGGCAGCCTGATTCGCAGGGGCATGCGGCTAATCTGTCTGCCGACATCTGGATGCATTCGCCGTAGCGGGGCATCACCATGCGCGATAGGCCGGAGCCGCCTTCCGTGCCCTCATAATAGAAGATGCGGCCGTCAGGGTAGGAGATGCCACCTATTTCGGCAGGGTCTGCGCCGCACAGGGCGGGCATCATGGCAATGGAAACGTGCTCAAGCGCGTGCAGGCCGTCTGCGAAAAGCGCCTGCCCTTCGTTGACTGATGACCAGTCGGCCCAGAGAGCAGATGTGTCGAATTCGTGGATAAGGGACTCGTCAAGCTCGCGGCGCGAAATCGGCTGGCCGCTGAACGAGTCTTTGAGCACAAAGCCGTAAACTTCTGACGAGATGTGAACCGGCCCGCGGGCGAGAGGCACCCCGCCCCAGCCGCCCTCAAGCTCGGTGTCGAGAATGCTGGCCGTTTTCTTGCGCAGGGCCTGGGTGTAATAGGGCTCTTCGTCATGAAGGCGCACCACCTTTGCCACGCCCTCCTCCAAATCGATTGCCTGCGAGCGGTAGCGCTTTCCGCCGATAAGGTAGATGGCGC
>JAKAJC010000006.1 GCA_021814005.1 Microcaldota archaeon
GGCGCGGCAGCGCCGGCGCAGATTTTCTGGTGTTGTTTATGAAACTCTGGAACAAGGGCATCGAACTGGACAAGGCCGTGGAGGCTTACACCGTGGGCAGCGACCCGCAGGTAGACTTGCTCATGCTGCCATATGACTGTCAGGCCAGCATAGCCCACGCCAACATGCTCAAGAAAATCGGAGTGCTGAATGCCAAAGAGGCGGAGCAGCTCGTGTCGGGCCTTAACGAAATCATTGCCCTGCACAAAAAAGGCCAGTTCAAAATCGAGCAGGCCGACGAGGACTGCCACACTGCCATCGAGAAATATCTTACTTCCAAATATGGCGAGGCGGGCAAGAAAATCCACACCGGCCGCTCCAGAAACGACCAGATTCTTGTTGCCATAACGCTCTACCAGATTGACCAGCTCAAAATGGTGAAAGAATTAGCTGCTGCTTTCATCTCGGCCTGCAAGTCTGCCAAGAAAAAATATGGCTCCATAGGTTTTGCGGGCTACACCCACATGCAAAAGGCCATGCCGTCGAGCATCGGCCAGTGGCTCGGCTCCTATGAGGATGCAATGTCAGACAATCTCATCCTTATCGACGCGCAGCTCAAAATGCTGGACCAGAATCCATTGGGCACCGGTGCGGGCTACAACATTCCTGTGTTCAATCTTGACAGAAAGATGACTGCAAAAGAGCTCGGCTTTTCCAAAGTGCAGGAAAATCCGGTCTATGCGCAGCATGCAAGGGGCAAATTCGCTGCCGGCACACTTTCGGTGCTCACCCAAGTGATGTATGACCTCAACAAATTTGCAACAGACCTCACCCTCTTCTCCATGGTCGAGTTCGGCTACGCAAAGCTCCCTGCCGAATTCACCACCGGCTCCTCCATCATGCCGCAAAAGCGCAACCCTGATGTGTGCGAGCTCATGAGGGCCAAATACCACGTGGTGCTTGGCGAGGAGTTCAAGGTCAAGAGCATGATGGCCAACCTCATGTTCGGCTTCAACCGCGACATGCAGCTCACAAAAGAGCCGCTTGTCAACGCCATGGAAATCACCCAGTCCAGCCTCAGCATTGCTGCCAAAATTGTCGAAAAAATAGAATTTGACAAGAAAAAGTGCGAGGCTTCGCTCACTCCCGAGCTTTACGCTACGGAGGAGGCCTACAAACTGGTGAAGGGTGGCATGCCGTTCAGGGACGCATACAAGCAGGTTGGCGAGAAATACAAAAAGTAGCGGGCGGGCGTCTGGCTCTATTTTTTATTTCATCTTCTTGGCGGCGTTTGCCAGTTTCAGGGCCCCTTCAATCATTATTGGTGCGATTCTTCGGATGTGCTCGCGCAGGCCGTCATCCGTGGGCTCATTATCATAGTCGAAAAATATCGTCAGTTTTTCAGGCTCTATTTTTACTCTGCGGGAATTTTTGTCATTAAAAAGCGCGGCGATTTCAGGTGCGGCCGCAATCAGCTCGTCAAAACGCGAAGAATCCCCATCAATAATTAGTGCCGGTTTTCCATTCTTCATTATTTTGGCGTCGGTCCAGAAATTCCGTTTCGTACTGACTTCCATAAAGAATGAACTTTGAATTGGCATCCGAAGGGAAAAGCATCTTCCATCCTGTTTGTTCTGTCTTCTTTCCAAAACGATGTGAGTGCCTTGGCATTCCCCTTCCATCTGGTTTGTCTCACGAATTCCGATGAATGTCGGCATGTCTGTTTGGATGGGCTTAATTCCATATTTTTGTGCGATTTCATCCGCTTCTTCCTGAAACGCATTGATGTTCCCGGTCACTCTTTTTGCTGTCTTCGAGAATATGGCGCGGACGGCGAGAAATCCGCCAATCGGGGCCAGAATCATCAGAAGCAGATTAAGAAGGTCCCGCTCCGCGAAAACCGACCACCATTCCAGCGTTCTTTGGTCCAAAGTCATCTGGAAATTTTGGCTAAGGAGAAGTTTTGCCAGTCCGATTAGAGGTACCAGCATCAAAAGTAGGATAAGCCCGTATATCATCCATTCCATCGGTTTTGCAAGTCCAAAACGGCGTGTAATGAGGACGGTCGCCCCCACAAAAGCAAAGGCCATGGCAGAGGCCGCGACTGCGACAAAAATAGATTCAAGCGGACGGCTCGGCAAAAAAATTGAGGGTAGAATCACCAAAGAAATGACTAGAACGGCAACAATGATTTGCTGCCACCGTGGGCGACTGCTTATTTTGAACCGTTCATCCAGCCAGTCCCATCCGAACTTATCCATCAGTCAACCTCGCAATCACGCGCTAATGCATGCGAACGCAGGCGCTTGAGCTCTTAGATTTAAAAAAAGATGGACGACTGGTGGGCGTCTGGCTCTATTTTTTACTTCAGCCCCTGCACGCAGAAGCTGAATCCAATCTGGGTGTATGCTCCGCCTTTTTCAACATCAACACTTGCGAAACCTACCAGACTGTTGTTGAATCGGTGCTCCACCTTTGCTCCGAACGGATAAGCGTAAGAGTCTGGGGCAAATTTTACCATTGCCTTGTTTTCTTCGTCAGAATAAGCCACGCTGTATTGGGGCGAAAATGTCGGCTTTGTGGGGTTGTAGAACGCCTGCGGCGAGAAACCCCATGCCTCGTCTATTTCAAACGATACCTCTTTTCCTTTTCCGCTTTCGCGGCCCCATTGGTAAAACAATCCCGCCCTGCTGTGCACGCTTCCTGAGAATTTCAACTGTCCGCCCCATGCGGCTGCCGCCTCAAGAGGCGTCAGCTCCATTTTGAATCCCTGCATCGGCAGCACGCTTACCATGTATGGCGCGAATTCTGTGATAAAAAAGAAGTCAGAGGCCAGCTGCTGCCCGCCCACAAGCGCAAGATTCATGCTTGGCAGAAATGCCTGCTGCACCGCCGCATTTTCATCGCCTTTTTCGCGCATATTGTAATACACGCCAAACGGATTGCCAAGCGAATATGGCGTGTAGGCCTTGAACATGCCGAAGCGCACCTGCCTGACATTGTCGTCAAATCCGCCCTCTGCTTTTACAATGGCGCTTCCATCGCCATTGAGCGAGAGCTTGATGCCTGTCTGCTCCTCCAAATGGTTCAACCCGAAGTTGGTGGCTGCGCGCAAAACCCTGTCTGACGGCAGCTCGATATGGCCCGTGTTTGACATCAGCCCCATTGAGTAGGGCACATAGCCGTTCGCACTCAAAATTGTTTCAAACGCGTGATATGGCTCGCTGCCGGCATCAGTTATCTGGTCATAATTCACGTCCCATATCCTCTTGCCGCGGTAAATGGCCTCGATGTGGGCCGTGCCGGAGCCGCTTGGCATTGTAAGCATGACTGCGTGCCCGAGTTTCAGCTCGTCGCCGAGCTTGCGCCCGGCTGATGCGTGTATGCCGCCGCAGATGTCTGTCCACTGCCCGCTCTCATACCTCTCGAAAAGCCCGTTCGCGTCCGAGCCTGGAAACATCGCCGCCCCCATGCTGCCCGCCTTGTGCGGGTCATACATTTCCCCGAATTTGCCGAGCCAGTAGGCGGCGGTCGCCACCCTTTCGAATTCGCTGCGGTTTCGGTTTAGCTCGCCAATCAGCCCGTAGAACGCATCCGCGCTCCTGAATTTCAGCCGCGGACTGCCGTTCGTCTTGAAATAGTCTGTAACTTTTTCCATCTGCTTGTTCGAAGCGCAGGTTTCGTAGAACCTGACAGCCTTGCGGAAAGCGTCCAATGATTCGGAGGTGAAATATTTCTCGGCCATGGGCAGGCTGTTCACAAGCGTTACAACATTCTGGTTCAGGCTGACGTTGATATGGGCCGGGGCGTCATCAAGTGCGAATGCGCTGCCTACAAACAGGCCGCTGCGAAAAAGTTCGAAAACCAGGTCATTGACTCTGTTGTCGGCGCGCAGGGCGGGCTTGGATGTCTCAGACTGCCACGGGGGCGGCAGTTTGATTTGCATCACAAATACCATGCAGGTCCTGCTCCACGTTCCAATGCCGCGCCAGCTCCGCTTTAGGGCTCATCTCTCCATTCTTTTTAGGGCTGCACCCACTCAATCTCGTAATATTCGTAGGGCGAGCCCGGAATTTCTATTCTGTGCACAGCGTAATAAGTGACGCTTGTTTCGCGGTCTGCAATTGCAATCATGAGCTCAAGGCCGGCCTGCTTGCACTCCTCAATTGCGGCCGCCATCTCCTCCCCGCCAAGATATTCCTCTTCGGAAAGGGAGAGCATGAGATAGCGCGGATGGCCGCTTTTCGGATTTTCAATGTCTGTGCCTTTGCGGTGATAAAGAAGGAAATCCAATTTCGAAAGAGAATGGGTTTTTTTCTCATTTTCATTTTTTTTCTTTTTCTGCCCCGGAATTGCCAGCACAAATGTTTTGCGCACAGAATGAGCCACCCTAATTGCGCGCGCCCATTCCGAGATGAGCAGGCGCGAGCTTCTTGGAAACACGTGCAGCACGTGCTGGCTGTGCACCCAATTCTCCCCCTTGCCCGGATTTGCGCCGGGGAAGTAAATGCGGAAATGGGTTCCGAATTTGAAGCCCGTCTTGAGCACAAATCCGTTGAGCCTCCAGTCCTCATACACTTCGAAAAGCGAGCGGAAATCCTCGCGCCGCGCACCGGCGAGCTTCATCAGCTCTTTCTCGTTTGCATTGTCGAGCTTGAGGCCCGCGTGCTTCATCAGGAAAAGCGTTTCATAAATGTCAAGTTTGCCAAGCCGCCCGCGCTGCTCAGCCTTGTAAGTTGCAAACTGGCCGAACCAGCCCTGATTATAGAGCGCCTTGGCTGTGTCGTCGTCATCTATTACTGCGAAAAGGTCGTCAGCATAAAATCTAGCGCGTGCGGCAAAGCCGGGCGGCTCGAATTTTCCCTGCGGATATGCTTTGGCTGCCTGATGCTTGTGTGCGCCAATATTTTCCGAAACCGGCCTTGCAATCAGGCCTCGGTCACGCCAATCTTTGAATGTGAGATAGCGCGCCATTAGCTTGGGGCGGTCAAGTAATTCGGCCACCTCGTTGAAATGCCACTCGTTTCCGGCCACGTCAAGCACTTTGGCGTTGCGGATGTCGATAAGATAGAGCGCCTCTTCAGCAGACAAATCCACGTGCCCGCGGTTCATCACGCCCCAGTATCCGTTGACCAGCGAGCTTACGCTCTGGGGTTGTGTCGCGCGCACCAGCTTTTCTTTTTTGAGGATTTCAAGCTCGACGGCCATACGTAAAACTAGGGCATTAGGACTATAAATAAGCGCGCACGGGCTTGAAAAAAGATTTACTTCACTATACCGAACGCGCTAAGGCGCCAGCGCTGGCCCATGCGGCGCGAAAGGGCGACCTTCTGCCCTTTTTCTGCATAAATCGGCCTCTTCAGCTTGAGTGTGAGCGCGCCGCCCTTCAATTTGATGATTACTCCGATTGAGGTGGCCGTGCCTGCCGAAATAACGAGCGCCTCGGCAGCTTTGAGCGGCGGGTTGTCAAATCCCTCGCGCTTAATCAGCGTGTATTCGATTTCGGGCTGCTCAAGAACGGGCCCAAGCGCGGCCGGATTGCCGACCATGTTGCCCACAAGTGAATCCCCTTTGGTAAGGGCCGGGTCAAGAGTGGTGCCGATGCCGATAAGCCCGCCTGGTTTTGCAACCGCAAGCGTGCCGTCGGCAGTGCTCAAACTGCTGACCTCGAATTCAAGAGAAAGATAGGTTTCCTTGCCCTCTTTGTCCTTTTCCTTGCGGAAAATTCCGGGCTTTATCTTGAGCTTGTCGCCCACCTTGAGCGTGCCCGTAATCAGCGAGCCGCCCAGCACGCCGCCAGACAATTTTTCCAAAGACTGGCCGGGGCGGTTGATGTCAAAGCTGCGCGCAATATACATCTTGGCCGGCGCCCCCTCGTTGCGCTTGGGCGTGGGAATGTGGGTTTCGATTGCCTCCACCAGCTTGTCGATGTTGGCATTGTAATTTGCCGAAACAGGAATAATGGGCGCATCCTCGGCGGTCGTGCCCTTCAAAAATGCCTTGATTTGCTTGTAATTCTCAATCGCCTTGTCTTCAGGAATCAAGTCAATCTTGTTCTGGACAACGATTACTTTCTTGATGCCCAGAATGTCCAGCACCATGAGATGCTCGGCAGTCTGCGGCTGGGGGCAGGGTTCGTTTGCCGCAATGACCAGAAGCGCGCCGTCCACTATGTTGGCGGCCGAAATCATGGTGGTCATCAGGGTTTCGTGTCCGGGCGCGTCAAGAAAAGAGACGCGGCGGGCCAGCTCCCATTCGGCCTTGGCGGCCGCCTCTTTCGGCAGCTGTGCTTCAGGCAAATAACGGCCGTCTTTCTTGTTTTTGTAAAAAGTCACGTCAGCATATCCGATTTTGATTGTAATGCCGCGCTTAAGCTCTTCAGAATGAGTGTCTGTCCATTTGCCGGTAAGCGCCTTGGTCAGGCTGGTCTTGCCATGGTCGACATGGCCCACCATTCCGATGTTGACTTCAGCCTGCAAAAGAATCCCTCAAAGCGGCCATGAGCCGCCTTTTCGCCTACTTCTTCTCCTTCTCTTTCTTGGCTGTTGCCGGGAAGAGCTCGGCCAGGGGCTTGGTGCCTGCCTTTTTCACCACGCAGTTTATCTGCTGGATTTCGTCGGAAACAAGGTTTCCGCGCACGCTGCGCTTGCGCCGCGCTCCCTTGGCCGTGGAAATGTAGCCGGGGCCGGAAGCCAGCAGCACGCCTGTGCGCCGCGGACCGCTCACGTCGGCGCGCATCGGGTAGCCGGACGTGTCCGACCCGCCGGTGACTGCCAGCGTGTAGCCGGCTGCGCCGACGAGACCGCCGTCAAGCTCGTCGCCGATTTTGCGGCCGAGCAGGGCGGACTCCTTGCCTTTAGCGACTTCCGTCTGGAAGCTCTTGCCTGAACTGGGCTCTGAGATAACCACTATCATGTAACCGAACCTCCCAATCTAAGGAGACTATAGTCTATGCATTCCATCTCGAGATTTAAATAGGTTCCTGCCCCTATATCTTCATGTGCGCGAGTTCAAACTCTCGGGGGCCGCTCCTCTGGCCTGCGCTTCTGACGGGCTTTTTCGGCCTGTTGTGGCTGGCGCAGGAAATGGGCTGGCTGCCGACCAACCTGCCGCTGGGGCCCATGAGCGTTCTCATCGCGGCTCTGGCAATGGTGCGCTATGCTTATGAAAAATAAAAAATAAACAAAAATGAAAATCAAAGAAAAAGGTGACTTTACATGCGCGTTGTTTTCGAAATCCCGATTGCGAAAAAATCAGTGCTGATGCCCCTTCTCGAGGCAGACCCGTACGGCGAGCAGTCGCCGGCGCAGTATGCGAAGATGAGCTTTGCACGCAACGGCTACAAGGTGAAGGACGGCGCGCAGCTTGACGAGGACCGCGAAAAGCTCTACCTCGTGCTGAGGGGGCCAGACGAATTTTTGCCTTTTGCCAAAATGAAGCTGGGCGACATGGCCGTGCTCTGCAAGCCCGAAGTCAACGACCGCATCATGAAGAAAATCGAGGACGAGGAGTCGGGCGCCGAGCAGGGCATGGGCGCAATATTCGGCTGAGGTTACTTTGTGTCAGCTATTCCAACGCGTTGGGAAGCAAAGCGGCGTCTCTCGGTCTTCTTCAATTCATGGAAACTATGGACTAAAATTATTTTCTACGTTCTCCTCCCAATCATTCTACTTTCATCTTTTTATCCAACTCCCTTAGATAAGCCGTCCGCTGACACCATTAACGGGAAGAGCATTAGTCTATCTGAGTTATCAACTGCTTCTAAATTTCAGAGTTCGTTATTCGCACCAGAGAAATTCATTCAGAAGTTTGCTGGGATACAAGACCTAGCTATATACGATCTTTGTTTTTGGGAAAAAGGTGACGCGATGGTGGAGAAGAACGGCGAGAATTCCTCATTGTATATGAACTGGAGTGTAACTGTTGATAATACCTCAATATCTGTTCCCCCACACGGAACCGCCTGTTTCCATATCTCTTCTACCGAAGTGAGACACTATACAACGAACTACACCTGGGCTGCTACACCTCAGCTTCTATTTAGCGCGTCTGAGTTTCAACAAGAACGTCATACTCTGATACATCCCGGAACGGTGGGTTCATATCTAACAATAGACCTGTTTGCCTACGTTCTGATAGTGCTCTCAGTTATTGCTGTATGGGTGTTCATGTGGAGAAAAATATTCTCTTTCTTGAATTTTCTCCAATCTAAAAAGTGGTTTTAGTGAGCTTTTTGATTTTTCACATATAATCATCACCTGTTTTTTCGTCTGTTTTTTATACTTTCATGTCAGCTAACCTCCAATGCTGACGCGAAAGGATATCAACGGCTTTAAGCCATGGGCCAATCCGCCCGAGGAGCTTTTTCTCAAGTTCAACTCAGCGCAGGCGGGCATAACCGAAAAGGAAGCCGAGGCGCGCCAGTCCGAATTCGGCCTCAACGAGCTTGCGGGCAAGAAGAAGCGCAACCTCGTGCTCCAGTATTTCTCCTATTTCCTCAACCCAATAGTCATCCTTCTGCTCACCGTCGGCACGGTCTCCTACGCCGTGGACAACAGCAACGTAATCAGCGCCGGCGTCATCTATTTCATGGTTTTTGTTTCGGTCACCCTGAGCTTTTATCAGGAATTCAAGGCCAAGGACGCGGCCGACAAGCTGCGCAAGATGATCCGCAACACCGCCACGGTGGTGCGCTCTGGCCAGGAGCGCGAAATTCCGCTCAAATTCCTGGTGCCGGGCGACATTATTCGCCTCTCTGCCGGAGACCTTGTGCCTGCCGACTGCCGCGTGCTTGTCAGCAAGGACTTTTTCGTCAATCAGGCCTCCCTTACCGGCGAGTCGCTGCCTGTGGAGAAATCCGCGTCCGTTCTTGGCGAGGTGGCCGGCATCACCGAGCAGACCAATATCATTTTCTTCGGCTCGTCCGTGGTGTCCGGCTCGGCCGAGGCAATGGTGGTGCGCACCGGCCTTTACACCCAGTTCGGCGAAATCTCGCGCCGCCTCTCACAAACCGGCGCCGAGACCGCGTTCGACCGCGGCATCAAGGACTATTCCATGCTCATGGTCAAATTCGTCGTAGTTCTGGTCTTTCTCATCTTCATCATCAACGCGTTTTTGAAAAACAACATGGTCGAGGCCATGCTCTTCGCCCTCGCGGTGGCGGTGGGCCTCACCCCCGAAATGCTGCCCGTCATGGTGACCGCCAACCTGTCGCAGGGCGCGACAAACATGGCCAAGAAGGAGGTAATCGTCAAGCGCCTGCCATCCATCCAAAACCTCGGCGCGATGGACGTTCTCTGCACAGACAAGACAGGCACGCTCACCGAGGACAAAATCCAGCTCGTGCGCCATGTCAACATATACGGCGAGGAGGACGACGCGGTGCTGCGCCTCGCTTTTCTCAACAGCCTTTACCAGACCGGCCTGCGCAACCCGCTTGACGTTGCCATCATGCAGCACGACACGGCATCGGTTGCGGGCGAAATTTCCGGATTTCGCAAAATCGACGAGATTCCGTTCGATTTCGTGCGCAGAAGAATGAGCGTGGTGGTGGCCCGCGCCGGCGCGCGGCACCTTCTGCTCACCAAGGGCGCGCCCGAATCGGTTTTCCCCCTGTGCGCTCACGTGGCCCGCCGCGGCAAAAAATCCGCTTTCCGCCCAGCCGACCTCAAGGCGGCCACCAAACTCTACAACGACCTTTCGGCCGACGGCTACCGCGTGCTTGCCCTGACCTCAAAGGCCGTGGCGTCGGAGAAAAAGGCCTATGCCATTGCGGATGAAACCGGCCTGTGCTTCGAGGGCTTTCTCGCGTTTCTGGACCCGCCGAAAAAGACTGCCCGCGCAAGTCTGGCCGAGCTGATGAAAAGAGGCATTGAAATCAAGATTCTCTCGGGCGACAACGAGCTGGTAAACGGCAAAATCGCCAAAACGGTCGGGCTGCCAATCAAGGGCGTCATCACCGGCCAGCAGATTGACGCGGCCACCGATGATTCGCTCATGGTGCTTGTGGAGCAGAACACGATTTTCGCCCGCGTCTCGCCCATTCAGAAAGAGCGCATAATCCTCGCCCTGCAGCGCCGCAAGCACGTTGTCGGCTTTTTGGGGGACGGCATCAACGACTCCCTCGCCCTCAAAACATCGGACGTGGGCATCTCGGTCAATTCGGCTGTGGACGTTGCCAAAGAGTCTGCCGACATCATTCTTCTTCGCAAATCTCTGCACGTGCTCTACGAAGGGGTGGACGAGGGCAGGCGCACCTTCTCCAACATCATGAAATATCTCAAGATGGGCTCCTCTTCCAACTTCGGCAACATGTTCTCGGTCGTGGGCGCCTCAATCTTCCTGCCGTTTTTGCCAATGGCCCCGCTGCAGCTTATCCTCAACAACTTCCTCTATGACATGAGCCAGCTCGGCATTCCGACCGACAACGTCGATTCTGAGGATTTGCTGAAACCGGCCAAATGGTCGATGGACAACCTCAGGAATTTCGTCATCTACATCGGCCCCATCTCCTCCATCTTCGACTACATGACCTATGGCGTCATGCTTTTCGTTTTCCAGGCGCCGGCGGCCGTTTTCCAGGCCGGCTGGTTCATAGAATCAATCATGACACAGACGCTTATCATCCACGTAATCCGCACCAAAAAGGTTCCATATCTGGAGAGCCGGCCAAGCGGCAAACTCATGCTGCTCTCGCTCGTGCTGGTCTCGGTCGCCTTCCTCATCATTCTCACCCCGATTCACTCCTACTTCGGTTTCGGCACCCTGCCGCTGGAATATTTCCCGATTCTCTTCGGCATGGTGCTGGCCTATTTGGCGCTCACGCAGTTCATCAAGACGCAGCTTATCAAAAGAAAGATTATTTGAACGGGCGCAGGCCGGCACATCATTTCATCCATTCCGGCACTCTGGATTCCAGTTTCGGTATTTGCCCCATCTTCACAAGCTTTTCCATTTCCTTGTGCAGCCCGCTTCCGTATTGCAATGCTTTCTTGGGGCGCGCCACCGCCATTTCGGGCACGCCCAATTCGGCGGCCAGCTTTCTCAACAACGGTTTCTTCGCCACCCCGTCATCTAGCTTTTGCGCCATGGGCACTGCCCGCACGGCCTCAAACAGTTCTTTGTCCATGAAAGGAAATCTCGGCTCCACTCCGAACTCTTTGCAAACCGCGCGCGTGCGGGCCAAATCGCGCTGGGGCAGGGTGCGGAATTCCTCATCAAGTATTTTCTGCAAATCCATTCCCTTGTCACGCGCCTGATAATATTTGTGATATCCGACAAACGTTTCTTCTGCCCCCGAGCCCATGAGCATGACATCGAGCGAGAGGCGGCGGGCTTCGCGTGCGAGCGCCATGGCAGCCACCATCAATTCCAGCTCGGTGGCGCTGCCCTCCATGATTTTGAAGCATGCATCAAAGTCTGCCGTAATCCTCTCGGGCGCAAGTTCCACCACATGAAGCGGCAGGTTCAACTCGGCCGCCACTTTTTGCGCCACTTCCAAATCCGGGCTGCGGGCAGAGCCGGCATTGAGAGTGATAAGTGCGGCATCTGTTTTTTCTTTGGCCACGGCTGCGATGGTGGAGCTGTCCAGCCCTCCAGAAAATGCGACTGCAATTTTTTCATCTTTGCCAAGCTGGCGTTCAACCGCCTGCTGCAGCAGTCTGGCCAGCGGACTGGGTGTCATGCACAATTCAGCCCACCAATATCTTTAATTAGTCCCGCTTCCAACGCAATTCGGTGATTTAGTGCGTTTGACTTGGTTATTTCTAGCGTTTGTTGCATTCGGCCTTCTTCTGGCCGGATGCACCCAGAGCCAGCCCCCCGCCGGACAGAATACCACTTCTCCCAGCGGCGGCTCCGCACCTGCGGTGACGGCTCCAGCCGCTCCGGCTGCTCCCAGCGGGCCAGTGGTTGCTCCGCCCTCTGCAGATGCCAAGGCCTCTCTTATCCGCCTCGCATCGCTGATGAATTCAACTGCATGGAAGGCGACCTATACTCTTGACATTCAGCCTGCCAGCGCACAGGCATCCATCACCGGCATGGGCCTGTATTATGACGGCAAGGACCGCTCCCGCATCGACGTGACCGCCAATGCGATGGAGCTCCGCGCATATTACAACGGCGCAGCCGGCACCGGCAACGGCGTGGTCTGCGTAGGCAACAACACCAACTGGACCTGCCTGAAAACCGACACCGCCCCCAACGACACCTTCAAGGGATTGAGCGACAACATTGCGCAATACAATGTGGCGCAGCTTCCGGGCCGGACAATCGCCGGCACGGCCGCCTTGTGCTACAATCTCACCGACATCAAGGACATGGCGTCAACGTCATGGGCTGCAGAATGCTATTCGTCAGCCGGCCCCCTGCTCTATCTGCAGGCCGCCGAAATATCAGGTGGCGTGCTGCAGGTGACGACAATGACGGCCACCTCGTTCTCCACTTCGGTGAGTGACGCCGACTTCACCCCGCCGGCCGCGCCGCAGGACATGAGCAGCTACTACAACCAGACCTACAACTACAACGACACGGGCACTGGCTAGAAAAAGCTCTTTTTTCTTTTTTCTAATTTATTTTTATTTCCGACCCGCAGCGCGAGCTAGTCTTCTGCGTAGGGGGAGAAAATCCGGAAGAACCTCAAACTGAAAGGAGGGGGACGAGGCTCATTCGAGTGTTCCCCCTCCTTGCGGTTCGGGTCCGGGGAGATTTGGACTCCCAACCTTCGCCTGACTCCAAACTGCTTTTCATCCCAATAAATGCGAATGCGCAAACGCATCTGTTCGCGGTTTTGGGGTGAAGCACTTTTGCGCCTGTGGGGCGCAAAAGGGCTCTTAGGAGGGCGCTGCTCTATCCAGGTTGAGCTACGGACCCATCGTTTTTGGTTTCTCAAGTTATTGGGGCAGCGAGAGTATAATAAAACGCACCGCCCCAAGACGAACCTGATGCAACAGAACGGGCCGATTAAGCATGCCGGCTTTTACCCGCCATCGCAGCTCACCCGCCTCGGGGGCTGGCGGCTCTACATGCTGATTATGCTCATTTTCAATCTTCTCATCTGGGCGGGCCCGGTCCTGCTCATAGCAAATCCAAATATCGCAAATCCGTATTATGCGGCGTTCGGCTTCACCTGCCACCAGCTGGACAGCCGCTCCTTGTGCATCTTCCCCGCCCAAGGCCTTCTTGCCGTCGGCGACTGCACTCCCCAGTACAGCACTCTTGTAACCGGCCGCAACGACCTCGTTTACAGCTCGCGCGGAGTCGGGCTCAAACTTCCGGTCTGCGCCCGCGACATCGGCATCTATGGCGGCATGCTGCTGGGCGGCGTGTTCTGGATGCTCAAAAAGCGCAAAGACCCCGGCGCCTGGCCCTCCATCATCTGGCTGCTTCTGGCCATGATTCCGACGGCCATCGACGGCTTCACCCAGCTGTTCGGCATGCGCGAGAGCACCAACGCCCTGCGCCTGTGGACCGGCCTGATTCTCGGGGTCGCAATGGCCTATTTCATCATTCCAATCGCTTTCCAGTTTTTCGACGAGCCGGCGATAGAGAAGAAAAAAGCAAATCTCCCCTCGTTTTGGTAATTTCGGCCCGGTTTTGCGCATGGTTTTAAAGCGCCACGCCCCTCAAGCAGACGCGATATCATGACGGATGAGCGGGGTCAGTCACATGGGGCGGGAGCACGGGCGCTGTTCACTGGCCGAGCCTTTGCCATAGCCTTTGCCATTCTCCTCTTCTTCTCGTCAGCTCTCGCGGCCGCAGACGCTCCAATACTTCTGGCCGCTCCCGCGCCCGGCTCCTATCTGCCAGCCCGCTCCTATCCTATCATCGTGAGCGTGGTGGATGCGGACGGCCATCCTGTGCCAGACGTGCTGGTGATGGCCAGCATCCCGAGCGGGGATTTCAACAAAAACATAAGCGATCTTGTGAACCACAGCCAGGAAGGTTTCACCGACTCGGCGGGGCGCATGCGCACCACGCTCCGTCTGTCGGAGAACGAAACAACGCCCCTTTTTGCAACCCTGAGCGCGTACACCCCCTACTGGTCTTCAACCGCGCCGCCCCAGTCGCTTCCGGCCACGCCGGGCGATGAAATAGATTATACATTCCAAATCAGCCAGCCGCTCGTCACTTACCGGGTAAGGGTGAGCGATTATCAGGGCGGGCCGAGGCAGGGCGTCACGGTGCGGCTGACAAAGCCGTATTTCGTGCTGCGCCAGACCGATTCCAGCGGGCTGGTGTCTTTCCGCCTGCCCCAAAATTTTAGCGTTGGCGGCCAGGTCGAGATTGGCTCAAACTACGAATCTTTTGCCTTCAACGCGTCGCAGGACGGTTCAACTCAGGAAATTTCGGTGCCAATCCCGCTGCGGCATCCGGTTCCCCTCAACATCACCCGTCTCTTCAACTGGAGCGTGCAGATTTTCGAGTCATCGGGCAGGCCGCTGAGCAACCAGCCGGTCGAGCTGGGGGCGGGCCGCTCCCGCTGGACTTATGTCAGCGACAGCGCGGGTTTTGTCCATTTCAGCGACCTTCCGTTCGAGCGCGCCAACCTTTCCTGGGTAATCTACAACTACACCTATCATCAGGAAATCATCCTTGACCGCGCTCCGGCCGTCATCCGCACGCAGCAGCTGCTCACCATGACCGCATCCTCGCCGGAAACTCTGGGCGACTCGTGCTACCGCGTCAACGTCAACGTGACAGACCCGCGCCATCATCCGCTGCTGCAGGTGGGCGCCAGGCCGGTAAGCGGCACCAACCAGCTGCTTTTCACTCTCGACAAGGAGGTCACGCTCGGCGGAGTCCTGCAGTTCACGCGCGTGCTGTGCGTGGAAACTGACACAACATTCGAAGTTACGGCTTCAAATCCGTTCGAGCGCGCGGTGCTTGAGGTCCAGCTCAAGTTCACCACCCAGCCGCCGCCATCGGCCAGCGTCTATGCGCGCCCGCCGCCGCTCGAAGTCATTCAGGCCAGCGCCGTGTCGGCCGACCGGCGCAAAGCCGAGATGCTCCTCATCCTCGTTTATGTTCTCGTGGTGCTGGCGGTCATCTTTCTGGTGACGCGTTTCCGCGGTTTCGTGTTCTACTACTTCCAGTCCATCATGCGCTTTATCTACACGACAAGAAAGCCGTCAGAGGCTGAAGAGGCTGGCGAGCCTAAAAGGCCAAGATTGAGATAACTCGTTTTGGTTTTCTTATATCTGTCAGCATCGTGTATACATTTATATATTTTAGGCAAGTAAATGTAAACATGATACTAACACTTGTCCGGCTCACCCCGAAGAAACAGGGCGGGGCGGGGGCAAAAGGCAAAAGCGGGACGCTCGGAGCTTCGGCGGATTCGCCGTCCCGCGCGCCGTCCGAGCCGTCCCGCCAGCAGGCCGCGCATCCTGTTCCTGGCGAGGACGAGCTTGAGGTGCTTTGCCGCTCATTGCGCATAATCAGCGCCCGCGACATGGACGGCACGGTGACCGTCGTTTTCCGCTCCATTTTGGTGGAGGGGCCGGACAGGCCTGTGGGCAGCTCCGAATTGGCAGCCTCCTCGCGCCTCAACCGCGTCACGGTCATCCACCACCTGCGCCGCCTTGAGCGCCTCGGGCTTGTGGAGCACACGCAGCGCAAATACCGCCTGCGCGCATCCGGCCTCTCCGAGCTTGTGGAGCGCATGCGCGCCGAAATGATGGAATCGTTCGAGCGGGCCACAGAAATGGCCGAAGATTTGGACCGCCAGTTTCTGCTCATGCACGCGCGCGAGGAGGATTCCTCGTTTGACTCCGACGCCCTGCCGCACACCCCGCTTCTGCAGCAGCCTGCCGGCAAGAGCGCTTCCAACAAAAGGAAAAATTCACGCTAAGGTTGTTTCATATGGGAAAGGAAAATTCCAAAGACCAGGCAAAAACAAATGCCGCCCCGCCGGCAGCGGACGAGAAGAAAAAAGAATCAAAGCCGCCCGCAGAGCTTGACGCCCTTCGCGCGAAAATAATCGAATATGAAAACGACCTAAAGCGCCTCGCGGCCGAATTCGACAACTACAAGAAGAGGGCAGAGAAGGAGAAATCGGCAGCGCGCATGCACGGCAAGGCCGAAGCCTTCGCACCGTTCATCGACATGGCGGAAACATTCGAGAAGGCGCTTGAGCACGCCGAAAAAAAAGACATGCCTGCCGGGCCGAATTCCGCCCGCCCCGCCGGAGACAAGGCCCTGCACGAGGGCATCCATCTTCTGCACAAAAAACTCAATTCCATCTTCGCTGCGGCCGGCGTGCGCGAAATAGAATGCAGGGGCGCGCCCAACCACGCCTTTCACGAAGTGATGCTGCAGGTGTCTGGCGGGCCGGCCGGCGAAATCGCCCAAGTGCTGCGCAAGGGCTATGTTATGGGCGAATATGTGCTGCGCCCGGCGCAGGTGGCAGTGTACATGAATGAGGAAAAATCCGAGGAAAAGAAAGAAGAGAAAGTAGAAGAAAAAAAGAACGACAAAGGCGCTGAAAATAACGGCGCGGCAAACAATCAGTGATGTTTCATCGAGGTGAGAATTATGGCAGCAGAAAAAATCATTGGAATAGACTTGGGCACTTCCAACTCGGCGGCAGCCGTGCTGGAAGGGGGCCGACCGGTAATCATCCCCTCAGCCGAGGGCGCATCGCTCTACGGCAAGGCATTCCCCTCTTATGTTGCTTTCACAAAAGAGGGCGGCCGCCTTGTGGGCGAGCCGGCGCGCAGGCAGGCAGTCTCCAATTCGGAAGGCACTGCCTATGCTTTCAAGCGCAAGATGGGCACTGACTACAAATACAAGATGCACGGCCACGAGTACAAGCCGCAGGAGCTCTCGGCCATGCTTTTGGCAAAAATCAAGGCAGACGCCGAAAGTTTCCTTGGAGTTCCCATCAAAAAGGCGGTCATCACCGTTCCCGCCTACTTCAACGACAACCAGAGGCAGGCCACCAAAGATGCCGGCGAAATCGCGGGCATGGAAGTTGTGCGCCTTGTGAACGAGCCCACTGCCGCATCAATGGCCTATGGGCTCGACAAGGCGGTTGGCGAGCACCGCATTCTTGTGTTCGACTTCGGAGGCGGCACACTGGACGTCACCATAATGGAATTCGGCGGCGGCGTGTTTGAAGTCAAATCCACTTCAGGCGACACACAGCTGGGCGGCACCGACATGGACAACGCCCTTGTCGACTACCTTGTGGGCATCTTTTTGCACGAGAGCGGCATCAACATCCAGAGCGACAAGATGGCCATGCAGCGCGTGCGCGAGGCGGCCGAGAAGGCGAAAATCGAGCTTTCCACCACCCTTGACTCTGAAATCAACCTGCCTTTTCTTTCTGCAAACAAGGAAGGGCCCAAGCACTTTGTGCACAAACTGACGCGCGCCAAGCTGGAGGAAATCATCGACCCGATTGTGCAGCGCTGCTCCAAGCCTGTTAAGACCGCGCTTGCCGACGCGAAAATAGACCAGTCGAAAATCGACCGCGTCATTTTGGTTGGAGGGCCTACCCGCATGCCGATTGTTCAGAAATTTGTCGAGGGCATGCTGGGCAAGAAAGTGGAGCGCGGAGTGGACCCGATGGAATGCGTCGCTCTTGGCGCCGCAATTCAGGCCGGAGTGCTGGCCGGCGAAGTGAAAGACGTGCTTTTGCTTGACGTCACGCCGCTTTCCCTTGGCATTGAGACAATGGGGGGTGTGTTCACCAAGCTGATTGAGCGCAACACCACCATTCCGACCAAAAAATCGCAAATATTTTCCACCGCTGCCGACAACCAGACATCGGTTGAAATCAAGGTGTCTCAGGGCGAGCGCGCCATGGCGGCCGACAATGTGGAGCTTGGCCGCTTCTCGCTGGTGGGCATTCCGCCCTCGCCGCGCGGCATGCCGCAAATTGAAGTTGCCTTTGACATCGACGCCAACGGCATATTGCACGTGACCGCCACAGACAAGGGCACTGGCAAGGAGCAGAAGATGAAAATCGTTGCACCACACAAGATGGACAAGGGCGAGATTGAAAACAAGATGAAGGATGCCGAGAAATATGCAGAAGAGGACAAGAAGAAAAAAGAGACGGCAGAAACAATCAATGAGGGCGAGTTTACCTTCTATCAGGGAGAAAAAACGCTCAAGGAGTTCGGAGACAAAGTTTCGGCTGATGTGAAAAAAGAAATCGAAGAAAAACTTGCTTCGCTCAAATCTACCAACGAAAAGAAGGACGTGCCCGCCATCCGCTCCGCTCTGGAAGCTTTGAAAGCTTCGCTGCAGAAAATAGGCGAGGAAATATACAAAAAAGGCGGAGAAGGCGCAGGTGCGGGAGAAGGAGCTGGCCAAAACACTGGCTCATCTTCCGGCGGTTTCCCGGGCTCGGGCGGCAGCGGCTCTAATGACGAGCCGATTGACGCGGAGTTCAAGAAGAAGTAATGCGAGGTCTGCCTGAATGCCTTCCAAGCGCGACTACTACGAAATTCTGGGCGTCCCCAAAACAGCGTCAGTAGATGAAATCAAGGCCGCCTACAGGAAATTGGCCATGCAGTTTCACCCCGACCGCAACAAGGAGAGCGGCGCAGAGGAGAAATTCAAGGAAATTTCCGAGGCCTATGCGGCCCTCTCCGACCAAGAGAAGCGAAAAGTGTATGACCAGTACGGCCACGCCGGCTTTGACCAGCGCTTTTCACAGGAGGACATTTTCCGCGGCGCGGATTTTGCAGACCTTTTCCGCACCATGGGCTTTTCTTTTGAGGGAATGGATGACGACAGCCCCTTCGGCCCGCTTTTTTCGCAAATGTTCGGCCATGCCGGCCCGCAGAGGGGTTCCAACCTTGCATCTGAAGTGCGCGTGTCACTAAAAGAGGCGGCAAAAGGCACCACCCGCACCATAGAATTCCGCAGAAACGCGCCCTGCTCCACCTGTGATGGCCTCGGTGCCGCCCCGGGCGCTGGCTTCAAGAACTGCGCAAAATGCAACGGGCATGGTCAAGTGCAGACAGTGCGCTCTTTGGGCGGGTTTGGCCGCATTTCCACCGTAACTGCCTGCCCGGCATGCAGGGGAAGGGGGCAGCTGCCTGGAAAAGACTGCAAAGACTGCTCAGGTCTGGGATACCGGCAAAAGGACGAAAAAGTGGAAGTCAAAATTCCGGCAGGAATAGAGGACGGCATGCGTTTGCGCATGTCGGGCCTTGGCGAGTCCAGCCAAAGCGGGCCCGGCGATCTGTTTGTGCGCGTGCGCGTGGAGCAGGATTCGCGCTTTGAGCGCGACGGGGAAAATCTTTACACAGAACTTCCAATCAGCTTTGCCACCGCCGCTCTAGGCGGCACTGTCAGCGCGCCCACTCTGGACGGAGAGGCCGAAGTCAGCGTGCCTGCTGGCACGCAATCACACACTCTTCTGCGTTTGCGCTCCATGGGCATGCCTGCCCTGCAGGGCAGGGGGCGGGGAGATTTGCTTGTCCGCGTCATAGTTCAGGTGCCAAAGCCGGGCGATTTGAGCGACGAGCAGAAAGAGATGCTGCGCAAATTTGACGGCAAATCAGCAGACGGGGCGGAAAACAAATCTTCGGGCGACGAAAAGCATGGCAAAAAACAAAAGAAAAAAGGATGGTTCTGACTTATGGCCGCCTCAAAACTCAAGCCCTTAAGCGCATGGATGGCCGAGCGCAACTCCGCCTACTACAAATCAGCCTCCACATCAATTTACGACGACTTTGAAACCTATGCCCAATCACCGAAAGGCCTGCTCACCTGCGCCAATGCCAACGCATTCCACCAGTGGGCGCTGCTGCATCCGCAGGACAGCTACAATGTGCTTGAAACCGGCGTGGGAGAGGGCGCGTTTGCTCTCGGTTTCCTGACGGAGCTGGCCGAGGCGGACCGCGAGCACGGCACCCAATTCTCGTCCATGCTGCGCTACACTCTGGCCGATTTCTCCATACCAATGCTGGAAAAAGCCAAAACGCGCCTGGCGCGCGAAGGGTTTGGCGGGCAAATAGAAATTCTGGAGTGGGACGCAACCCATCCAACCGAATTTTCAAATTCATCTTTCGACCTTATCCGCTGCAACGAGCTTTTCTCGGATTTGCCGGCCGACGTTTATGTGCGCTCGGGCGAGGATTTATTCTCAGTCAATTATGATTCTGATTTGCAGCCGCAGCAGGTGCCCCTGCCGTGGGAGGCGCTAAGCCGCTCTGAAGCAGATTTGGTGCGCGCCCTGCCCGCAGACTACCACTTGCCCATCAACCGCGCAGCCAAAAACGCCATTCTCTTTCTTTCGCACCATCTGGCGCCCGAAGGCCGCTTTGATATTTTCGACTATGGCTTCTACCGCGCCGAGGATTTCGTGATTCCGGCCGACATGTGGAACCTCTCGCTTGTGCGCGAATTCAATTCCCAGTGGACTGTGGATTTGAATTTCCTCTACCTGTCCGCATCGCTTGCAGAAGCCAAATTCAGAACGCGCGTGGAGCCGCAGGCAGAATATGCTGAAATCTACCGCGATGTCTGCTCGCGCCAGCCTGTTTCCAAGAAAAATATGCAAAAAGAGAAATCAAAAAAAGACGGAAAAGGCGAAAAAGCCAAAAAAGATGGAAAAGCCAAAAATCAGGGGCTTGACTACGACGAAGAATCTGAAGACGGCGTGGAAGAAGACGATTTCTTCTATCACATGGAAGTGCAGCCCTAAATTCGGGGTGCATCTAAAATTTAGGCCGCATTGTCTGCGTCATTCAGCGACTGTTTGATGATGTCAATTGCCCTGTCAAACCCTTTTCCGTGGTTGGGCACAAGAATCATAATATCGAAGAGCGATTTGTCGATGTAGCCGTTGTCCAGCATCTCGCGGTTCATCCAGCCTATCAGCCCCTCGTGTTTTCCTGCCGTCCAGAATTCGGAGTGCATAAGAAGAATCGGCCTGTGCCTTGTCTCGCCTATCTGCACGCCCACCGCGTTCTTGAGCATGTTGTTCATGGTGCCGAACCCGCCGGGGAAAATAATGTCTGCGTCAGATTCGCGCAAGATGTGGTTTCGGGTGCAAAGCAGGCTCATCGGAATATACAGCTGCTGCGCTTCCGGATTTTGCGGCCAGTCGTTCGGGTTCACAAGGCCGACCGACTCAAAGCCGGCATCACTGGCCCCCCGATGCGCCGCCTCCATGATGCCGATGTAGCCGTCGCTGTAGATTTTCCAGCTCTGTCCGACAGCCCGGCGGGCCATCTGATATGCAGACTGGTAATATGGATGAGTTTTGTCCATCGGCAGGCCGGCGCCAAAGAAGGCAATGACCGGATGCTGCAATTTCTCCATCGACTCGAACGCCTTCTTGAGGTCGTCGGAGAAAAGGTCTGTCATTTTGAAAACGTCAAGCGGAGCCGGATGGCCGCGCCTGTTATCCAAAATGTCCACCACTTCCGCGTCTGTTTTTGGGAAATACACATACTCTTTGAGCAGCTGCTGCCCCCAGGCGTTTATCATGCCCGCCTTAATCGGCCCGTCATGAAGCCAGTCGAAAAAGCCCTGCCAGCGCTTTTTGCCGCCCATAAGAATAATCGGCATTGGCGGAATCTGCCTCAGCTGCATGAGCGTAAGCACCTGAACCAGCTCGTCCAGCGTGCCCAATCCCCCCGGAAAGAGGATGGCGGCCGAGCTGTTGGCCAGCATGGCAAGCTCGCGCGCTTCCATCGAATTGACAACATAGCCCCTGATTTGGTTCTCGTCGCTGAACCCCTCTGTTCTAGCCAGATTCTGAGTCTGCACTCCAAAGACGAGCGAGTCAGGTATTTTGCAGGCTCCTTTGGCGGCCGCTTCCATAAATCCAGAGCCGTATCCCATGACCAATGCATATTTCTTTTTGGCCAGATCATACGCCAGCTCGTCGGCCTGCTCATATTTGCAGGGCCGGTTTTTCGAAGCAAAGGGCAGGTAATCGAAAAAAGTTCTGTCTGCCTGCCCGTTCGGCTTCACGCGGGCAGAGCCGCCCATGAATATAAGCGCGGTTTTGTCAGACTGCTCCAGCTTGAGCTTCATGCTCAATATGGTGGACATGTCTGTGTTAAACTGGCCCACAATGCGCGTCATATTGTTTTTGTGGCCGTTTCCGTTTTGGACAAGTCCTGTCAAAAGTCTCCCCTCTATGGGTTGATATACTAAGGTATGGACGGCTCTCTTTTTATTATGTTATAGTCGGGTAACTTTATGGTAATAACCCGCGCCCGCAAGCTCGCCAGTCTGCCCGGCTGGCCCTCTCTTTCCCCGTTTGCGCAGGCGGTTTTGGCCGCCACTTACTCTATTCCAAAAGGCCAAACCCGCACCTACAAACAGGTGGCGAAAATGGCAGGTCATCCAAAAGCTTTTCGCGCAGTCGGCTCTGTTTTGGCCAAAAATCCCTATGCCCCGCTCGTGCCGTGCCACCGCGTAATCAGAAGCGACGGCAGTTTTGGAAATTATTCGGGAAAGGGCGGAGCTTTGGGCAAAAAGAAAATGCTTGAAAAAGAAAAACAAAGCAAAAAGAGAAAAAGAGAATAGAAAATTCCAAGATTGAAATTCTAATTATGGTCCGAGGTTTCATCTGCCAGCACATGGGCCGGCGCCGGAGTCAAGGCGCGGGCCGGCAGCTGTTCTGGGCTGGGCGCCTGCGGCGCGGGGCCGGCCGTTTCAATTGTTTTTTGGGCTGCATTCTGCTCTGGTTTGGGGGTTTTTGGTTTGCGTGCCATATCCATCAATTCCGTCCGCTCAACATGAGCGAGGCAGGAAAAGAATGGAATGGAAAGGCTAAGCTGTCTTGCGAAGGGTAACTTTCCGGTGCCTGCTGCCCATTAAAACATTGCTCCCATTTGCTCTCTCATGGCTTTCCCGTTTCATGGCTGCTCCTCGCTGCTGCTCTTCTCATCCGATGCCGCCAGCGGGCCGGGTGCGAATTTTCTCTACAATGCGGGAGCTGATGTGGACAGCTCGGTGCTGCTCTGGACCAAGTCATCCAAAACTCTTCTCACCCCCAAAATGAACGAGAGGCAGGCCCGCGCGCTTTTCAAGGGCCGCGTGGTTCCAATCGGGCCAGGCCAGCTTGCCCCGACAATAAAACGCCTCGCGCCAAGAGGCAAAATCGGCCTTGACTTCGAATCATTGACAGCGTCGCGCCATCTCACTCTTGCAAAACTTTTGGGCGGGCAGAAAAGATTTGTTGATGTGAGCGAAAAGCTGGAGAGCATGCGCTCGGTGAAGAAAAAAGAGGAAATAAGCAGAATATGCAAGGCCGTTTCCATCAGCAAAAACATCCTCTCTTCGCTTCATCTCTCCTCCTCCATGACTGAGCTTGATGTTGTGCGCCAGTTGGCCGGAGAATGCCTCAAGCGCGATGTTTCATTTGCCTACCCTCCCATAGTGGCGGCAGGCGCGGCCAGTGCGCAGCCCCATCACACGCCAGCCGCGCGCCGCCTCGGCCGCGGCGTGGTGCTGATTGATTTCGGCGTGAAATACAAAAATTACTGCGCCGACCTCTCGCGTTGTTATTTCCTGGGCCCTGCCAAAGAAGAGCGCGCGCGCTATGAAGAGGCCAAGAAAGTTTTCCATTCAATCGTGGACAGCATGCCCTCCTGCCGCACGGCCGGCGAGCTGGTGCGCATGGGAGACAAGGAAATGAAAAAGGCGGGCTGGCCGCAGCTTATCCACGCGCCGGGCCACGGCATAGGCCTTGAGGTGCACGAAGACCCTCATCTATATTCGAAATCAAACGAGCGGCTGCGCCCCGGCATGGTGATGGCGCTCGAGCCTGCCTTCTACTGCCCGGGCTTTGGCGTGAGATATGAAAACGAAGTGGTGTGGGGAAAGAAAAAAGCAAAAGTGCTCTAAAAACGCCTTTATTTTTTCTCCACAGGCCAGTATTTTTTGCACACTTTCTGCACCAGCGGGTCGTAATAGACAAAAACCCCGACGCCAAGCCATTCATCTGTCTTTTTCTTTTGTTCCTGCGCGTTTGTTCCCGCCATATTTCCATTCAGCGGCAGGCCGAACATGCCGGCCGCCTCTATGTCAAGGCCGAAGCAGCCCCACGTATACCCGCCGGATTTGCGGTGGATGAGAATGCCGCGCTGCCATGCCCTTGAGCTGGTGGATGCCTTTCCTTCCAGCCGCCAGAACAGGCCGCCGAATTTTTGATTGCGGTCAGCCATGGCAATCACATACAGCCCCTGGCTGCTGGCATGGGATTCGTCAACATTTGAAAGCGAATTCACCCATCCGTCCCTGTCTGCGTCGCTGGTGATGCCGTGCTCCACCTTTATCGAATCCAGTATGCGCGGATGCGCAGCGTCGCTGAAATCCATTTTATAGAAGCGGGGCTGGCTTACGTGAAGATTGAAATCCGCGATAATGAATATGCCTGCCTTGATGTCTCCAGCTTTCACCCCGCGCAGATATTCGCTGTACCCGGCCGCGAACGCCTGTTCGTTGAGAAAATGCCCCGGCGGCTGGCGCATGGACTGATAAAGCTTGTGCATCCATTCGGGGATGACGACAGACCCTTCCAGCTCCACCATTTTTTCCCCTTTTGTCTGGGCCGGCACCGCTTTTTTGTCAAGCCCGCCCGCGCGGAACTGGTCGCGCAGCCGTGTCAAATAGGCGCGGTCCTGCTCGGGAACAGTGTAGCCTTTTTTCCATCTTGCCTGCTCCTCAAGCCCGTCAAGAACCGCCTCAGCCGCCCTCGCCGCGAAGCCGGCCGGGTCGTTGAGAAATTTGTCATACACCTTGCGCCCCACATAAAGAATGCCGTCCGCGAAGCGGATGCCATCTTGGCCGGCCAGGCTGCCGCCGGCTTTCACAGACACTATGCTTTTGACAAATCCGCTCTTTTGGCTGCAGAACGGGGAGATGTCCATGCCCTTGAGCGCGAATCCGCGTTTGAGAAGGTCGTAGGCTTCGAGGGCGAAGGACATCTCTTTTTTCTTTGCGTCCTTGTTCTTGTCGGCCTGCAACATCTTGTAATCTGTCATCCGGTTCCCTCTTCTACGGTATGATGACCGTGCCTGTTCCGCCGCCGTCTCCATCGGGCGCGCTGCAGTCGCGGTACGGGCATCCGGCCCCGCACGTTTTTATGCCCTCGTTGTAGCGCAATATCTGCCTGATGCCGTAGTCGCAGTCGTTGCTGCCGCCGTTCTTGCGGCAGGCATAGGCCGAATAAATCCGGTCGTTCACATACTGCACCAGCGAAATTCCCGAAGCCTTTGTATAGTCCCTGACATAGCCTTCGGTGTCGCGTAGTTTGATGCCGTAGTAATTGTACGAAGCCAGCCAGGCCGCATACCATTCCATCTCCTCGAATTTGATTTCCTGCTGGAGGTCTGTGCTGGCGAACCACATTTTCTCCATGTCGGTGCGCGCGGCCTCGTAAGACGATTTGAACACGTTGGAGCCGCAGCAGGCGCTCTGCGCCGGGTCGAACGGGTTGTAATTGGTGCCTCCGCAGTCCTGGGTGGTGGAAAGGCCCGGCTCTCCAACGCCGTCTATGCACTGCATCAGCCCCATGCCGCAGGCGATTGTCCCGTTGCTGGGGTTGTTGTTGATGCCGCTGGCCTTGGAGCTCAGCACGGTCGAGTCGCAATAGGCCGAAACCGATGCCGATATCTTGGCCGCGGTCTTGAACGGCCATGACGCCGAGCCGCGCCTGAAGCAGTTGGCGTTGTATGCTGTCTTTGCCAGAGCGCAGGCCGGGGCCGTCGGGCCGGAATCAAGGCGGCCGTTGCCGCCCAGCCCGCCCTCCTGCACCGCAATCGCGCGCATGAAAAGCGAATCCAAATCGCGCGCATTGAACTCGGCGTCGATTTCCCCGTACTGGATGCAGGCATTCAGCGGGAATGCGTGCGGAACTGTCGCGTTGAGCGCGCAGAACGCGCGCGGCATCGGAACCGTCGAGAGGCATCCGCCGCCTCCGCAGGAGAGGGCGGCCACGCGGCGCTTGTCCTCGAGATTTTGCGAAACGCTGAGCGTGTAGGCGCTGCCCGTGCTTCCGGAAACAACCTGCGCGCGCGAATACATCTTGGTTGTCTCGAATGCCGAGCAGAGCGCGCCCTTGCCGTTTGTGGAAAACATCAGCGGCTGCTGCGTGCTCTGCGCCACAATCGGCCGCTCGTAAATCTTGATGATTGAGCCGTCGGGCCTTGCCGAATACGGCCTGTTGTCGTCTCCTCTAAACAATGTCTCGTTTGCTCCGGCCGACTCCACGCTGCCGACTTTGAGGCGGGAGCGGTTGTCTGTCGAAACCAGCTGTGCGCCGGCCACGACATCTGCCATCGTCTTGTTCACGCGCCACAGCGGCGCGCGGTTGGTGTAGTAATACTCGCAGCTTGAGAACCACGTGTATGCGGCAGCGCGGTGGAAAAATCCGCTGGTGCGCGCGAATCCGGCCTGCGAGGACTGCTCCCACAGCGCCACTCCGGTTCCGCTCATGCGCGCGGCGTACACTATTCCGTTGCCGCCCAAAAACACGGCCTGCGCCGCGTCGCTGCGGTCAGGCAGGTATCTGTCAACCACCAGCGACTGGCTGTTGTCGGTCGAGTTGATGGTCAGCTCGCCGGATTTCTTCACGTTGCGAATCGCGTCAAGGCCGCCCAGAGTGGTGTTGAACGCGAATTTCTCGGCCCCGTACGGCAGGGGCGCGCCGTCCGGATTGTCGGAGAAGCGGTATGGCGAGACTCCGATGACTCCCGAGGAAGTCAGCGCGGGAATGTTTGTCACAAGCGTGCTGTACATGTTCTGCACGTGGCTTTCGTTGAATGAGCAGCCCTGTGTTGCGGTCGGTCCGGACTCTATGCCTGTCGCATACCATACGCTGGGCTTGTAGTAGCGCGCCAGCGCGGCGCGCGAGTAAGTGAGGGCCGGGCCGATGGCCGCGTCGGACGTGCAGCTGCTTAAGTTGGGGTCTGCGTTGGCGTCAAATCCCACCCCGACAAGGTCTATGGAGCGGTAGAGGTTTGTGCGCGTCATCCATGCGGACGTGCCGGCATACGCCCCCTGGCATTCTGCCGGCCGCGGCATGCTGGAATTGTCGTTAAGCAGATAATCCAGGGCGCACAGGTCGGGCTTTCCGTTCGGGTGCATGGTCACTTTGAGCGCAAGCACCGACAAACATTTGGGGCATTTCGCGCGTATCGTCGTAATTTGATTGGCCACTTTGTCAAGTTTCGCAATGTCGAGCTGCCGGGCCGCGCCGGGCGCGGAGGCGGGCAGGTAAGGGTCCAGCATCGCCTCGGTTGTAATCATTATCGGGCCGTCGACTTTGGGGTTGGAGGACGGAGTGCTCATGTTGCGCACCATCAGCGCGTATTCGGGCGTGTCGATGAATTTGCCGGCCGAATACCACACAATGACGGGCATCTGGTCTTTTTGCAGATAGCACGAGAGCGTGCCGGGCAGGGCGGGGGGCTTGTCGAGCTTTCCGCTGGTCTGGTTTGGCACCGCCCAGATGACAGGCATCTTGAGCTGCCCGTTGCAGTAGCGCTGCGCCATCGCATAATCCGTCGGGTTCGAGCCCTGTCCGAGCATGAAGAAGCGCGGCGCGCACAGCTTGTCCGCGCCGTTGACTTTGCAGTCCGCATTTGCCTTGTCCTCAAGATATTTCGTAATCGTGTTGTTGTACATGGTCGCGTTGCAGGCCTTGAAACTGCATTGCGCCGAAAGAAGAGTCACATTGATGTCGCGCAGGCGGAAGAGGTTGAGGGTCAGGGCCGTGAAAGACGGCTTGTCCACGGTGCAAATCATGCAGCTGCACGGCACCGTCTTGTTGACCGGCTCGCACAGGCTTGCGTTGACATATCTGCTGAAATTGTAGACCGGCGCATGGTCCAAATCAACCGAGAATTTGTCCTGCGAGTCGATTGACTGGATGCAGCCGCCGAAAAAAATGGCTGGCAAAAGCAACACAGCAGTCAGGAGAAGGATGTATTTGCCGTTTCCCACGCCTCCCTATCGGTGGCGGGTATAAAAAAGGTGTCGCCGGCCCGAAAAAAAGGCAGAAAAAGAACAAGATTCGAAAAAGAGATACGGGCGGCCCGAGCCGCCCGTCGGTTCTTATTTTTATTTTTCTATTTTTTGCATTTTTTTATTTGATTTTGTAAATTTCTTTATTTGATTTTGTAATTGTGCTTCTTTTCCTCTTCCTTGAGCCTTTCCATCTCGGCCTGCAGGTAAGCCCTGCCCTGGCTGAAGCCCATGCGGGTGTCGCGCTCGAACGAGATGCCCATCTTCTGCACGGTCTCTTCGCGCTTGTCAACAACTTCCGCAATCTTGCGCCCGCGCTCCAGTTCGGACAGGCGCCTGTTGCCGTAGATGCTGTCGATTTCTTTTGCATATCCTTTCAGCTTGCTGTCGAGTTCCAGCATTTGGCGCCGTTCAGCATCGCTCCGGCTTGCCTTCACCTGCTTTTCCATGCACAACGGGCAGGCGGTGCCCCTCGGATATCCCACCTGGTGAATCGAGCAGTGGGCCTGGTCCATGTAATGGGTGTAATATCCGGGCATGCCGGTTCCAAGAGACATCCACGACCTGCCCCAATCCTTCATCTGTTCGAATTTGCGCGCAGGCACGCGTTTGAGGAACGTATTCTCCTTCTCGGCCTTGAGCGCCTCCTCGCTGCGGCAGAGCGGGCAGGCCTGTCCGCCGCGCAAAATGATGCCGTGCGTGGGGCACGAATAAGTGGAATCCCCTGCCCTCATCATCCTCTCGCGCATGACGGCTGTCTGGCGCTTTTCATCGGCGGTCAACTCACCGTAGTCGCGCTCGTTCGGGGCGTCCCGGTTCCACGACTGCTCGCGCGCAGTCTTGCTCGAATGGCGCCAGATGTGGTAGATGCCCAGGTAGAGGGGCGCAAGCGGGATGACATATTCCGAATTCTGGAAAGACCATGACTGGCGCTGCATTTCCAAATCCAGCATCTTGGGCAGAAGCGGAGTCTCGCGCCGGTAAGTGTCGCGGAGCGCATCGCGGAAAAGGTCGCGGCCCGAGCCTGACCCGGTCATGTAAGCCGTGCCATATTGTGAGATGTCCTGAATTCCGTATCCCTTCTCTGCGCTGCCTCCCATGCCGACTCCGTATTCCAGCTTCTCGTACTGGCTGAGCGGGCTTGTTGCGTGCCGCTCTCCGCCGGTTCCGAACGCCCCTTTTTGCTTGCCGGTGTACATCGCTTCGCCCGAGCCCATCCACGAGCCCGAGATTGTGCGCGCGAGGCGGGGGAAGAGCTGCAGATTGCCCGCCCGGTCAAGCTCAAGCATGCCGGGCACCCACGCACCGTCAACGTTCTTGTGGTACGGGGCCAGCATTTCCCAAGGCCTGTGCGAGCCACCGCTTGCCGCTATGTCGTATCCGGCCCTATTCTCCACTCCATAATACCCTTGGCGGAAGAACGCGCCCATGCCGGGAATGTTCCACATCCTGCGGGTGGTGTCGGCCACATCCTGCGCCTCTCTTATCTGATACTGGAGCAGGCGCCGCTCGGTCGGGTCCTTGATGGTGTTGAGCCGCTCGCGCATGGCCTCAATGTTTGCTCTGGATTCACTCTCCATCTGCGCCTTGTCGCGCTGGTTCCACACGGTGTATTCCTCGCGGAAAGACATGCCGGGTTTTGTCTGCCGCTTTGCAACTCCCAAATCCATCCCCATCATGGCATAGCGGTTTGCGTCTATGGAGCTCAAGCTCTCTGTTGTGCCGGATTTGGGCGTGCCGCTGCCTTTGAATGTGACCGGCCAGTTGTATGTTTTGCCGTACCAGCTGTTTTCCTCGCTCACGTCCCATCCAAACTCGTTTTTGTATTTGGACGGGCTGAATCCGCGCACAACTGGCTTGATGTTGAGGCGGGTGAGCCAGTCAAAGCTCTGGCTCGGCTTGAAGAGCGACTGGAACGCCTCCACCACTCCCTGCTCGTGGGTGTTTGTGCCCGAAATGCCGCGCTCTGGGTCAACGTGATACACCGTGGTGTAGCCCGTCATCTTGGTGAAGAATGTGCGGGTGTGAGAGCCGAACGCGATGGCTGCCCACTGCGAGGGGCGGGCCAGAATGTTGAGCATTCTGTCTCCCGGGTTGAGGGCATAGCCCGCCCACATCTGCGGCCGCTCGCCGACGAATTGGCCTGTCTGATAGCCGACCATCATGGCCGGCCCCATCGCATAGCCGCCGCCTGCCGCGATGCGCGGGTCACGCATGTTGGTCTGCTCGGCAACGTTGTAGAACGGCAGCCACAAATCAGCCACCCGTTTTAGCTGGCGGTCAACGTAGCTGTTGTTTTTCTGATAATCGCGGGACGCCTGCTCGAGGCGCTGCACTTCCTGCATCTGTTTGGAGATGTCGGTGCGCAGTTGCGCAAGTTTCTGCTGCTGGTCCATGCTCAGATGCGTCTGCTTGAGCAGGTCGAGCTGCTCGCCGCGCAGCCTGCCCAGCTCTTTTTTGGCATTAAGCGAATCCTGCACCTCGCTGGAATACAGCTTCTCGCTGAACGCGTCCTTGGCATAGCTCTGTATCACCACGCGGGCATATGCCTGCGAGGCATACCACTGGTGCAGCCGCTCGTCGGTTTCGGTGGTGCCGCCGCGCATCACGCGCTCGAGGAACTGCGTTGCGCGGCTTCCGAAGCGCGTGGTGAGCTTCTGGTTCGGGTCGTCCTTGAGCGAGGAGCGCGTTGTCATCTGCACGTGGTCGAAAAGCATGTTCTCGATTTTGCGTATGTTGGCCAGAACGTGCTCCCTGCCCAATTCGCGGCCTGAAATGCGGGCCTCGGCCATTCCGCCGGCATCCTCCAGGCTTTTCAAAAATCTCTTTCTCTCCTCATCCTTGCTGAATCTGGCGAGGTTGGACACGCCGTATGCCGGGCCCGTCAGCTCGGCCCACGCGGCCTGCAGCTGGTGCGAGAGTATGCGCGTCTCGCGGTCCATGGGCGAGCCGGGCTTGAATGTTTTCTCGTCGCGCGTCCTGAAGAGAAGCGAAAGGTTGATGGGGCGGTCGGCGTAATCGGACATCAGGAGCGAGTATGCGCTGTGCTCGTAGACCGATTTTCCGTCAACCATTTTGGATTCGAGCTGCGTCCGCACTCCGCGGTAGTCCACCCGCTCCCCGTCGCGCTTGAGGAACGCGCCGACAATGCGGCCGTCCATGTCACGGTACACTCCTGAGGGCAGCGGCGTGAGCACGCGCTCGCCGCCTATGAACCACACCCCTCTCTGCACGTCGCCATATGTCACGCCGCGCTTTTTCCACGCCTCATAACCTTCTGCGTTCCATTCCTGCCCGGTGTAGAATTTGGACGTTTCCTTCATGGTAAGATAAGTGAGATTGTTCCGCTCGACCTGCGTCCAGTAGTTTCTGAACAATGTTTCGTAGCCGTGCCCTGTGGAAAAGGCGAGCACCTGGCGGATAATCTCAATCTTGTTGCGCTCTGCTTCGGCCGAGTAGCCCTGCGCGTTGGCGTTGTAGCCTGTCAGATAGTTGCGCGCGGCCCATTCGCTGCGCTTGGCATAGTCAAGCTGCGAGCGTATGTTGTCCACGCTCAGGGCGCTCTTGAGCTCCTTTATCCATTCGGCGCTGCCTTCCCTTCCGCCCGCCTTGCCGAGTTTCTTCTCGCCAATCACGTATTCAAAGAGCTGGCGGCGCATCATCTCCTCTTCCATGTGGATGCGGATGTGCATGAGGCGGTGGCCCTCGTCCAGAACCGTAATCTGCCCCTTCAAATGCTGCATGCTCACCGAGCGGCCGAGCAGTTCTGCCAAATCATGGCCGAGATAAACCATGGGCACAAAGCCCTTCGCCGCTCCGGCGGACGCCTCTTTCGCATATACTGTGGTGAGCCCGACCAGCTGGTTGTAGCGGGCATAAACCTCGTTCGGATTCATCTTTCTGGCTTCATCGTTGAAAAGAGGCAGCAGTCCGTCGCGGGTTGCCTGCCCGTCCCTCTTGAGCGTGTCATATGCCGTGCTCATGTGCTCGCTGAACTGTTTGAGGAAATCGTTGCGCGCGTCCTTGTCCAGCACCTCGCCCATCGCGTTGTAAATCGTTATCTTGTTGTTCTGGACATACGCCGCCAATTGCTGGCCGAGCAGCAGGCGCATCTTCAACTGGTCAACCACGCCGTCCTTGGTCGCGTCCCTTTGCGCCTTTTCCGCCATTTTGAGAATGTCGCGCACGCGCACGTCGTTCATTTTGAAGTTCCCGTCTTTCTCCTGCTCAAGCGCCGCCGCAGTCATCAGCGCGCGCAAATGCTCATCCATGATTGCGCGGCCCAGAATGTAGCTTTCGTTGCGCATTTTTTCAACAATGTGCGGGATGTGCCCAAGCCTCTTGTTTTCGAACGCATGCGCTTTTGCGAATTTGCTGTCGCGGCTCAGCATGCCGGTTGCCACGCCGACCTCGGCCAGCGCGGTGTTGCGAATCTGCCGCCTGAGCGCGATGTTGCCGGCCCGGCTTGCCAGCCAGCCTGAAATCACCATGCCGGTTCTCTCAACATATGGAATGCCGGGCAGCCAGTCGGCCTTCTCATTGGTTCTCATTCCGGGCAGGAGCTTCCACGGCTTGGCCAGCACCGGCCCCCATTTTGTCACGGCCGCGTTGACCTTGCTCGAGAATCCGGCCTCGGGGAAACGGGTGTATGACTGCGCCTTGGTGTCTATTATCATGGCCTCGCGCACCTGAATCAGGCGTATTGCCGCGGCCCATGCGCGCTCCTTCTGCGCGTCGCTCGCATTCGACTCGTAGATGAGCTTGTGCATCTGCTCGACCATGCGGCGGTATCTTTCGGTGTCGCCTTCCTTCTTGCCGTTTTTCATCTCGGCCTGCATCGCCAGTATCGCCGCCGCCCGCTCGCGCGCTTTGTGCGCCGCCTTGCCGGCGGCCTTGCCTCCGTAAAGCGCGAAGAGCGAACTGCCGATGGCCCGCTCGGAGCGGTTGATTACGCGGGTTGCCATTCTTGCCTTGGTGGCCAGATGGAACGGCTGCGTGACCGGCTTCATGCGCACCTTGCGCATGGTGGGCAGGCGCGGCGTGGTGATGTCAAAAAGCATGAGCGGGTCACGGCCGCGCTGATACATCGACGCCATCAGCAGGCCGAGCACGAGAAAAATCGGCAGGCACGCGCCGATGAGCGCGGGGGAGAGCTGGCCAAGGCCGAGAAGATTGTAAATGCTCAGGCCCCGCGGCTGGGACGGGCAGTACATCATGGCCGGCGCGTGCACTGTCTGTATGAATGCCTGGTCCGGGCTCGAGACAAGCTTGACCTGCAGCATTCCGCAGCCGGTCCAGTTGGTCAGCAGGCGCGGCGCGCCCCCTTTGTTCGGGTCGGGGTCGCGGGCATAGAACGGCCCGCTGCCCCAGCACACCACTTCTCCGGCGTCCACGGCTATGCCGCTGCGGCCCGGGGCGGGAGCGTCTATCCTCGATTGCGAGGCCGTGAGCAGGTTCTGGCATACCGGCTGGCCGTTTTTGTCTGTCAATATCTGTCCGTCAAAAGTGAGAGCAAGAATTGCGCCTGCAAGCGGCTTCGACTCGGTTCTGAACACGTCGCCGCCTCCCTGCCCCCCGACGCCGTTGCCGGCGCCGGACGACACGATGGTGTCGGAGGTGTAGGATGCCTTGAGCCTGATGTAAGGCGCGCCGCCGCTGAAGTCGGCCTGCTCAACGCCCACCCACGCCTGATAAGAGCCGCTGCCGATGGGTTCCACGGCCAGAGCGGGGCCTAAGAGCAACAGGAAGACAGCCGCCAACATCAGGAGTTTTTTCATACTGATTTTTTCCCCCATGCTCTCTTGTGGTGCTGGTGCACAATTATGCTGTATTCTGGCCATATCTACTATATCTACTATATGGTTATGGATAATCCACTTGTTTAAAAATAACACGCGCCTTGAGAGCATCGGCTGATAATCGAGGTGACAGGTTGGATAATCGAGGTGGCGGGTTGAGGCGTTTCGCATTGCTCCCAGCGTTTTTGCTGCTCTGCGACGCGGCGTTTGCCCAAATCTCAAACCCGAGCAGTTTCCCGCTTGTCCAGAACAGCGCGCTGCTTCTTCCGAACTGGTTTTCCATGGTGCTCATAGGCCTGGCCATCGCCGTCGGCCTCATCGCCCTCGCATTCATGTTCGGCGAGGCGTTCTCGCTTCCCAGCGTGAAATCGTTCGCGCGCCAGGAAGTGTACGAGCTGATGGTCACCATCCTTCTCGTGGCCCTCGTTGTCGGGGGCCTCTACGGCTTCGGCATATTCGCCCAAAACGTTTCGGGCAGCACCCTCACCGCGGGCCAGACGCTCGTGGCATCGGGCTACTGCAAAGACAGCGAGCATCTCTACCCGACCGGCCCCGACCAGAATCCTGAAAATTACCTCTACGCTTCGGCAGACTGGTTCCTCGGCTGCATGCCGACCGATTCGCAGGGCAACAAATTCGAGCACGTGCAGAATGGCGTGAAACTTCCATACGACCAGAAGGCCGGCAGCGCGTACCAATCCGCAATATGGCCGAAAGATTCCAGCAAGGGGGTTCTTCTGGGCCATCTGATGAACATCTACATCGGCCTCTTCACCCTCGAACTCCCTCTGGGCACGGTGTCTACTTTCGGCGTGTCTTTCTATCTGCCGGAGGCTCTTGCCAGCTCAATCTCCCTCGACCTCGCGCCGCACTCCGGCCTCTCGCCGATTTCCGAAATCACCATCACGCTGACCGACCTCATCGGCGTAGGCGTGGGCATGGTGTTCACCCAGAAAATTTTGCTGCAGTTCTTCCATCAGAACGCGCTCGCCATCTTTCTGCCGCTTGGCGTGGCATTCCGCGCCGTGCCGTTTTTGCGCAAGACCGGCTCCACCATAATCGCGGCCGCGCTTGTGATGTATTTCATTTTTCCGATGTCGATTTGGATTAACGAGCAGGTTTACTTCTCGATGCAGGGCCGCCTCGACACGAGCACCAATCCGCCCACTTACGAGCATCCGGTGCTCACCGACTGGGTGAATTACCAGACCATGATGCAGATGTGCCTGCCGCAGGACGACGCCGAGAGAGGCGACCCCGCCCTCATGCGCATCCGGCTGCGCGAGGACATAGCCAAGCCGTATCTGCAGAATACGGAAACTACGGGAGATGTCATCATCAACGAAATCTGGGGGCCGCAGACCGATGCTGCCGGCAATCCGGCGAACGTGCGCCTGCCAATCAGCCAGGAGCAGGCGCTTCTGCGCGCTTTCACAGACAATTCGCAACTGGTGGGAATCTACCTCATCAACCCCGGCTCTATCTTGGGGCCCATCCTGCCGGTGGACACGCTCTACATGTCGCTTGTGGACCAGATTACGGTTAGCGCGCAGTGGTTCGTGCTCAACCTGCTGTTCCTCATCAACACTCTCGTCATTTCAATCACGATATTCCGCGACGTTTCGCTGGCAATCGGGGGAGAGCCGCGCATCTTCGGGCTGAGCAAGCTGGTGTAGAAAAATGACGGAAAAAAACAGAAACCAAAATCATTCCGCGTTTTCGCGCGTTTCCGCCAGCTGCCGCTCCGCATTGTTTGTATTTTTCCTTTCTCTTCTTTCACTCTCATCTTTTCTTCATGCGGCGGACCCGTCCATCCCAATCACAGGCAGCCTGTTCTCGGCCCAGTCGCAGTACGGCTCGATGGTGCAGATTGTCCTCACCGGCCTGGTCGCCCTCACATTCTTTGCCGCGCTGGTGCTGATGCTTTCCCGCGTTTTCCGCTCGGCCGAATGGGAAACGCAGGCAAAAATCGAACTCTATCAGGTCATTGTCACCATCCTGTGGGCCCTCTTTCTCTTCGGCGCGGCCGTGGCAGTCGACCAAATCACTACTGCGTATGCGGGCGGCACGATGTTCGACGCGGCGCAGAGCTATCTCGGCAAGGTGGCCTGCCTCTCCTCAACCACGTCCATCAAGCTCGAGGGCTACAAGATGTCGTTCCAGTTCATCTCGGGCATGCGCAGCAAGCACTATGCGGGCGCGTGGGGCTTTTCCTATCCGACCTATCCCGGCTTCGAGGTAATCGAGCGCGCTGCCGACCTGGTCCAGATGTTTGTCATTCCGTTCGCGTCAAGCATCTATGTGCAGCTCATAGGCCTCGACATAATCAGGGGCACGGCCATGGTGTTTCTGATGCCATGCGGAGTTCTTTTGCGCCTTTTCCCGCCGACTCGCGAAGCCGGGGGCTTCATGATTGCGTCCGCCTTCGCCTTATATGTCGTGCTGCCGTTCACCTATCTTGTCGACAAGGAAGTGATGGAGCCGCTCTATCTGCAGGAGTTCGGCGCGCCCATGTGCGCCGACTCGGCCGGAGTGTCGAGCGCGCAGATAAGCCGCCCCAGCCAGATGTTCGACAGTCTGGCCTTCAACCTCCTGCCGGATTTGAGCAAGGACCTGCTCGGGCTTCCCAAGTCGATATCATATGTGGCGATTCAGGCCGTATTTTTGCCGGCATTGAGCATGATTATCGTAGTCACGTTCATACGCACCACCCTGCGGTTCTTCTCGCAGGGAATGGGCGAATAAGTTAGGAGAGAAAAAATGGAAACAAAAGAAAAAATAAACAATAAATCCGGCCGGTTCGGCCATGGCTTATTCTTATTTTTGGCGCTGTCGGCAATTCTCATTCTTCTCTTCTCCTCCGGCTGCATCCGCCGCAATCCGACCGGCCCTGCCGACATCGAGCCAATTTTCCACAACTACTGGTCTCCGTGGTGGCCCACAATGATTGTGCTGCCCGTGGCCATCATGATAGCCGTCATCGCGCTCGCATGGTTCTACGGCTCGTTCGCCATGGATGACAAGGTCAAGACATGGTGCAAATCGGAGCTTGCGCAGCTGTTCTACACAATCATCATCGCCATCGCCGCCATGATGGTGGTGGCCGTGCTTTCACAAATGGTTTTGTCCATCTCGCAGGTCAGCCTGAACACCCCGATGGGCCAGTCATGGTCCACTTATGTCAGCGTGCGCTGCTCACCAAGCGGCCTGCCAGCATACGACCGGCCGTGCCACATCCGCCTGGCCGAAGACTATCTGCAAATACTCGCCTCGGCCGCGCAGGAGCAGGCGGCGGCGGTGCTGCGCTACAATTCGGTGCTGGCCGAAGCCTCGAGCATTTCGCTCTCATTCCGCGGCATGCCCGACCCGTCCGGAGATTTGGCGTTCGCGCCCATGGCAGGCCTGAGCATTCCCCTTGAAACGCTGAGCTTTGTGTTTGATTTGGCAAACAAAAACATCATGGCAATCAGGTTCCAGCAGTTCCTGCTCGACCTCACGCATCTCGCCTTCTTCCCCCTCTTCCTCACCCTTGGCCTTTTCTTCCGCACGTTCTTTTTCACCCGCCGGCTCGGCGGCCTGCTCATTGCCATCGCCCTCTCCATCTATCTTGTCTATCCCCTCATGTATGTGTTCTTCCACTCGGTCCTCTTCTCGTTCACCGGCCCCTGGCCCGCGCCCGCTGCCGGCGAGAAGGACGCCTATCTCGAGCGCGTGGGTGTCGGCCTTTACCCAATCACCATCGACATGGGCGGAGTGTCGCAGCCGCTGGTGCAGCCGATTGCATCCACCCCGTCCTACAATGCCACGTGCGCCGACACCTCCCGCATTTATCCGGGCGAAGAATGCAACAAGCCCGATAATGCCACCCTCACCGCCACCGGCATTGCGCGCGATGCGGCCCGCCTGGGCCATTTCGGATGCCCGCCCCGCGACGCGAGCGGAAACTATCTGCCGGGCCGCAAGTACGACACCATATGCGACACCAATGCCTGCCGCTGCGTCAACGCAACAGTGGCCGACGCCCGCGGCCCGTCTGCGGTCACGCGCGATTCCTACGGCCGCTATGTTTCCAAATTCCGCGAACAATATGTTGACAACACGACCCGCAACGAAATCCTCAAGGCCGGCACCTCCCTCGCCACCAACATGTGCTTCAACAGCACGCCGATGAGCGCGTCAGAGGAGGCGGCGGCCGAGGAGAAGAGCCGCGACCTCATGCTCGGCGCGGGCAAGGATGCGCTGACAAAAGTTGCAGAAGGATGGGGCAATGCCATAAAAATCGCGCTCTCGCAGGACGAGCTTTTGGGCTACCACGGAGTCATAGACAACTTGGGCAAAATCCTCATCTTCAGCCTGCTCACCCCGTTTTTGGCCATCATGGTGACTCTTGCCTCAATCAAGGTGTTCTCGCCGCTTCTGGGCGGCGATGTTGAAATCGCGGGCCTCACGAGACTGATTTAGATGGCAAAAGAAAAACCGGCAAAATCAGAATCGGCCGCTCGGCCATCCATCAGTGCAAACACGCGCACCATTGTCAGTGCAAACAATCGAAACAAATTCATTGTCTTTGGTCTTGCCCTCTTCATTCTTCTGGCCGGCCTCTCGTTCGCCGACTCCGACCTCTTCGGCGTCATCCTGCCGGACGCATTTATCATGCTCTTCAACGGCCCGCAAATCGGGCAGGGCACGTTCCTTCCCCCAGACCAGAGCTGGCTGCCGCTCTCTCTTGTCGCCCTGCTTTTCAGCTTCTCCCTCGCCGGCCTCGGCTACGTGCTCTCCGGCCTCATGGGCCCGCGCCTTCTGGCATGGAGCAAGCAGAACCTGTACGCATCTGCCAAGTCGGCCATAATAGTCATCCTCATCTTTGCCGGCTTCACGCTCACCAACTGCCAGGGCTCGTCCACATCATCCCCCAACATCTACTGCGTGGGCTTCCTCCAGCTGCAGCATGCAATCAATTTCGCCGAAACGATTCGCAACACCATGACCTACGAATTTGCCACCATGACCGGCATCACCGCAGGCCTCTCCACCCTCCTCAACATCACGCCCTACTTCCGCCCGGCCGGCATCATCGGCATTTCATTTTCATTGTCGCCGGCATTCAGGCCGTTGTTTGATGCACTCGGGCTTATGCTTTCTCTTTTGTCTGTTGCTGTCGGCGAGTGGTTCATCCAAATCTGGCTTCTGACTTTCATCAAAACCCGCATGCTTTCCATCTTCGTGCCAATCGGCCTGTTCCTGCGCGCCTTCGGCCTGCAGCGCGGAGGCGATGCGCTCATAGCCATCGCAATCGGCTTCTTCTTTGTCTATCCCTTCATGCTCAATGTCAGCGCCATAGCCGTGCAGAGCTACATCATGTCCGAATTCACCGGCAACAACACCCTGGTCGGGGCGTCGGACGGCAGCTGGTACAACACTTTCGACGAATGCATCGACCACACCACCAAAACCAGCTCCATTCTGCCCGGCTCGGGCACAGTGTGCTTCTTCAAATTATCCACGCTCGGCGCGCTGGACTATGTCAAGAGCTTCACGGACAGCATAGGCGGCATAGGGCCGTCGCTTCTCATAGCCGGACTTGTGCAGCTTCTCACCGGCGCGCTGCCCGCCGCGCTGGCCGTCAGCTTCGCCGCCGTCTATCTGCTCGCCCTCATCAAGGCCTCGCTCTTCTACATTCTGGTGGTGTCAATCATCATTCCGCTCTTCATTTTGTTTATCACGATTACGCTTATCAAAGAAATCGCGGCTTTCCTGGGCACGCACATGGATTTCAGCGCGTTCGAAAAATTGATATGATTGGCTAAAGTGAAACCTATGATTCCAAACTACTGCGCAACGCTGGCTTTCTCGCCCACATCGATACCCAATGTGCTGGGCGGCAGCTGGATGCATCTGGTTTTTCTGGGCCTTCTCGCATCCGCGCTTCTCATGGTAATGGTGATGATGGCCAGCCGCGTTTTGCACATTCCCAAGCTCGATGCCTGGTCTCGCCATGAATTCTTCCAGATAGCGGCCACCGCCGCCCTCGCCCTTTTCATCGGTGTCTGGCTGTACGGCATGTGCTCGTTCAACGTCTCCTTCCTCTCCAACAATCCCAACGACGGCATCTACTACGGCTCGCGCGGCGAGAGCATAGTGCGTGACTGCGGCGATTTGCAAAAAAACGCGAGCGGAGACCTCGTGGTTCCAAGAGACGCGTCCAAAAATGTCATAGTCACCCCATTCTGCGCGGCGCAGGGCTATCTCATGAAGGTGTCCAAGCGCGGCGGCGACGTTTTCCAGTCGCTCATCGGCCTCAACGCCGCCATGTCCTACCTCTTCCGCATGACCTGGGAATCGCGGCCTTTGGGCATCGGCTACACTCTGGAGCCGCTGGCCGGCTTCCAGCAATTGCAGAACGTGTTTCTGGTCGGAGTGAGCGGCTTCATGGTCTCATTCTTGAGCCTCATCATCCAGATGCGCATCCTCGACTTCATGCTGGTGTCGGTGCCGTTCTATTTCATGCCTCTCGGCCTTCTGATGCGGGGTTTCACGCCAACGCGCGAATTCGGCGGCGCGCTGGTGGGCTTCGGCATCGCCTCGCTCTTCTTCTTCCCGCTCATCCTCATGCTCAACGACCTCATAGTCTATTCGAGCCTTGACGAGGTGACGCGGCAGGTGCCGGCCCTCAACGACAAGCTCTTTCCCAACGCGACCAAGGTGCTCACCTTCCCCTCCCCCATCGACCTTTCATACTTCAATGAGGGCGACACTATAGGCAGCGCCTCAACGCAGGAATTCTACATCTCCGCCATCCTCGACCAGGCGCAGGACCGCCTCGTGTTCGAAAGCTCGCCGGTCGGCCACAGGTACGTGGCGCGCTGGGAAGTTGCGGGCGGAACCAAGCAGACAGTGGTCTACCAGCTCAATTACCTCTTCGACCCGGCCAAGTCGGGCTCGCGCATCAACATCAATTCAGGCCTCTATGCCGACCAGTTCGACTCGAACGGAAAGCCCGTTCCACGCACAGACTCTTCCACAAAAAAGAGCGTGTCATTTTTCACAGACCCCGACCCGTCCGCCCCCAACGAGCCGGTTTCACCCGACAGCAAAAAGCTTGCCACCATGCTTTTCTGGCCGGCCGAAATGGTGATGATATTTTCGGTGGCCGCAGTCCTTCTGCCGATAATCAACTTCCTCATCTACATAGAGCTGGCGCGCCAGCTCACGCGCATGTTCGGCGCGGAAATGGATTTAAGCAACCTCACGCGGATGATTTGATATGGCCTTCAGCCAAATTCCAGGATTTTCCGGCCCTCTCGCGGCGCCCGACATGTGGTCGGCCTTTTTCGGCCCTTCGGGCGGCTGGGCCGCCACAGTGCTTGTCATCGGGCTGATTGTCTTTTTCATAGTCACGCTGATTTACATGCTGGGCACGGCATTCCAGATGCCCACTCTCAAAACTTGGGCCAAATCAGAATACATGCAGGTCATCGTCACCTTCCTTCTCACCGCGGCGCTCATCGCCGCCTCGGCGCAAATCTGGGTGCTGATGGTGAATTCGGTCAGCATGTTCTACAAGGTCTCGCATCCGGAAATGGCCAATCCCAGCCTCTATTACGAGCCGTTTAGCTTTGCCCAGAGTTTCATCAACACTACCCTCATCGGATGCGAGAAGACGGTCTACACCACCATATACCCGGTCAACTACTACTACCGCGTTGCCAGCCGCCTCTCGACCGAGGGCATCGGCAACGACCCCATCGGCGGCTGGTACACCTCGGCATATACAGGCTTTTTCGAATATGTCACCGGGCACGTGCAATACCTTCTTCTGCTCCACTACATCCAAATCCGCTTCCTCTCCCTAATCAAATACGTGATGCCGCTTCTCATCCAGATGGGGCTGGTGCTGCGGGTGTTTCCCTTCAGCCGCGGCGCGGGCGGGCTTTTGATGGCCATCGGCTTCGGATTCTTCGTAATCTACCCGATTTCCATAGCCATGCTCATGACTTTGCTGCCCTCGCCGTCATCCTCGTTCTGCACCGGCTTTTCGCCGCCGCCGCTTCTTGACATGTCAAGCCTCAACTGCGTGCAGACGCCGGGCGATTTGATGCAGATAAAGATGGACATCGCCGCCTCGCAGGGCGGGGTGGGCAGCCTCATCTCGCAGCTCGAGACTTTCCTGCCGGTCTTCTATCTGCAGGGAATGTTCCTGCCTCTTGTCGCCCTTACCATCACGTTCACGTTCATCAGGCAGACCGGCGCGATTTTCGGCGCCGATTTGGCCGAAATCGGAAGAGGCCTCATCAAGCTGATATAGGTTAAAAAAGCCCAAGAGAGGTGTAGCTCCATGAACTTCCTGTCAATCCGCGAAACCAGTCCGGCGGCCCTTGAGGACATCCTCAACCTCGCGCAGGATGTCAAGCACAGCCGCATGCTGCACGCAATCAGCCTGCTGGGCAAAACCGTTGTCTTTCTTTTCGAACGCCCCTCCACGCGCACGCGCGTGAGCTTTGACGTTGCCGTCAGCCAGATGGGCGGGCACGCCGTTTCACTCGACTTTCCGCAAACGCAGCTGTCGCGCGGCGAATCCATCGCAGACACCGGCCGCGTGCTGGGCCGCTACGCAGACTGCATAGTCGCGCGCCTCTTCCGCCAGGAAGACCTTATCGACCTTGCCACATGCGCATGCGTACCTATAGTGAACGGGCTCACCGATGAGGAGCATCCGTGCCAAGCAATGGCAGATTTGCTCACAATGCGCGAGAAGGGCAAATTGAAATCAGGCCGCCGCTTCTGCTTTATCGGCGACGCTTCGCGCAACATGGCCAACTCCCTCATGCTGGCCACCGCCAAATCCGGAATGGATGTCACTCTTGTCTGCCCGCCGTCGGCAAAGCCGCAGGAGCGCTTTTTGAAAGAGGCCCGCCCGTTTGCCGATGTGAAGGTTCTGCACGACCCGGCTGCCGGAGTGAAGGGGGCCGATGTTGTCTACTGTGATGTGTGGGCAGAGCCCGGCCGCGAGAACGAGTCTGCCTCCAAACTGGCAAACTTTGACGGCTTCCAGCTCAATGCCGCCCTTCTCAAGCACGCTGCCGAGGACGCCATCGTGATGCACCCTCTTCCCGCGCGCAGGGGGCTTGAAATCACCTCGGACGTGATGGACGGGCCGCAGTCGGCGATTTGGGACCAGGCGGAAAACCGGATGCATGTGCAGAAGGCGATTTTGCTGAAACTGCTGCAAAAAGAATAACCGAACCGCACAAATTTCCCGAACCAAAGCCCAAGACTAAAAAGCCAGTCCCGAAATTGATGAGCTATGGACCTGAAGCAAGCTCCACCCTCATCTCATTCTTTCTTTTTCGGCCTTCTCGCGGGCCTGCTCACGGCCGCGCTTATTCTCGGCCTCATCGCCCTTCTCGCTCCCTCAATTCTTTCCACCCTCCTCCCTCTCCTCCCTCCGTCCTCTTCTGCCGCGCTTCTTCCCCTTCCCGCCAACTGCAATCTTGTGCAGCCAATCTTCTCCCCCGGCACCTCATCAGACCTAGTCTCGCTGATTCGCGAAGCCAAATCCACAATAGACATCGAAATGTATGTGTTCACAGATGACGCGCTGGCAAGAGAGCTCACCGCGGCCAGCGCGCGCGGCGTTTCGGTGCGCGTCATTCTTGAATCGCGCGTGGATTCCTCCAGCCTTGACACAATCGCCAACGCGCTGCGCTCGGGCGGCGTGGACACGCGCTGGGCGTCAACCCAATTCACACTCACCCACAGCAAGGTGATGATTATAGACGGCAAGAAGGCGCTTGTGGGCTCAATCAATTTCTCTCGCAATGCGCAAAACAAAAACCGCGAAACCGCCGTAATAATTCAGGGGCCCGCGCTCGCCCCGCTCATCTCGACTTTTGAAAACGACTGGAAAATCGCAACTCTTGCTCATCCAAAATAAATTCTATTTCTTTTTCCCCTTTTCTTTCTTTTTTATTTTTTTGGCGGCGACCGATTTTTTCTTTTTGGCCGCCTTCTCCTCTTTTGTCTGCACAATCGCCGTCTTTCCCTTCATAATCCGCTCTTTTCCCTGCGCAGGCAGCCGCAGTTCCACCACTTTTCCCCCGCCGCCGAATTTGCGCTGCGCGGCCAAAGTGTATGCCTTGAGATAATTCGAAATCAGAATCTTCCAGTCAAACAAATGCATGAGCCGGTAAGAGTCGTCTTTGTAGTGCTCAAGTTTTGAGTGGTGCGCGTAATACAGCAACTCCAAAAAGTCTGCCAATTCCTCGGCCGCCCTCTCTCCGCTGTCTCCGCCAGGCGCCGAGGGCCAGTCTGCCCCTTTCTCAGCCGATTCGGCCGCCTTGGCGCCCAGATGCAAAATCTTCACGCCTCTGTCATTCAAATCAACCTGCTCCTGCAGATAGCGGCCGAATCCGGCGGCATCTGTTGAAACGGCCGCATTGAATTTGAGGCCGGCCTCAAGCGGCGTGTAGCCGAAAGGCTCATACCTGCTTGGGAAAATTCCCACGTCCATGCCCGACACCACGTCATAATAGCTCATGTTCATCAGCCCGTCGTTGGGCCGCAGATAGGTCGGGTAAAAGAGCACTTTGACGGCGTCTTCCTGTGCATTGCCGAGTCCGGCCGCCACACAGGAGCGAATTATCTCGTCATTTGCATAAGACAAATCATAGAGGTTTATGTGGGGCTTGTCCCCGTCGCGTATGAATCCCGACTTCATGGTGTCCAAATCCACGCGCAGCGAGCCCTGCACTTCGTCAAGGCGGGCCTGCAGGTTGGGATGATGGTCTTTGTGCGCGCCCGGCGCGGCCGAGAGCACTTCCATGATTTTGTCCAATAGAAGGTAATTCTTGATAACAGATATCTTGGGCCCGCGCACTGCCGAGGGGGCGAAGATGAATGCAAACACCTGCCTGTCCTGCTTTATCCCCTTCTTCTTGATGCGCTCGTTGAGCTTGCCCATCGCCCGTATGTAAATGTCAAATCCCTTGTTTGTGAATTCATATCGGCCCGAAATGAAGCATATGAGTGCGTTGTCATAGCGCGCCGTGTAATACGGGGTGAAGCATGCCTCGGCCAGCTGCAAAAGCTCGCCGCGCATATATCCCGCCAAATCACGCACCTTGCTCTCGGCCTCGGCCTCCTCAAAATCCATGCCGTTGAGCGTGACAACGTCGGCCTCCCTTCCCAGAATATATTTCACTTCCACCCCGACCGTTTCCGACACCGTGGTGAACACGTCTGATTTTTTCGCGGCAGCCATTTCCAGCTGGTGCTTTCCCTCAACCTTGAGCCTGTAAGCTTCCGATATTTCGATGGGGGTCGGCGCCTTTGCGGCCGCTGCCATCACATCGACGCCGCCGGCGGCCAAACTTCTTCCAAGCACTGTCGCGTGCGTGGTAAAGACTTTCGCAAGCGGAAGATTTTGCAAATCTGCATACAGAAGCGCGCTGCCGCAAATCCACTCGTGGAACTGGGCAACTATGGGCTGGCCGGCGTAGGGCTTGACCTTCACCAGCTTTTCCAACAGCATGCCGACCGCCCAGCCCCATGACGCGTTTTCGGCAAAATCATATGACGACTCCATGAGCGAGTCTATTCCGTAGTGCTTCCACAAAAGGAATTTGACATAATTCACCCTTCTGTCATGCCTTCTCGCGCCGTTGTCGTCATAAGAGACCGGCCGCTCGGCAAAATTTCGCGCCTCCACCAGAATGATGGGCGTGTCATGGCCCTGAATCCATTTGCCCCAGTGGCAGAATATCCCCTCGGCCGCCAGCTCGGCAAACGCCTTCTCCAGCTCTTTGGGGGGAGGGCTGTATTTCACGTCGTGCGCGCACTTCTCGTCATAAAATCCGATGAAAAGATATCTGTCCTCGAACGCCTGCTTCACATAGCGGGATTTGCTCTGCAAGACGGTGTATATGCCGCCGACCTTGCGGCCCGCTTCCGATGAAATCTCGAAGAGGAACGGCTGCATGAACGCTCAACGGATAGGGTGTTTATAAGAATAAAGGGCTGGCGCGGTCGAAGAAAAAGAACAAAACAAGCCGAGTAAAAATAAAACGAAAAAGTAGGGCGCCTCGAGGCGCCCTCCGGCAATTTTCTTTATTTTTTATTTTTTACTTTTTCCTTCTAACCGCCTGCGGCGCCACAGCCGGCCTTCCGTCCGGCGTGCGCAAAAAGGCGGTCACGCGGCTGATTGCAACATCAACCACTCTGTAGCTCACCGCTATTCCGCCCGCAAACACCGTGCGCTCAATGGCCACCACCGGAACAAGGGCAAGCCATACTGCCGGATTCGCAAAGCCGGGCACAAAATACAGCCACAGCACTCCGCCCAGCGCGTGCTGGCTGAATGTCGCGCCCAATGCGCGCAGGTAAAGGTTGGACGGCAGAAGGGCCGCAATAATCGGAATTGTCCAGTAGAGGGCGAAGAGCATTCCCAATGTGCCGAATATGGCGGGGTGGAAAATGAAGAGGGCAATGGCCAGCACCGGAAATCCGAACTGGAAGAATTGCGAAAGCCGGCTGCGCGCATCAGCCTTCTGCGCTCCCTGCTTGTATGCATAAAAGAACGCGCCCGCGGCCAATGGCGGCAAAAGGCGCAGCACTGTCGCCCCGTCAAGAGGCATGCCGAGCGCCACCACTGCAGCCAGTTTCGCAATCAGCACCGCGGCAAGCCCGCTCCACAAGCCAATAAAGGCGGGAGGCAATGCCGAGAAGAAATCAAAGAGTGTGAAATGCTGCCCCGCAGGCCCCCACACGGTGGAGACATTGACAAGGTGCGCAGCCGTTCCAATGACGGCAAAGAGCAGAACAAAAGCGAGTACATTCTCTTCGGTGCGCTTGAACATCCCAACCCCTCCCCTAGGCCAATCAAATGCCTTTAACGCCTTGAAAAAACGTAATCTGAATAGGAAGCCGGAGTTTAAAACAGTTTAGCCGGCTTTTGGAACCGGTTTAGTCTGCTTTCAGAACCAGTTCAGTCTGCTTTGGGCGGGGCCTTGTTTTTCATCGCCCGCTCGGTCACCATAACCAGATACAGAATCAGCAGCGCGCCAATCCAGTATGCGGCAATAAACCTCCAGTCATCCCAGTAATTGAATGATGCCGTGATGCTCAGGTCTGAAAACGGGGCCAGCGGCTTCCATGTTCCGACGTGCATTACTGCGTCAATAATTATGTGGGCCGAGGAGGCAATGCAAAAGCCAAGGCCGGCCAGCCAGGTGCGGCCCCAAAACATGGCCAGCGCCCCGACCACCAAATACGGCAGGACTGTATGCGCCTGCGCATATTCCGTCCATCCTGCCACCCACACCAAATCGGGCAGCACCGAGGCAAGAAGAATAACTGCCAGCTCGAATTTTCCAGCTCTGGGCCAAATTATGCGCATTGCCCGCCAGAGGGCATAACCGAGCAGCAGATGGGCCAAATCATCCATATTCAAATCACTTCATTCCATCATCATTTCACTGAGGTTTGAATTCCCATTCGTTTTTCAGCACGTCAAGCACGGTATGCGTGTTTGTCCTCTCCACATATGCCAGCGCGCCCAGATGTTTTATCAGCTTGTTGAATTCTGCCCGGTTATGGCAGGCCACCAGCGCCATAATGTCTCCGTCGCCGGTAATATCCCATACGGCCACTACGCCTGGATGGCTTTTGAATTTTGCCCCTACTTCGGGCACATGCCCAAGCGTGCAGCGCACCGCCATGAGGGCCATGAATTCATATCCCATTTTCAAATAATCCACATTTGCGCCGAAACCTGTGATAATTCCGCTTTTTCTCATTCCCTCCACTCTCTTGATTACAGTGGATGGGTGCAATTTGAGCCTCCGCGCAATCTGGCGGTATGAGTCGCGCGCGTTTGCGCGCAAATCGGCGAGAATCTTCTGGTCAACCTCATCCAACATTGTGCGCCTCCATGCGTCAAATTAATACAAATTATTGGACATTCGCCCGCCAATTTGACATCTAATTGAACATTTGAGCGCAAAAAGTTCAAAAACCTATATATCATGCCTACGCCCAAGCCAAAGCCAAGCATTGTGCGCGGGAGGCGGCATGTGAAATCAAACCCTTGCGCAAGCGCCAAATCGCATTCATCTATCAAAACAGAGGTGAACCATGGGATACACATCTGAGGCTGAAACAAAGCGCATTTTAGAGCACGCCAAATCCAACGAGGTCAAATTCATCGACCTTGAATTCGTCGACGTGACTGGCGCGTCCAAAATGACCGAAATTCCGGTTGCGCGCCTCGACGAGGCGCTTGAGCACGGCATGTGGTTCGACGGGTCCTCAATCGAGGGCTTTGTGCGCATCTGCGAATCCGACATGTTCCTCGTGCCCGACCCGAAAACCTATTCAGTCATCCCGTGGACAACCGGCGCGTCAAAAACCGCGCGCCTTATCTGCGATGTTTACAATTCCGAGCGCCAGCCGTTTGCCGGCGACCCGCGCCATGTGCTCAAGCAGCAGCTCGCGCACGCCGCCACAGCGGGCTATTCCCTCTTCACCGGTCCCGAGCTTGAATTTTTCATTTTCAAATCAACAAACGGCGGCTCTCTCTCGCCCGAAACAACACAAGTGCATGATTCGGCCGGCTATTTCGATGCCACAACAAACGACGCAGCAGTCGAGCTGCGCCGCCGCATAGTGCCTGCCATGGAATCCATGGGCCTCACAATCGAGATGGCGCACCATGAATGCTCTCCCGGACAGCATGAAATCGACTTCAAATACGGCGAGGCGCTCACCACCGCCGACTGGGTGATGACCTACAAAAACATCGTGCGCACCATGGCCCAGACCATGGGCCTGCACGCCTCTTTCATGCCGAAACCGATTGCCGGCATAAACGGCTCGGGCATGCACGTGCACCAGTCATTGTGGAAAAACGGCGAAAACTCGTTTGCTGATTTGAACGACAAGGCCTATCTGTCAGAAACCGCCCGTTACTATATTGCGGGCATTCTTGACCACTCCCGCGCCATTGCGGCCGTGACAAATCCATTGGTGAATTCCTACAAGCGCCTTGTGCCGGGCTACGAGGCTCCGGTCTATGTGTGCTGGGGCCGCTCCAACCGCTCCGCGCTCATTCGCATTCCCCGCGTGCGCGCAGGCGACCCGCGCGCAATCCGCTGCGAGGTGCGCTTCCCCGACCCCGCCACCAACCCCTATCTTGCCTTTGCAGTCATGCTGGCGGCAGGCATGGACGGCATCCACAAGAAAACCGCCCTGCCAAAAGCTCAGGAGGACGACATGTACCACCTCACACCCGCCCAGCTTGTCGAGCGCGGCATCAAAACCCTGCCCGGCTCGCTCAAAGAGGCCATGGACGAATTGGCGTCCGATGACGTGGTGAAGAAAGCTCTTGGCCCGCATGTCTATCCGCAGCTTACAGAATGGCAGCAGGCTGACTGGGACTCTTTCCGCACGTCGGTGACAGACTGGGAGAAGAGCAGATATTTCAACACGATTTAGGCAGAAGACAACCGGTAAGACGACCAGAAACAAAAATTAAAATAAAACAAAATGGCGGGGCGGCTCGAGCCGCCCCGCAATTCGGGCCGGCCTCAGAAGGCCGGCGGGCGGGCCTCGAGGCCCGCCTCAATCTATTTTTTTCTTTTTCCCCTCTTTCTTCCTCTTTCCCACCCCCCTGTCGATACTCTTTTATTTAGTGGCCAACTGACCATCCCTATGTCACTCAAGCCGATTCTCCAGCACACCTGGGACACATACACCAAGCACTTCTGGCTTATCATGTTCATGGCCGTTCCGGGCCTCTTCGCTCTCGTCATTCCCTCCCTTGTGGGCACGCCGACATTCGACGCGCTGGGGGCAACCTATCTCCGCACCAACTCCATTCCCGACCTCACGCAAGCCAAGACTGCGGTGATGATTACCACCGTCCTCATCTCGCTCTTTCTCATGAGCTTTGCCATCGTCAACATCAACATCGTCATCCGCTCCACCCGCACCCTCACCCATGTGCGCGAGGAAATCATGCAGTCATTGGGCACCACCACCCTCTCGGTGTTCTGGGTCTATCTGGTGGCCGAAATAGTCCTTCTCATCACTCAGCTCTACACATTCCAATTGGGCGCGCAGGCCCTTCTTGCGCCTCTCATTAACGGCGCCGTCGGCACTCTAATCCTGCTTATCCCGACCGCAATGGTAATCGATGAAATCCGCGCCGGCCGCGCGCTTGAGCGCTCGATTCAGACTATTCTGCGCAAGCTGCCCCTCTTCGCCCTCTGGCTTCTGATGGGCCTTGTCGCCCTGTCTGTTGCCGAGGTGCTGCTGCTGGCTCTCCTGCGCCCCTGGGCCCCGACTCTCATGGTGCTTTTCACCTCGATGATTCTCATGCCTTTTCTGGTGGTGTCACTGGGCCAAATCTACATCAGCAAATACACCATCATAGAAAAATCTAATTAGAGGCTGCCGGGATGGCGTTCCTCTTCCAGCTGACCTGGGCAAAGAAATCTGCCGACCAGATTCAGACCGCAGTAAAGCTCACAGGCTCCAATGATTTGGCCACCTCGTTTTACATCGACTCTGTCAATGCAATCGACCCCAAGCAGACAATGGGCTACTCATTAAGCTTCATGCTCGGCGTCGAGCCGAAATACGCCTCAACCTGCGCCACCGCCCTTAACGTTCAAAGCCCCCTGGGCACTTGGTTTCTCTTCGACAAGCAGGGCTATTTCGGCACCGCCAGCGCGGTGTCAATCGATTTCTCCTACAACGGAAATCTCAAGGAGAACGACGCGATTCAGCTGGGGGGCATGGAGCTCAAGGTCATCAGCGCCGAGGGTTTCCCGAAAAAATACGTGCTTTCCAACGGGCGCAGCCTGTTCGAACTCAGTGACGGCGGCCATCTTCTTGAAATAAACTATGACGAGGCGCGCCGGTTCACGGATGAGGACCGCAAATACTGGGCGCTGGTCAAATGCGATGACGGAGTGGAGCGCTTCGGCATCGAATACCCGTTCTCGGTCCATCTCGGCACGCAAAACGGCAAAACCACCATCTCTCTTACTGCAGACGAGCAGGCCGGCCTGACCGGGCTGAACGGCATGTGGCACGAGGGGCGCGACGCATGGCTGCCGTTCGGAATTCTGCTCGCATTTCCGGGGCACAAAGAGGAGGAAACCAACCAGTATAAGCTGGAGGTGGCTGGGCGTTCTTCTGATGGCATTGGATTTGCGTTTAAATTCAGTTTACTGGACCCTGAAATTAAATTCGGGGAACTCTTCTATAACAAAAAACAATTGTACCTCCAAACGAATGGCGTATCCGAAGATATGAAAAACTGGGCCCCAGTGCAAGGCGTATCTCTAGATGGCCCTTCCGAAAACAGAGGCATTATGTTAAGCGCCAATTACGTTAATTTTAATATCACCGAGACTGAAAGCCGCTGGGATTATGCCGATATCGCCCTTAACCGCGAGCATGGATATATCCTTGATTTAAGTGTAGTCAATGCGCGCGGGGCGCAAACGGAGCAGGTATTTACCGCAAAAAAGCCCGCCGATCTGGTTTATGCCAGAAACGGGATGAAACTGCGCATTATTGACCCGCAAACTGTCCACGGCTTTCTCTTCGACCAGTCCAAAAACCAGTTCCACTGGACATCCAAAAATCCGTTCCAGCCGTACACTCCGTGGAAATATGGGGGCTGGGAACTGCTGGGGCGAACAGAGTCGCAGGGGGTAAAAATCCTCACAAACGTTCATCCGACCCCTTCAAACGAATATGCGCATGTGAAAATGGAGATTCCATACTCGCCTGACCGGCCGTATATGGAAATTTTTGCCAATAACGTGCGCGGCCAGAAAATCGAGCGCGTGTTTGCCGGTCTGCCTCCGTCAGGGACGCTTGAGCTCGAGATTGATACGCGTTTCTGGCCTAACGGCGTATATGTAATCACCTCGGGTTATGCGACCTATCCCCCGTACAATTTCTGCGGAATCAAAGGCGAGGCCGCAAAAATAGTGATTTCAAGATAAGGGCAGAAGCAGGCAGAAACAAACAATCCAGCGAAGTCTGCGCTTTCTTCTTAAACTCTCTTTCCAAAATTATACCCTATGCCGAACCCCTACTCTAAAGAGGAGATAAACCGCTCCAAATCGGCCTCAATAAAAGACGGCGCTTTCTGGGCCATCTCCTTAGGTTCAGGCGAGGCGTCGGTTCAGCCATTTGTCGTTGGTTTGCTCAACGCCGGCCTGGACTTTACCATTCTTCTTACTGCGGTTCCCCCTTTCATCGGCTCTCTTGCCCAATTCATCGCAACTCCTGCTCTCACCCATCTGCGCTCGCGGCGCCTCTTCTCCACATTTGTTCTCATGCTGCAGGCGCTCACATGGCTGTGCATGGCCTATCTGGCCGTCAGCGGCCAGCCGTGGGCCGCTCTGGCCGCCGTGCTTGTCTTCACCATCTACCAAGTGTTCAACCTTCTCATTTCCCCAGTCTGGAATGTGTGGATGTCGGAAATTGTCGAGCATGCCGAGCGCGGCTATTACTTTGCACTGCGCAACCGCATCATCGTCCTGCTTCAGCTCAGCGTTTCGCTCATTGCGGGCTGGCTGCTTCTGCAGTCCTATGTGCCAATCCCCCTGCTTTTCGCGGGCATCTTTTTTGTGGCATTTGCCAGCCGCATGGTGTCAGGCTATTTTCTGGGCCAGATGGCAGACCATCCGGCCGCAGTGGAGCCGCACGAATCCCGTCTTGACCTCAAGACTTTCATCACCCATCCCTCTTATGCCGAGGAGCGCCATTTCAGCCTCTACATCTTCCTTCTCCTGACAGCCACCTATCTTTCCAGCTGTTTCTACGCCTTCTACCTTCTCAGCGTGCTGCATGTCGACTACTTTGCCTTTTTCCTCGTAATTCTCGCAGCCCCGCTTGCCAAATTCCTCACATTCCCCTACTGGGGCCGCATTAACGACCGCTACGGCACGCGCGCATTGCTCTATGTCAGCGGTTTGCTGGTGCCGCTCGGCCCCCTGATTTGGTTCTTCACCCAAAACGTCGGCATGCTGATATTTGCCGAATTCATCGCAGGCATAGCATGGAGCGGCTTTGATTTGGCCACTTTCAATTACTTGCTCTCCCACCCCAACCCCGGCGTGCGCCTCACCATGAGCTCTGTCTACACTCTGGGCCGCGGCGCGGGCATTTTGCTCGGCTCGCTGATTGCCCTGCTTCTCTTCACCGTCTGGCCGCAGGCCGGCATCATCGGCCTCGGCTTTTTTGCCGCATTCTTCCTGCTCAGCGCCCTAACCCGTCTGCTTGTCAGCCTTTCCTTCCTGCCGCTGTTTTCCAAGACTGCGTTCGAGCGCCAGATGCAGAGCAATGAGTTCATGTTTGAGGTGCTGGCCATGAGGCCCACGCGCGATTTGAGCCGCAACCTTGTCTCGACTTCGGTGACCGGCCTGCACCACGCGCAGTCAAGCATGGATTTCAGCCGCCGCATGGCTCAGCAGGGTTTTGAGCGCACTGTGCGGCTTTTGCGGCCTATGAAAAAACATTAATTTTTATTCTCCGGCCGGCTTTGGCCTCTATGCGCTTTCCCGCCGTCGCCGGCCAGTTCTATCCTGGAGGTTCCGCCAATCTTCAGCGCGCAGTGGACGAGCTTTTGGCAAAAGCAAGAAAAGAAGTCAAGCCGATTGCGTCATGCCGCGCAGTAGTCTGCCCCCACGCCGGCTACATCTATTCGGGCTTCACGGCCGCCTGTTCATTTGCCGCAATTGAGCCCCAGCTCAAAAAACCAGACACCACTGTCATAATTCTTGGGCCAAACCACACCGGCTTGGGCAATCCCATCTCAGTTTCATTCGAAGACTGGAAAACGCCGGTCGGAACCACCTCAACCGACCTTCCATTGGCCGGCGCCATCATCAAATCCAATCCCATTATCACAAAAAACGAGGCGGCGCACCTGATGGAGCATTCCATAGAAGTGCAGCTTCCCTTTTTGCAGACCATAAATCCAAAAGCAAAAATCGTTGCAATCTGCATGGGAAAACAGGATGAGCATACGGCGCGAATGGTGGGCGAGTCAATCGGCAATGTTTGCAAAAACGCCCCCAAATCAAAAAATATTCTTCTTCTCGCCTCTTCCGACTTCACGCATTATGAGAGCGGCGAGAGCGCGCGCCGCCTCGACGCCCAGCCTCTTGAATTCATAAAAGCTCTAGAGCCCGATGAACTGGAGCGCGAGGTCGATGCCTCTTCACTTTCAATCTGCGGGCACGGCCCAATCGCCGCAGTATTGCACGCTTCCAAACTCTTGGGCGCGAAAAAAGCCCAACTCTTGCGCTACACAAATTCGGGGCAGGAAACAAGCGGGGACGAGAGACAAGTGGTGGCATACGGCTCATTTGCAATAATCTAGCATTGCGTCGAGCGTCGTAGCTCTATCCTCTTATTTATAAAGAAATTCGCCCTAACACTTCTTAGAGGTTCATCATCTTAGAGGTCTGCCATGCCGTCCATTTCAAAACGAAAGGAAGACCATCTGCGCATTGCCGCCAAGCCAAACGCCCAATACAGCGATCCGGCGGGCTTTGACGACGTGCTGCTTGTCCACAACGCCCTGCCAGAGGTGAATCTGAAATCAATCGACACCTCGGCCAAATTTTTGGGCAAAACGCTTTCAGCCCCCATCCTAATCACGGGCATGAGCGGCGGCACAGACAAGGGTGGCGCGCTCAACCAAAAACTTGCCAAAGCAGCCGAAAAATCCAAAGTGGCTCTTGGCCTGGGCTCGCAGCGCCCCATGCTCAAGGATGCGAAAACTCTTGCCCATTACAAGGTCCGCTCTCTCTGCCCCTCCATCCCTCTTATCGGCAATATCGGCGCAGTTAATCTGCCCGAATACCCGCTCGAAAAAATCGAATGGCTTGTCTCCTCAATCGAGGCCGACGCTCTTGCCATCCACCTCAATCCATTGCAGGAAGCGGTGCAGCCCGAGGGCGACACGAATTTCCAAGGAGTGTTGCGCTCCATCTCCAAGGTGTGCGAAAAATTGTCAGTTCCGGTCATAGTCAAGGAAACCGGCGCAGGCATCAGCGGGCCGGTTGCGCAGCAGCTGTTTGAATCAGGAGTCAAATTCATCGACTGCTCCGGCCGCGGCGGCACCTCTTGGAGCAAAGTCGAATATGCAAGAGGCGGCCGCCTGCCAGGTTTCGAGGAATGGGGTTATCCCACTCTTCCCGCTCTGGTGGAATGCTCCTCATTTGGCCCGACAATTTGCAGCGGCGGCGTGCGCTCGGGCGTTGACGCGGCCAAGGCAATCGCAATGGGCGCGCAGCTTGCTGGCGCGGCATGGCCTTTCCTTGGCGCAGCCGACCCGTCGCTTGTGGCCGCTCAATGGCGCGAGCAGATTCGCACCTCAATGTTCTTGTGCGGCGCGAAAAACATAGAGCAGATGCGCAACGCGCCTCTCATAGTGGGCGGGCGCACATCTGAAATTCTCAATGCCCGTGGCTTTGACATGCGCGTCTATTCCTCGCGCTCTGTTTCGCCGTCTGCGGCCTCCACGCCCTCTCCATCAGAGCGCGGCCATTATCTTTAGGCAAATATTTTATCTGTAAAATTTGGTGTATCCATGTCTGACCTGAACAATTCCATACGCAAATGGGCGCTCAAAAACGCGGCCGACTTCGGCTCGGCTTCTGCCGGCAAAGTGCTGGGCCGCGTGCTGGCCGACCATCCGGAGAAAAAAAGCGACGTGCAGGGCACAATGTCGCTCATTGCTGCCGAATGCGCCAAAATAAACTCTCTTTCAAAAGAGGAATTAACTGCCGAGCTTTCCAAATTTGAATTTGAGGAAAAGCCAAAAGAAGAGGAGGGCGAGCGCAAAATAACCGTGCCCAATGCGGTCCAAAACCGCGTGGTCACCCGCTTCCCGCCAGAACCATCCGGCTTTCCCCACATCGGGCACGCCAAGGCGGCCTTCCTTGACTATGAAATCGCGCGCCAGTACGGCGGGCACATGCTGCTTCGCATGGACGACACAAATCCTGAAAAGGAAAAGGCGGAATTTGTCGATGCCATCACCGACGGCCTGAAATGGCTGGGCATAAAATGGAAAGGCGAAATCACCTACACTTCGGATTACATGGACAAGATATACGAATATGCAGACGAGCTCATACTCAAGCACAAGGCATATGTGTGCACCTGTTCTGCCGAAGAAGTGAAAAAAGGGCGCGAGCACGGCACAGAATGCGACTGCCGCGCGCAAATGGCAGAAGACCACATTCTCGCTTTTCGCAAAATGATTGCAGGCAAAATGGACGAGGGCGCCGCCGTATTGCGCTTTAGGGGCAACATGAAGGCAGAAAACTCGGTGATGCGCGACCCCACCCTTTTCCGCATAATCAAGGCCCCGCACTACAGACGGGGCGAGAAATACAAGTGCTGGCCCTCCTATGACTTTGTTGCGCCCATAATCGACTCTATTGAGGGCGTCACCCATGCTCTGCGCTCCAAAGAATACGAGCTGCGTGATGAATTGTATTACACCATTCTACGCGCCCTTGAACTGCGCCCCGTGCACATGCTCTCCATCTCGCGCCTCTCCATTTCGGGAGCGCCACTTTCCAAGCGCCTCATCACCCCTCTCTTGGCAGAGGGCAAAGTGTCGGGCTATGACGACCCGCGCCTGCCCACTCTTGCGGCCCTGCGCCGCCGCGGCATCAGGCCGGAGGCCATCCGCACATTTGTTCTTTCATTCGGCCTTACCAAAGTGGAAAGCGAGCCGGGCTGGACAAAACTTCTGTCCGAAAACCGCAAGATGATTGATGCGGTGTCGCCCCGCCGCTTCTTTGTGCCCGAGCCGGTGCGCATGGAATTGAACGGCGCGCCCTCGCGCATAATTTCTTTGCGAAACCACCCGCAAATCGAGGCGCTGGGCAGTCGCTCCGTGGAAGCGTCTTCACCGCTTTACATTCCTCTTGCCGACATTTCCGCTCTAACGGACGGCGAAACATTCCGCCTCAAGGACTGGTGCAATGTCAAAATCACCGGCCGGCGCGAAGAGGAATGCCTTCTGCCTGACGGCACGCGTGCAGTCCGTCCAATTGTCACGGCCGAATTTGTGTCAGAAACCGGCGATGTTTCGCGCAAGGTGCAGTGGGTAAGCGAAACCCAGAAAAAGCCGGCCCGCGTTCTCATCCCCGGAGATTTGCTGGATGCGGAAGGCAAATACAACGCAGATTCACTCAAGACCGTGTGGGGCTGGGTGGAGCCGTCAGCAGCCTCTGGCCCGCTGGCCGAAGCCGCCCTTGCAGGCGGCAATCCGTATGCGCCCAAGGCGACATTCCAGTTCGAGCGCTTTGCCTTTGTCACGCTGGACAAAAAAGACGGCGAAACGCTCCAATTCATTCAGGTGTCTGAATAATTGAAATCAACCAGAGGGAATAAACTTGTCAAACACCCCATTGCGAATGCCAAAAGCCGTTCTCGTCCAGCGCCAGCTGGCAGTCGCCGCCATGCTTCTGTTCACAAAACGCATGCTTGACAACAACAATTCCACCCTTTGCAAAAGCGAGCTGGCAGAAAAGACTGTCAAATCCAGCTTCGGGCGCGCACCGCAAACTGCTGCGAACTCCGCTTCCGCAACAAAATCCATCCAATCAATCAAATCCGCTCCAGTGCTCATTGTTGAAAACTCGACAGCCAGCGCCGTCAATCCCGAAAAAATGATTGCCAATGCCGCCAAGACAGAAAAAATCGGCGCCAAGACAGAAAAATCGGCAGACAAAAAATCCCCGCGCCGCCGCCTTCGCATGCGCCGCACCCGCAGCATCACCCGCCGCCGGCGCATCCGCGAGCAGCTGGCAAGATTCAAGCTTAAGCTGGAAATCAGCATAAGAAAGCGGCTGACAACAATCACTTCAACCCGCCGCTACCTGCATTACCGCGAGCTTCGCCGCTCCCGCGTGCGCATTATGCTGTTTCTGCGCAAACAGCACGCGGCAGAGCTGAAAAGCTGGCAGGAATCGATTCGCCGGGCAGCCTAACGCGCCTGTTTTTCCACCCAGCCGCAATCACCCGTTTTTCCAGCCCCGACCAGTCCTCTATATTTATAGTTTTACCCCCTTATTCTAGTCGAGGGAAGCCCATGAACTCTGCAAAGAAACTCCCGGTGCCCGTCGAGCAGAAGCAGAAAACCGATTTGCACGGCAACGGCATCAGCAGGCGCAAATTCATGCAGCTCACGGGCGGCGTTCTTGCCGGCGCCGTCATCGCCAAAACATCCGGCAATCTTTTGGCCTATGCCGGCAAAGAAGGCAAGGGAAAAGAGACGAAAGAAGCCAGCCCCACCCCAACTCCTGCACCAGTCACGGCCCTCTCAGCGCAGGGCCGCGGCAGGGTAGTGCTGAACGGGTTTGAGGTCATTGTGGCACCGAACCCCACCGACTATGTGACAAACTATGAGCCAACATTGGGACGCGCCATCAAACTCCAATTCAAAGACTTGCGCGGTATAACTTCGGATATAAATCAAAATATTTTCATTAAGCTGCCAAACGACCAGTTACTGTCCACCGCGCAGCCCACGCCACTCAAAACAGGTGGCGTCGATAAGTTTGACAAAGAAACGCTTATCACCGGAGTCAAGATGGCCGGCGATTCAAAAACCTATTTCTATCTTCTAATCCCGGGCGCCAAGTGCCTGTTTTATCTCAGCCTGTCTCCGGACATAAACAAGAGTGAAGGTGCACAAAACTTTCTAGAAAGCATCAAGACTCATGACCCCGTCGACCTCAATCCGCAAACATTAGTCCTGCCTAGTGGCGCTTTCGCCGCGCTTATCGGAAACACCCAAATTTTGGTGTTCAAGGGCAACAAGATTAACTTCTATTCCATCCAAGACATCCTAAACGACGCGAGCACCGTCGAGAATAAACCCATCACCACTTTCAACAAAATCAAAATCTCCGAAGATGCCGGAGATGTTAAGATAGACATCGATACAATATCAAAACCATACTTCATTGTCACCGCCACCGGTGAACTGATAGCTTCCGGGGGGCCCTGATGTTTCTTTTTCAGATTCAAACCGAGGAAATCCATCGCAGGGGCCGAAGTGTTCAGAAAACCTCTACAGACCCAAACGTATTAGCTGAAAGTAAAATTAAGGTCGATACTGCGATTACCAATATCAAGAACGACCCCGACCTCGCCGCCAAGTTCAATTCCTTCACCAAAGACCCCAAGAATCCCAACGGTCTGGATATCACCCGCATGTCCAACACTGAGGTCATAACAACACTCCAAAACATCCGCGCAACTCTCTCAATCGATGTCCAACAGGCAGCCTTTGCGAGCAATCCGGAAAAGCTTGCAGAGGCCCTGAAAAAAGTCAAAGACCTTGATGCTTTTCTCAGCACCTGCAAAATAAACTGGAGCGACATAGACAACTACATGGAATACATGCGTCTGGACGAGCTTAACCGCTCCAAAACGAATTCCGACAAGCTCAACGAAGTCAAATCTGTCAACCGCGGAGCAGATTTTGCCATCAGGACAACCGGCAAGACCAATCAGGCCGCAAATACGAAGCTGGAAGGCGATTTGGCAAAGCTGCGCGACCTTATTCCAAGAAAAACAAGAATAAATCCAGACCTCAAGCCGCCGACCGAGTTTGCCTGAAAATCTTTTTCCATCTGCCTGAAAATTTTCTTATTACCATTCCGTAATCTGCTCTCTTTTTTCCATCCGGCCAGAATCCAGCCCGCCTCACCCCATAGGACAGGATTAAAAACCATCACGGCGTTGCTCAAGCCAATCGGGGCGGAAAAGCCAAAACATTGGTGTGTTAATGCCTAGGCTCCCCGCCCGCTTGTGGGAGGTAAAACATATGTCTGAAGAGAAGACTGTTCATATGCATCATCATGCCGAGGAGGCAAATCCGACCTACATACTGGCTTTCTCGCTTATTCTGGTGGGCGCCGTATTGTCTGCGTCCATCTATTTCTCGATAAGCGCACTCAATGACACGCTGGCGGCCAAGAATTTCGCCATCACAATCAACACGCCTGCATCTACAGTGCAGTCTCCCTCAAGCGCCGGCACAGGCACCAAGACCGCCGCCGCCCCGACGCCAACTCCAACCCCCACGCCAGCTCCGGCTGCAAACCCCGGCGGCTGCGGCACGGCTCCTTCCGCCGCCCCATCAGGCGCACCGGCTCCGAGCGTGTCTGTTGATGTCACCGGTCTGCCGCCCAAGGGCAGCCCGACCGCGAAAGTGACAATGATAATCTTCTCAGACTACCTCTGCCCCTTCTGCAAGCGGGCCCAGGCCACAAACGACCAGATTCTCGCAGCCTTCCCCGGCAAGGTCAATCTTGTGCACATGAACCTTGTAATCCACGGAGCGCCGGCCCACTTCGCGGCCGAGGCGGCCGAATGCGCCGGAGCGCAGGGCAAATTCTGGGAAATGCATGACTCAATCCTAACCGACCAGAAAGCCGACAACGCCAGCATTCAAGCCAAGGCAACCGCCATTTCAGGCATCGACATGGCCAAATTCAACACCTGCCTGAACACCGGCGCCATGGCAGCCAAAGTTGACGCCCAAACGGCTATTGGAAACCGCATCGGCGCGAGCGGCACGCCAACATTTGTCATCGGCACGAAAAGCGGCAACACCGTAACAGGCGCATTGACTGTCGGCGCCCTGCCCTTTGACGACTACACCAACGCCGGCCAGACCTATTCGGGCTTCAAGACAATCGTCACCCGCGCTCTGGCCGCCGCGGGCTAGAATATCTTCTTTTTCTTTTTCATTTTATTTTTCTTTTATTCTTTCTTTTCAGCCGGAATTGCGCCATCCACTTCTTCTATAAACTTCCATCCACATAGAAAATCATGCTCGAATCATTTCATCCGCGCTGGATAGACGAGCCGCCCCACCCTCCCCAGTATGACGATTCACTTGAGATGGAGCCGGCTTTGCGCGAAATATTACGCAACCGCGGCATCAAGCGCCTCTACGACCACCAGACAAAGGCCATCCGCCTCGTTCGTCAAGGCAAGGATTTGGTGCTCATGGCCCCCACTGCGGCAGGCAAAACCGAGTGCTACATGGTGCCTGTTGCGGAAGCGGCCATGAAGGGCGGCTGCTCTCTTCTTCTTTTTCCAACCAAAGCGCTTTCCAGAGACCAGTGGAACAGAATAAGGGAATTCAATCTTCTTGGAGTGCGCTCGGCAGTCTATGACGGCGACACGCCAACAAGCCAGCGCACCAAAATAAGGGGCGACTTTCCCCACGTCATCATCACCAATGTTGACATGCTCCACTACATGCTTCTCAATTCGCGCCTCTGGCGCCCATTTTTTGCGCGCCTCCAATACGTTGTGGTGGACGAAATTCACGCCTATTCAGGCACGCTGGGCTCGCATGTGGCAAATGTGCTGTGGCGTCTGCAGCGTTTGCTCAAATTCATACGCGCCAACCCGCACGCTTTGGGCAAAAAAACAAAAACAAAAGAAAAAAAAGAAAACGGCAAGAAAACCAAGAGCCGGCCTTCGGACAAATCCGCCACGGCAGCCGACAAATCCCAAACACGGCTTTTCGAACTGAATTTAGACGAATCAGATGTCCGCGCATCAATAAGCAACGAATTTCACACTGCAGATTCGATTCCCAAGTCTGCCGAGCCGGACGCGGCTGATTCTTCATCCATTCACACCCAATTCATCTGCTCATCTGCCACAATCGGCAATGCGCTCGAATTCGCCCAATTGATTACGGGGCGTGACAATTTTGCGCTGGTGCACGGCACCGGCGCGCCAAGAGGCCTCATACACCACGCGGTGGTGAGCGAGTCGGACGAGAGCGTGGTGAGCACCTGCCTTAAACTGGCAAAAGAAATGGACAAAAAAACCCTCATCTTCGGCAATTCGCACAACATGGTGGAGCGCCTCGGGCTCGTAGGCTCGCGCATGGATTTGCCCATGGCAGTCTACCGCTCCGGCCTGCCTCCAGATTCACGAAGGGATTTGGAGGCAGCATTTCATTCAGGCCGCATCCGCGTGCTGGCGGCAACAAGCGCACTTGAGTTAGGCATGGATGTTGGCGATGCCGAAGCTGCCGTGTTGGCCGGCTTTCCGGGCACAGTCACCCGCCTGCGCCAGCGCATAGGCCGTGTAGGAAGAAAGGGACAGGACAGCTACGCAATTTTGGTGGCGCGCGACAATCCCCTCGATCAGTATTATGCGTCAAATCCGGCTGTTTATCTGCAGGGCAAGGCGGAGAACTGCCACGCAAAGCCCGACAATCCGCACGTGCGCCTCTGGCACATTCTTTCTGCAGCGCGCGACGCGCCTCTTGACGAGGCCGAATTGTCGGAGGCAGACCGTCCTCTTTGCACTAAACTGGTGGAAGAGCAATTGTTGCGCGAGTGGGGCGGCCACTATTCGGCAACAGTTGCAGGCATCAAAAAAGCCCAAACCCTCTCGCTGCGCAATGCGGGCGGCCGCGTGCGCATAATGGATGGCGAGAGCGGCAAATTCTTGGGCGAGCGCGAAGAATCCATAGCAATCGGCGAGCTTTACCCTGGCGCCATCTACCTTATCGGCGGAAAGCGCTACCGCTCGCAGGCAATCGATTTGGAGGAGGGCGTGGCAAAGGTGGTGCGCCTTCATGACGAAGAGCCCTATTACACCCAGGCCCTGCGCAAGAAAAC
>JAKAJC010000024.1 GCA_021814005.1 Microcaldota archaeon
ATTCTGCCGTGCGACACGCTCGTAATCGAGTGCACCTACGGCGACCCGCGCGTTTCATTCCCGCCGATGGACGGCGTGCTGGACGGCATGGAGCGCTGGGCGCGCCAGAACCGCGACGCGGTGCAGCTTTGGGGCGGCTATTCCACCGGCAAGGCCCAAGAGTTGGTCAAATTCATCAACGATTTCTTGGGCGAGACTCCCATAGTGTCGGGCCGCGCCGCCGCGGTCTGCGAAGCATACAAGCGCAACGGCGTGAAATTAAACTGGCTCTCTTCAGATTCGGCCGAGGCGCAGGAAGTCATGCGCGGGCCTTTTCATGCCGTCATGCCTCCGCACGCGCTCACCGCCTCCCTCGCGTCGCGCCTCTCCGAAGTGCACCGCCGAAAAGTCAGGCGTGCAATGGCTACCGGCTGGGCTCTGGTGCGCCAACTGCCGGCCGACGCCGCCTTCCCCCTCTCCGACCACGCCGACTTCGGCGAAATTCTCGAATATGCAAAAAGCTGCGGGGCAAAACAGGTTTTCATGGCGCACGGCGACAACGAGCACACGGCGCGCGCCCTTTGCGCCGCCGGCGTGCCGGCCAGGCCCATCGAGGAGATGGGTGCGCAGCAAATGTTGTTGAAAATCGGCGAATAAATTTTTAGGGAAAACAAAATTTCACGCCGGTAAAAATCAGACAAAATAGGGCAAAACAAAAATGGGATAAAAATGGGAATAAAGGCGTAAAAAAAGCTGCTTTTCCGCCATTTTCTATCGTTTTTTCAATAATGGGCCGCCCTCACTCTTAAACGTCCAGCCATGGTTCTGCTATCGTGGGGGGGTGAGAAGGGTGAAATGGCTGGAAAACCGGCTCAAGAAGAGCCGGCTGGTGCCGTTGCAAATCTTCGGGGAAGTGCTGTTCGGCACCAAGGGAGAAAACTGGGAGCAAGTGACCTACCGGCCCTGGACTGGCGACTACTGAGCAATATCAAAGCAAACGGAGGGAGATAGAAACCAAAAACAAAAAAAAAACAAAAAAAATGGAGAGAAAAAAAAACAAAAAAACAATGGAGTGAAAAACAAGGAGAGTGTCCCAAAAGAGAAATAAGAACGCCACATAAATAGAGAAAAACAAAAAATGAAAAACGAAAAATAAGCCACAAAAAGAAAACAAAAAACAGAAGCGCGCCGGTTCTCAAACCAGAACCGCCAAAGCGGGCAACCAGAAAATCTGTTTTTTTGTTGGGCGGGCCGCATGTGCCCGCCATTTACATCTCAATCAGAATTCTGCGATTTTTTCCTTCGGCTTGGACGGCTGTGAATTGGGGCACATCTTTACCAGAGCCTCGTAATTCATGTCAGCTATTCCGGCCGCAAACGAGTATTCCTGTCCCATCTGGTCGAACACGCGCATAATCATGCTGATTTTGCCCAGAGGCATCTCCTCTACGCGCTCAAGCCCGCGCACGTATTCCAGCGGCGCGCGGATGAAATGGCCCTCATTCTTGATGACCAAACCCTTCTCGCAAACATAAATTATGCCCGTCTGGTCGATTCCGTTGGCATAAAGCGGGAAACTGTTTGTGACCAACCCATAGACGCTGTCTTTCTGCACCATCCAAAACACCTTCTATCAGCCTAGTCGCCTTTGCTGGTATATCATCGCCTCGTGCTTCAAGTTTATAATCTTTCGGCCTCAAGTCCGACCTATGGCTTCTTTCTCATCTGGCCGGCGTTTATCCCGCCGCGGTCAAGTGGCGGCCGAGTATCTTGCCACATACGGCTGGGCTCTCTTCGCCATGTTCGTGGTGCTGGCGGTGCTCATCAGCTCAGGCCTTCTGGGCCCGGGCCGTTTTGCAGGCGAGGAATGCACCTTCGCCCCCAACCTGCCGTGCAGCGGCTTTTACGCGGCCAAGACTCCGAGCTCCATTGAGCTTGAAGCAAATTTCAACCTCACAAACACGCAGGGCTTCCCGATATACATCCAGAACTGCGCCTTCCGCCTCGTCGGCGGCGACATCGTGATTCTGAACGGCGACCCGGCGTGCGGCGAATATGTGCCTCAGGGCGGCTCTGTGCTCTATAACGTCACCATGCAGTCCACCAACAAGGTGTCGTCAAACGAAATGCGCACCATATTCGTGACTCTCGCTTTCAAGAACTGCCAGGACGCGGTGGGGGCGGACAGGGCGGCGCAGCAGGACGACTGCAAGAACGACGACGTCCGCTTCCCGCTCCACAACACGTCCGGCCGCCTGCTTGTGCAGGTTCGGGGATAAACAAAATAAGAAGCAAAATCCGCTCCCGTCTCCTTTTTTTCGGGGCCAAATCCTCTCCCGTCTCCTTTTTTAATCTCACGGCGGAAAAGCACGCAGGCGACCAAGCGTCTGCAGAGGCCGGATATTCGTGTATTATATCAGCCACATCAAATTCCGCGGCTTCAAATCCTTCAAGTCCGCCGAAGCCAGCCTGCCCAACGGCTTTGTCGCCCTCGCAGGCCCCAACGGCTCGGGCAAGAGCAATGTCACCGACGCAATCCGCTTTATTTTCGGGGAGATGGGCCTCAAGGCGTTGAGGGCCAAGAAGACGGCCGAACTTATCAACCTCAACAGCTCTGCAGCCGAAGTTGTCATCAACATCGACGGTGATAGGCATTTTGAAATCCGCCGCCAAATCCACGAGGACGGCACCACAAGATACGAGCTTGACGGCCGCCACCTCACCCGCGACGCCACTCTTGAAGCCCTGCGTCCCTACGGCCTTGAAGTCGGGCCGCACAACATCATCGCGCAGGGGCAGGTGCAAAATCTCGTCGAGCGCAACCCCAAGGACAGGCGCGCCATCATCGACACCGTCGCCGGCATCGCCGAATTCGACGAGAAAAAGAAGGACGCCCTCTCACAGCTCGCCCGCGTCGATTCCAACATTTCAGAGGCAAAAGTGGTGCTGGCCGAGCGCGGCGCGTTTTTGGCCGAATTGGAAAAAGAGCGCGATGCCGCCCTTGCCTACACCGAGGCCAAGACAACTCTGGAAAAGGCGCGCGCCACTCTCGTTTCTGCAGAATACAAAAAACTTGACTCCTATTTCAAAGAACTTCTCGAAAAGCGCCAAACCCTCTCAGGCGAGATAACGCGCCTCGAAACAGAGAAGGCGGCGCTCTCAGCCAAACGGACTGATTTGGACAAGCAGCGCGCCGCCCTCTCAGACCGCATAGGCAAATCAAGCGAGCGCGAAAAGCTTTTGGCCGCTATTCAGGAAACGCGCCTGCAGCTGGCATCTCTTGCCACGCGCCTCGAGGAAAAGAAGGGCGAGCAGGAGCGGCTGAAAAGCCGCCAGAAAGAGCTTGACGAGAGCAAGGCGCGCATGGAGGCGGCCATCCAGCAGATGAAGGCCGATGCGTCCGCTCTGGACGAAAAATTCGCAAAGGCGGCTGCAGAATTGGAAACCGCGCGCAAAGAGGCGGGCATCGGCTCGCCCGACGGCCATGCCGGCGAAGCCCAGTCAATCGAGCAGCTCGAGGCATCATTGCAAAAATCACTTTCAGACAAATCGGCGGCCGAAGCAAATCTGCAGCAGCTTGAAGCCATGATTGAGAAATATTCGGCAGAAAGCCGCCGCTCTGCAGAGGAAGCCAAATCCTTCAATGCCCCGCAGGCCGAGGACGAGCGCCTAAGCCGCCTCGGCAATCAAATAAAATCTCTTGGCGCTGATTTGGAAAAGCTTTTTGACGACGAGAAAAAGCTCAACCGCTCGCTGCCAGACCTTGACCAGTCGCTTTTGCAGGCAAAGGAAAAAGTCGCAACATTGCGCGGCTCGGCCTCTCCGGCCGCCTCAAATCCCGCGCTTCTCATGGTGCAGAGCCTCAAAAGCAGCATGGGCGGCATCAAGGGCGCTGTTTCCGAACTCATAAACGTTGACACAGAATACCGCGCGGCAGTTGAAGCTGCCGGCGGCGGGCGCCTCAATTACATCGTGGTCGACACTCTTGACACTGCATCAGAAATCATTTCCAAACTCAAGGCAGCCAAGGCCGGAAGGGCGACATTTATTCCGCTAGATTCCGTCGTTCTCTCCGAAAAAGCGGGCCCCGTGCCCGCCGGCTCATTGGGCCGCCTCATCGACTTTGTCCAATACGACCCATCAATCGATTCGGCCATGCGCTACTGCTTCGAGGACACGCTTCTTGTGCGCGATGTCGAGTCAGCCAAAAAAATCGGGGTGGGGCGCGCAAGAATGGTCTCATTGGGCGGCGAGCTGCTCGAGCGCTCCGGAGTTATTTCGGGCGGGCAGCTGCGCGGCAGCCTGATGTCGCGCGCGTCCTTGGAAAAGGCCGAGGGCGACGTGGAGCACATCAAGGCCGAGCGCGACGCCATGTATTCCAAGCTTTATTCTGTTCGCGAGGAAATGGCCAAACTGCGCCGCGAGCGCGCAGAGGCCGAGCTCAAACTGGCCGGCCTGCAGGCAGAGCTGGGCGGCGCGGGCCGCAAGGCAAAAGCCGAGGCAGCCAAAGCAGAAAGCCAGCGCTGGAGAGAGCAGCTGGAAAATTCGACAAAAGAGCGCGACGCCCTCGCCAAGAAACTGGAGGCAATCGGGCGCGTTTATTCAGACCTGTCAGCCCGCCATATGGCCGCCAAGGCGGCGGCCGAGGCCGAGCGAAAAGCCCGCGCCAAGGCTTCAGGCGCGGCGCAGGAGCGCTTCCGCAACGCGGTGGAAACGCACTCGCAGGCCGAGGGGCTTTTGCGCACAAAGCGCCACGAGCTCGAGATGGTGGAGAGCCAGAAAAAGGAAATCATGGAGCAGCTGGCCGCAAGCAAAAAGTCACACCAGCAGCTTGTCGCATTTATTTCGCAGATTGAGGGCGAGCAGAAGACCGCCACCGCCACGCACGCTGTTCAGGAGGAGCAGCTGCAGGCAGTCAGCGCGACTGTGAAGAAATACTATGACCAGATGCAGTCCCTGCAGACTCAGCTGGACGAGCTGGGCACCTCGCTCGGCAAATTGCAGTATTCGCTTGACGCATCCAACCGCTCGGCGCATGACAATGATGTCAAGCGCGCCGGCGCCGAGACAAAACTCGTCGACCTCAAGGCAGAATGGGAAAAATACAAGGACACTCCTCTTCTTGACGTGGGCCGCGACAAGGCCGAAGAGATGGCCAAAGAGGCCGAAACCCGCCTCTCAACGCTTGGCGATGTCAACCAGAAAGCGCCCGAAATGTATGTGCAGAAAAAGAAAGAAATCGAGGAAGTGCAGGGCAGGGTGGAAACACTTGCAAGCGAGCGCGCGGCCGTGATGGGCCTGATGGAGGAAATCGAGTCGCGCAAGCGCAACGTGTTTATGGAAACATTCTCGCGCGTCAACACGCACTTCAAGCGCCTCTTCGGCATGGTGTATGCGGGCGAGGGCACGCTCATTTTGGACGACGCCAACAACCCGCTCGAATCCGGCCTGTCAATCCGCGTGCGCGGCGAGCACGACAAGCGCGACAAATATCTCGAGTCCATGTCGGGCGGCGAGAAAACCCTCTTGGGCATGATGTTCATCTTCGCATTGCACACCCACAAGCCCTCTCCATTCTACATTCTTGACGAGGCCGAGGCCTCTCTTGACAAAGAAAATGCGCGCAAACTGGCCGACTTTGTCAAGCAGATGAGCAAGCAGGCGCAATTCATCGTAGTCACCCACAACGATTCCATTCTCTCGGCATCAGATGTTGTGCTGGGCGTGACAAAAGACGAGACAGGCTCGCGCCTTGTGGGCGTGCACCTCACGGTCGGCGGCCAGTTTGTCAAAAAGGAATCGGATGCAGGCGCGGCGGGCGGAGAGCCCGGCAACGGGTCCGGAAGCATAAAGACGGTTCCAGCTTCCGTCCAGCCGTCGGCATCTGGCTTGAAAAATCCGGCAAAAATAATGAGCGAGGCGACAGTCAAAAAAAGAAAGAAATAATTTAATTCGAAAGAAATAGCGCATTCTCTTTTTCGTTCTGATTCTCTCTATTCCGGCAAAACGGCATTCGTCCCTATGGCGTAAGTCCTATTCAGGTTTGCGTAGAGATAAATCGTCCCGTTCAAATCCGTCCGCCATGTCCTTATCCCCGCGATTCTCAGCCTCTCCAGAGTTGTGGGGCTTGGCAGGCCCAAATTATTGGGGCCTGTGCTGATGATTGCCTCCGAAGGCTTGAGGCGGTCCATAATCAGCGAGGCGCCGGGCATTCCGCGGCCGTGATAGGGCAGCTTGTACACTTCGCACGTGTCGGGGCCCAGCGAGCCGAGAATGGGCGCCTCCTGCGCATTCTGTATGTCGGACGGCAGGAAAACGCAGAATCGGCCGTAATAGATGCGGATGACCATCGAGTTTGCGTCATTTGATGCAGAATACGGCTGTGCCGGAGGGTTGAGAATCTCGAAACGCAAATCAGTGTAATTGATGCGGCTCGCCGCATTGAGGTTCTTGAGCGGAATTTCAGTCTGCGCAATCCGCGTTTTGAGCTCTGCATACGCCTGCGTGTCGGGAATGTCCTTGGGCGTCCATATTTCATTGATTACAAAGCGGTCGAAAAGATTTGACAGCCCGCCGGTTTTGCCCGGCTCCCAATTCGTGATAATCACCGCGTCGAGGCGGTCAACTTCAGCTCCGCGCAGCGAGCGGACCAGGTCTTCGGCATAAGAGGCCGGTCCGGTGTCAACAAGAAACGTGAGATTGTCTGTGCGCACCAGCGTGGCATCCCCAAAACTGGCGTTGTAGAATGTCACTTCCAGCCGCCGGGGGCGCAAAGGCGCTTCGGGCGCGGTTACACCTGTGCTCTGGTTTTCGGTGACATTGGCCGCAACCGGTTCAGGCTGCGGCACAAGCAGGTTGTCGGTTCCGTTGATTGCACCGGTTCCGTTGATTGCACCTGTGCTGTTGGCAGACGCGTTTGTTTCATTTGTTGCGGCCGGAGGGGGCGCGGCAGGAACAGCGCCGGCCACGGGCGCGGCGCTGCCGGCGTTTCCGGGCGATGTGTCGGGCTTTTTCAGCGCATTAAGCAGGCTGCAGCCGGAGAGAAAAATGAGCGAGACCAGCACAACTGCTATTATCAGTTTCGACATGACCGGCCTTCGAGGCCTGAGATTAAAAATAAATGCTCTCAGTCATTGGCCGGCAATTTTTGCTCAGTCTTTTGCCCGCAAAATTTCGCTTCTTGCCTGCTCAAGCGAATGGCGCGCCATGTCCTGTTTTGGCTTGAAATTCGGCAGCAGCGAGCCCGAGAAGCGGATGACTGAGAGCTGGTCGTAAACCGAGTTCATAAGGTCGAAATAGTAATGCGCATCAGCCTTCTTTCCCACGCGCAATGCCTCGAGCATGGCGCGGCGGAATTCCCCCACCGCGTCGCACACGCCCAAAAGATAGGTGGCCGGAGGAACGTGCAGCTCATCCGCCTTTGGCAGCGCTTTTCGCTCCACTGCCGCCAGCAGCAATTTTGCCTCCACCACTTCCTGCCAAATCGGCTCAAACAGATATTCAAAAGACGAATCAGACTTGGGCAATGCCTTCATTTCGCGCTCAAGCGCGCCAAGCTCTTTTTTCGCCTCTTCAATTTCACCCGAATGCAGCATCTTTATCGCCAGCGCGCAGTGGCGCACCAGCGGCCTCGACGCGGTGATGACCTCGTCGCGCGCCTTCTCGCGCTTTTCAAGCAGTGGAATGATGGACGCAAGTCCCAAGTCAGATGATTGGTCATTAGAGCCTTTTTTGTTTGCCATGCCCTAATTTCTGCGGCGGCATTTTAAAACCTGAATGAATACACCCCCTCATGACGACCTCATACCCTGTTCCAAGCGTGGTGCTCTCAGTGGGTGGCTCTCTGCTCAACGACGGCAAACCGAATGCCGAAATGGCGAAGAAGCTGGCCTCGGCCATACAGTCTGCCGGCGTGCCGTGCGGCATTGTGTGCGGAGGGGGGCAGCAGGCAAGAAAGCGGGCCCAGTCTGCGCGCAAAAAAACAGGCAGCGAATTCGAGGCCGATTTGGCAGGAATCAAGATTACATACAAAAATGCCGACGCCCTACGCGAGGCTCTTGGGCCCGAAGCTGGCTCAAAAGTTTTCAAGGATTTCAAGCACGCAAAAAAGGCGGCCACCAGCCAGAAATATATCATAATGGGCGGCACCATTCCCGGCATCACCACTGACGCCGATTCAGCCCTTCTGGCCGAGTCTTTGGGCGCAAAGCGGCTGGTGAATGTGAGCAACACCGCCATCTATGATTCAGACCCGAAAACAAATCAGTCGGCCAAAAAGTTTGACCAGATGACTTACGCCCAGCTTATCTCGCTTGCCCAGAAATCAGACGCGCGCATGGCAGGCACCCATTTCGTCTTCGATTTGCTGGCATGCTCCCTCATTGCCCGCTCGAAAATCGAAACTCATTTTATTGACGGCCGCGATGCCGGGCAGCTGAAGGCCGCCATATTGGGCGAACCTCACAACGGCACGGTTGTTCGGGAATAAAAGGGCAAAGTTATCTCCCGACCGCCTCATACTTCTTTGCCGGTTTTCCGAAAATCAGCGTCATAAAGAAATTCTTGGTGTGGAACCACAAATATTTCCTATAGCCCCACTCGCGGATGCGGCGGATGGAATAATGCGCCACCGCGTTCGGCACGAACACCACTTTCCCCTCCTTTCTTATGCGCTTGATGATGTCGGTGTCCTCGCCCGTCACAAGATAAATGTCAAACCCGCCGATTTTGTCGAACGTGCTCTTGCGCAGGGCCATGTTGTTCCCGTAAGTGTAATCCATTCTCAGAAAATTGAGAAATGTGGCTGCAAACCACACGCTGCTGTTCAGCATGAATTTCTCGATTGGATGGGCCCCCAGCGGCTTTATCATGCCGAAAGCGGCCACCACCTCTGAGTCTTTGAAGGCTCCGGCCATGAGCCGCACCCAATTTTTCTCCACAATGGTGTCTGCATCAGTGTACAGCAGCAAATCCCCGCTGGCGGCCTTTGCCCCAGCATTGCGTCCAGCCGCAATGGTGCGCGTGGTTTCCATCACCACCTTGTTGGCATATCTCTCGGCAATCTGCACGGTCTTGTCGGTGGAATGCCCGTCCGCGACAATAAGCTCAATCGGCCCCTTGTAGTCCTGGTCGCGGACAGCCTTGAGCGTGGCCTCGATGTTCTTCTCCTCGTTCAGGGCCGGGATGATTACAGAAACCCGCATCGCTAATGAGCCTGACGTGGAGGAATAAAAAACAACCGGATAGGAGTCCGGCAAGCAGGCCTGATAGGCATCCGGCGCTCAGCGTGTAAGGAAGTAGACTGCGATGATGATTACGCTTATCATCAGCGCCGAGAAGATGAGCTGGTCTGTCATGGGCCTCGCCATCCATTCAACATCGCCCCGATTAATAAAACCCCCCGCCCAATCCATTCCCATGAAAGTGGCCTTTGTCTCCGACACCCACTTCGGCTACCCGCGCTTCGAGGCGGACGCAACCGCTCAGGGAAGGGCGGCCATTCTCGACGCGGCGCAGAAGGCCGATGTTCTGGTTTTAGGCGGCGACATTTTCGACCACCGCATCCCGCGCCTTGAAACCATTCTCGAAGTCGCGCAGGTGCTGGCGGAAGCGCGCAACATCCTAAAGTCGAAAAACAGCGGCATTTCCCCCCTTATCCTGGGCATCCACGGCACCCATGAGCGGCGCGCAAAAGACGCCCTAAACCCGATTGCCCTTATGGCCAAAATGGGTTTAATGGAGGATATTCACAACAAAACAATCGTGGTGGAAAAACAAGAGGATGGCGGCAAGCCCCAACGCTTGGCTTTCTCGGGCATGGGCGGCCTGCCTGACGATTTGGTGCGCGACGCATTAAGCAGGCTGAGCTGCAAGCCCGAATCCGGCGCGCTGAATTTCTTTGTCTTTCACCAGACCATGCGCGAATTCATCCAGGTGCCGCTGGACTCGCTGGCCTCTGTCGACGACCTTCCTGCCGGCTATGACTACTATTTGTGCGGCCACATCCACGCGCGCCACGAGCTGATGGGCGGGAAACTTCTCCTGCCCGGCTCGACCGTGATGACGCAAATGAAAGACGAGGAAAAAACCGGCAAGGGCTATTACATAATCGATTCCCTCGTTCCGGCGGCCCAGCGCGCTTCATTCATCCCAATCACCACCCGCCCGTTCGAAGTGGTTGAACTCAGATTTGAAAAATCCAAGCCGTCAGAAGTACGCGCGGCGGCAGAGAAAGAAATTCAGCGCCTTCTCTCCCTCTCCTGGCCCTCCAAACCCATTCTCAAGCTCCGTCTCATCGGCACTCTTGCCTCGGACGCGGCAGACCTCGACCTCTCAGGCATTGATGCAGGCGAGCAGGCGTTTCTGTTCATCGACAACCAGCTTGACGGCTCCAATCTGGCGGCAGGCCTTGCGCAACTCAAAGAGGAGCGCTTCAACCGCGCCACGCCGCTGGAATTGGGCATGGCCCTTTTGCGCGAGCAGGCGGGCGCGGCGGGACTGAAACCCGAGAGAGCGCAGGAATTATTCGAAAAATTCTCAAAAGAAGAATAACAAATGGAAAAATGGAGAAATGAAAAATGAAAATTGAAAAATTGAAAAAGGAAAATTGAAAAACTAAAATTGAAAAAAGTAAAAAGGAAAAAGAAAAAATCTGTTTAGTTGTAGACGCCGATTTCAGCCCACTTGGCGCTAAGGGTCAAGCCGGGAGCTGTCTGGAAAACGGCCACTTTGATTTGGTTCCCAGTAGACGATTGGGTGAAGGTGTACATGTCACAGGGGTTGACCTGAATCTGTCCAATCACCGCGTCGTTGACATCCATAATATCCAAAATGGCCGGGTGGGTGTTCTTGGAGCCAGTCGCCACCGAGATGTCGGCCAAGCGCACCTTGAACGTACCGGCGTCGATGACGCCGCCGATATTGAGGATTTCACGCTTGATTTCTTTGAGGCCATTGAGGTTTATCTTGCATGTGTCCTGCTGGACGTTGTAGTAGTTGTTGACCACATTGTTCTCCGTGCAGCCGGTCGAGGTCAGGATTCCGTATCCCAATCCCGCGGCAATGGCGATTCCACCGAGAATCTTGGCACCGCCGTAAGCAGTCCGGGCGAAGATATTGCGGGTGTTATTCTCAGCCTTTTTCTCTACAGGCTTTTTCTGGTTCATGCTAATGTTCATGTTTTTCATTGTACCATCTCCCAATAAGCTTATTCCGTGTTATTATTCTGTAAAATGTTATTTTTAAATGTTGTGGTAGCCGGTGTAAAATCTTGATTTATCTTATCTGCTTTAGCATTTTATCTGCTTTAGCGTTTTCTCAGCTGCTTTATGTGCTCCGCCTTCTTTCCAATCAGCGCAGCCGTTCCAATATCAGCGCGGTGCCAAACCGGTCCTGACACTGCCGCGCATCCTGCCTCGGCGTGCTTTTCAGCCTCGTCAATGCTCTTGCCCACTCCAAGGCTTGCAATTGCGCGGCTCGATGCAGTGTGCAGCCCGTCTTCGCGCTGGTCAACCGAGGCAAAAAAGAGCTCTGCTTTCGAGGCCTTCAGTTTCTTCTCGTCAATCGTCAGTTTCGAGGCCGGCACGGCCTTGCCGGGGTAGCCCTCAGGCACCAGATACTTGACCACTGTTGCCTTGCTTTCCCATTCCAATTCCATTTTGCCAAGCCGGCGCTGGGCAATGGCCTCGAACACGTCAGCAAGCGGCGTTTTGAGCCGCGCAAGCACGTTCATTGCCTCAGGATCTCCGAAACGCGCGTTAATCTCAATCAAAAACACGCCGTTCGCGGTGGCCATGAACTGGCCGTACATTATTCCGGAGAAGCGGATGTTTGACTCCAGTTCCAAAATGCGGGTGATTTTCTGCAAAATGTTGAGCGCATCGTCATAGTCCTGCTGTGTCATGAACGGCAGAAGAAAACCTTCTGAAGTGTATGAGCCCATACCGCCTGTGTTTGGCCCGTTGTCTCCGACATTTGCCCGTTTATGGTCCTGCACTGCCGGCATCGGCAGCAGCTTTCTGCCGTCGCAAAAGGCCTGCAGTGTGAATTCCTCTCCAATAAGCTTTTCCTCGATTACCACGCCGTCGCCGCCTATGCGCTGCGCAAGCACTTCGCGCGCATATGCCTTGGCAGCCTCGCCGTCCTTGAGCTGGAAGCCGACCACTGCAACGCCTTTTCCTCCGGTGAGGCCAACAGGTTTTACCGCAACCTGCCCGCCGAGGCTGTCAATAAACCCGTTCAGCTCGTCGGTGGAGCGGAAAAATCCGTTCTTGGGGCAGCCCGGCACCCTTCCCTTGTCCATAATCTGGCGCAAAAATGATTTGTCCCACTCTATGCGCGCAGCGGCGCGCAGCGGCGCGGCCAGGGGAATGTGGAATTTGGCCAGCTCGTCGCACACTCCTGCCGCCAGCACCGCATCCGGCGATGGAAAAGCCAGCTCGATTTTCTTTGCCTTTGCCCAGTCGCCAACCTGCGCGGGGTTGTGAATGTCGCCGACAACAGCCTCGCCGCCCGATTTTTTGCACAATGCCTCTATTCCCGGATTTCGGGCCGACATAAATGCGAAAAGCTGCACGTCTTCGCGTTTGCACAATGCGGCCGCAATCGCGTGCTCGCGCGCGCCCGAGCCGACAAGCAGGAATCTGGATGCCATGCAGGGCAAAAGGATAGAAAAGTTATAAGACGAATGGAAAAAGAAGGAGAAAAAGCCGGGCCGAAGAAAAGAAAACAATACTTAGAGCGCCTGCTCAAGCAGTTTGGGGTGCTTTTCGAAATATTTGCGCGCAGGCTCGAGCATGGCGGTCAATTCGCGGCCAACCGCGTTTTTGAGGTCCATGGGGTGGAGCTTTCCACCAACAAAGAGCGAGCGCAGCTCGGCCGCATCAGCGATCTCCACATCTCCGCCAAATTTGGCAGGCCTTTCAATCTTGAGATGCCTGTCCCGCAAAACAAATGTCTCGGCCATCTGCACAATCGGATTTTCTTCCACAACTTTCTCAGGGCAGTATGCTTTCTTGAGCTTTCTCGCGATTTCCTCGGGCGAGTCATGGATGAAAATGCACGAATCAGGATTTGATTTGGACATTTTGCCCGCAATCATCTTGTCGTCTTCTGTTGCATTGGGGTCCATTCTTCCCGGTCCAAGCAGTCCCGACAAAAGCGCCCCGTGCACGGCAACCGGTTTCGGCCTTTTGAGCTTCTCGGCAACTTCGCGCGCCAGCACATGCACTTTTCTCTGGTCCATGCCGGCGTGGGCAATGTCTGCCTCAAGCGCCCAGATGTCTGCCACCTGCATTGAAGGGTAGAGGGTAGCCGAGGATGGCAGGGTGTCGCTCTCTGTGCGGCCCATGATGGTGGTGCAGCGCAGCATCCGCTTCATGGTGGTGTCTTTGGAAACGTGCATAACATCTGTCCAATACTCCAGCCCCATCTTGCCGTACATGTCGCTGCCCAGCACGAAGCGGACCTTGTCAGCCTGTTCCTCGTCCAGGCCGGCGCACAAAAGCGAGGCATACATCGCCGATTTGAAATATCCTTTCGCAACCGTCTGAATATTTTCCAAATCTCCGCCCAATTTTCCATTCAAATAAGCGTGGTAATCCGCCAAAAAGATGGTCGGCTTTATTCCGGCCTCAACAAAATCGCGGATTTTTAGCGCCGTGCAAAGGCCGGTGCCCAGATGCACCTTGCCCGAAATTTCAAAGCCGATATAATGCGACGGGTGCGAATTCTTCTCGAAAAGGGATTTCAGCTCGTCTTCTGTCAATACTTCGAGCACCGCTCCCTTGCGCACTAGGTCTATCTTCGCCTGTATGTCCATGAATGGCATGTGAAACCGCAAATCTATAAAACCAAAAGCCAAAGCCGCAAAAAATCCGCCCAAAAGACAGAAAAAAATCTGCAGATTTTTCATTTTCATCAGTCGTAACCGCAATTTTTTTGGCAGAGGGAAATCGTCGTGAATTTGAGGGAAATCGAGAGCATGCTGGGGAGCCACATTCATTCACCAACCACCCCCGTATTTCTCTCGTCGATGGCCCCACCCGTTTTTAAACCTAATTAAAGGCTGTTTGGAGGGACCACTATCCATTGTATTCTCAAACTGTCCAAACCACTATATGTTGTGTATGAAGGCGATTGTAATGAAAGGGGAAACGACGACACAGGGCACCGAGCATTCCACCCAACCCCAAAGTATGGGCCTCAAAGTT
>JAKAJC010000025.1:0-8070 GCA_021814005.1 Microcaldota archaeon
AAATTCGTGAGCGAGTGGGACAGCAAGCGGCTCAAGGGCGAGATTTCTGTTGACATCAAGACAAACACTCCGAACATTGTCAATTTGGTGGAAGAGGAAAATCCCGAGAAAAAGCACGGCCTCTATGTCGAGGGCGAGTTCGGCGAAGTGAAATACGACCGCTCGCAGGGCAGCGTTTTCGAATACATCCGCCGCACCGCGCTGGCCAATCCGCACGTGTCGCTCACGCTTGTCGAGCCGAGCGGGGAGAAAGTCGGCTACCCGCGCTCAATCGAGGTTTGCCCGCCAAAGCCAAAAGAGACAGAGCCGCATCCTCTCGGTTTGGCTGTTTCAGACTTGACTGATTTGGCCCACCGCGAGGGGCCGGGCGTGTCGATTTCACAATTTTTGCGCGACAGGCTGCAGCGCGTGTCTGACGCCAAAGTTGCAGAGCTGGCGGGAATATTGAACGGCCAGACGGCAGGACTTCCTCTTGTCAATTTCAAAAAGCCCTCGCGCGAACTGACATGGCCCGAAGCAGAAGGGCTGGTGAAAGCATTCACAATGGTGAAATGGATTGCGCCCGAATCCAACTGCCTGCGCCCGATTGGCGCCGAGCATGTGCAAAAGAGCCTTGGCGCCATTCTTGCTCCAGAATTTGCCGCAGTCACCGAGCGCCCGCCCAAAATATATCACGGCGGCGTGCCGTTTTTGGTGGAGGCGGCCATTGCGTGGGGCGGCCAGTCGGGCCATGAAAACAGCGAGGGCGGCCGCGGCGGGGACATTATCAGATATGCCAATGCCGCGCCCCTGCTTTTCGACATTTCAGGCTGCGCCATCACAAAGGCTGTGAAAGATGTCGAGTGGAAGCGCTATGCTGTTGATGATTTCGACACCGCGCCAATCAGCGTGTTTGTAAATTTCGTCTCGGTTCACGTTCCATACACTTCGGCCGGCAAACAGGCCATTTCCGACGAGGACGAGGTGTATCAGGAAATTAAATACGCCATTATGGAAGTGGCGCGCAAGATGCAGCTGCACCTCTCCGGCATCCGCCGCGGGCATGAGCAGGAGGAACGCCGCGCCGCGGTGCTGCGCTATGTGAAGCAGCTTTCCAAAGACCTGACAGAATTGGCCGCCAAAGGCAAGGCTGATGAATTGCAGAAAAAGCTGCAAACCCTTATCGAAACCAAATACATGGGCCAGATTATGGAGGGCACAAACGAGGCGGTTGAGGGCAGCGAAGAGGACGCTGATGAAGACCGCGAAGAGGAAGGCGGCAAGAGCCCGAAGGGAAAAGGCGCCAAAAAGGCAAAGGCCAAAAACGGCAACGGCAAAGACAGTGAGGACGAGGAGGAATAAACATGATGCTCATGGCCAAATCAGGTTCATCCAAAGGCGCACCCTCCCGCGCACCCAACCGCAAGGCTGATTCAGGGGAGGTCATGAAAAAGCTCGAAAATCTGGGCGTGGACATGCTGCACGAAATTGACGATGAACAGACGCCCTCATTCACCACCGCGCTGCGGTCCAAGGGAAACGTTCTGTTTGACGAGGGCGTGGGCTGCCTGCGCCTCGGCGACAAGGTGGAGCAGCGCAAATTCGTCAATGTGGGACAGGCCCGCAAATTCATGCAAACGGTTGCAATTGCAAACAAGTGCAAGAAGTTTTTGCGCGAGGACGCGCACACCTCAATCAGAGGATTGTTTTACCAGCTGAAATTCTCGCTTGGTGAGGATTTGGATGAAGAGCTGTTTTCGGAGCAATCGGAATCCAATCCGCTGATTGAAGATTTGGAAGTGGCCATTGACGTTAAACGCGAAGATTTGAACCTGAACACGGACCGAAAAGGAGTTGTGGCCGGCCCGCTCACACTTCGCGATCGCTTTGGCGGGGATGAAACTCTTATTGACTGCACAAAGCAGGGCAGGTCGGGCTGGATGATTCCGTCCGATGTTGACAACGGCATGGCAATTGAGGAGCTGGATGCAGATTTCGTGCTTGTAGTGGAAAAAGACGCCATGTGGCAGAGGCTGAATGAGGACAAGTTCTGGAAAAAAGAGAATTGCGTGCTGATTACACCAAAAGGGCAGGCTTCGCGCGGCTGCCGTCGCCTCATTTCGCGCCTTGCGGCCAAGAAGCTGCCCGTCATTGTTTTCACAGACTGCGATGCCTGGGGATGGTATATCTACTGGGCAATCAAGACAGGCTCGATGAATCTTGCCTATTTGGCGACAGACATAGCCACCCCGCAGGCCAAATTTGTCGGAGTGACAATGCAGGATATCAAAGACTACGACTTTTTGGCCAAACTTACCATCAAGGCAAAAGAAGTTGACATCAAGCGGGCCGAGGAAATGCTGGGCTATGAGTGGATTAACCGCCACCCGATGTGGGTGGAGGAGCTCAAGACTGTTTTGAAGACAAAAAAGAAGATTGAGCAGGATGCCTTGCAGGGGCCGTCGCTGTCTTTCGTTGGCGAATATTTGCGCGAAAAGATTGAGAAAAAGAAATTCCTGCCCTGAATTGCCTGCGCTGAATTAGTTCTATATTTTCGACGATAGGCTCCGCCATTGATTTTTAAGCTTTCTTGTTTTCAACAATCCATTCAAGGGATGGCCGTTCGGGGTGGAAAGATGTTCGTGTTCCAAAACGTTGGATATAAGAAAACTTACGAACCGCCGCAGGAGGCGCAAAAAAAGACGCCGTCGCCCACCCCATATAAGACCGAGAACAAGCTACTCGCAACCGGAGAATACAAGGTTGCGGACTGGATGGGGCCCAGTCACAATCCCGTGACCATTACCACCAATTCAGCCGCCGAATTTCATTCCGAGACGCGCTTTTACTACAATCCAAACGCCCCTGAAAGCATCAGCGCCAGCGTCAAGATACAGGAATGGCACATCAATGTGCCGAACAAACTCTCAGACCTCAAGTTGGGGGAGAATCTCAAGCTTGGGCTGAACACCGTGGCGGTAGTCGCCAAAGAGCTCGGAAAAGTCGCCAACCCTTATCTGGACCTGGCGCACGTATGGAAGGAAAAAACCGAACTTAACGCTGGAGACAATGGCGTTATTGACGCCGGCGAGTTCATCGTGCGGCTGAAGGCCAATGATGCGAACAAACCGCCCATCGTGATAGTGGCTGACAAGAAGTCCGGCGACGTTGTTTATAATTCGGCCGATGACAAGAAATTCACCACAAACTACCTGACCGGCGAAATCGGATTTGCAGACAAGAACGGCGTGCCGTTCAGACTCTGGATTACAAATCTCACCCCGGGCGCGAACGGCGCAGACCAGAAGGCCAACATTGCGATAGTCAATGACACATGGCATCTCACGCACAACGGAACAGTGAAACACAACGGAAAAGACGAGCAGGTGGAATATGACGGAACGTACGTGCCGGTAGTTTCCAAGTTCTGCGTAAGCGGAGAAAGTTACTCTAATGCCAGCAATAAATTCCGTATCGGCTTTGGCAGCGAGATTGAATTGCCGGAAAACGGGTCTTTCCCCTCCCCCTCGCTTGTGCCCGGGACGATTTCAAACGACGGCCCGCTGCAGAGAGAGGGCGAGGATGTCAAAATCACGTCAAATGGAACGAGGATAAAATTCTACAGCGATGCCGGAGACCTCTGCCCCATCAGCAACGGCACCAGCTCAACCCAAAAGTACAAGAGCATTGAATACGACACAAGTGACAACCTGTATTATCTCCCGAACGGGACTGCCACGCAACTGGACGCGATAGGCACGCTCAAACTGCAGGTCAAGAAGGATGATAAGGGCGCGGCGCTTGTGACCGGCAACGGCGCCCTGTTCAATGTCGGCATGGATGACAACATGACGCCAATGATTGCCATTACCGAAAACACCCGCAATAATACACCCCCCAGTACGGCGCAGCCAGGCGATTATGTCACTTCCTACACGCCATACAGCTTGATTGGCGGGCGGGCGAATTTCGGAGATGTTGAATACAAGGGCAGGGGGACTTCCAGAACCGCAATCCCCGGCGGGCAGAACATCAGCGAAAACACCACAAAGGTGAAAGTCGCGCAATACGGCATAGACGTCAGCCTTTCTACAGACCCGGACAAGAGCAAAATCACGCTCAGCTTCAACGGGGACAAGATTGATGTGTATGAAACGCCGACAATCGTGCGGGAAACACGCGCTATGAAGGAGCAGACCAAAGTTTTCGTATACCCCAACCCGACACATGGACAGCTCACAATCCAGCTGCCCGGCACCCCTTCCAACGCAACGCATTTGGAGCTGTTTGACAACAACGGCAGTTTTGTGCTGACCGTTCCGATTAAGGGAAATGACACGTCAATCAATTTGGGCAACCTGCCCAGCGGCGCGTACAACCTCCAATATACCGACACACGGACAGGACAGAGCAGCAACACAAAGGTTGTGCTGAAAAAATGAGCCGGCTCGGATGATTTTTCTTTTTGATTTTTTCGATTTGCCCCAGCCAAGGCCGGCGGCGGGTATTATTAACGCCGATGGCGATGAGAATAAGCAACCAAGTGCAATGCAAACACAACACAAACGCCCAAGCTGATTCACAAACACCAAAGCTGATTCATATGGCAGACCCGCTCGAACTGGTTGCAGAAGTCAACGAATATCTCGATTCCATAGATGAGAAAGGCCAGTACGAGCAGGCGCGCATCAGCGTTTTGGAAAAATACAAGACAGCCATGCTGGAAGCCGGCTTTAACGCGCCTTTTACTTCAATGATTGCGCAGGCCCGCGAGCTTGGCGAGGACGAGGATTCGGCAGACGACATGGCCGACCGCTCAAAGCAGGTCAAGCGCATGCGCTACATCGCCTCATTGAAAAAATTCACATTAAACCGCCTGCGCGTGGCCCTGGCGGCCCATCATCTGGCGCAGGCCATGAAAGACAGCGGTAAGCCCGCATTGGCGGCCGCCCTGCCTTTCGGCGGCTCCTATGTCAAGGTGCTCAGCGAGGCAGGCGAGATGGCGGTGGAGGGCTATCACCACTGCATGAGCTTATTGCAGCCCCGCCGCTTTTCAGTCACGGGAGCCAGCGCGCTCATTCGCACAGAAAAGGGAAAGGCGCAGTCGCTTGATTTGGACGAGGAGGATGTCGCGGCCAGCATAAAGGCGCTTGCGGGCGGCAAAACCAAGATAAAAGAGCTGATTATCCGCTCGCAAAAGCAGAGCTTGATAAAAAATCATTCCACGCGCGTTGCACTTATCGCAATGGCCGCCCTTGACGGCGCCAAAAAAGCCCGCGCACTCATGGATGCCGACGAGAAGGCTGATGACCAGGTGGCCGGTTACAACCGGCTGTTGAAAAAGCACGGCATCGTCATTGACTCGAACATTCTTGTGGACGACAAACGCTTTGAGGCGTGCCAGGAAGAGGCGCTCAAGGCCAGCTATTTGAAGAAAATGCCGAAATCTCAGAGCCTTATGTTTGACGAGGAGCTGGAGCTCAAGCTGTTCAAGCGCAAGCAGAAGCACAGGCACACTGCAATGAACGAGGCGGGCGCCATTGTCTATCATTTGCTTGAATGGTATTACACCTGCATGCACGCTGAGGCGCGCAAAAGCTATGGAGCCATGCCGGCCGTGCTTGCAGAGCCGAATGAGGAGCAGCTCAGCGTGCTCAACCATTTGCAGCCCCACAACCACCCGCTCAACCATCCGGCCAAAATCATTTTCGAGAAAATACAGATGGAGGCAAAGAATCCGCCGCTGCCGTCTGCCGTCTGGGGTCCCGCATTTTTGGTGTGGCGGGCGAAATTGAAGCCAGACTGGGCTTCGGCAGAATTCGGCGTGAGCGAGAAGGAGATTTCCGATGCCGTGCCGCTGATTCGCTCGCTTGGCGAGAAATCGGGACGTGGAACGAAATTCCTTGAAGGGCTCAAGAAAAAATAATCAGAGCGCAGAAGGCCTCGAAGGCCGGTTCGTCGGGTTCGACTGCTATGTGGACTTTGCAGGGCAAACGCAGCGAAATGTATGCCTCCATTGCCGCGCATGCGTCCGAGACTGCGGTGCTGATTAAGACAAAGCCGAGCAGACAGCTTTTTTTGCGCCTTATAGACCAGACCGCTGTGAAGGAGATTACATTCAGCCCAGGCATTGCCAAAACCATACCGCAAAAGGTGAAAACTGCGCTGGAAAATGCGGGGGTTAAAATCAGCATCCTGTCCGCGCACGCCGGACGGCCGCCAAAATTTGATGAAAAAACAAAAAAAGAAGCTCTCGTTCGTTTGGAAAACAAAGAGAGCGCTAAACAAATCTCACAGCAGCTTGGAATTCCCGCCACTGCGGTCTATTTCTGGAAAAGGGAGCAAAAATATGGCGGGAAAAAACGCCGCAGCGCCTAAACTTTGAAGGCGCTTGGACATAATTTGTTCATTGGACAGCCAGCGCAGTCAGCATTTTTGGCCATGCAATATTTTCTGCCGTGGCTCACCATCCAGTTGGTGTACATGCCCCAGTATTTTTGCGGAATGAGAAGCATTAGCTCCTGTTCAATCTTGTTTTGCTTGTCGCGCGATGAGGTGAAGCCGAGGCGGTAGGAAACGCGCATGCAGTGGGTGTCCACTGCAATGCCGGCGTTTTGGCCAAAGCAGTGGAAGAGGATGATGTTGGCTGTCTTGCGCGCCACGCCGCGCAATGTGAGAAGGGAGGCCATGTCATTTGGAACCTTGCCGCCGAAATTCTTGACAAGCAGGCGCGAGGTTTCCTTGATTGCTTTTGCTTTTGAATGATAAAAGCCGGTGGAGCGGATGAGGGATTCAAGAGATTGGATTGGAGCCTTCGCCATCGCGCTTGCATTTGGGTATTTTTTGAAAAGGGCGGGCGTGACAAGATTTACTCTTGCGTCGGTGCACTGGGCAGAAAGAATGGTGGAAATTAGAAGCTGAAAAGGAGTTTTGTAATCGAGCGTGCACCAGGCTTTTGGATAGACGCGCCTGAACACCGCCACCACGCGCGCGGCGCGCTTTTTTCTGGCTGAAAAAGATTCGCGGGCCATGGGCAAAAAAATGAAAACAACTCAGGGCTTTATCACGCCGGAAATTACCTTTGCCCCGTCGTGCTCGATGATGAGCGTGTTTTCGAACTGGGCAACCATGCCGCGGTTCACTTCGCGCAGGACAGGGTAGGGGTAAAGGCAGCCGGAGTTGATGAGCTCTTTCAGCGTGACCGAAAGCACAAGCTTGCTCTTGAAATCGGAAACAAGCCAGCGCTCTGCAAACGGCAGGGTGAAGTAGCGTGACACAAGTTTGCCCAAGAGTTCTCGGCTGGAGCGCATGCGAAGGCGTCCCTCGCCGACTACGGAGAATATTTCAACTTGAGGCTGGTCTGCCACGCGGCCTGCGCCGGTTGTGGCAAAAGGCTCGATGGCATACACTTCGCCCTCCTGCATTTCGTAGGTGGCGCCGTTCGCATAGCTGGGCACGTCAATGCCTGCATGGAGGCGGAAGGGCTCAATCATGTGGCTTGAAAGATTCTCAATGGGCTTAAAGCCGCGTGCGCGAATCTGTTTCTCGATTACGGCACCGACAGCGCCGGTGGTGATGCCGGGCTTTATGGTGGCGACTGCATCTTCCAGTGCGGCGATGCTGGCATCCATGAGGGGGCCGTTCTCGCCCGACAAATCAACCGAGAAGGCGGTGTCTGCAACGCAGCCGCCGATTGACACGCCGAAGTCGACCTTGACAAGGTCTTTTTCTCCGATAAGAAGCTCGTCCTTTGTTTCAGGAGTGTAGTGGGCCGCGACATCGTTTATGGAAATGTTGCACGGAAAGCCGGGCGCTGCGCCCGCGTCGCGCGTCATTTTCTCAACTGTTTCGGCAATGTCAAGCGCAGACTCGCCGGGGTTTACAAGGCCGGCTGCGTCTTTTTTGATTGATGCCGCGATAACGCCGGCCTTTTTGAAAGCGTCATGGATTTTGGCCATGTTCTCCGCCGACTCGTCGGGAGAGAGAGTGGAATCAAGCTCTGGTGAATCTTCAATAGCCATAAGATAACCTCGTGAATGGATGAAATATGCAACCTTCTATTGGCGGGGGATAATTAAAAGGGTTGGTGGG
>JAKAJC010000025.1:8170-13960 GCA_021814005.1 Microcaldota archaeon
AGGATGTACAAAAGAGGCGAGAGCGAGCGGAGCGCGAAGGTGGCTTTGGCGCGCTCGCGCGCATGCTTGCCCAAAAGAAGGCGGCCAGTGTGCATGCCGGCCTCGGCGGCAGGAACAATGTCTTTGTTCGGATTGTCGCCCATCATCAGGATTTGAGATGGGTGGAGATGGAGCTTGCGCGCGATTTGGCGGTAAAATGTTGGCGTTTTGCCCTTTGTGTTTGTCGAGGTGACAAAAACATGGTGGAAGAAGGGGTCCAATCCAAGACGGATGAGCTTGTCCCACTGCTTTAGAGCTACCCCTTCCGAGGCTGCTGCGAGAATGTAGCCGCGCTCGCGAAGCGCAAGAAGCAAACGGGCCGTCTCGGGATAGGGCGAAATTGAGGATTTGGTGTTGTGATAGGCGCCGACACCTGCCGCGACAACGCGGCTCGGGTTTTCACAGTCGAAGCGGCGGACAAGAAGGTCGAAATGGCTGCCGAAATTCGAGCCGCGGCTCTCCACGATTTGGTTGAGCACCTTTTCTGCATAATGCGGAGTGGTCGGCAGGCCGGCCTGAATCATGGCTCTTATTGCATTGTGGCGCGCCAGACGCGAGAATTCTGATGAGGGAAAGAGAGTGTCGTCGATGTCGAAAAGAATCGCCTTTATTGAAGCGAGAGATGGAGGATGCTTGCGTTTCATCAAATGGAAGAGGAAAAGGGGATTAATTAACGTTGTTATGTCGCGCTCTTCTTCGGCGCACGGTCTTTCGATTAAGGGGTGAAAAGAAGATGAGATGGTACACCCGGGCGGGCTCCATCTCACCTCCCACATCCCCATAAAGGGGCTTGTGGGTGTAGAAATGAAGGTTTAAATAAGCAAAACAATTCTGTGGAGAAAAGTTGAATAACGTCGATTAATTTTCAGCGTTGATTGCGTTTTTTCTGCCTATTTTTTCTCCTGAAGTTTCATTATTGCCTCGGCGATGTCGCCCTTGGCAGCTTCCAGCGCCTCTTTGGCTGTTTTCTCGTCCACGGCGGCGGATTCCATCACCATCTTGATATCATCGGCCGAAACGCCGGAATGGCGGCTGATTTTGCCTGCAATCTGAAAAGTTGCCTGCCCCTGCACAGTAATCTGGGTTACCTGCGGCTCGTCGATGACGATTTGGCCGTCATCCTGCTCGATGACAACGCGGCGGGCGGGAAGCTCCTGGCTCTGTATGCCCATCTGCTTCATCATTTTGGCCATATTCTTGGGGTCGATATTAGGCATCATGGTTGGAATATACGGGGGATATGCAAATAAAGCCTTCAGTTGAAAATGACGACTATGCAGGCGCCATTGCAAAAAAAAGACAAGAGCGGCATACGCTTCTGCCCGCGCTGCCACGCCCAGAATCTCACCGCCCAGACAGAGTGCGGCAGGTGCGGGCTGGTGTTTTCAAGCGCCACCGTGAAAAAGAGCGAGAAAAAGGGCGGCCATTTCGCGCCCGAGCAGAGCGCGCATGCAAGAGCGACTCAGCGGCTCGGATTTCCGGATTTGGCGGCTTTTGGAGGCGGAGAGGGCGGAGATGAGGGCGCAGAAGGGGAAGAGGCTTCTTCGGAGCCTCCAAAACCAAAACGGCCCGACACTTTGCCCGAAAAGGGGGCGACTGAAGGCCCCATTCGCGAGATGAGCGGCGCGCCGGCATGCCCCCACTGCGGAACCGAAATGAAGGACGGCCTTAAACGCTGCCCGCGCTGCGGATTTCGGATAGGGAAAAAATAAATTGGAAAATTGAAGAAATAAAATAAAAACGAAAATAAAAATAAGAAATTAAAAAACGAAATTAAAAAAGAAAAAAAAGTTTCCCGCTTACTGGAATGTTTCGCTCAATTCGCTCTTTCTTATCTCAAGGCGGCGCAAAGGCGCGATGTGTTTCACCTTGCCGAACACCTTGGCTGCGAATTTGCCGAAAAGCATTTCCTGAGCCAGCGTGTTCATGTCCAGCTCCGAGGCCGCCGTCTTGATTTCAGACGAGATGGCGGCGCGAAGCCCGTGGCGCACGGCTTCGGAGGCGCGGAAGGCGGTCACTGCGACCGACTTGATGCGCACTCCCACGCCGTCCTTTGTCTTGATGTCATCCACATTGTAGATGATGGAGCGGCGGCGGCGCAAAAGCGTCTTGATGTAGCTGGGCATCAGCTCGTGGCCGATGAAGCGGGTGGAGAGCGTCTTGCCCTGCACGTCCGAGATGCGGAACTCGACCGAGGTGAAGGCGTTGGACTGCGAGAACGAGCCCGTAATCTCACCGAGGCCGATGCGCACCACGCGGTTCTTGAGCGTTTCCGGCTCGAGAGCCACAAGCTGCCCAATCTCCTTCTTGTCGAAGAACTCGGGCGCCTGCACGGCGTACCACGTCTTGAGCTTGAAAGTGTCTACAACTTTGGTTTTTTTTGCAACTTCAGCCATAGGATCACTTCACAATCAACGCCGCTGTCTCGCGGTTGTACTTCCAGTCGTGGGCAAGGCGGCCCTTGTCAATGTAGTATTTGGCCAGGCGCTTGATTTTCGACTCGATATGAATCAGCTTCGTGGTGTTGAGCGCGTCCTTCTTGTTGGCAGCGAGGTGCTTGGACATGCGCACAGCCTTTCGAATCAGGGCAAGGATGTCGTCAGGATAGGCGATTTTCTGGCCGGACGCCTCCAGAATGTCGGAGATGGATTTGTTGGTGATGGTGCGCACGAGCGGAATGCCGTACTGGTCGCGCAATATGCGGCCGATTGTTGTGGCATTGTGGCCCTGCTTGTGCAGTTTCACTACCAAGTCCTCGACCTCGTGGGCGGAATATTCCACCCAATCGGGGGCAACCTTGAAAGTCGGCCGCTTTGAGCCGGACTTTCCGTGTTTTTTCGAATGAAGTTTTGCCATTTTTTACCTCTTGGATTTCTTTTCCATAAACCGGCCGAAGGAAGCGAACGCGCGGGCCCGATGGGAGAGCTTTGCCTTGACTTTTGGCAGGGCAGAAAAAGGCTTGGAATAACCCGATGGAATGAAGACCGGGTCATACCCAAAGCCTGCCCCCCGAACTAAACGGCGGGCGATCTGGCCGCGGACGGCACCCCGGAATATCCGGATGCCGTTCTTGTCCGCGTATGCGAGAGCACACACGAATTTGGCCGATCTTTGACGCTCTTGGGCCAGCAAACGCAGGATGCCTGCGCAGCCGACTTGATCATATATGGCCGATGAGTAGACGCCGGGAAATCCGCGCAGACTCTGCACGAATAGGCCCGAATCCTCCACAAGCAAAGGCACGCGAAACCGCCTGTAGGCGTTTTTCGCGCAAACCCGCGCAACTTCCTCGATAGAATCCGATTGGATTTCGATTCCTTTGGCGGGTTTTCTGACTATGCTTACCCCAAACGTCTTTAAAATGGTTTGGGCTTCGGCGAATTTGTGAAGGTTGGATGTGAGGAGAAGAATTCTGCGGGGATTTTGCGGGATTCTGTTTTTGACGCGCAGTGAAACAGGCATGCCGGCACCCCATTATCCTGATTGCACTGCATGCGGGTTCTGCATGGCCCCGACCGCAAGCGCGTAGTAATAGAACGGCCCCCACAGCTCGTAATGGGAGATGGGCCGCTTCTCGACTTCGGAATGCACGATAACAAAGTCCTTGAAATTCAGCCACGCAAGCCGATGCTCCCCGGCCTCGCGCGGCTCGAGAAGCCAGGAGAAGAACTTGAAGCAGATGCGGCCGAAGCGGTCGTAGTAGTAGAGAATGAACACGAACAGGGGAACCGCCGAGAGGCACGCCAGAGGCAAAAACACCGCCGCTAGGGCGAGTGGAAGCAGCAATAGAACGGATGAGAACAGGTTGATCAGCTCCAGTTTCAAAAGCGAGAGCAGGATTTCGTTAAACAGGTATTTGCGCTGCAGCGGGTTGGATTGAAGTTTGTGCATGCTGATGAGAAGCAGGATGATGGCCGGGCCGGAGAGGTATACGGCAAGAGACAGCAGAATTGCATACGGGCCCAAGAATATTGTGAAAAACATCGATAATATGTTGAGCGGGATGCTGAGAAAACCGAGAAGAAAAATGGAGAGCAGGCCAAACAGGATGAAACCGAGACGGCCGAATCTGCTCGGGTTGAAAAGGAAGAGGGGGGATGAAAAGCGCTCGGTCGCCTCGGCGATGACGCGCCCTTCGTGCTCTGAAAGGTATTTGTCGAGGTCGGCCAGGCGCACGCGCACATACGGCCCTTCGGCCGGCATGGTTTTGAGAAAATTGTAAAGATAGGCATCTATGATGTCGGTCGGTTCCTGCTTGAGCTTGACAAGAAAGCGGTCAGGAAAATACTGCTCGATTGACAAAAAGCCCAGATGGTCCATGCGCATGATGTCGGCAATGAGGCCTTCATGCGTCAGTTTCATGCTTACAAGGTATTGAGCAAGAGACGGGCGGTAATCATAGGGAGGGGCGGAATAGAATGACTCTTTTTCGATGGAGACGCTGTTCAAACTTCCACCCCTATTTTCAATTCGGCGCCTGCAGAAGAGATTATTTCCGCCACGCCGCCCGCCATTTTGATTTCCTCCTCGATTTGGGAGATGGCGGCTGACTGCGCTGCCGGCAGCTCAAGAACCAGTTTCTTTACTGGCGCGTTGAGAGGGAGCTTGCGCGATGCTTTTTGCTGGCGCAGCTCGGCCATGATTTGGGCCAAAAGAGCGCCGGCAGAATCGAAATCGGCAGATGAGAAGCGGGCATCTGGTGTGGGGTAGGATTGGAGATGGACCGAATCATCTTTTGTTTTCGCAAACATTTGCCACATTTCCTCTGATGCGTGCGGAGTGATGGGTGAGAGCAGCTTGAGAACGGTTGAGTAAATTGTGTAGAGAGTGTATTGTGCGGCGCGTTTTGAGGCGAGAGTGGCCGGGCTGCTGCCGGTCTCGGCGGCGTAAATTCTGTATTTCACATATTCAAGATAATAATCACAGAATTCGTGCCAGAAGAATTCCTGAGTTGCCTTGGTGAGGCGGTGGAATTCGTATTCTTTCCATGCATTATCGGCCTCTGACGTGACTGAATGCAGGCGGTGCAGGAAATATTTGTCAATGGGGCGAAGATGGGAAATGTCAGAGTCGGCCGGGGTGTATCCATCTATTGCCTTTTGCACCAGCTTGCCCGCGTTGAGCATTTTGTGCAAAAAGCTCTTGGCATACTGGATGTCCTGGAATGAGAACGGCCTGTCTTTGGCCATGGCGCCTGAAAGAGAGGCCCAGATGCGGATTGCGTCTGCGCCGTAGTCGGTGAGAAGCTTGTCTGGTGCGATGATGTTTCCAAGTGATTTGGACATCTTCTTGCCGTCGGGCGCAAGCACGTTGCCGTTGAGCAAAAGCTCATGGAAAGGTGCTTTGCCTGTCAACTCCTTGCAGCGGTAGATGGTGTAGAACGCCCATGTGCGAACGATTTCTACGCCCTGCGGGCGCAGCGAAGCCGGATAGGTGCGCTTGAAGAATTTCTCGTCCTCGCCCCATTTGGAAATGGCAAGAGGCGAAACTGAGGAATCAACCCAGCAGTCGCAGGTGGAAGTTTCCGGAGTGAGCGGGCCGTGGCAGGTTGGACAAGTTTTTGGCGTGGTGGGAGGATTAACCGGCAGTTCCTTCTCATCAGCAGCCACGATTTTGTCGCATTTCTTGCAGTGCCAGAAAGGCAGGGGCGTGCCGAACACGCGCTGGCGCGAGATTACCCAGTCCCATTCAACAAAATTGGCCCAATCTTCAAGATAGGAGATGGCAAAAGAGGGAATCCAGCGCATGGTG
>JAKAJC010000007.1 GCA_021814005.1 Microcaldota archaeon
CAACATCAGATTCAAGGAGCGACAATTCCAAATCATCAAGCAAATCCCGCACGTCGTTTTCCTCCACTGTCACCGAAGGGGTGAAGAAGCCGACCACCGACTTGCCCAAACCCATTCTGACCTTCATCTCGCGCTCGTCATCTGAGAGGGATTTTTTCTCCAAACGCGAGAGGTCTGCATCATCAAGAGAGGACTCAGTTGAAGTAGTGGAAGCCGCCGGATGAGGGGCAGAAGCGGGCACTGAAGAAATTTCTGATTTTTGGGCAGTTGCAGCCGCTTTCGGTGCCGTTGTCTCGACTTTGGGCTTTGCCACGGTTGGCTCTTCTTTCTTTATCACGACCGGCTCCTCTTTTTTCGAAAACGGCCAGATTGAGGAGAGAATGTTTTTCTTTTCCTCAACAGGATGAGAAACAGGAATTTGCTTCGGAGCCTCGGCCTCTTTTTTTACTTCGGCCTCTCTTTTTGTTTCAACAGCTCTTATCGATTCGGCCGCTTTTTTTGTTTCAACAGCTTTTGCTTTCGGTGTTTCAACAACTCTTATCGGTTCGACAGCTTTTTTTTGCTCGACTTTCGGCTTTTGGACTTCGACTACGCGGGGTTTCTCTTTTTTCTCCTCAACCTGCCTTGGCTGGGGTTTGGAAATTTCAACCGGCTCCGGCTTTGGCGCGGGTTTGGGCGTTTCGATTGTTTTTTCTTCAGCCTTTGGAGTAGGGGTTTCCTTGCTCTCTTCCCGCTTGATCAGCTTGTTGACAAAGCCGGAAAGCTTATTCTTGAGAAGGCCGAACATCTTCAATCCTCGCCGCCAGCACCGAGGCCTTGGCATTGAGGTCCTGCAGCTGGGTGTTGAGGCTGGCCAGGTTCTTCTGCGCGGCGTCGAACGCCTCGCTCACGGTTTTGTAGCGTTTGCGCAAAAGCTCGGCAGCTTCGGACGCCTTCTTGCCCACAATGATTCCGGAACCGACCGAAAGCAGCACCTGGTCGGTGTCCACGCCCTTGCATGTGATATAAGTGCCTGAGCCGATGGGGAGAAGGCCGACTTCCTTTGCCTTGGAGAGCTGTTCAAGAGTGTCGATGGTGGCCTGCAAATCGTTAAGCGTTGTCTGCATGACGTCAATCTGGCTTGTCAGGGACGTGCCCTGCCTTTGCAAAATCTGGGCCTGAATCGCCATGCGGTTGAGGTCTTTCTCATCGTCCTCTATGCTCATGCGCTCATCTCCTCGATTTTGGTAATCTTGATTTGAGTGCGGGGCAGGCGGTGGTCTGCGCCGATCTGCTGGTAAATCAACTCAGTGGCCCGTGATTTCGAGGCCGCCTCAAGCTCCTTGACAAATGTCTTTGGAACTCCCTTGATCTGCATATTTCCGCTGACGACAAACTTCATAACAACACCTCTCAACGTGAAGCTTTAATGCTTTCTTTTTCTCCCGGCCGATTTAACCGGTTGCGGCTTGGCTGCCTTGCCGCCCAGATATTTGGCGGCTGCATGGCCTATGAGGGCAAATACTGCGTACACTACTATTGCATATGCAAACGCCCACACCTGCCAAAAAATCACTCCAATCAGGTCGAGGCTCGGGGTATATTTCATCCATTGACTGCTGATAGCACCCATGATTGCCCCGAAGATTGCGAGCAAAACACCGATGCTTGCGCCTGCCTTTGCAGTGTCGGTCCATTTGTAATTGAGATGCTTTCGCCCATGCCAACCAACCGAAACAGCTAAGACTAAGGCAATGCCCCCCAAAACACTGGTTAGAAGAAGCATTCCTATATCATTCGGGCCGATTTTATGGGTCAGAACAGATTCTACTGGGTATGTTAGAAAGACCAAAAGGTCAACGATGAGAAGCAGTGCGATTTTGCCCTTGTGCGGCATCAGGTATTTGTCAACAAATTCCATGTTTACACCAAATCCAATGCCTGCCTTATTCTTGATTCCTCGAATCCAGAGCAGCTTTCTCCAATGATGAGTCCGCTCGAATTGGCAACAGCACCGAGGCCAACCAGAGCGTTGCCCATGTTGGTGGTGCCGTTCATGCCGTCGCAGCCGAACAGCTCTTTTAGCATGTCGGCCTCCTGCGGCTCTATCCTGTTATGGGCCAGCCAGCCCTTGTTTGTCACCACAAGCGCGCTGCCGACCGTGTGATATCCGGCCAGCGTCGCGGCGCGCACAGGAACTCCGAGCGCTTTTCCAACCAGCTTTCTCAGTTCGGGGGGAAAGTCGGGATTCACCAGCGCGCCGGTGTCATTGCACGCAATGTTGTTTCCAATCGCGCAGAAGCGCGAAGAGGGCAGAACGGTGACAGGCAGGCCCGTGCTCTCAAGCTCGGCCTTTTCGCGCGCCATCAAAAACGGCGGCGCGATGATGCCGTTCGAATTCATGGCAAGGTAGAGGCCCACATAGGGCGAGCCGTCCACCGATGCGGAGAGGATTGGGGTGTCCAGCACTTTTGCACCGAAAGCGAATTTTTCGGGAGCGCCGTTCGGGATTATCACTACACTGTCGCTGGCCTTGGCATACAATCCGATGTACGGATTTCCCCCGAACTGCCCGCGCCAGAATCCCAAAGTGTTTCACCTTCAATACAAATTGTCCTTCTCAAATCTGTTTGCGTCCGCCGCTCACACCGCCCGATGATTTGGGAGTGGGCTTGACGTCGCCTGCCCTCGGTTCGGGCTGGACCGGTTTCGGAGCGGGTTTGGCCGCTTCGGCCGGTTTGGATGCCGGTGCGGATGAAGGCGCTGATGCCGCTGGCTTGGCAGCCGAAGCTGCCGGCTTGGCTTCCTCCTTCTTCTCTGCCGGTTTGGATTTCTTGGCGCGCTCCTCAGCCAGCTTCTTCTTGGCCTCGGAAGCCTTCTTGTGCTCCTCTTCCTCGCCAATCAGCCATGCCGTAAGCTTGCCCTCGTCCAGCACTCCGCGCACTTTCAATTTGCGTGGCGGCTTTTGGATGCCGTCGCGCCAGAGCGCGTCGTTCACGCCGGCCGAGATGCGCACCGCCTCCTCGTTCACCTTGAAGTGGCGTGAGAGGAAGGCGCGCAGAAGCTTCACCGCGCGGCGCGTGCGCCGTGTGCGGATGTAATCATACGCCTTGCCGAAAGGCACGGTGTAGATTCGCTCGAGCTTTTTGGATACAACTTTTTCGTCTGCCATGAATCTCACTCCTTAATCTGCAACCGGCTGCGGCGCCAGTGGCGGTTGCGCATGTTGTAGCGCACGCGGCGGTTGGTTTTGGCCATCACGAAGACCGGCACGCGCCGGTTCGCCTTCATGGCCTTTGCCAAACGGCCTTTCTTTTTCGGTGATTTTTTACCCATGAATTCCACCTCGAACAAATGTCATTTATCCAATATAATTCTGGGCAGGCGGCGCGGTTGTGCGCTTCTGCCGGTCGTGCATGTCGCGGTATGTGCTCCACACGAGCTCCGCCTTCTTGCCCTCGATGATTTTGACTATGGTGTGGCTGGGCACGGGGGGCTGGTGTGACGAGTCGGGCCGGTAGTCCACAAGAACCACCTGCCCTGTCTTGACCTGCGCGCCGATCTTTGTCGCAACCATGAGCGTGAGGATGTTGTCATCCCACATGCGGCAGGTTGCCTGCACCGACGCGTCGGCCGAGCGCACGTCCTTGTCGGAGGGGCGCAGCACTTCAATGACTTTGCCTGGGTGATACATATTCATCCCTCCGCGCGGCCTGCGGCCGCGTTTGTGTTTTCGGACATTGCCGTCTCGTCACTTCCTTTTCTCTTCATGTCATCCCCGCCCTTGCGATGGATGGTGATTGTTCCCTCTTTGCGCGTGCCCGACAATTTCACGAGCATTGCGCGCAACTGCGCTTCGTTGAGCCGGCCGTTGAGCTTGCGGGCCTGCTGCAGGTATGAAATTGCCTGCACGGTTCGGGAGAACAAATCCGGCGACGACATTTTCACAAGCATCAGCCGCTCGTATGCGGCCGGCTCGAGAATTGTTGCAAGGGCGCTGCGCAATTGCTCTTCCTGCTGCGCGCGCGCCTGTGCCTGCTGGTAGACGTCCGCCATCTTCTTGCGGCGCAGCGCCTCCATGTCGGCTTCGTTGTCGGCCATGTAGTTCAGCCTGCCGTTTAGGCGACCTCCTTTTTCTTGGCGCTGCCGATTTCCTTGGCAACGCTGTCGAGGAAGGCCTGGCCTTTCGGGCTGATGTAGCGGCCCACCTTCTTTTTGGTGAGCAAACCGGCCTTCTCAAGGGCCTGCATTCCCTTGCGAATCATGTTCCCGCCCGAGCGGCGGAAATGCTCGCGGGCCACGCCGTTGTTCTGGCGCCCGCCGTAGTGCGTGCGCATGGAACTGACTCCCACTGGGGAGTGGCCGTAAGCCTGATAGAGAATCGAGGCGCAGCGGACATACCAGAACTGGTCGTCCTGCGGCAGGCGCTCCGCGTGGGGGCCTGATTTCACATTGCCCACCCAAGCGGGTGGCGCAGCCAGACCTGCACCGGGCAGTTTGCCTGCGGCAGCGCGGATAAGCTGGTGTGGGTTGACATCGAACGCATTAACCATGGTTCACCTCTGAATGCGGGCCCTTTCGGGCGAGCGGTCTAACCTCCTTGGAGGAATAGAACGTCTGTAATTGGATTTTGGGGTTTTTAATGGTTTTGGGCGGGAAAGAGTGGTGGCCCGTGGCCGGCTGTTTGCCGCCTATTTGCGCTTTGAGTAAGAAAAAGCCCTTTTTTTGCCGCAAGCGCAGGTGTAAATCGCTCTCTTTGTTTTACTGTCAAGGCGCACCTTGACATTGTAACCGGCAATCCACGGCCTGTAGCAGCTTTTGCAGAACAAGTGTTTTCTCCCGCTTTTCATTGGCAGGCGGTGGCGCGCGGCCAGCACGCAGGCCAATTTGACATATTTGCGCGCCAGCTTTTCATCAGAGCGCACTTCCTCGCGCGCAAGGCGCAGAAGCGTGTCCACCCGCCGCGCCGCGATGACGGGCATGGGGTCGAGACGGATTTTTTCCAAAGCCATGAAAATCATTTCTTCTCGTTTGGTTTTTCTTTCGGCGAATCTTTCGAAGGAGCGGGTTTGTCTTCTTTTTTGTTTTCTTCTTTCGGCGAGGGCTTGTCTTCCTTCTTGTCTTCTTTTTTGTTTTCTTCCTTTTTCTCTTCTTTCTTTTCCTCTTTTTTCTCGGGTTTCTTTTCATCCTCTTTTTCAAATTTCACCATTTCGCGCCTCATGCCGAAATAGCTCTTGCTGCCCCAGTTGAAGAGCATGGCCTGCTTGCTGTTTTCCTCGTCAGGAAAGTGCGCCTCCAGAACCTCGCCAAGCACCAGCACGTGGTCTCCGGAATTGAACATTGCCACAAGCTCGCATTCCACCCACGCGAACGCCCCGTCAACCAAAGGCGCTTTCACCGTTTTGGCGGGTTTGAGCGTCAGCTGGTATTCGTCCACCTTGTCGATTACGCGGCCCGTGGCCGAACCTATCGCCATCGCCTTCTCCATCATGGCTTCGGGCAGGGTGGAGATGACGAATGCCTTTGATGATTCCACAAGCTCAAGCGAAAACGATTTCTGGTTGAGGGCCACCACCACCATGGGCGGCTTCACCGAGGCGGGAGTCACCCAGTCGACAATGGTGACATTGGATTTGCCCTCGTACTGGGCCGAGAGCAGGCAGGTCTGGCGCGGATAGAATAGTCTGTAATGGTACATGCGCCTATTTGGGGCCTATCTCTTTTAGGCCTTTTCCAATCTCTTGGCAAACACGCCCCACGCGTCCGGCTCAAGCGTCTGGGCGCCTATGCGCTCGTAGTCGAATTTGCACATCAGGCGCGCCGACGCCATGTTGAGCAAACGGCGCTCCATCACCAATCCGGCCGCCACGGAATATCCGTGCCATCCGGCGATGCCCTCCAGCCCGTCCAGCAGGGCCGAGCCTACACCGCCGCCCGCCTGCGGGTCTTTGGCAATCTGGTCGATATAGAGAATTTTTTTGCCGCTCATCATCTTCCGGTAAGCCTCGTTGATTTCAAGAGTGTCAAAAAGAAACGGCTCCTCACGGCGGATGCAGTCCAAATCGTATGCAAGCGCATAGCCGGAAATTTGTCCGTTGTTGCGGGCCACCAGCACCAGCCCCTGTTTTGTGTCGGTGATGCGCGCAATGAATTTGTCGTCTTTCACTTCTGTGACAAAGAAGCCGTTTTTCATGCGCGGGTTGAGGTTTTCAGGCGAATCCAGCTTTATGAAATGCTTCAGCTGTATCTCGCGCATGCGTGCAACATCTGCCGGTGTCGCGGGCATGACATTGAACTGCGTTCTCACCATAAGCATATTCATATTTTAGGTGTGTTAATCAATATAAAAGAGAGTATTTGCTTGTGTGTTTGCGGAACTAGAGTCATTAAAAGCCCCCTAATCCATCCACCTCTCAGAGGTGGTAATATGGGGGGAAGACCAATTTTTGGGCTTCTATTAGCTCTTGCAATATCCGGCTTCTTGCTGGCCGGCTGTCTGGGCGGCCAGCCAGCAGCGCCGCAGGGCGGAACCAGCGTGACTCCGGGCGGAAGCGGCACGGCGCCTTTGTCTGCATCTGCGGGCCGCGCGGTGATGACAATCACCGACAAAGCGGCTGACATGGGCACGGTGACCAGCATTATGGTTACTGTAAGTTCGGTTCAGCTTCACAGCAGCACCGGCGCCTGGATAAACGCCAACATCACGCCGAAAACATATGACCTGCTCAAGCTCAAGGCGGAGGGGCTCAACGCGCTTTTGGCCGATTTCAGCGTGCCGGCCGGCTCCTACGACCAGCTGAGACTTGACATCTCCAAAGTGGTGGTTGTTGACGCAACCGGCTCGCATGACGCGAAGCTGCCTTCGGGCACGCTGCGCATAATGAGCGGCGTGAACGTGAGCGCCAACAGCACCTCGGCAATCAGCTTCGACTTCATAGCCGACGAATCGCTGCACATGACAGGCAACGGACTCTACATCCTTGCGCCAGTGGTGCAGGTGGAAAGCCGCGAGAACGCCGAAGTCGATTCGCGCAACCGGGAGGACGTCAAGGTCGGCGGAGGCCGCGTGCACTCCCAGAAGAAGGTTGGCATGGACATCAGCGGGCGTGTTGACGAGGACGCGCGCATCCCGCGCGACGCAAACCTCACAATAAACGCGAACGACGATGTCGAAATCGAGGTGCCCGGTATAGAAGAGCGGGCCGAGAATGCTCAAAACGAGACCGAAATTCGCATTCCGGTCGCAGTAAACCGCACCAGCACCAGAAGCGGCGGCGAAGACGGCCTGCCGTTCAATGCCAGCGAGCGCATGCGCGTCGGCTGGGGCTAAATAAATATTTTTTCTTTTTTAGGGCGGCCAGGAGCCGCCCGCATTTTTTCCCAGCCAGGCCGAACTCGTTTTAAACTTCAATCAGTCAATTTCTATCGGGCCCGTAGCTCAGCCCGGTTAGAGCGCCTGTCTTATATGTGGATTTGTCCGGATTGTCGGACAAGCTCTCGAGGAGAGCAGGTGGTCAAGAGTTCAAATCCCTTCGGGCCCATATCATTCACTCTGAAAAATAGCTGAATAACGAACCGAAACACCCAGCCTAGTTTTTCTTACATATTTCTTTTCAATCAAATTAGCTAGGCGTTGAATTATATTCTCCTTTGAAAGCATGAGTTCAAACTTTTCCCTCATAGCATTTTGAATATCGGACAGAGACGCACCATTTTTTCTCTCAAGGAGGATTTGATATAGTTGTTTCTCTCTATCTGTGAGGTCTAGTCCACTCTCAATATTATTTTCAACTACGTGTTTTTGTATACTCTGTATGAATGATAGTGTTATCCTTTTCTCTCGAGCGGATAGCATCTTCAAGTACGCGTCATGACACATGTGTATAAAACGAAGAGGATTTCCTTTTGCCGATATAGCTAATTCCAATAATGCATCTTTTTCAAATGGTAAAATATCCGCCTCCCAATCTATCTTCGGGTTTATCCGTTTAGTTTTCGTAAACATAATTCGCTTAGCGAGTAATTCACAGAGATGTTCTGGGCTAAAAGGCGGCACTTTTATTTCAACAATATCTTTTACGAACTCCGGATCCTTTTCTTTTATATGCGCATAATCATCAGTCGGAATAGTATAAATTGGAATAATTATCTCAACTTCATCAAGAACTCTTTGCAGAAACGTATTTTGTTCCGAGTTAGAAAAAATCGTCTGATAATCGTCAATACTCAACACAACTGGTTTAGTCATATGCGTTTTTATCTCCTTAATTAAATCTAATTCTGTTCCACACCGAAAATTGTGTTTTTTTGCCTCAGTCATCGCATTTTCAAGGTCATCCTTGTTCTTTATTTCGTATAATCCCGCGGCCAGTGTCTCTTTTTTTTCTTGTTCCTGGCGACTCAAATCAGAGATTTGATTCCGAGCTTCTTCACACATTGTTTGTATCAATTGAAGTTTGAACTTTTCAATTGAAACTGTTGGCATGACATAGAAATCCGAGTAATAGAAATCTCCATTATCTTCATTACCTCTTTTTTTTATAAAACTCAGTAGTGTGGATTTTCCAATTCCTTTTTCTCCATAAATTACGATTCGTTTCTTATTCTTTATGCTTGCAACCAACGCGCGCGCAAGTTCTTTTACAATCTCGACTCTATCTGTAAATAATTTAAGTCCGAGGTCACCTGCAAAATATTTTTCAGTAAAAACGAGGCCCTCTAGCTTGTACTCATGCGTATAGCCCCGTAAGGTAGTATCAAATTCTTTGCTGAATGCGTCGTAAATTTCATTTGACAGAAAATCACCCAACAATATCCTTCGTTGGCTCGCCGGAACAAATAAAAGCATCCTCATGAATGGCTAATCCAGTTACCCAGTAGATTTGAAGTAGGAATCCTCGGTGGGTCATAACTCCCACTCATCGGACGGCGGTCCATCATTTTCGCATGGGGTCCTTCACCGCTTCTTGGCTATTCTCTTCATCTCCAACTTTTGGGCCGTTTGCCTGAATTCTAGACGTCGGTAATCTTTATTAACTAACAGCTAACTAACCCATAACTAACTTATGATTACCACAAAAATGATGTTTTTTGGGCTTTCGCGTATTTGTTTTCTTCCACGGTCTCTACACGCCTTTTAAATCTCCTTTCACCCAATAATTTGGTGCTGGGATGACTGATGTAATCTCCATCCGTGATTTGGACAAGCCGACAATCGAGAAGCTGCTCGAGTCGGCCGAAAAAATGGAGAAAAACCTTTTCACCTCACATGAAATGTTCCGCGGCAAAGTGGCGGCCACACTCTTTTTCGAGGCAAGCACAAGAACTCATCTTTCATTTCAGACGGCGGCGCAGCGCCTCGGCATGAGCATAGTGCCCTACTATCACAACGCATCCTCATCCACAAAGGGCGAGTCACTGCGCGACACAATCCGAATAGTCGACGGCTATGCCGACATTCTTGTCATGCGCCATCCGCAGGAGGGCGCGGCCCGCTACGCGGCCGAGCAGGCCCAGCATCCGGTGGTGAATGCGGGCGACGGCGGCAACCAGCATCCGACGCAGACTTTAATCGACCTTTACGCAATTCTGAAAGCAAAAGGAAAAATCAAAGGCCTCAATGTGCAGCTTGTCGGCGACCTCAAGCACGCAAGGGCAATGCGCTCGCTTCTCTACGCGCTGGGCATGTTCGGTGCAACCGTCAAGCTGGCGGCGCCCGTGGGGCTTGAAATGGATCCGGCAATAATCAAGGAGACTGAGGAGAAATTCGGCGCGAAAATAACGCAAACCGCCGACCTCGACCTCTCGGGCAGCGATGTTGTCTATGTCTGCAGAATACAGAAAGAGCGCTTCGCAGACCCGTATGCAGCCAGCAAGCTGGCCGCCTCATTCAGAATCAGCCCAGAGCTTCTCAAAAACGCGAAAAGCGACATGATTCTCATGCACCCTCTGCCGAAAATAGATGAAATTCCGCCGGAGGTAGACAACTCGCCGCACGCATATTACTTCCAGCAGGCCCGCTGCGGCGTGCCGGTGCGCATGGCAGTGCTGGCATACTGCATGAAAGGAAAGGTGGATTGAAATGCCCCTGCTTATCGAGCGAATTCAGGAGGGAACGGTCATCGACCGTATCCAGGCTTTCCGCGGCATCCGCGTATTGGAAATTCTCAAACTCGTTCTCTCGGGCGGCAAGCAGGAAGAGATGAAGTCGCGCATTGCGCTTGTCATCAACGTGCCCTCGCACCACATGGGCCGCAAGGACATACTCAAAATCGAGGGCAGGGAGCTGCAGCCGGCGGAAGTGAACAAAATCGCGCTCATCGCCCCGCAGGCACGCCTTAACGTGATTCGCGGCGGCAAGGTGGCCAAGAAGCAGGATGTCAAGCTGCCGCCTAAACTTGAAGACATCGCAATCTGCCCCAATCCGCAGTGCATAAGCCGCTCCGAGCGCGAGAGCAGCGTGTTTCTCAATGAGCCAAGCGGCCTGCGCTGCCAGTACTGCGAGCGGCTGTTCGCGCCAAACGAGCTGCTGGTCTGAAAAAATGGCGCCGGAGAGCGGGTCTGCACTCCGATTCTGCTTTTTCTCAGTTATTTGCATCTTTCTTTTTCTTTGTCAAATTTCATCTGCAGAGCTTAGCGATTCTCCACAGCACAATGCCGTGCTGGCGCGCAATCTGCAGGCAGTTGCTTCTCTTTCGCACGAAGCAAAGCCGTCATGGGTGGTTGAAGAGCAGCCAAGCGTCAATCAGCCAATCACCTGGGCCTATTTCTACATCGGCCCCGCCAGCCCCTCGTCATCAGGCCGCGTGTCCAACCTCCATCCTCCGCAGGTTTTCTGGAATTGGGGCGAGCATCATGAAGCGCATGTGGAGGAAAGCGTGCAGTCCGGCCCGCCCTGCGACGGCGTGATAACCACCACTCTCAACAATCCAGGCGAGCCGGTCTTGAGCGGCACACTCATTTGGAGTGCGGCAGACAAAAGCGCAACAGCGCCGCACTCGGCCTCTTCGCCAAATCCTGCCCTGAGCCCGTTGGCGCCAACCGCATGGCTTGACGCAAACCTGCATACAACCGAGGGCGCCAACCGCACTTCCATCCTTCCGCCCCTCACGGTTTCATTTGACGGATATGTGAATGTGGAATATGTCCGCTCCCGCTATTTTCCAAGGCCGGTTTATGACGCAAAAGGAAATTTCGTTGGCTGCGTGCCCGACTCGTCAATCGAAATTTTCACAGCCTCGCGCCGGCTCGTTTCGTCAAGAGTGTGGCCAATCGAGCACGGCGAGCCGCTTTTCATGCGCCTTGCGCCCGCAGACGGCGAGCAGCTATCGCTGCATCCCAACGCGCGCCTGCTCACTCTTGCCAACCGCAATGCGCGGCAGCTTTCCATTTCTCTCAACAGCACTTCTCTTGCTTCCAGCCGCTTCACACGCTACGAAATAAAATCAGAAGAATTCGGTTTTGTTTCAGTCCGGCGCGCTGAAATTGAAGCGGCAAGCGAGTGGAATGTTCCGGCTTCGTCAGACACGTCTTCCTATCTTCTTGAGGCAAATTCAACTTTTCTTTATCTTCTGCCCACCGCGCTTGATGCGCAGAACCGCTCGTTTGCATGGCAGTTCAGCCAGTTTCTGCGCTATCCTCTGCCGCTCGGCATTTCCCAGCTCGGGCTTGCGCTCGAAGATGATTTCGGCAACAAATGGAATTACACATGGGCAATGCGCACGCGCGCGGGCAGCGGAATCGGAGGGCCGGACGCAAAGGCAGCATCGCTGAATCTTCTGGATTCGCGCGTCACTCCGCAAATGCCGTCTTTTGTTGATTTGGGCGGCGGCGTGTTCCGCGCACGGCTCCTGCCGTCAGACAAATGGCGGGAGGCGCAGGCAATTTTCTTCACGCCGTCCAGTCTGCCGCTCATCATCGGCGGCCTGATTGCAATCGCTGTCTGCTTCCACATATTCATGACATTGGCGCCGCCGCAGGAAAAAACAAGACGAAAAACTGGTTAGTCTTTTTTTATCTGGCCTTCAATCGCTTTTGAGAAAAGCGCGAGAAATTCGTTAAGCTTGTCCGCCGGCACAGAGGCGCCCGCCGCAATGGCATGCCCGCCGCCGGCCCCGCCAAGAGGGGTGCATGCCTCGCGAAGCGCAAGCCCCAGATTCAGGCCGTTGTTTACCAGTTTTTTCGTGCCGCGCGTAGAGACCTTGATTTTTCCGCTTGCGTCAAGCGCCACGGCCAGAATCGGCTTTGTCCGCCCGCCGGGATAAACCATGCCTGCAACAACTCCAATCAGGCCGTCGTCAATCACGCCGCGTCCGTCCAAAAAGAGGAACGGCCCCCAGTCGCGCACAACGCGGTAAGCATAATCCACGCCGTCGCGCAAAGCCCGGCGGTGCAGAAGCAGAAGGGCGCGCCCCTTCTCAAGCGCTCCGGCTCTGCCCAGACAGATGTCTATTCCCAATTGCGGCTGGTCATGCCTTCCGCACGCATTCATCAATGTGGAAAATTCGCCGGCCTCGTATAATTCGGGCGTTGAAATGAAGCGGGGGAACAGATAAGTCTCGCCAACAAGCTTCTCGCCCGGGAATTTTCCGCCCGACGCTTCCGCCATGTGCGAAGCCAGCGCGCCAATCAGCCGCTTTTTCTCCTCAGCATCAAGCTGGTTGTATGTCTTCCATCCGCTCTTGTTTTCAGCATCAGTGCTTTTGCCGAAATTCGCGCCTATTCCCTGCAAAAACTGCACGCATCTCTCCTCATGCCCGCCAAGGCCGGGCAGATAAGGCTCGTCAGCATAAGCCAAAAGCTGAGGCAGAGGCCTGCTCATCCGCCCGTAGAGGCGCAAATCAATGGGCGCCTCCACAATGTTCTTGCCAACAAAATCCTGCAGCAGCATCCTGTTCGGGCCCTGCATGGGTGCCTGTATGTCCCCGACCGCGCCGACTATGGCAGCTTCGGGCAGCACGCGCAGGCCCCAGTAGGCTGTGGTCGCGCCGCACATCTGCGTGCCGCCGTCTATTCCGAACAAGTGAGCGTTCAGCTGCAGGCGCGAATTTTTCGGCGCAATCTGGTGGTGGTCGAAGATGACCACTTCGCCCGCCAGTTCCTGCACCCCGTCCTGCCCGCCGCCCAAATCAGTGAAAATTATTTCTTTTTCCCCCCTAATCTCGTCAAGCAAGGCTTCATCGAGTTTTCGAATCGTTTTGATGCGATACGAAATTTTCTTTTCTTCCAAAAAGGCGGCCGCAATCGAGCCCGAGGTGAGCCCGTCGCAGTCGTAGTGGTTGACAATAAGAGGCGCGCGCATGCGCTCGACCGCCTCGCGGCATTCTGCCGCGCGGGCGAGAAATTCGTCCCAGCGCGCGGGGGGAGACAGCTGCTCCGATGTGTTGTCGGCCATCGGCGCTATTTGCCCTTCCTTCTTTTTATGGGCGAGGGAAGTGAATTTCCATTCCGGAATGGTGGACGTTCCATCCATATCGTTTATTAGCACTAAACGTGTCAATTTTTCATGCGGGCTCGTGGCGCAGCGGTAGCGCGTTCCGTTTGCAACGGAAAGGTCGAGGGTTCAAATCCCTCCGAGTCCATTCCCATATGGGGAACACACGAATTATCCATGCCCCCCTAGGGGTTTCACCCCCTTCAAATTATCCTCGAAGACGGATTCATCCTCTTTTTCAATCAACAGCCCAAGATGCCGTGCAGACTGTAAGGGCTGACGCCCCTGCCGAAGTTGTTGTCCGTTTTTTCCTCATGGCTTTCTTTTTCTTCAAGCGCGCGCACTGCCTGCTTGAGCGGCCCGTTTTCTCCGGCTCCCATCTGCTGAGCGGTGCCATAAGGAACTTTGTCGGTCATTGGCGCGGCAAAGCGGATAATCTGCCGGTCGGCCGGTGTCTTGTCTGTTTTGCCGTTTTTCTTCTCAGGCACATCTGAATAGACTTTTGCGATGAGAACGAACAATTCTTTGGAATTTTTGATAGGGGTTGCTGTCTTTTGGTCTGCCATCTTTTCACCTGAATCTAATGCGCCTTCATTCAAATATAAGCATTATTGAACAGAAATATGCATAATGGCGCCGTCACAGGGCCGGAACGGCGCCGCATGGCCGTCTTTTAAGGTTTTACGCGCCTCCCCACTCCATCGAGAGGGGATTTGCATGAGCGAGAGAAAAAGCGCTAAAACAGCCGCTGCCAACAACCCCAGCCAGGCCCATCTCTCGCCCCCTCCTTCCTCGCCGCAGGACGAGAGTGCGCACATCGACAAGCTCGTTTCACTCACCTATGATTCCAATCCTGACGTGCGCCGCCGCGCCGCGCTCGAACTCTCGAAAATCGACGACCCGCGCGCCGTGTTCGCCCTCCTTGAATTGGGCGCAGACAAAGACCCGTCTGTTCAGGATTTGGCCCGCTCGTCTTTGAACAGCTTCAAGGGCGAGGAGAAGGAAACCCTGATTTCGCTGGAAAAGATTTTCGAGGCGCGGCAGGAGGGCCGCGTGCCATCCGAGGACATGCTGGCCGCCAAGCAGAAGCTCATGCCGTCTTTGGAGAAATACTTTTTCTCAAAACACAAGGGCGTGCGCGAGAAGCTCATGCCCTCATTGGAGAAAATCTTCAGCTGGATGCCGCCCGAATCAAAGGGCGGCTCGCCCCAAATCTCAGCCGCGCCGGCGCAGCAGATCCCCCCGCTCCCGCCCATCTCGTCCTCCAAATCACATTCGCACACCTCGCGCCAGGGCTTTGTGGATGTTGCCACCGCGCATCTCAGCGAAGAGGAAAAAGAGGATGCGCGCTCGGAAGAGGCAGCTTCCATGCGCGGCCAGATGCCCATGCGCGCCTCGCCGTCGGGCGAGGATGATGATGCATCTGATGAGTCGTCAGACGCAGTACCAGCTTCTGTTCCAATGGAGCACACTCCCGCGCGCGACCCGCTGGCAGGTGTGGATTCAATCCGCTCGCACTCAAAGCGCGTGCTTGAGCAGGCCGAGGCAGACGTCGGCGTGCCTGCCCACCTGCGCTCGGCCGAAGACCTGCGGCGCATGAGGTCCGGCGGTGCAGCCAATCAGTCAATTTCCCCCTCTTCGCCCGCCATGCAGCAGCGCATGGAAGAGGCAACAAACTTCCCTGTTCCCGAATATCTGCAGCCAAAAGCCCCTTCCCCTACAGCGGCCATTCCGTCCATGGTGGATGAGGAAAAGGTGGAAGAGGTTCTCTCGGACGAGGGCGTGCGCATGCCGCGCCACGCGCTCTACTACTACAAGCTGGCCTATGCAATCGCCATGACACCGGGCATCAAGGCGTCCGAAGTCAAGAAGGAGAAAGAGCGTCTTATCAAGGATTCCAAGCAGGACATCGAGCTTGCATTCAAGCTTGCCATGGAGCGCACCGCAACCGAGGGCATCGAAAGCCTGTCAGGCCTCAAGCCCGGCATGAAAAAACTTTCAACTCTCCCGCTCGAAGTGCTAGACAACATGGTGGTTTCAGTGCCGCATGGCAAGAGGCTTCTGGCCTACAACCGGCTTCTTCTCTCGGACGGCAAGCATCAGCTGCCTCTTTACGTGCCCCCGCCCCGCGCGGACGGCATAAAGCCGGGCGATTTGCTCTCATTGCGCGACGCGTTCGTCGACTACTGGGTGAAGCAGAATCCCGCGCCGGGCGGCCAGCCGGGCGAATTGGTGCTCATGCTGGGCAAGAACGGACAACTTATTGTGACAAAGTAGATTTGTTTAGTCTTTTTTCTCTTCAACCTTTTCTTTTGTTATTTCCTTCTTTTCTTTCTCCCTCTCGTGCGCCGCGCGCGCGGCACGCTTCTTCATCCATTCGTCGCGCGTTGTCTCCCTGTTGCGCACGTTCGCCCGCTCCACTCCGCGCCAGTTTTTGATGAACTTCAAAAACACGTCGGCCGGGCCAATCCACAGCCTGCCGCCCAACTTGGTTGTCATGTAATTGAGCCTAAGCAGCACCATCTCGTCGTTCTTGTCCCACTTGGAAAGATACGCCTTGCCTTCCTCCACCCCCCCATTTCCATCAAAGAGGCCGGCCAGAAATGCGGCCGCATAATCATTGGCGTGTGAAAAGCGCTCCACCTCCCCCTTGAGCACCTCGTCGAAAAACGTGCGGTAGGCGGAATGAAAGAAATAGACAGAACCGGCTTCCCATCTCACCTTGGAAGCGTCGGCCACGCCAAGCGTCATGGCGCGCGAAAGAAAGGTCGTTCTCATGTCCTCGCTGCCCACTATGCCGATGCCTTCGCGCGTGCGGCAGTGCTTCCACAGGCCGATTAAGTACGACACTTCGGGCGTGAGCTTGATTTTCATGTCATTCTTTTGGATTTCACTTATAAAAAGACGAGAGGTTCAATACCTCATATGGAGCTGGACGAAGAAACAGCGACTATGGCGGTCGGCACCTTCTGGTCAAACCTGGGCGTCATAGCCGTCAAGCTCGTTTCATTCATCTACATGATTCTCATCGCCCGCCTCGTCGCCCAATCCGAGGTCGGCCTCTTCTATCTGGGCATCGGCATGATGGGGGTTGTCAGCATTTTCGCCGACCTGGGCATTTCGCAGACAGTGCAGCGCTATCTGCCCTATTTCTTGGGAAAAAACGACAAAGCCTCCGCCCGCCGCGTGCTGGCCCTCAACATCTTTCTGGGCCTGCTCCCACCCCTCATCGTCGCGTTTTTAGTGTGGCAATTGGCGCCGGCCATCGCCAACAATGTGCGCAATCCCGGCCTGGAGCCCCTTCTGGCATATCTGGCCATCTACCTGTTTGTGAACCAGGTTTTCAACATCCTGCTCAACATCCTTGTCGCCCTCAAAAAGATGAAAGAGCGCTCGGTCGGCACAAATCTGCAGAACGTTCTCAAGGTCGTCTTTACCCTGTTGCTGGTGTGGGCAATCGGCCCGCAGGCGGCCACGCTCTCCATTGCTTTCATCCTCTCGCTGGCGGCGGGGGCAATCTACCTGCTCTACGTGGCCTTCGGCGTGCTGAAATCCCAGGATTTGCTGCCTGCGCCGGCCGATTTGTTTGACACTGCCGCGCGCCCGCTTCTTCTCAACATCCTGCCCTTCGGCCTCACCATGCTGGGCGTTTCCATGTTCAGCCTGCTCATCAGCTACATGGGCGTGCTGGCGCTGGGCTATCTTTTGGGCGGGGCCGGCAACGCATCCATCGGCATCTACAGCATGGCCACCGCGTTTGCGGCCGTGGCCAACATCCTGGCCGCATCGGTCATCACAATCTTTCTTCCAGTCGCCTCCGGCCTGGTGAGCAAAACCGATTCAGCCAAAATCACAAAAACCGCCCAAACCGCCCTGCGCTGGGTGCTGTTTTCCACCATCCCCGTCGTTGCCTTCCTGGCGGCGTTTGCCCCCTCCCTTCTGCGCGTGCTGTATGGAGCCGACTACGAATCCGGCGCGCTTACACTTTCCCTTTTCTCCATCGGCACCCTTCTCTATTACCTTGGCTCGGTGCAGGGCACCCTGATTGCGGCGCACCGTTTTGTCAAGCTTGAGCTGATTGCATTTCTCTTCGGTGCGCTGGCCAATGTGATTCTCAACTTCGCCCTCATCCCAATATGGGGCATCAACGGCGCGGCCTTTGCCTCTCTGGCCTCATTCGGCATCATCGCGGCAGTCAACCATTATTTCGCCCGGAAAAAATTCGGTTTTTCAATTCCAACAAGCGCTTGGAAAAACCTGTTCTGCGGTTTCTTGCTTCTTGCCCTGCTGGCTGCCCTGCACGCAATCTCCTATGACTATCTGGTTCATCTGCCCATTCCGCTGCCATCAGGCTCGCTGGCGGGAATGGTGCTGGACAAGGTGGTCAAGGTCATTATTCTGGGCTTCTTCATGGGCCTGGGCTGCCTGGCCTATCTTGTCCTGCTCAATCTCTTTGGCCTGTTTGAAGACGAGGACCGCTCGGTGATGAAGCATCTTCTGGACAAAATGAAGCTGCCCGCCAAAATCAAGGCGTCGCTTTTAGGTTTCATTTTCTGGGGCGCAAAAAAAGATTAGGCTGCGGTGCGCAAAAAAAAAAGATTAAGTTGCGCCGCGCAAAAAAATTAAGCGCCCTCTTTCTGCTTGTTGTGTTCCCAGCGGCTGACGCGCCCCTGCCATTTTTCCAAAATATCCATAATCAGTTTCGCGCTGTTTCCATCCCCATACGGGTTGGCTCCCGCCGACATCTTGGCGTGGTTTTTCTCCACCTGTTTGACCACATCCACAATATGCCCAGCCGTGGTGGGTTCGGCCAGCACATTGACTCCAGCCTCCACGCTCTCGGGCCGGTCGGTGACAAAGCGCACTGTGACGCACGGCACGTGCAATGCCGCCGCTTCCTCCTGCATGCTGCCGGAATCGGTGCAAATCAGCCGGCACTTGCTCATCAGATACATGATGTGGGTATATGACGGGATTTCCTCAATCAGGTGCAGATGGGGGCGGTGCTCCACCTTTGACTGCAGCCCGTGCTGCTCCAGCGCCGCCTTGGTGCCGGGCCGAATCGACCACACAACCTCATAGCCGGATTCAGACAGCTCCAGCGCCGCCATTGCCGCCGCGCCAAAGCGGGTTTTGTCCATGGTCGTCTCGCGCCGATGAATTGAGAAATAAATCGTTGGCCTCGAAAAATCAATATCGTGTTTTTTGAAAAATTCGGCCCCGCCCTCGCCCCGCACCGCCGCCCAGCGCGCCGCGTCCACCACGCTGTTACCGACCACATGGATGCGCTCGGCCGCAAAGCCTTCTCCCAAAAGATTTTTCCGGTTCGTCTCGGTGGCCGCGAAATACAAATCAGAGGCCGCGTCCGAGCAGCGGGTGTCCAGCTGTTCTGGGAATGGCTCGTGGCTGAATGTGCGCAGGCCTGCTTCGATATGGCCGACAGTCACCAGGTTGAGATAGGCCGCCAGGCTGCCGGCCATCGCTGTCAGCGTGTCGCCATGCGTCAGCACAACATCAAGTTTTTTCTCCTTGGTGCGCAGCAGCTGGTCCAGAGCCAGTATCATCTTGCCCACGCTCTCGGCCGGGCTCGCGGCCGAGCCCACCTCAAGTTTGTGGTGGGGCTCTGGCAAATCCATGTTCTCGTACACGCCGCCGAAAAGGTGGTGCGAATAGTGCTGGCCGGTATGAATCAGCACCGGCTCGTGCCCCCGTTTTTTCGCCTCCCAGTAAAGGGGGGCCATTTTGATGATGTCCGGCCGCGTGCCGGTGAGCAGGCCTATTCTCAGATGTTTCATTGCACCACGTTTGCATTTCTTCTAGTGAACTATTAATCCCTTGTGCTGCCGCGCGCAGTTTCATCGCATGGATTATAAACAAAAATCACCAAAAGAGCGGTATGAAACGCGCATTCGTCACCGGCATCACCGGCCAGGACGGCTCTTATCTGACCGAGCTGCTGCTGGCCAAGGGCTACGAGGTTCACGGGCTGGTGCGCCGTTCCAGCACCTTCAACCGCGGCCGCATCGAGCCGCTTTATCTCAATGCCAAAGGCGAGAAGGTCCCGCTCTATCTTCATTACGGCGACCTGAGCGACAGCGGAAATCTTTTTGCGCTCCTGCGCAAGATAGACCCGCAAGAGGTTTACAATCTGGGCGCCCAGAGCCATGTCAAGGTCAGCTTCGAAACTCCTGAATACACCTCAGATGTCAATGCCATCGGCACCGTGCGCCTGCTTGAGGCGATTCGCCAGCTCGATTTGGATGCGCGCTTCTATCAGGCATCATCGAGCGAACTCTACGGCAAGACCTCGGCTCTCAAACAGGACGAGAGCACCCCGTTCCATCCGCGCTCACCGTACGGCTTTGCTAAACTGATGGCCTACTGGGCAACAGTGAACTACCGCGAGAGCTATGGCATGTTCGCCTCGAACGGCATTCTCTTCAACCACGAGTCACCCCGCCGCGGCGAGGGATTCGTCACCCGCAAGATTACCATTTCATTGGCCCGCATACTGGCCGGTCTTGACAAGGAGCTGCGCCTGGGCAATCTGGACGCAAAGCGCGACTGGGGCTTTGCCGGAGATTTCACCGAGCTCATCTGGCGCATCTTGCAGCACAAGGAGGCGGATGACTTCGTCATCGCGACCGGCGAAACGCACTCGGTGCGCGAATTTTTGCAGGAAGCATTCTCATACAAGGGCCTTGACTGGCAGAAATATGTCAAGATTGATCCGGCTTACATGCGCCCTGCCGAAGTGGATTACCTCTGCGGCGACTCTGCCAAGGCCCAGCGGCTTTTGGGCTGGACTCCCAAGGTGAAATTCAAGGAGCTTGTGCGCATGATGGTGGATGCCGACATCAAAGAATTGCAGTCAAAACCGATGGCAAGGCAGATAAGCCCGAATCCGTAACTTATTTTTTGTATCCGGCTTATTTTTTCGGCTTGCGCGCCGAGTCAAGTTTTTCCAAACAGCTCTGCACCATCATTTTGACCAGCTGTTCAAAACTTGTGCGGGCCGACCAGCCAAGCTCGCTCTTTATCTTGGCGGGGTCGCCGACCAGATAGTCGACTTCCTGCCTTCTCACAAGCTCAGGCTCGCTTGTCACGCATTTGCGATAATCCATGCCTACTTCGGCAAACGCCTGCTCGCACACGTCGCGCATGGGGTGCCCGATTCCGGTGGCTATGACATAATCCTGCGGCGTTTCGGCCTCCATCATCAGGTGCATGGCTTCTGCATAATCCCCTGCAAAACCAATATCGCGAATCGGGCGCAAATCCCCCAAAGGCAGCGGGTCGCGCCTGATTCCGGCGGCAAATTCAGCGGCCGCGAGCGCGACTTTCGGCATAAGAAATTTCGGGGGATGGCGGGGAGATTCGTGCGTGAACAATATGCCGTTTGCGGCAAACAGGCCGTCCTTTCTGGCCGCCTGCACTTCCAAATGCGCGTCCCATTTGCTTTTTGCATAATCATTGTATGGCCCTATCGGGCTTTTCTCGTTCTTTTTTTCCATGCTGGGCTTGAATATGTATCCGGTCGAGGCCTGAAAGAGGCGGGCATCGCGCGCGTGCGCCTTCATGGCATTGATTATGTTTTTCACTCCCCCAACATTCACTGCGCGCGCCTTGGCTTCGTCAATTTCCCCCCATTCAACCGAGAGGAAAAATGCCAGATTGTATATTTCGTCGGGCCGGCTCTTCTCCAGCAGCCGCGCAACCGCCTTCGCGTCGGCAATATCGCATTTGTGATAAGACGCCAGAAATTCCGCCACATCAGCATTCGGCTGCGCTGATGTGCCCGCTCCGGCAACAGAATAGCCCCGCCCGGCCAGCAGTTTGCCAAGGTAATACCCGTCCTGGCCGTTGACTCCGAAAATCAGCGCGCTTTTAGTCATGCCCTGACTTGGCCGACTCACGATTAAATATGTTCTTCAGTCCTCATTCCCATATGCCTAAAGCAGCATTCTGGTGCAGTCCATGAAAATCGGACTTCTAATCCCGTATCTGCGCGAGCCGGCAGGCGGGGAGATACAGACTCTCACGCTCGCTATCGGATTGCAGAGCGCAGGCCACGACGTCATAATCTACACCCACAACGCCAACTCCGAGCGCTGTTATCCCCAGCTGTTCAGCCAGGTTCGGGTGAAATCAGTCACCCTCCCCAATTCGCTGCAAGACAAGCTTCAGGCGAACAAGCGCACGCTCATGAGTCTTTTTGCCGCTTTTCGGCCCTACTACGAACTGCTTTTGATGTACCAGCTCTCGCGCATAGTTGACAACGACCGCGAGGTCCTGCTGTGCACAAACATGCCGTCCGAGTGGGCCGCCGGCCTTGCTTCGCGGCGCCTGCGCGTGCCGTGGGTATGGATATGCAACGAGCCGCCGTTCTATTTCGATTCGCGGATAAAGAAAAGCCTCTGGCGCACAATAGTTCCATGGCCCGTCTATAATTTGTGGGACAAATGGATTGTGAAATCAGCATCGCAAATATTTTCCCTGAGCAGCACTGCCAAGCCCTACATCGACAAGGTCTATGGCGTGAATTGCAGGCCCGAGTATCTGCCGTTCATGCCGGGCTCGAAATTCCGCCCTCCACATGTGCCCCGAAAAGAGGGCGAGCCAATCCGCGCCCTGTTTGTGGCGTCATTCAGCACCTACAAGCGCCCGCAGGACGCAATCGAGGCGATGCAATATGCCCCCGGCGCAACGCTCAACCTCATCGGGCAGGGGTATATGCAAAAAGAGCTGGAGGAGCAGATAAAACGCCTCAACCTTCAGGACCGGGTTCATTTGATTCCCCGCGTGGACGACAAGACTCTGGCCGATTATTATGCGAATTCGGACGTGTTTATCCACACTGCAGAGCAGGCATGGGGGCTGGTGGCGTTCGACGCCATGGACCGCGGCCTGCCGGTCATCACCTGCCCCGCCTGCGCCATCATCGAAGTGATGCAGGACGGCAAGACGGGTCTGTTCGTGCCCAACCGCGACCCCGTGGCGATTGCAGAAAAAATAAGATGGGTCGGCGAGCATGGGGCCGAGGCCGAAAAAATATCAAAAGCCGGCCATGCGGTGGTGGCAAGCCTCAGCATGGAGAGATATGTGCGCGCGCTGGAGGAGGCTTTCACATCTGCGCTTGAAAAAAACGCCGCCAAGCGCAAATAGGCGCCGCCCCGCGCAAACAAAACGCCGCCAAGCGCAAATAATTCATCCCTGTCAAACTGAAATAATTATTCCATTTCTCTTATAAATTTGCGGCACCATCATCTTCTAATGGGCTTAATCACCAAGTGCCGAGTCTGCGATTCATCCAAGCTTCAAATGGCCATCGATTTGGGCGACCAGCCGTGGGGGAACCATTTCCTCAAGCCGGACGAAGTCGGCCGCGAGCCGAAATACCCTCTTCAGGTGGTGTGGTGCCAGGACTGCCATGCCGCCCAGCTCAATTTCACAGTGCCAAAAGAGGTGATGTTCGGAGACCATACCTATCTCTCCGGAGTTACCAAAACTTTGAGCGCCCACTTCATGCAGGAAGCCGTATTGATGGATGCATGTTTTCCAAAAAGCACTGACAAATGCGTGCTCGACATCGGTTCAAACGACGGCACCCAGCTCAAACAGTACAAGGCATTGGGCTGGAGCGTGCTGGGCGTGGAATCGTCCAAAACAACCGCCCTTATCGCGAACGTGGCCGGAATACCGACTGTAAACGAATTCTTCAATCTCGAGGTCGGCCGCAAGATGGGAAAGAAATTCGATGTCATCAACGCGGCCGGAGTTTTCTATCATCTTGAGGAGCTCCATTCAATCACAGACGCAATCCGCGAATCCCTCAAGGCGGACGGCATATTCTCGGTCCAGTTCATGTACATGAAGCATGTGCTGGAAAACCTCACATTCGACCAGATATACCATGAGCATCTTCTCTACTACAATCTTGCCACCCTGCAGCGGCTTTTGGAGCGCCACGGGCTGGAAATATTTGACTCGCATTTCTCGCAGTCTCACGGCGGCTCCGTGGTCGCGTACGCGTGCCACAAGGGAGCCAGGCCGCCCAGCGCCAAATTCAAGGCAATGCTGGCGGACGAGGAGCGGACGGGCTGCAACACCCTGGAGGCATACAAGGAGCTGGCCAAAAAAATCGAAGAGGTCAAGGCGAACAATCTGGCATTTTTGAAAAAAGCGAAAGCCGCGGGCAAGCGCATCTACGGCATGGGCGCGCCTGTCAAGGGCAACACGCTACTGAATTACTTCGGCATCGGCACGCAGTATCTGGACGTGCTGGTTGAGAAAAACCGCCTGCGAAAAGGCCTTATCTCGCCCGGCATGCACATACCGGTTGTAATTGAGGACGAGCTCACTGTCACTCCCGACGTCTACTATGTGCTGGCCTGGAATTTCAAGAAAGAGATTCTGGCCAACAACGCGGAGCTTATACGCAAGGGAGTGGAATTCTATTTCCCGCTAGATCCAAAGGATTTGGCCTGAGCTCGGGCGGTTTTTTATGGGCGACACAAATCCCATTGCCTCTCCCGTTTCATCTCCGATTCTCACCATCACCATTCCAACATACAATCGGGCGAATTTCCTTCTCCCTTTTCTAAAATCAATCGCGGCCCAGCTGCAGGCCGACAATCTGCAGGATGATGTTGTCGTGCATGTCAATGACAACGCCTCGCCTGATTCCACTCAGGCGGATGTGCAGGCATTTCGCGCCGCCAATCCGTGGATGCGCATCACCTACGCGCGCCTTCCCAAAACAGTGAGTCCGGACCAGAATGGCATTCTGTCCGTGGGGGCGGTGAAAACGCCATGGACCTGGATTATGGCCGATGACGACGCTTTCACGCCGGGCGCCATCGCCTTTGTGACAAGCCGCATCCGTGCTCTTTCACCAGACATATCTTTCATGACGATTCAGCATGATGTCTATAATTCGGACCTCACGCAGCTGATGATGAAGATATCCGGCGTCATTCATGGAGATCATGTCTTCACTGGCCTCTCGCCGCAAATCACGCCTCTTCTCGGCCAGTATGTTTTCATGGGCAAGCACATTTTCCGCACCCAGAAATGGGAGCAGACAGAAAACATGCAGAAATATGCCGACAGCCGCCTGCTGCTTCTGTATTTCATTTTCTACTGGCTGTCAAAAGGCGAGAAGGTGGCCTTCTACGACCGCCTTTGCGTGCTGCAGCGCTACAACAATTCGCAGATGGGGGAGCAGGATGTTTTCGAAATATTCTGGGGCGTGCTGCACCACATTCCCACCATGATTTACGAGGTTTCCCAATCCGAGGAGCAGCGCCGCCACATGCTTGACGCCACTTTCCACCGCTTTGCCCTTCTGAGCTACAAAAAGGCGGAGCCGAGCGGCATTCTCCCGTCCGCGCGCGACTGGCAGCTTTTCAACGAAGCCAGAAAATTCCACGGTCATGACTGGAGGTTCTGGCTTTTCTACCCGCCCCAGCTTGTCATGCCCCCCGACCTCACTCGGGCGCTCAAGCCGGTCTATGACTGGGTGCGCACCATCCGCCACAGGGGGCCGGCCGCAAAAAAAGAGTGAGGGAGAAGGCGAATTTCGCGACGAGCGCGCCGCCGCCATCACGCTTTTATAATCTGGGGGCTTAATCCAGCTTATCGTTTATCCAGGTACTGCTGTCGCTGCAAGGTTTTTCCATGAACGTCTCGTCTTACGAAACCGACATTCTGGAGATTCTTCACAACATCAAGCATCAAATTCCAGAAACCCGGGCCCACACGCTCATCCCTGTTTATGACAATGGCGTGCGGGTGGCGCACCTGCGGCTGATAACCTCGGCCGATTTGGGCAGGCCTGAACTCATCCAGCTTCTGGCAAAATGGCGCACCGTGCACGAGCACTGGTTCCCGGCCCAATTCAAGGTGACCGCCGAGGGCACAAAACGCTGGCTGGAACTGGGCGTGCTGGAATGCAAAGACCGCATCCTCTTCATGCTCGAAGACGAGCGGAACCAGCCGATAGGGCACATGGGCTTTTACCGTTTCAATTTTGCTGAGCGCCATTGCGAGATAGACAATGTCGTGCGCGGCGAGGCAGCCAAACCCGGCATAATGACTCCCGCACTGCAGGCGCTGATGCGCTGGGGCCTTGACGTGTTCCAGCCTGCCGAACTCCGCCTTTCAACATATGCTGAAAACGACAAAGCCATCTCGCTCTACAAGCGCTGCGGCTTTGAGCCTTATGACAAAACCCCGCTGGTCGCTTCCCGCACTCCGGAGCGCGTGGATTGGGTGCCGGCCAAGGCCGGGCAGGAGGGCGAGCGTTATTCGCTCTGGATGCGCTTTAAGCCAAATCAATGATTTTAGGCGACTCTTATGCAGCTGTCCACACCAAAAGCATCCGAAGAAATAGAGCATCCCGACATCCGCGTGATGTCAATCGAGTGCGAAAAAGTGGGCGGCATCAATCTTTCACAGGGTGTGTGCGACACGCCGACGCCTCCGGCCGTTCTCGCGGGGGCCAAGGCCGCGATGGACAAGGGGCTCAACCATTACACCCGCTACGACGGCATACCTGAATTGCGCAAAGCCATCGCCCAAAAAGCGGACAAGTTCAACCACATAAAAGCGGACGCCGAATCCGAGATTGTGGTGTCTGCCGGTGCCACAGGCGCGCTTTTTTCCGCCATGCTGGCGCTTCTTCAAAGCGGGGACGAAGTGGTTTTGTTCGAGCCGTATTACGGCTATCACCTCCAGACAATTCTTGCGGTCGGCGCGCGGCCGCGCTATGTGCGGACCACTCCTCCGGACTGGAATTTCGAGCTGGCCGATTTGGAGCGCGCGATTACGCCGAAAACAAAAGCCATCATCCTCAACACCCCCTCAAACCCTTCAGGAAAAGTGTTCACGCGCGAAGAGCTAAACCAAATCGCCGATGTCTGCGAAAAGCACGACCTGCTGGTGTTTACTGACGAAATCTACGAATATTTCACATATGACGGCGTCGAGCACATCAGTCCGGCCTCCCTGCCGAAACTGCGCGGGCGGACCATCACCATATCGGGCCCGTCGAAAACATTCAGCATCACCGGCTGGCGTGTCGGCTACTGCATCTGCGGCCTGGAGCAGAAAGAGCGCATAGGCAACGCGAACGACCTTCTTTACGTATGCTCACCTTCCCCGCTGCAGGCCGGAGTGGCGGCGGGCATGGAAAGCCTGCCGGCCTCGTTTTACGAATCGCTGTGCAAAATGTACAAGACAAAGCGGGACATGCTCTGCCAAACTCTCAAAACAGCCGGCCTTACACCATATGTTCCAAAAGGGGCCTACTATGTGCTGGCTGATGTCAGCCGCCTGCCGGGCAGCGGCAGCAAAGAGAAGGCGATGCACCTGCTCCGCACCGCCGGAGTTGCGACTGTTCCGGGCCGGGCGTTTTATCATGATAAAAGCGGCGAGCACCTTGTGCGCTTCTGCTTTGCAAAAAACGATTCGGATTTGCAGGAAGCCTGCGCGCGCCTGCGCAAACTGAAAATTTGATTTGCTTGAACGGGGGATTTCTATGGAAAAGAAATATTCTACAAAGAAAATCAGTTTCGCCGGCCCGTGGATTACGAAAAAAGAGGAGGAATACATGCTCGACGCCGTCCGGAACGGCTGGTACGCGACATTTGACAAGGACATAATCCTCTTCGAGAAAACCATGCGCGACTACATGGGCATGAAGCACGCGCTCGGCACCCATTGCTGCACCCAGTCGCTGCATCTTGCCGCCGCTTCCATGGGTCTGGGCGCAGGGGACGAGGTGATATGCACCGATTTCTCCTGGGTGGCCACGGCCTACTCATTTGTCTACACCGGCGCAAAGGCGGTGTTTGTGGACATCGACCCCGACAGCTGGTGCATCGACCCTGCCGCCATCGAGAAAGCCATCACCCCGAAATCGAAGGCAATCATGCTGGTGCACACCTTCGGACATCCAGCGCAGATGGACGAAATCATGGAAATCGCGCAGAAGCACAACCTGCGCGTGATTGAGGATGCCGCGCCGTCTCTTGGCGCCAAATTCAAGGGCAAACTTGTCGGAACTTTTGGCGATGTCGGCTGCATCAGCTTTCACGGTGCAAAAATCGCGGCTTCGGGCGAAGGCGGCGTTTTCCTGACAAACAACGACGAGTTATACGAAAAGGCCAAACTGCTCGCATCGATGGGCCGCACAGACTCCAAGGCCGTATTCTGGTCAGACCAGGTCGGTTACCAGTACACAATCGGCAACCTCCCCGCAGCCATGGCGCGGGCGCAGGTGGAGCGCATCGACGAACTGGTGGCAAACAAGAGGAAAATCTTTGACTGGTATTACGAACGCCTGGGCGACGTGGAAGGCATCAAGATACTCAAGGAGAAAAAAGACTGTTTTTCGAACTATTGCTATCCTTCCATGCTGCTTGAGGATTCGCTCAAGTGCGACCGGGACGAGCTCATCCGTCAGTTGAAGGCCCGCAACATCCATCCGCGCCCCGCGTTCCCCCGCATGAGCCGCTTCCCGATGTTCGAAGCGCGGTTCCCCAATCCGGAAAGCGCTTTGGTGGAGCGCAGGGGAGTCTCGCTGCCGGCAGCGCACAATCTGGTGGAAGAGGACGTGGATTTCGTGTGCGAAAGCATCCTCGAGCTGACCGGCAAGAAATCGAAATAGGCAGCCAAAATTTTCTTTGTTCTTTTCTTTTTGTTTTTATCAGCTGTCCCAGCCCTCGTACATGTCAATGAGCATGTTCTCCTTGAGCTCTTTTCTCGGCAGGAGCGGAGTCAAATCCTCCAGCGGCCTGCTCACCAGCTGGCCTTGCTCATTCTGATAGGTGCTGCCTTTGGTGTCAAGCCCTTTTTTGGGCGACATCATCACTTCGCACATCGCAGCGCCCTTGATTGAGAGGAATTCCTTGATTTGCTTCTGCAAATCAGCATTGTTTGTCAGGCGGCGGTAAGGCAGCCCGTACGCAACAGATATCTTTTCCATGTCCGGCAGGCCGACTCCCGTGTCCGGGTCGGTGGCCACGAAATGCGAATTGAACAGGTTCTTCTGAGTTTCGCGAATGGACAAATATCCGAAATTGTTTATCACAAATATTTTGATTGGCAGGTGGTAATGCACTATGGTCTGGAGTTCCTGGATGTTGAGCTGTATGCTTCCATCCCCCGCCAGGCAGACAATCTGTTTCTGCCGCCCTTCGGCAACCGCGGCGCCTATCGCGGCCGGAAGGTCGTATCCCATCGACGCGCATCCGGAATTGAAAATCACCCTCTGCCCGGATTTGATGTCAAACGCCTGGTAGGGGCCGATGCACGCGAATCCATCGGTGCATACCACTGTCTCATTCTCTTTCATCGCATTGGACAGCTCCTTGACAAACGCATAGAGATTGACATAGTCTTTCTCCTTGTAATGCTCAGGGCGCACAACCGGATATTTCGCGTTTATTTTCATGCAATACTGCATCCATTCCTTTTTTTCAGCCAGCCCGCCGCTCCCCACTTTGTCAAGCAGTTTCTGTATGAAAACAGCGGCGTCCGCCACCACTGGCATGTCGGGATGAATTGTGGGCTTTCGCAATTCGGCCTCATCAATGTCAACAACAATCTTGTAAGCCGCCCTTGCGAACATCTTGTAATTATAGCTCACCATGCGCGTGTTGAGCCTGGTGCCGATGCACAAAAGCAAATCAGAATTCTGCACGATGAAATTCCCGCCTCTGGGGCCCAGCGTCCCCTGCCTTCCCTGATAATATGGGTTATTTGCCTCAATCAGGTCAAAGCCGGTGAATGAGGTGATTACCGGCACCTTGAGTTTTTGCACCAGTTCAAGCAATTTTTCCTGCGCGTGCGCGATGCGGATTCCTTTTCCAATCAAAAGGACCGGCCGCTTGGCCTTTGCGAGCCGCGATGCCGTGTCCTGCACCTGTTTGTCGAGTCTGGCCATGTCGGCATTTTCTTTCATCTCGCTCCTGTCAAATCCCCTGAGCTTGTCGGGTTCAATCTGCGATGACTGCACGTCGAGCGGAATGTCAATCCAGCAAGGCCCGGGCCGCCCATGGCGCGCGAGATAGAACGCTTTTTCCAGATGATAGCGGATGTCTTGGGGGTTGTCGACAACTGCCGCGTATTTTGTGACCGGCTTGACCATGTCGATGATATTGATTTCCTGGTCGCCAAGCTGGCGCAATTCAGGGAACGGGCGCATGGTTTCGCGCTTGACCTGTCCTGATACCACCACGCTGGGCACAGAATCCAGCCACGCCCCTATGACGCCTGTAAGCGTATTGGTGCTGCCCGGCCCTGTTGTGACAAGCGCCACTCCCACATCTCCCCTGTCCCGCGCATATCCTTCCATTGCCATGGCGCACGCCTGCTCATGCAGGTTGCACACATATTTGATTTTTCCATGGCTGCCAAGGCTGTCTATGAGGTGCATGCAGCCGCCGCCAGACAGGGTGAAGATGTCGTGCACGCCTTGGCGGTAAATGAAGTCAATCACATAATCGGAGAGTTTAGTCATAATTCCAGCCTCTTTCTTTTGGTCCGGCCCGTTATTTCAGCAGGGCGCGCAGTTCGGCAATGGCCGCGCTGAATTCTTCAGCAGTGAAATCATCAACTTTCTCCACCTTGAAATTCTGCCGCGGCAGGACAAGGCTCAATCCGCTTCCTACGCGTTTTTTGTCTTTTTTCATGGCCTCAAGAATGCGGGTCTCGCCATCAAGATGCAAATCACTGGTATTTAATGTGATATTGGGCCTGACGCATTCCGCAATCTGCCCGAAGCGGGCTGCGGTTATGCTGCCGCGTTTTTTCGAGGCGATGGCGGCGAAAAGGATGCCGGCCATTACGCCTATTCCATGCGGCACCCGGTAATCCGATGCTGTCTCAAGAGCATGGCCGAAGCAATGGCCGTAATTGAGCAGATTGCGCCTGCCCTTGTCGAATTCGTCTTCCTGAATAAATTCGGCCTTGATGCGGAGGCTTTTTTGCACAATAAGCCCGATTTTTTTGCTGTCATCTTTTCTTATGCGCGCTAGCCCGCCGATTGCGTCGAGGTCGGCCTCGCTTTTCGCGTCAATGAGGTGCAGTTTCACGACCTCTCCCATTCCGCTGTGAAAGTCAAGGTCAGAGAGCGTCTTTACGAACGACGTTTCGATGAAAATGCTCTTGGGCGGACAGAATGTGCCGAGCAGATTTTTGTATTGCTTGTAATTGAGCGAGGTTTTTCCCCCGATGCAGCTGTCGGCCTGCGCCAGCAGCGTGGTCGGCACAAAGCACCAGTCAATGCCGCGATAGAGCGTCGAGGCCGCAAATCCGGCCACATCCTGTGTGATGCCCCCTCCAATCGCAACCAGAGTCGAGTTGCGCTTGGCCGCGCGTTCAATCATCTTGTCATAAATCAGATTCGCCCCGTCCAGACTCTTGTTCTCTTCAGTCGCCTCAAAGCTGATTATTGCCTCTTGTGGTATTGCCGAGAGCTGTTTGGAATAGAGCCGCTGGACGTTGGCGTCGATGACATACGCCGCATTGGGCATGGCGGCGAGACTGCGCACGAAATCGAATTCCTGGCCGAAAAAAGCCGAATATGGTCCAGTCCGAGACTTGATTTCCAACTTTAACACGATGTGAAGCCTCCGTCCGCGATGATAATCTGCCCCGTAAGATAAGTGTTGTCTTCAGAGACGAGAAATCTCACCACTTTGGCGATTTCATCCGGCTGGGCGAAGCGGCGCAATGGAATGTTGGGCAGGATTATTTTGCGGTCCTCCTCGCCAACGTTCTTTCTGGTGAGCTCGGTCTCGGTATAGCCCGGGCAGACCGAATTTACCAAAATGTTGTAAGGCCCCAATTCGACTGCCAGTGCTTTGGTGATTCCGTTGATGCCGAATTTGGTGGCCGAATAGACGGTGCGCTTTTCCTTTGAAACAACGCCGAATATGGAGCTGATGTTGACGATTCGCCCCCATTTCTTCTGTTTCATGCCCGCGCTGGCCATGCGCGCGAGCTTGAGCGGGCCTACGAGGTTGACCGCCATCATCTCGTCAATGTCATTGTCTTTGATGGCTTCGAGCGGGGAGATGTTGTTGATGCCCGCCACATTGATTAGTATGTCAAAAGAAGCTCCCTGGTTTTTTTCCAAAAATCTGGCCAGTGATTTGTCATCTGCCAAATCAAGCTCTGCCCGCTCGGGCGCCACCACTTCGTAGCCCGCGCCGGCCAGCTCGTTTTTTATGGCCTCGCCGATGCCCCGGCTTCCGCCGGTCAGTAGGACTTTTCGTTTTTTCATTGTCATTACCCGCACAATTTGTCGATATTGGTGACCTCGTTTCTGAGGCGCTTCTGCAGCATCTCGATGCGCACGTCGTCCTCTTTGAAGATGCGGCCGTAATACTCCTTCTTGAGCTGCAGCCACAAAAGCTCGAATTCGACTGCTTTGAGAATTCCGTCATGGAGCTCCAATCGGTCGCTCTTCGGATTCTCGAACACAACCTTGCGCGTTTCGTACCTGTCAAGAATGCCTTTCTTGGCGAGGCGCTGGATGAAGTCGATTGAATCTGTGGAGATGCCGCCGCCCATGCAGCAGCGGAACCCCTTTGCTTTTGATTTGGTGAATATGTCTTCGCAGACAGCGTACATCTCCTCGCCGTTGATTTTGTCGCGGCCGAGGTCCAGCGAGCCGCTCATGTCCACCCTGCCCAGCACGATGTTCTTGAGCTTGTTGATGCCCTTCTCGGCGTAAATCGCATCAAGGTTCTGGTGCGCGGTCTTTGTCTCTACGTTGATGCCGAACTCGATGCTTTCCTTCTCTTCGGGCGTGATGTGCTTGTCGAGCGCCTGAAGGAACTTGCGGGCGGCATACGGAGTCTCCACCATCGGCGCCACGATTCCGCTCACGCCCAGATGCATTGCCTCGTAGAGGTTGCTCAGCGCCTCGGGCCCGCCGATTTTGATGACAAGGCCGACGTCGCTCTCCTGCGCAATCTCCTTGAGCCGCATCAGCTCGTTCATGCGCGAGGCTTCGGTCTCGAATTCAGCCTTGAGCATGACAACCGAATAGTCTTTTTTCATCTGCTTCAAAAGTTGGACCAGACTGCATTCCAGTTTGTTCATATGCATCACTCAGCCGTATTTCAGTATTTTTTGCGCTCAGGCCTTTTCGTACCTGTCGAAATAACGGGAATACCACTTAATCGTTTCCTTCAAGCCCTCTTCCAGCCCGTACTGGGCCTTCCACCCAAGAATCTCGCGCGCCTTTTTGGCCGAGAGGTGCTGGGCGCGGATTTCATGCACCGGCTTGTTTTCGATAATTGGCGTGATTTTTGTCTTGCCCATGAGCTTGGCGATGAGCTCCACCAGTTCGAGCACGTTCTTCTGCGTTTCGTTTGAGAAATTGAACGCCTCTCCCTTCATTTTTGGATTGTATTTTTCGGCCAGTGTGAGATAAGCCGACACCGCGTCCTTGACATAAATATAATCGCGAATCATTTTGCCGTCCGAGCGCACAATTGGCCTCTCGTTGTTGCGCAGAAGTTTGATGGTGCCCGGCACTATGCGGTTGAAATTGAGGTCTCCGCCGCCGAAGAAATTGCCGCACCTGCTTATCGTGACCGGCAAGCCGTAGGTCTGGGCATAAGTCTGCGCGATGAGGTCGGCGCAGCTCTTGGAGCAGTCGTACGGGTGGCGGCCCTGCAATGCCATGTCCTCGGTGTATGGAAGATTTTCATGCTCGCCATAAGCTTTGTCTGATGATGCCACCACTATGTTTGCAATCTCTTTCTCATGGACGCGGCAGGCTTCCAAAAGATTCCACGTGCCGCGGATGTTTGCCTCGAAAGTGGGAAGTGGCGAGCGGTTGGCCTGCGGAACCAGAGTCTGCGCGCCCAGATGGAATACAACCTGCGGTTCGTATTCGTTGATGGTGCGTTCCAGAACCCAATAATCTTCCAGCGAGCCCCTCACGCAGCGGACGCGCTTGTCAAAACCCTCATCCAAAAAACGTGAGCCTGGCACATGGTCGCGCACAAGGCAGACCGGCTCGGCTCCGCGCTCCAGCAGCTCTTCGACCAGCCAGGAGCCGACCAGCCCGCTGGCGCCGGTGACGAGCGCGCGCTTGCCTTTCCAAAATGCTGAAGAAGCCATAGCCGCACCTACCATATTCTCCAGGGCACGTGCCCCGAATCCCACATCCGGTTGAGGTCCAGATAATCTTTGTAAGTGTCCATCATGTGCCAGAATCCCTCGTATTTGTAAATTCCAAGCTGGCCCTCCGATGCGAGGCGGCCCAGCGGCTCGCGCTCAATCATGCAGCTCTCGTCGTCTTTTATCCAGTCGAACATCTCTTTTTTGAAAACATAATATCCGGCATTGACATATTCGTCGATTTTGGGCTTCTCGCGGAACCGGATGACCTTGTCGCCGTCCAAATCCATCAGCCCGAACCGGCTTGGGGGGCGCACGCCCGTGAGCACTCCGATGCGGCCGCTCTTGGCATGGAAATCGGCCAGCGTGCTGATGTTGATGTCCGACACTCCGTCGCCATACGCGACCATGAATCGGTCGGTGTCAACATATTTCTGGATGCGCTTGATGCGCGCCCCGGTCTGGGATTTGAGGCCGGTGTCGGCGAATGTGATGGTCCAGTCGTCCTCGGGCCCAAGGCGGTGAATCTGGTCTTCCTGTCGCCTGCCCATGCGGAGCGTCAAATCGTTGGACATGAGGTCGGAGTGGAGGAAATACTCCTTGATGCTCTCGCCTTTGTAGCCGAGGCACAGAATGAAGCGTTTGAACCCGAATTTCGAGTAGCCCTTCATTATGTGCCAGATAATCGGCTTGCCTCCGACCGTGACCATGGGCTTGGGCTTGAATTCGGTCTCCTCGCGCAAGCGGGTGCCCTCACCCCCGCACAAGATGACCACTGGAATGTCACTGGGTTTCTCTCCTCCCATGACGCTATTGGGCCGTCTGTAACTTTTAAGGATTTGGTTGCCTAATGCTATCCTATGCCCGATGCGAAACCAGACGCCCATCAACTGCGCCGGCAGATTCTGGACCTCACCCGCCAGTTCTACGCGCAGGCGCACAAACCGGCACCGTATAAGCAGGGCGGCAAAATACCCTATGCAGGCCGCGTTTTTGACGAGAACGAGCTCGTCTCGCTGGTCGACTCCTCCCTGGATTTCTGGCTCACGGCCGGGCGTTTCAGCGCCCGCTTCGAGAAAGAGCTGGCGGCCTACACCCATCACAAGCATGCGCTCTTTGTCAATTCCGGCTCGTCTGCCAATCTGGTGGCTCTCTCCGCCCTCACCTCCCCGCTCATGGGGTCCCGCCGGATTCGGGCCGGGGACGAAGTCATCACCTGCGCCGCCTCTTTTCCCACCACTGTCAATCCAATCCTGCAAAACGGCGCAGTTCCTGTCTTTCTTGATGCTGAGGTCGGCACCTACAACATGGATTTGAGCCGTCTGGAGGAGGCGCTCAGCGACAAGTCGCGCGCCGTGATGGCGGCGCACTGCCTCGGCAACCCGTTTGATTTGGACAAGCTTGTTTCATTCTGCAAAAAGCACGAGCTGTTTTTAGTGGAGGACTGCTGCGATGCGCTGGGCGCGACCTGGGACGGGAAACTGGTCGGCACTTACGGCGATGTCGCGACACTCTCATTCTACCCCGCCCATCATATTACGACTGGTGAGGGCGGGGCAGTGCTCACATCCAGCGCCCTCATCAAACGCGCGGCCGAATCCATGCGCGACTGGGGCCGCGACTGCTGGTGCGTTCCCGGCGCTGACAACACCTGCGGCAAGCGCTTCGGCTGGCAGCTTGGCGATTTGCCGTTCGGCTATGACCACAAATACACCTATTCGCACGTGGGTTACAATCTCAAGGCAAGCGACATGCAGGCGGCGGTGGGCTGCGAGCAGCTCAAAAAAGCCGACGCATTTGTGGCCGCCCGCCGCAAAAACCACGCCTATCTTCTCAAAGCCCTTAGTGCGTATGACTCATACTTCATTCTCCCGCGCTCGCTTCCCAAGGCAAATCCATCGCCGTTCGGTTTCGTGCTCACCGTGCGCGAGGACGCGGGTTTCACACGCAACGAAATCACGGCACATCTGGAAAAATCGGGCATTGCCACGCGTCTTTTGTTTGCCGGCAACATCCTCAAGCAGCCGGCCTACCGCGGAACAAAGCACCGCGTGGTTGGCGAATTGAGGGGCGCAGACCAGATAATGAACAACTCGTTCTGGGTTGGCGTTTATCCCGGCCTTGGGCAGGCGCAACTGGATTTCATGATAGAGCGCATCAGCTCGTTTGTCAAGCAGAAGAAAAATTAGCGCAAAAGAATTGGCGCAGCGCAGTTGTTTATTTCGAGTGTTTGCCCAATTTTTTCCAGAAAATCGGCCAAGTCGCCCGGCATCCCAGCACTTTTTTTCTTCCAGCCCCGCCCGCATGCTCATCAATTTGAACCGGCGTCAGCAGGCCGGGCAAAATGCCGCGCAGAATGGCCCAAGAAACTGCCGGGCGCAGCTTGAGAAGCATCCCAAATGCCAGCGCAAGTGAAAACAGCGTGCACGCGCCCATCAGCCAGAATTTTCGAATCCCTTTCTCGTTTTTTCGCACTGTCCACAGCCGGTTGCGCGCGGTCTGGTAATATGGGAACGGCCGCCCTGGGAACGGCTTGTATTTGTGCAAAATGATTGAGGACGGCACCATCCACGTCGAAATCCCGCGGTTCGCCGCCCTCCAGCCCAAGTCAAGGTCTTCGTCATACATGAAAAATGATTTGTCAAATCCGCCCAAATTCTCAAACACCTCGCGCGAGATTAGAAACGAGCAGCCGGTCGGGGCCAGGAGTTCCAATTCTTGCGAATATGCATCTGCACTCTCCCCGTCTCCAACCGAGCCAGAAAAGCCCCACGCGCTCATGAAGAGTCCGACAGAATTTACAATCTGCGGCCTGTCAGCCAGCAGAACTTTGGAGCACGCGACAACATCAAATCCAGCCGCCTTCTTCTCATCTGCAAATTTCACCAGATTCGAGAGCCAGTCGGCCTGCGCAACCGTGTCTGGATTGACTATGAGCAGGTATCGGCCCAGCGCTGATTCAGCCCCAAAATCATTCCCGCCCGCATACCCTGTGTTTGACGGGCTTGAAACAACGCGCACCTGCGGAAAATTTGTTTTGACAAAATCAGCAGAGCCGTCGCTTGAGGCATTGTCAATGTAGAGCACCTCGAATTCTGCTCCGCGCTGGGCCAGAATGGAGCTGAGGCATTCTGCAAGATATCCCAAATTGTTGTATCCCAGCACCAAAACCGAAACATCGGGCTTGGGAGCGGGCTTGGATGACGCCATATATTCATGATTGGTGGGGAGTTTTTTATAGTATGAACACCCAATCTCATCCATGAAAGGAGTCATTCTGGCCGGCGGCCTGGGCAGCCGGCTCATGCCGTGCACGCGCATCACAAACAAGCACCTGCTGCCGGTCTATGACCAGCCGATGGTGTATTACCCGATTCAGCTTTTGCGCTCGGCCCGCATTCATGACATCTTCGTGGTGACGGGGCCCGAGCATGTCGAGGATTTCAAGACCGTGCTTGGCGACGGGCATGAGCTTGGTGTAAAACTGATGTTCCGCACACAGGAAAAGCCGGGCGGAATTGCGCAGGCGCTCGGCCTCGCGCGCGAATTTGTCGGCAGCGAGAAATTCGCCGTTGTTTTGGGCGACAACATTTTCGAGCACGACCTCGGGCCTGACATCGCGAATTTCGAGTCGTCGGACATGGAGGCGTTTCTGTTTCTAAAAGAAGTCGGGGACGCGCAGCGTTTTGGCGTGGCGGAAGTTAAGGATAACAAAATCGTCTCGATTGAGGAAAAGCCAAAAAAGCCCAAGTCAAATCTTGCGGTCACCGGCCTCTATCTCTACGACGCCAAGTCGGTGTTCGGAGTCATCGCGAACCTCAAGCCGTCCGGGCGCGGCGAGCTGGAAATCACCGATGTCAACAACCATTACGTGAAAAAAGGAACCTGCGGCTTCACCCAAGTCAAGGGCGACTGGAGCGATGCCGGCACGTTCGAGTCGCTCTTTCACGCCTCCAAGGTGGCCAGAAAGAAAAAGGGGCTGCGCGACTGAAATCTTTAGGGGATTGTCATGAAACTTCTCGTAACCGGCGGCTGCGGATTTATCGGCAGCCACTTCATCCACCTCGCGCTCGCCAAAGACGCTGGCACGAGCATTGTCAATCTCGACAAACTGACTTACGCCGGCAGACCGGAAAACGTCGCAGACCTCAAAAACGAGCCGCGCTACAAATTTGTCAAAGGCGACATATGCGATGCCGCGCTTGTGCGCAGGCTCGCCAAAGACGCGGACATCATCGTTCATTTCGCGGCCGAAACCCATGTCGACCGCTCCATTCTCTCGGCCGGAGAATTTGCCAAAACCGACGTGCTCGGCACCCAGACACTGCTCGAGGCGGCGCTGCATTCCGGCCACGAGCGGTTTTTCCACATCTCCACCGACGAGGTTTACGGCAGCCGCAAATCAGGCTATTTCAAAGAAGATGACAAGCTGGAGCCGAACTCGCCCTATTCCGCCTCCAAGGCCGGTGCGGAAATGATGGTGCGCGCCTACGAGCATACCTACGGGCTGAAAAACACAATCACGCGCAGCTCCAACAACTACGGACCAAACCAGCACCCCGAAAAGTTCATTCCGCGCGCGATTACAAATCTTTTGCGCGCGCGCCAAATCCCGATTTACGGCACTGGAGAGCAGGTGCGCGACTGGATTCACGTGCGCGACAACTGCGAAGCCATCTGGATGCTTCTGGAGAAAAAACATCTCGGCATATTCAATGTCGGCATGATGGACGGGCAGACCAACATTTCCATTGCAAAGCGCCTGCTTGCCCTCACCGGCCGCGACGAAACTTCACTCAAGTATGTTGAGGACCGCAAGGGCCACGACTTCCGCTACGCGATTGACACTTCCAAACTGCGCGCGGCCGGCTGGAAGCCGCAAGTTAATCTTGACGCCGGCCTCAAGGAAACGGTCGCATGGTACCGCGCCAACCAAAAATGGTGGGAGCCGGCAGTCATCGACAAATAATAGAGATTTTGCTTATCGGAGGTAAAATTGCATGGTCGATCAAGTGAACCGCATCCAGAAGCTGCCACTGGCCGGCGCGCTGCGCATCCAGACACTGTCTTTTCCAGACCCGCGCGGCTCGTTTAATGTGGTGCTCACCGGCCCCACTTTGGAGCAGAACGGCGTGCACTTTGATTTGAAAATGGAATTCCGCTCGGTGTCGAAAAAAGGCGTGCTGCGCGGCCTGCATTATCAGGCGGGCGAGCATGCGCAGGCCAAACTCGTTTCCTGCACCTGGGGCGAGGCGTATGATGTGCTTGTGGATTTGAGAAAAAGCTCGCCAACATTCGGGAAATGGACCGGCGTGCATCTGCGCGCGCAGGACGGGCAGACGCTCTACATCCCGCGCGGATTTGCGCACGGCTATCTGGCGCTCTCACAAGAGGCAGAGCTTCATTACATGGCAGACAACATGTACGAGCCGTCAGCCGAGCGGGGCGTGCATTATGCAGACCCCGAGCTGAAAATCGACTGGCCGATTAAAACGCCCCCTCTTCTTTCCAAGCGCGACATGATTTGGCCCACTTGGAGCAAGTGCGAGAAATTCGAGTGAGCCTGTGGTGAGCATTTGAAAATTTTGGTGACAGGGGCCAGCGGCGTGGTGGGCTTGGAGCTCAGCCGCAGGCTGGCGGCCGCAGGCCATGAGCTGAGCGCCGCCTATCTGGACCATCCGCTGCAAGAATTCGCGCCTCTAAAACTTGATATTCTAAACGAGCGCAGCGTGCAGGCGGCTTTTGACACAATCCGCCCCGACTGGGTCATTCACTGCGCCGCCATGACAAACGTGGACGAGTGCGAGCGCCATCCGGCTCAGGCCATGGAAATAAACGCAAATGCGAGCGGGCGTCTGGCCCGCGCCGCGGCCGCGCACGGCGCGCGTTTTGCCTACATCTCAACTTCATTTGTATTCGGAAATCATCCCGCCGGCTTAAGACTTGACGAGACTGCAGTTGCCGACCCCATAAATGAATATGGCAAAAGCAAACTGGAGGGCGAGCGCCAGACTGCCGCGGCAAGTGCGGAGCATCTCATCCTGCGCATCGACCAGCCCTACGGCTGGACGCCGGCCTGGCAGAAAACAAACATGGTGAAGCGCACATTGGAGCAATTCGCGGCCGGCCGGCCTTTCTCTGTTTTTAACGACTGGTACAATCAGCCGACCTTTCTTTCGAATTTCGCACAGGTCTGCCAGGCGCTCATAGAAACCGATTCGCGCGGCATTTTCCACTGCGCCGGCGCCGACCATCTTTCGCGCTATGAATGGGCTTTGCGCATCGGCAAGATTTTCGGCCTCGACACCGGCCTTGTGTCTCAGAACACGTCGGCATCAATGAATTTCCCGGCCCGCAGGCCGAATGTTGCGCTCGACTGCCGGGCGGCCGAGAAGCGCACCGGAATGCGCATGGCCGGCGTTGACGAGGGCCTCAAGCAGATGAAAAAGGAGCGCCGCGCAGACTGAATAATTTCTTTCTTTTTTCAAAATCGAACTTTTCTGGCTCGCGCTAAGAATAGTAAAATTCGTACGCGATCAAGAATAAACCCGAAGACATGTGTGAGTTTTGCTAAAGTCATCTCCTTTGCACTTGCTAGACGATCTCATTGATCGCTATCTATCTGTCCATACTCTATCTATGCGAATAGTTAGAGTTTTGGAGGTGATCTATCCGCAGGTTCCCCTACGGATACCTTGTTACGACTTAGCCCCCCTCACCCAATTCGTGTTCGACAACCCCAAGAGAGGTCGCCTCACACAAACCGGATTTGGGTGACTTGACGGGCGGTGTGTGCAAGGAGCGGGGACTTATTCACCGCTCGATGTTGACAAGCGATTACTAGGCATTCCAGCTTCATGAGGGCGAGTTTCAGCCCTCAATCCGAACTTAGCGTATGTTTAGGGGATTAGCTCCTCCTTTCGGAGTGGCCGCCCATTGTCATACGCATTGTATGCCACGTGTAGCCCAGAAGATTCAGGCCATACTGACCTACCGTCGCCCCCTCCTTCCTCCCACTTAACGCGGGCAGTCCGCACAGGGTGCACCTCCCCCGGAGGGGAAGTTCGCAACAGTGCGCGGGGGTCTCGCTCGTTACAGGACTTAACCTGACAGTTCGCACCACGAGCTGACGATGGCCATGCAGCACCTCTCGGCTCGTTAGGTAAGTTCTTCAGACTGACCTTCATCCTGCCGTCGCCTCTGGTAAGATTCCTGGCGTTGTATCCAATTGAACCGCAGCATCCACGCCTTGTGGTGCTCCCCCGCCAATTCCTTTAAGTTTCAACCTTGCGGCCGTACTCCCCAGGTGGCGGACTTAACACCTACGCTACAGCACTGCAACGACTCGAAGTCGTTGCAACACCACAGTCCGCATAATTTACTGCTAGGGCTACTCGGGTATCTAATCCGATTCGTTCTCCTAGCCTTCGTCCCTCACGGTCGGACGCGTTTTGGTCGGGCGCCTTCGCCACTGGTAGTCCTGGCAGGATTACAACATTTTACCGTTACCCCGCCAGTACTCCCGACCTCCCCCGCTCCCAAGCCGGTCAGTATCCACTGCCCGCCTGACGGTTAAGCCGTCAGATTTCACAGTGGACTTAATCGGCCCGCTACGGACTCTTTAGACCCAATATTCGTGGATACCACTTGCTCTGCCAGTATTACCGCGTACCGTGTCGGTGGTGTGAACCATCCCGACATGGCGGCTGGCACTGGTCTTACCCAGATCTTATTCTGCCGATGACTTAGATCGGCCAAAAGATAGAGAGGTAAACCCCTCTACCACTCGGAGTTCCCCTGTCACGCTTTCGCGCATGGCAAAGGTTTCGCGCCTGCTGCATCCCGTAGGACTAGGGCCCTTGTCTCAGTGCCCTTCTGGGGGCTCCAACTCCCATTGCCCCTACAGATTATCGGCTTGGTGAGCCGTTACCTCACCAACTACCTAATCTGCCGCAGTCTCATCCTCAGGCCGACTGGATTCCGATTCACCCAGCGGTTTGAACCATCAAGCATTCCAGCATAGATGGCCTATCAGGAATTAACCCCAGTTTCCCGGGGGTATGCCTGTCCTGAGGGCAGATTGACTACGTGTTACTCAGCCGTACGCCGTCCACGATGGTCGTGAACTGACTTGCATGGCTTAATCGTACTCCGATAGCAGTATCCTCCAGCAGGATCAACTGGAGTCGTTCTTGCAAAGTACAAAGAATTGAATTGACGAGAGGACCACGCTTAACTTTACGCATGTCCTCGTTTAGTCACTTGATCGCGTGCGTCGAATCGAACAGGAGCCCGATTCCCATCCGAATCCCAAAAGAAAGCCAGATGAACAGGCCTAAGGGGTGTTCGTTATTTTCCAGCTCGAGTGCATGAATGCACCGAGTTGTCCGACGTGCGATGCAGACCCGTGGGGTCGCCTCGACGTGGTAGCGTATTACGATGCAATGCAAATATATAAAGGTATCCTCGATACGGCGAAGAAAGTGCGAAAAAGAAAAACAGCCGTCTTTGAGCATCTTTCATTTATCGTCGTAATTTTCTTTTTGGAATTTTTCGCGTGTTGTTTTGTGCTGCAAAAAAATCAGCGCAGCCGCCAAAACGCGCATACGCAGGGGTCTCGCTGCTTGTCTTCAATATTCTGTTTTTTCCGACTGCTTTATACTCTCTAACCCCAATATACTATATATGGGCGAAGAAGAAAAGCAAAAAACGATTGAGGCATGGAACAAGCACGTCATACTGACAAACAGCAAACGCAAATACATGGGCTTCAGCTCCGACGCCGAGGCCGATTTCTGCGACCAGTTTAGAAACGGCGTTCTGGCGCACGACAAGCTGACGAAAAAAGAAAAACTCGAAATTCTGATTACGGCGAAACTGAAATAAAATTCAATTCAACATTCGATAAAATGCGATTCAACAAAATCTTCGTCGTATAATTCAATTTAGCCCCGTAACGGCCTTTTGTCCGTTCTTTTTCACCCCGAGCCTCCGCCGTCGATACCTTTAAATACCCTTCCAACCATAGCTCTAGCTACCCGTTTCGGCCGCACGTTAAGCGCCGACATCAGCGCCGGCCTGGTCCGGTTGCGATGAACACACTCACCCTTTAGCATGGGCCACCGAACTTGTAAGTTCACCAGACGGCTGGGCTAAGAGGTGCAACGGGTGCGTCGAGGCCGCCTGGCCTCGACGAAGGATGCAAATGGCATTCATCCATCAAGCCCCTATCTTCCGTATTTGGGGTCCACATGGTCATGACGAGTAGGCAGCCAGACGGATTCCTGGATGTGGTAAGCTGTTTAACATCATTCAGTGGATGGCTAGGCTCTGGTAGAGCGAAGCACCGCGGCAAGCCGCGAAAGTACTGGGGGAGGCGCAGGCTGCCTGCGATCCCAGTGTCGTGCTGTGTCCTGCAATGGACGAAAACGCCGAGAATTAAAACATTCTAGTAACGGCAGGAAAAGAAACCAATTGGGATTCGGCTAGTAAGGGTGACTGAACGCCGAAGAGCACGCACCGAATCCGACCTTGGCAACAGGGCGGAGATGTGGGGTGGACGAACCATGATCGAGAGCACAAGCGCCTGGAACGGCGCGCCATAGAGAGTGATAGCCTCGTGTGCGAACCGGTCGCGGTGGGAAACCAAGCGAGTAGTGCCCCTCGGGTTTGGGGCATGAATATGGGGGCATCAACCTCCAATGCTAAATATAACCAGAGACCGACAGCGAATGAGTATCGCGAGAGAATGCTGAAAAGTTCCCCGGAAGGGGGATGAAAAGATCCTCAAACTGAATGAATACAGGTTGATACGGCGCGGAAGGAATGTAGTCTCCAAAAGTGGACGTCTGCAAAGCCGTTTGCGATGGAGATGTAACAGTGTCGTATCGTTCTTCTCGAAGCAAGAGCCAGGGAGTTGCTGCTGCGTGGCAAGGCGAAAGCCGAAGCGAAAGCGAGTGCGCGCATCGTAAGAAAGGCGCGTCGTCTGAATAGGGCGATCAGTCACTCTCAGCAGACCTGAAGCCGATGTGATCTATGCGTGGACAGGACGAAGCCCGCCTGACGGCGGGTGGAGGTCCGCTACCGGTGCTAGTATATTCTGCTCGGGTGATCTACGCATAGGGGTGATAGTCCAATCGAACTCGGCAATAGCGGGTTCCCCCCGAAATGCCCCTCAGGGCAGCCTCGCTGGAGGCAAATGGTGGGGTAGGGCACTGATCATTGGGCGCGGGCTCGAAAGGGCTCACCTGATTGTCAAACCCCGAATCTACCATTACCTACGAAGGCGGGAGTCGGGCTCTACTGGGTAAGCTAGTAGGCCGTTGCGGGAACAACCGGAACTGGGGTTAAGGTCCCTAAATTCAGGCTAAGTGTGAATTGCAAAAGCGTTTGCGGTCCTATACAGCTGGAAGGTAGGCTTAGAAGCAGCCATCCTTTAAACAACGCGTTATAGCGGACCAGTCTAGATCGCAGATTCTTAAGATGATCGGGGCTAAGCCTGATACCGAGACCTCAGCGCATCAACCTTAACGGGTCGATGTCGTGTAGGGGGGCGGGCTGATGGGGTCGAAGCCGGGGAGTAATCTCCGGTGGACCGGTCAGTCACGAATATCCTGGTACTAGTAACAGCTAATCCAGGTGAAAATCCTGGGCGCCGCATAGCACACGGTTTTCTGGGCCACGTTTGTCAGCCCAGAGTAAGGCGGTCCTAAGTGCACGGGTAATTCCCAGTGCGCAAAAGGGAAACCGGTTAAAATTCCGGTCCGAATCAGATAGACGCGGCAACGCTAACATCTACTCTTGACGGTTTGGGATAGGGAAGGTGGGGGAGACCCCATTTAACTTCGACAGAGCCTTGGAGACTCATTAGGAGGAGAAGAGGTTCAATCGGAGGTAGGCCTCACGGTCTTCCTGATTCCCGGACTCCATGAAAAGAGCGTAGATGCGATTCTGATTCACCGTACCTAGAACTACTACAGGTGCTGCTGGCTGAACAAGCCAAGGCGTGTCGGGACAATTCAGCAAAGGGAACTCGGCAAACTAGCCGCGTAACCTAGGGAGAAGCGGTGCCTGCCTTTGTGTTGAGCATAGGCAGGCCGCAGTAACAAGGGGAGGTCGACTGTTTATCAAAAACACAACTCGCTGCTAACCGGAAACGGTCTGTATAGCGGGTGACGCCTGCTCACTACTGGTACGTGAACGCCTGTTTCAACGGGCCTAAGCGCCAGCAAAGAGCGGGGGTAACTCTGACCCTCTTAAGGTAGCGTAATACCTCGCCGCTTAATTGGTGGCTTGCATGAAGGGCGTAACGAGCCTCCCGCTGTCCCTTGCTGGAACCCGGTGAACTTACTACTCAGTGAATATGCTGAGGACTCCCAGTGGGAAACGAAGACCCCGTGGAGCTTTACTATAGCCTGATGTTGTGATATAGGGCTGCTAACGCAGCGTAAATGGGAGCCGTTATGCCGGTCTTTTCGGGGGCCGGATAGGCGCAAGTGTAACACCATTTTAGCGGTCTTGTATTACTTACGGAAACGGACAGCGTCAGGTGGATAGTTTGGCTGGGGCGGTACACCCTCGATAAGGAAACAAGGGTGCCCAATGCTCGACTTAGGCGCGTCAGAAATGCGCTGGTAAGGGTCAAAGACAAATGTCGGGCTGACGGTGTTCTTAAAAGCGTGGAACGCCGAGACGAAAGTCAGGCTTAGCGAACCTTGATATCCCGTTGATGAGGATTCAAGCTGTCAGACAAGCTACCCCGGGGGTAACAGGCTCGTCGCGGGCGAGAGATGGACAAGTTCCGTTTTTCGCATGCGTCGCAATCTGTTTCCTTCAATTGTAAATTCCCAACTGGAAAAATTAATAGCGGGAAGCCTTAAGCAAGCAACCCGCGCCAAAATAAAACACATTTCCAACCTCTTACTATCTGTCGATGTATAGATAATAGGTGTTGGGATACTACAAGGAAACGAATGGATTGTGACGTTATTGTGGAATTTGTTCACTCAAATACACATCGACCCCGCGGTTTGGTACATCGCTGTCGGCTTAGGTCATCCTGGTGGTGCATAAGCCACCAAAGGTTGGGTTGTTCATCCATTAAAGACCTACATGAGCTGGGTTCAGAACGTCGCGAGACAGTTCGGTAGTATCTACTGGGAGTGTTGCCACCTGAGAGGAAGAACCCATGAGTACGCGAGGAACTTGGGTCCGGCGCCTCTGGTCTACCGGTTGTGTCAAGCATTGCCGGGCAGCTACGCGCTATCTGATAAGACCTGAATGCATCTAAGGTCGAAGCAGGTCTCAAAACGAGGTGGTTAAGGGGCGGATAGCAGATCCGTTTGATAGAGCGGGGGTGTACGCACTAAGCGCAAGCGAGGTGTTCAGCCCGCCGCCACTAAACCCTATTACCACATCTAGTCTTAAGTCTGGCTGCCTACGAAATTTTTTATTTTCAAACTGCCTAGCGAAAGCTCGGGATTTTGTTTTGTATTTTTGAACCTCTAGCGGAAGCAGGGTTCGACGAGAACAAAACCTATTTAATCATATCCACCTATAATTAATAACAAGAAACAATCGAGAGGTCATTTCATGAGCCACACCGGGTCTCTCAGTTTTGTAAAACATCCAATCAGCAATGTTATCGCATCTGGTGTCAGTGCCAAATCCGCTCTTGTGCGAAACATCTTCACTTTCATGCTCGAAAAAACCAGTCAGAAAACGATCATGAACGTGAGTCATATTGCCGGGAGCAGAAAGCTTCCAGAGGAGAAGTACAAACGCGCCAGCGATTCTGTATGCCGCGCTTTGAGCAAGAATAGCGGGTTACCTTTCACCAAAGTTGGTCATCTGAAGCTTGACAACAACGGCTCGCATGTTGATTTCTACCAAATAGAGCCTATGATTTCTGTGGAATCAAATCCTTAGGGCTCAGATGCCTTCATTTGTTCTTCCCCAGCTCTTTAGCATTCGCAAGGACAATTCATAGGGGAGAAAATCAGGAAGACCCTCAAACTGAAAGGAGGGGACGAAGATAGTTCGAGTGTTCCCCTCCTTGCGGTTCGGTACCACATCTAGTCTTAAGTCTGGCTGCCTACGAAATTTTTTTATTTTCAAACTCCTTAGCGCGAGCGCTGCAATTTTTGCCCGCAGCTTTTTTGGAATTTGTTTTTGTTGTTTTCGAACCCGCCTAGCGCGAGCCAGAAAAATCTATTTGTTCGTCCTCGCATCCGTCATGTCCAAAACCAAAAAAACGGAGGACGAGCTCTTGGCCGCTCTTGCGCGCGCCTACTGCAATTTCTGCCAGAACAAAAAACTCAAAATCACCCGCACAATAAAAATCGAGTGCCAAAAATGCGGCAAGGTCCGGCTGATTCAGGCCAAGATTCAGCGCATTGGGCCGAAGCCGCTAAGCTCCCCAATCCCCTCTAACGCCGAAGAACATTCTTTTTCACCCCGTAAAATAAGCCCGCGCCGGTTTCAACTCTACGTCGTTCTTCTCGGAAGTCCACGAAAGCTTTATATTTTATCCCTCTTTATACCCCGACGAAGAAGAAGTAACGTTGGAGGGATTCCACTATGACATTTGCAAGCCCAAAAGGTCAAGGCGCGACTGAATATCTCGTGCTTCTGGCCGTCGTGTTAATTGTCGCCATGGTGGCGATCGCCCTCTTGGGTTTCTTCCCTGGCCTCTCGTATGATGCCAAGAAATCCGAGTCGGACTCCTACTGGCGCAGCGCCCGGCCTTTCCAGGTCCAGCAGCACACACAGCCTGCAGGCGGCAACCTGACGCTGGTCATCGGCAACGTTGACTCGGCTCAGCTCAAACTCACCAACGTCTCAGTTGCGGGTGGTGGATTCGCCGGCAGCTACACAACAGCTACCTACATTGCAGGCGGCCAGACTGCGACAATCTCAGTCGGCTGGACTACAAACGGCACATGCGCGTCAGGCACAGCGTACGAATACAACATCAACTTCAGCTATGATGGAACCGGCGACAACCCGGTCACCAATCAGAAGCAGTACGGTGCCAAGACGATTCTGGGCAAGTGCTCGTAAGGTCTAAACCTTTTCTTTTTTCTTTTTTAATTTTTTATCAATCTAAATACGGGGTGGTGCTGTGCGCAAATATCTCTCGGGTCAAGGAGCTTCCGAATACCTGATTATCCTGGCAGTCGTGCTTATCGTTGCGCTGGTGGCCATCGCCCTCTTGGGCGCCTTCCCATCATTTGGCGGCGACGCCCGCATGAGCGAAACAAAGCAGTACTGGAGTTCTCAGACTCCCTTCTCAATACTCTCCTACAACCAGTACGGCTCCAACATGTCAATCACTCTGAAGAATGTCGCCACAGACCTGCTGACCATCACCAACATCAGCATCGGCAACGTCACGGCCAATTATCCTTCCGGAATCTCGTTCAACGCGGGAGCCGAGAAGACCGTCACCATCTCCGGCTTTAGGAACTGCTCAGCCGTTGATTACGACTTCTTCCAGTACAACGTCGTAATCTACTACAACAGCTCCTACCTCGCCAACACCTTCAACGGCAACAAGCCGCTGATAGGAGCCTGCAACATCCAGTAAATCCTTTTTGGGTTTTTTTCATGCCTCCTATGCGATTGTCGCATGGCCATTACGCCCAAGCATCGACAGAGTATCTGGTCATAATCGCGGTCGTGCTGGTGCTGGCCCTCGTCATTCTGGGCCTGGTGGGGGGCTTTCCGTCTTTTTCATACAATGCTCAAGCCGGAGATTCGGTGCGCTACTGGGCGTCTTCCGCCTCCCCGATTGCCATCATAGATTTCAAACAGGTCAACAGCTCTCTCTCCCTGAGGGTGGAAAACAAGGCCCCAGTGGCCGTCAGCATCACAGCCATGAGTCTTAGCGCCGCAGCAACATATCCAATCTCCGGTCTGCCGATAAGCCTGCCGCCCGGCGGGGCTGCCACGCTCAATCTGACAACCGAGTCATGCACCGGGTACCAGAGCATCAGCTACGCGGTAAACATCACATACAGCACCGATCAGGTGTCAAGCCTCAGCCAGAGCGGGGCAAAACCATTATACGTGTCCTGTTCGGACTAGGGTAGGCGATGAGCATGTCCAACCAACGCGCGCAAGGCAGTGTCGAATACCTCGTCATACTGGCAATGATTTTGATAATCTCCGCCGTGGTCGTTTCGCTTTTGAGCCTCTACCCGGGCGCTGGCGGCGAAATGCGCGGCAACGAGCAGGCTTCCTACTGGTCCGGGGCCCAGCCTTTCGGCATCCGCGACACGCAGCAGCTCGGCACGGGCAACATCACGCTGGTGCTGGTCAACCATGCGCCCCGCCCTCTCACGCTCAAGACAGTCAATCTCACATTCGGCTCCGGCATATGGTTTGCCAACACCACGCGCACAGAGTTCAACCCCGGCGAGAGCCGGACAGTGTTCATCATAGGCGGTGCCAGCATGCCGAATTGCTCTATTGTGTCTGCGCGGTCTTTCTCCTACTCAGTCCAAATAATCTATGATGACGACCCTCTCAAAGACAAACTGCAGCCCGGCTCGCTGCCGCTCAACGTTGCTTGCGGGTAAGCAGTCTATTCATCCTTCTTTTTCATGCGCCTGAAAAGGAACGCTGCCGCGCCTATGACAAAGAGCGGCGCAAGCAGTCCTATGCCGAACCATCCGCCGAAATCCAGGCGCAGCGCGGAAGCAGAGGCTCCTGCCGGGCCGGAGGCATTTGCATTTGAGGCGTTGGCAGGCGCTGTTTTGTTTGTTTCATTTCTTCCATCCACCCTTGCCAGCCCCGGCGCGGTCCAGTTGCCCGCCTGCTCGGCCGCGAGCGGGCGCAGCACGACATAAACGCGTTCGTATTCTCCGCCACTCTGCGAGGGGGGCATGTTCCACTGCAGCAAAATCGGCGCCGATGAGTTGACAAACTCCGGGTATTCCCATTCAAAGCCGACCAGGGCCTGCGACGTCACCAGCGCCGGAGGCAGCGATTCACTCAAGATAAGGTTCGTGTCGTTGGCCGGTCTTGTGATGCGCAGGCGCACGCGCGTGGCCTGTTGGCCGTCAGGCAGCTCTATGGCGTAAAACGCGCGGCTTATGCCGGAGCCATAATTTTGCACAAGAATCGGCTCAGCCGCGGCGGCGGGGGCGGCCCCGCTGTCCCATCCTGCGCCGCTTGGCGGCGAAATGCAGGGCGGAATTTTGAAAAATATCTGGCCAAAACTGTCGTTTGTGTAATCGACCGCCTCAACAAGTCCTTTTGTGACAATCACCAGATTGCTGGCATTGTTCGTTGCCACCATATCGTAGCGGCCGGGAGGCCGGCGCGCAAAAACTGCCCAGCCATCTGCCGTGGTCTTCACGGTGCTGACAAGATGCCGCCCGCCATCATAAGAATAGAGCGCGACAATTTTGCCGCCCGCCGGCTGGTCGAGATGGGTGACCTTCACCTGAATGCTCTCGTTTGCGCAGAACGGGACAAGATGAAGCTCGAAATTCGAGCCCGCGGCGCTGTTGGACGAGCGGACTTCGTTTGAAAGAACCTGAGTGTCAAGGCCCGAAGTAAGGGCGGCCAATCCGGCCGCCAGCGTGAGCGCAAGGACGATGAATATGGTGTATCCTCGAGCCATGAAAATCTCCTGTTTATATATCGTCGTTGGGCTTTAAATTCTTATGTTTTTCCAACTATTATAACAGAGTATTAGTCTTTCATGTTCTCGCCCTGATAACGGCCCCCGTAAACCCCGCCGTCGGCCTTCTCAAGCCGTATGAAAACCAGCTGCGCCACGCGCGCGTCCGCATGCAGCGTCAGGCCGTGGGAATTCGACACCACCAAAAGAGCTTCGGAGCGGCCGGTGTAGCCGGGGTCCCACAGGGCTGTCTGCACCGACGCGCCCATGCGCAAAATGCTGGAGCGGCTGCGGGCCATGGCGGCGCAGTCGGCCGGAATGGAAACCGTTTCGTTGAATACGATTTTGTATGCGCCGGGGCCGAGATGGATGGTGCCGTCGGGTGCGAACGCAAGCGGCCGGCTGCCTGGTATTTTTCTTTTCCGATTGTCCAAATCGATGTGGCCAGCCTCGTCAAACGCCCACACGCTCTGCACGCTCAAATCCACTCCCGCTGGCTGAAACTGCTCGTCGAGCTTGTGCTGCGTGATATGCCGGCCCAAGCGTATCTGCTTGCCACTAAGAATCATACGCTATCAATGCCAAGCTAAGGAATAAAAACCACCTCATCTAACGCAGGGGTATGTCTGCACATTATCGGGCAGCCGAGCAAGGCCAATTTTCCACTCAGCACGCGCGGGGGCAGGGCGTGGTCGAGTATCTGGTGATTATCGCCGTAGTTCTCATCATCTCGCTCATGGCCGCAGTCCTTTTGGCAAACTCTCCCGGCCCGGCAGCCGACATCCGCTCTTCCACCTCGGCAGCATACTGGAGTTCGCAGGCCACTCCGTTCCTCATAATA